>DAVZHW010000004.1:0-92373 GCA_052273625.1 Candidatus Fimenecus sp. | reverse complement strand
TATACAACTATAATAAACCCTCAAAAGATCAGTGGTGCTGTTTCATGCTATTTTGTGGAGTTCAGGATATTCTCATTCTCTGCTCAGATGGACTAACAGGAATCAAGGATGCAATCTCTACCGCATTTCCAAAAACAGAGCAGCAGCGTTGTATTGTACATATGGTGAGGAATACTCTCAAATATGTCGCAAACAAGGATATGAAAGCCTTTGCAAAGGAATTAAAGACAATCTATACAAAAAATCGCCGAGACTCACTGATTCGTGAATCTCGGCTTTTCTTTATGCTGTTTTTTTACAGCACCGTTTTTATTAGTTTTTATTTTCTTATTATTCAAAGTGTTTTTTACGTTGCTATGAGGCAATATTATTTCTCAGTTGCTTAGGGGTTTTACCAAATTCTTTTTTGAAGCAGAATATGAAATAACTCTCCGAGCAAAAGCCGAGATAATATGCGATATCAGATACGGAATAGTTTTCCTTTAACATTTCCTTTGAGGCTTGCAGTTTTTGTGTTTTAATATATTTTGACAGGTTGATTCCTATGTTCTTCTTGAATAAATATGATAAGTAATCTTCGGATAATCCACATTCTTTTGATAGGGTTGCAACGTCCAATCTTTCGTGAAGATGAGTATGGATGTAGTGCAGGCATTTTCTAATAGGTTGAGAGTAAACGCTATTCTCTCTGC
Organism: Candidatus Fimenecus sp.; assembly: GCA_052273625.1. Taxonomy (GTDB): domain Bacteria; phylum Bacillota; class Clostridia; order Oscillospirales; family Acutalibacteraceae; genus Fimenecus. The sequence continues at coordinate 91,681 of DAVZHW010000004.1, read as the reverse complement.
TTTCGGCTACCATATCGGTCACGGTAATGCATTTTTGAATAATGAAATCGACAATATCATCAGCATTTGACATTTTATCAATATGCATTATACAGTTATCGGAAAAATTGTAAGCAGTAGTTTCGTCAAGTCCGCCTCGGATTGCCGAACGGGTAATCAGTGCAAACAATGATACAGCCCAATATTTAATCTGTCTCAAGCTGTCATTCGACATTTTGCCGATGTTTATGCCACTGTCAATCATATTGTTAATCATCATTTTAACATCGGTACGACTGCCCTTTTTAATTCCCGATAAAAATGCAGTTTCCAACTCATAAGGAGTATGAATAATTCCGTTTTCTCTTTCATTAAAAATATGGCTCTCGTCGAGAATATTAATTTTGTATTTACTCATTTTAATCACCATATTAAAAATATCATATTTCAATCTATTATTCAACGGTAATATTATATAAATATAAGAAATATTATATATTTTGAGAGTGCGTATCGATATGATGATATTGTAAAAGTGGGAGGTGCTAATATGATTAGCAGAACAAAGCCGGAATTAACAAAAGCACAAGTACAAGATATGTTTAGCTCCGCTTGTCTTGGCGAAGTTATATCCTTTGACAAACTCGGCGACGGAGAATATAATGCCGTTCATGATGTTGTGACCGATATGGGTAATTATGTATTAAAAGTTTCTCCGCTTGACAAAACAGGAATACTGACCTATGAGCAGGATATGATGCGTGGAGAGGTTTTTTGGTATGCGCAAATCAGAGCACATACAAATGTTAAGGTGCCGTATGTGTATTATAAGGATTTTTCTCACACTGTTTTTCCGTCCGACTATTTCATAATGGAAAGAATGGAAGGCGAACAGCTGAATAATGCCAAATTAACAAAGGAAGAAAAACTTTGGTGCAAGGAAGAAATCGCAAGAATTATTGCAAAATTTCACAAGGTGCAAAACAATAAATTCGGTTATATTCAAAATCAATTATATGATAATTGGCATCTTGCATTGCGTAGTATGACACTAAATCTAATTCACGACACCGAAAGAGTAGGCAGAAAAACCAAACGGGGCGAAAAGCTGCTTAAATATATAGATGAATACAAGGATATATTGGAGCCCGTAACTTGCTCAATGGTTAATTTGGATATGTGGTACGGTAACATTCTTTGTACGAGGAAGAATGATAAATTGGAATTGATAGTTATTGACCCTGAGCGAACTGTATGGGGCGATTCAATTTTTGATTTTGTAAATCTTGAATTTGAAAAAATGCTGAATAAAAAAACCACTTCTTTAATGGCATATAATGAGATAGCAAAAATTGAGGTTAACGGCACAAAAGAGGAAATGATTAGGTTTGCTTTGGGCTTGGGTTATTTGGCGTTAATTCAAGAGACGGAAAAGTATTACCGATACACTCCCTGCCATTTTGGCTGGTGGAGAAACGTTGCTTCCTGTAAATTTTTATACTCAAACGCATTTAGAATTTTGAAGTATGGAACGAATTAAAACTAATTCTATAACTATTGACGAAGCAAAAAAATGTGCTGTTTTTGTTGTAAAAAAAGAGCTTTGCTGTAATGTCAACAAAGTTCAATATCTTGGCGGCGGCTCGTTTGGGTATGTCTATAAGGTTGATATTGACAGACCGCCTTATACTGTTGTGATGAAAGCTTGCCGATGTGATAATATGTGTGAGCGAGAAGCATTTGAACTAAATCTGTTAGCAAAAGATAGTTTAATACAAATACCCAAAGTATACTTTACATATTTGAAAGACGATACAGTTTCTATTGACTATATTTGTATGGAGTATGTCAAAGGAAAAGATTGTTTTACTGATTTTTCAAAATTGTTTTTATCAAAAGCAAAAAAGCGTGCATTTGCTGATAAAATTACATCGGCAATGTATGCTTGGCACTCTAAAACTAATGACAAGTTCGGTCTTGTTCAAAATGCGAATTATGACGAATGGTTAGATTATTATAAGCCGTTTGCGTTTGATATTCTGCAAACAGCTCGTAATATGGTTGATAGCGGAGAATTAGAATCGTACTTTTTGAAAGTGATGGAATTAGCTTGGGATAATTTTGATTATATTTTCAGCGAAAAAGTTGAACATGCCTCATTAATACACGGTGATCTTAATGTAATGAATATACTGGCAGATGATAAACTTAATCCTATTGCAATAATCGATCCGCTTGAAAGCAAATGGGCAGATAGGGAATATGATTTGTTTCAATTAAAAAGCTTAACCGGAAATGCTTTTGGTCTTTATGAAATGTATAAATCAAAATATCCAACATCAAAAAACTGTGACTTAAAGGTTGCTTTTTATGCAATGTTTCACGAAATATATTGTTATATTCGTTCAGGCAGAAGAACAAAGATTAATCATTTGCGTTGCTTATTAAATTTGAAAATAGAATTAACCAATGTTAGAATTCACTTTTGAATTCTCTGCCATCATAAATCGATTGATTGCCGATTCATTTGATTTTTAAGGACTAAATGATAACATAGAGGCTTAGGTTTCACAGTAAAATGTGAAATCTAAGTCTCTTTTTCTTTTTCGGTCAAGAATTCGAACCTCTCAATACGGCTGACTTGGAAGCATAAAAGAAAAAATATATTTTTAAGGAGGTAATACAAAACTATGTATTACAATGAAGAATTCAAAAGAAACGTGGTAAATCGTTACATTGCCGGAGACAGTGCCACTACAATTCATAAAGATACCGGAGTTAGTCGAAGTACAATATACGAATGGATTAACTCTTCAAAAGAAAGTTTTTCAATTATGTATCACCGAATCAGTATGAAGAAAGGTATTTTAATAAGCAAATAAAAAATTAGACTTCTTGTTTTGAACTGCCCCAGATTGGATACCTGCTGTTTCTATTTTAGTGAAGCCTTGTATCCCTCGCCCCAATTCCACATAGAATCAAGAATCGGTTTCAGACTTACGCCAAGCTCTGTCAAGGTATATTCCACTCTCGGAGGTACTTCGGCATAGACAGTACGGGTCAATAATCCGCTTTCCTCCATTGCTCTCAGTTGTGCAGTCAAAACCTTTTGCGATACATTGCCGATTGATTTTTTTAATTCTCCAAATCTTTTTGTTCCTGTAAGCAGGTCACGCAAAATCAAAACTTTCCATTTATCGCCGATTAAAGTCAATGTTGTTTCCACAGGACAAGCAGGCAATTCCTTTACCGTTTTTTGTGTACTCACTTGCTCACCTCCTTATAGTTTCTTTTAGATACTTTACATCAAATTATACCATACAACCTCAAAATAATCAAGGCTTCGGTTAGAAATCAACTGCAAAAAAATTCTTTAGAAATTTTTTTGACATACAGAATCGCCGAAAATCCCCTAAACTACGCAATTGTTTCCTTTTTGTAACCGTCTAATTGTTACCTGTTGGTAACTACACCACAATATTGTGCGTACTTTACGGTTGAAATAGATGCTCGTATAATATAGTCAAGAGCTACGGAGAACGGCCGCTGCGAAGCTCGAAGCAAAACAACCTATAATAAAAATTTGGAGGCTATCATTATGAATAAGAACACATTTACAACTGTAAAACTCGCAAAGGGCGAGATGAATGTTTACGATTTCGGCAGCATTAAGCTGCACGCATACAAAACTAACGATTTCATTGATGATGAAGTTTTCGTTGTTGAGAAAAACGGCAGAGCCGTTATCATTGAATCTCCTTGCTTCTTTGACAACAACAGAGAGCTTGCAGAATACTTGAATAATGTTGAGGTTGAAGGTATGCTCATTGCTTACCACGGTGCAGGTGCTACTTTCCTGCCGGAAGTTCCGAAATATGCAACGCAAAATGCCGTAGAATACTCGGCAAACGGCGGCGGAAAAGCACTGGTAGATAAGTTTGCAAACGCTTTTGGAGAGAGCTTCGACAGTTCTATTCACAAAATCACAAATGTTATTGGAGAGGGCAAGGTAACAATCGGCGGCATTGATTTCATAATCAAGCAGACCTCAGAAGCATTTGATATTGAGATTCCCGAAATCAACGCTGTTTACACTCATATGCTCGGACACGACTGCCATTCCATTGTTGCAGGTGCAGGTCACGCTGACGGAATCATCGCAGAACTGAGCAGCTATATCAAAAAGGGTTACGATTTGATTCTGACCTCGCACTATACGCCGGAGGATTTGAAGGACGCACAGACCAAAATCGACTATCTTAAAAATTTGAAAACGATTGCGTCGAATTGTGCGGATTCCGACAGCTTCAAGGCAGAAGTACAGAAGCAGTACCCTGCATACAGCGGTCAGAACTATCTCGATATGACGGCAGGATTTTTCTTCGCTTAATATAGTGACGGGGCTGTCAGTACGGCAGCCCCGTTCCACTTAAATACGGAGGTGTGTGAAAGTGAACACAAACGAAATTTTAAAATTTATAGAACAGACCATACATTCGGTCATTATGGCGACCGTTGATGATAATGGTCTACCCGTTACCTGTGCGATTGACATAATGGATAGTGACGAAAAAGGATTATACTTCCTGACAGCCAAAGGAAAAGGATTTTATGACCGCTTAAAGAAAAACGGATATGCTGCATTAACAGGAATGAAAGGTAACGATACGCTGTCTTGTGTAGCGGTATCTGTTCGCGGTAAGGTACAGGAAATCGGAAATGCACCTCTGCAAAGACTTTTTACAAAAAATCCGTATATGAATGAAATTTATCCGACTAAAGAATCCAGGCAGGCTCTCACTGTTTTTCAGCTTTACGAGGGAAACGGTGAATGGTTTGACCTTTCAAAGAAACCGATTGAACGAATTTCATTTACCGTTGGAAACAGGGAAAAGGAAATGCAAGGATATGAAATCACGGGCAAATGTACGGGCTGTAAAGTATGTAAATCGGTCTGTCCGCAAAACTGTATTGATTTTACCGTTACACCTGCTGTTATAAAACAGGAAAATTGTCTGCATTGCGGCAACTGCTTGACTGCCTGTCCGAAAAAAGCAGTTATGCGGAAAGGATAAGAAATGACACAAACCGAAAGAAGAAAGTATTTAATAACGGCTCTCTTAAAAGAGCAACCGCAGTATTCTAAAATTGAAATTCCGTCGAGTGAGCAGGAACAAAAAGTTCTGCTTCGTTCGCTTTTTAATATTCGTACGCCTATGTCGGCAAGTGATGAATTTTTGACGATACAGAATACCTATTTACAGGAAGAATTACAGCAAAAAGGAATTACAAGTGTTGAGGAATTGCAGCCGCTTCAACAGGGAATATATCTATGGCAGGGCGACATTACCACGCTTAAGTGCGACGGTATCGTAAACGCCGCTAACAGTCAAATGCTCGGTTGTTTTTGTCCTAACCACGGCTGTATTGATAATGCAATTCACACATACGCAGGTGTGGAACTTCGTGCCGCCTGCGCTGAACTAATGCAAAAACAAGGCTGTGAAGAACAGACAGGCAGAGCAAAAATTACGCCTGCATTTAATCTTCCCTGCAAGTATGTTTTGCATACAGTCGGACCGATTATCTCAGGCAAACTTACGAGCAGAGATTGTGAGCTGTTAAAATCGTGCTATCGTTCCTGTTTGGAATTAGCAGAACAAAACGGCTTAAAAAATATTGCATTTTGCTGTATATCCACGGGAGAGTTTCATTTTCCAAACGATAAAGCAGCAGAAATAGCCGTAGAAACGGTACGGGAATACAAGAATCACAGCGAAATTGAGGTGATATTCAATGTTTTTAAGACAGTCGATTACGAAATCTACAGGGACTTACTCGGATAATATAATCAGACTTAAAAAGGAACTTAAAAATGCTGACGCTGTTGTTATCGGCGCAGGAGCCGGAATGTCAACATCTGCGGGGCTTGCTTATTCGGGTGAACGCTTTGAAAAATATTTTGCGGATTTTCGTAAGAAGTACGGTATTACCGATATGTATTACGGGGGATTTTATCCTTATCAGACCTTAGAAGAATATTGGGCGTGGTGGTCAAGGCATATCTATATCAACCGTTATGATGTGTCTGTTGGAAAACCATATTCTGATTTGTTGGAGCTTGTAAAAGATAAAGACTACTTTGTAATTACAACTAATGTAGACCATCAATTTCAGCTTGCAGGCTTTGATAAGAAAAGGCTTTTCTATACGCAGGGAGATTACGGCTTGTGGCAATGCTCTGCCCCTTGCCACCAAAAGACATACGACAATGAAGAAATTGTGCGCAAAATGATTGCCGAGCAAAAGGATATGAAGGTTCCGTCAGAATTGATTCCGAAATGCCCTGTTTGCGGAAAACCTATGACGATGAATTTACGCTGTGATGACAGCTTTGTCCAAGACGATGGGTGGTATGCGGCGGCGAATCGTTATGAGGATTTTATCCGCCGTCACGAGAACTTGCATATTCTGTTTCTGGAACTCGGCGTAGGCGCAAACACCCCGGTTATTATTAAATATCCTTTCTGGCAGATGACAGCTAAAAACCCGAATGCCACTTACGCTTGTATCAATTACGGCGAGGCGTTTTGTCCGCAGGAAATCGAAAAGCAATCTGTTTGTATCAACAGCGATATTGCCGCAGTATTGGAAGATTTATAATATGGGGATGACAGACATTCCTACCGAACAGGAAATCCTCGCTATGATGAAGGAAATCCGGCAAAACCCGCAGGACTACCGCTTTGCAGCATAACATAAAAAGAAACGGTGCACCCCCTTTTCGGAGTTGCACCGTAATTTACATAGGAATTACTTCCTTATGGGACTTGTGCCTTTGTTCTGCTCTTTTTGTTTTGCTCTGTGTCTATCCTTTTGAGCTATATCGGAAAAGGTTTTCTTTGCCTCTACCCTGTCAAAATATCTCTTATATCTAACGCTTACTCTGAAATTTTTGTCACAGCTCGGGCAATAAAATTCCGCTCTGAAAGAGTTGTTTACAAAACTCCACTTTTTCTTTTTTACAACCTTACCGCCGCAAGTATCGCAAACACATTTGAGCTTTGACCTGTCAATGTCGGGGTCATTCAAATCCTTGATGACATAAGGCTTAAAGGAAAGCTTTTTATAAAATACCGTATCGCATTTTCTTATGTATTTTTGAAGTTTAGTGCTGTCATAAACTTTTTTTATACACTCAACGGTCATTAAACTGTCATCAAGCGCACGGTGGTGCGAAAAATCCTCGGGATTTACGCCCAGCTTTTCACAAGCCGACGCAAGTCCTATCTGCTGACCGCTTGGAGAGTCAATAAATGACTGACAGTATTTTTGAGCATCTGCGTAATTATCAATAAACGGCAAAGCTTCAATGTTGAAAAAATACTCATAGTTCTTTGAGAAAACCCGTATATCGCCGTCCCCCCAAGTTAAAAAAGTACTTTCCTCATCGCCTAACCATTCAGAAAAACCTTTAACCGCTTCTTCGAAAGAAATGCCCAAGGAAATATCCTCATTTGTAATATGGGTTAAATCTTTAACTCGACCTCTTAACTTCTTGCCGATTTGAGGCTTTACGATAACAGAGACAGAGTCTTTAATATTAAAATTTTCATCAAGCTTTACTGCGCCGATTTCGATTATTTCGTTAAAAAAACAGTCGTATTTCTTACAGTATGCCGTGTTCCATTCGAGGTCCATTACTACATATTGCAAACGAATATCCCCAATCAATAAAATAACTTTATAAATATATCATATTTTGTCGATAAATTCAATACTCAACCTGATATAAGATTGACCTTTCAATTAGGATATTATATAATAAATTCATTAAAGTAAAGAGGTGCGATATGAATAACGCTGTATGGTTTAACTCCCCTGCAAAATATTGGACGGACGCAATGCCGATGGGAAACGGCTTTCTCGGAGGTATGTTTTTCTGCTCGGATAAAACCGACCGCATCGCCTTAAATCACGACACTCTTTGGACGGGTTGCCCGAGATATATTGAAAAAGACGGTGCATACGAGTCTTACAAAAAGGCTCAGTCTTTAGCGCTTAAAAATGATTTCGTTTCGGCTCAAAAGGAGCTCACCGAAAACTTTTTGGCTTGCTGGACACAGGCTTATCTCCCGCTCGGCGACCTTTATATCGAGCATCCTTTTTCTTTTTCGAGTGCGAAAAATTACAAAAGAACGCTCAACCTTGAAAATGCCGTTCTTGACTGTGAATATGAAAAAAGCGGTGTAAAAATTACAAAGGAAGCGTTTATTTCAAATCCCTCAGATGTGCTTGTGTATAAAATAAGTTCATCAAAGGGCATTGATTTTTCCGTTAATTTCAAAAGCAAATTGAGAAGCGCCGTTACTTATGAAAACGATACAATTACGCTTGACGGAATTTGTGCGAGCGACTCGGGCTCAAAATTATCAAAATATCCTTGCGCAGAGCTTACATATTCGGAAAGACCGGAGGAACAGGGAGTTTCCTTTAGGACTGTAATCAAGGTAATTTCAAACGGCACGGTAGCTTCCTCAAGCGACAAAATCAAGGTAAAGGGAAGCACGCAAGCAACGGTTTTCCTTTGCACAAAGACTAATTTCAAAGACGGTCTTACCCCTGCGTCAAAAAGCGATATCGACTATAAGAGCAGTTGCACAAACGCTGTAAATTCCGCTGTTCAAAAGGGCTTTGAGGCGTTAAAGAAAGAGCATATTGCCGATTATTCAAAGTATTATTCAAGAACAGCCTTTACACTCAATAATAACAATCAAAATTCATCACTTCCGACAAACGAGAGACTTATCTCTTTCAAAACCGATAAAACCGACCTCGGACTTTATGATCTGTTTTGGAATTTCGCAAAGTATCTTACGATTGCTTCCTCGAGAGAAAATTCAAGAGCTGCAAATCTTCAAGGTATTTGGAGCGAAAACCTGCGTGCGCCGTGGAATTCGAATTACACGATTAACATAAACACGGAAATGAACTATTGGCCTACGCTCTGCTTTGATATGCCGGAGCTTATGCTTCCGCTTTTCGACCTGATTAAACTTATAAGCGTTACGGGCGAAAGGACGGCAAAGGAATATTACAACGCAGGCGGCTTTGTCGCTCATCACAACACGGATATTTGGGGCTTTACCGCACCGACTCACGGCGACGCCCAATGGGGCTATTGGCAAGGCGGCTCGGGTTGGCTCTGCCACAGTCTTTTTGAATACTATGAATACACTGGCGACCGAAAATTCCTTTCGGATTTTGCTTTGCCGATACTCAAAAAAGCGTGCGAATTCTATTCCGATATTTTAACCGACGTCGGAGACGGCAAGCTCTCCGTTTGTCCTGCAACCTCTCCCGAAAACACCTTCAAGTGCAATGAAAAGGCTGTTTCCGTCGCAAAAAGCTCAACTATAATGGATACTATCGTGCTTGACTGCTTTGAGAATTATCTCAAAGGCTGTGAAGCAGTAGGCATAAGCGACGATTTCACCGAAAAATTAAAGAAACAGATTAAAAATATCAAGCCGTTCAAGATAGGCTCAAAGGGTCAGCTGCTCGAATGGGACGACGAATACAAGGAGTGTGATAAGCATCACCGCCATGTGTCGCACCTTATCGGCTTACATCCGTTTAGCATTATAAACAAAAACGATACACCCGAGCTTTTCGACGCCTGCAAGAAAACGCTTGAAATCAGAGGCGATGCAGGCACGGGCTGGAGTCTTGCTTGGAAAATCAACTTCCACGCTCGTCTTAGAAACGCACAAAAGGCTTATGACCTTTTGAATTTGCAGTTAAGCCCTGTGAAATCAAGAAGAAAATCAGGCTTTAACTACGGCGACGGCGGCGGAACATATCCGAACCTCTTTGACGCACATCCCCCGTTCCAAATCGACGGAAACTTCGGTGCGGCAAGCGGTATAAATGAAATGCTTGTTCAGTCTGACGGCGAAAGCATCTATCTTCTCCCTGCTCTTCCGAGCGAATGGAAGGACGGCAGTGTCAAGGGCTTTAGAGTCAAGGGCAACGCTAAAATCGATTTTTCGTGGAAGAACGGAAAGATAACCGATTACAAATTACACTCGGAAAACGAAAAATTAAAGGTTATAATATAACAATTCCCCACTATGTAATCATAGTGGGGTAGCTTTTTGCAGTTTTATATTTTTATCAGTTTTGTTTTATCGGTTTCGCTATATTCCTTGTCGAAATCATAACCGAAGATATTGTTTTCGGGTGCTAAATCATGCAAAGGCACAAGCACGAAATCTCTTTGCCTGATGAATTTGTGTGGAACTGTCAGCTCGTCTGTTGAAAGCTCGATATTTTCCAACAAAAGCACGTCAACGTCGATTATCCTCGGTCCGTTTTTGAATTTACGCACCCTGCCGAGAGCCGCCTCAATTCCGAGACACGCACCGAGCAAGGCATTCGGCGAAAGCTCGGTTTCAATGAGAACAGCACAGTTCAAGAACCTGTCCTGCTGCTCATAACCCCACGGCTCGGTTTCGTAAACAGAGGATTCTTTTATAATTTTCGTGTTCGGCAAAAGCGACAATGAGGAATAAACGTTTTCGATATTCTCAAGTCTGTTGCCGATATTTGTTCCTATTCCGAGTACAGCCTTCATTTTCTGCTCCTTGTAATTTCAACCGAAACATAATCAAAATCCGCTTTTATCGGTGCGAAAGGCTTTTTAACCTCAACCTTGACCTTTTCGATTTTAGAAAATTCCGAAAGTATTGCGTCGGCAACAACCTGCGCCGCCTTTTCGAGCAAATCGTACTTTTCAGCCAAGAAAACCCGTCTTGCTGTCTTTATAATTTTCGCATAGCTTACGGTGTCGTCAACGTTATCGCTCACGCAAGGCAAATCGAGTGGAAGATAGGCTTTTATGTCGAGGATAAACTCCTGACCGTCAACCTTTTCCTCAGGATTTACACCGTGATATGCGTAGAGCTTCAAGCCCTGAATTTTAATCTTATCCATATTATCTTACCACCGCATCTGTCATTTTTGCCGCAAGGCAAGCCTCTTTCACGTGATGAACACGGATAAAGTCTGTTCCGCCTGATATTGCAAGCGTATCTGCGGCAAGTGTTCCGAACACTCTGTCGTACCCGTCTGCACCCGTTTCATTTTTGACAAGGCGTTTACAAGAAAGTGCTGTCAACAACGCTCTTTCGGGTGATTTAAGTTTATTTATATTTCTTAAAAGTTCCAAATTATCATTATGAGATTTGCCGAAGCCGAAGCCCATATCAAAGCAGATATTTTCACGGCTTATAGCGTATTCCGCCGCAATCTTCTCCGCCTTATCGAAAAATGCAAGCACATCATTTACAACACCGCCGCATTTTGAATAGTCAGCCTCTTGAGATGCCGAAGCGTTTCCGGTGTGCATTACAATCCAGCCTGCATTGTGCTTTTTAACGACAAGCGCCATTTCCCTATCCATTTTTGAGCTTACGTCATTGATGATTTTCGCTCCGTTTTCAAGGCAGTATTCCGCAACCCTCGGATAAAATGTATCGACCGACACGGGGACATTAACAGCAGAGGTTACGGCAGGAATGTATTTTTTGATGATTTCAAGCTCTTCGTCCTCTGATAAAAGAATGCTTCCGGGTCTTGTTGACTGTGCGCCTATATCGATTATATCGGCTCCGTTCTCTTGCATTTTGAGAGCGTGTTTGACCGCCTTTTCGGGGCTGTTCCACTGTCCGCCGTCAAAAAACGAGTCGGGTGTAACGTTTAATATGCCCATTATATATGTTCTCTTGTTAATTTCAAAAGAAAAGCCGTTACCCTTGAAATAATATACCATTATTTACCTCCGAAAAGCAAGGACATAGCCTCTGCTCTTGTCCTCGGGTCTTTTTTCATCATTCCTCTTAATGCCGAAGTCTGGGTTTTTGCTCCTGCCGCCCTTGCGCCACGCATTGTCATACAAAAATGCTCCGCTTCGATAACAACCGCTACGCCCTTTGGCTGCAAATGCTCCTCGAGGAAGTCCGCAACCTGTGAGGTAAGTCTTTCTTGAATTTGCGGACGCCTTGCGTAATCGTCTACAATTCTTGCAAGCTTTGAAAGTCCGATAACCTTACCCTCCGAGGGAATGTATGCAATATGAGCCTTTCCGACAAACGGCAACAAATGGTGCTCGCACATTGAATAAAGCGGAATATCACGTACCACTACCATTTCGTCGTTGTTACCCTCGTTAAAGATTTTCAAGTGTCGTTCGGGGTTAGCCTCAAGTCCCGCAAAAATCTCCTCATACATATTTGCAACTCTTTTCGGAGTTTCCAAAAGTCCCTCTCTGTCGGGGTTCTCCCCTATTGCGATAAGAATTTCTCTGACCGCATTTTCAATTCTCTGTTTATCCATAATTCACATACCTTTCCGAGTGCAATTACCAAAAATCAAGACAAAACAAACTGCATATAATACATTTCCTTGTTTTCGAAGGCTTGATACTGCGTGAATTTCATATTGCCGTTTTTACTTCGCAGCTCTATTGCAATTCCCGAAATGCCGTCCGAGTCAACAAGCTTTTTATAAATCTCTTTATATGACTGCTCACTCACGGCAAAAATTTCAACATAGCTTTTTCCGTTTTTGAAATTATCGGTAATTTCCTTTTCAATCGCCGGTTTAATCGTTTTTCCGTAATTGCCGAACAGCAAGCCCTCTGCCCTCGCATAGTTAAACTCAGTTGCGGTGCAGTCTATATTTTCCGGTTTTATGTTAAAGTGATTTTCGGAAATCTGCTTTGTTGTAAGATTAAAATAAAGATGTGTTTTTATATAGGGCGAATCGGTCTGGTCGTTATCGTCCCATGTAACGTCAAGGTGGTAATCATTACCGTTGATTTTAACGATATTCCACATATGAGGCTCTATCTCGCCGTCATCATTTTTAGCGTCGCCTGTCACAAGAAAGTTTTCAACGCCGAGCTTATTGAGCAAAAGCTGCGTCGCTCTTGCATAGCCCTCGCATACCGCTTCTCCGTTGATAAGCGCATCATACGCCGTAGATTTCAAATCGTCCGTCAAAACATATTTGCAATTTTCGCAGATATAATCGTGGACGTATTTTTCCTTTTCGTAATCGGAGGTAAGCTTGCTCGCCTCGTTCACAACCTTGTCAACCTGCGAATTTAGCTTATCTGTAAGTGCGTTGCACTCCTGCTGTGAATGGGTGTAGTTCGGCTCAAAATAGTATTTGTTCCCCTCTGTTCTCATCTTGCATTGTGCGGAATAGCAAATCAAATCAGGATTATCGTAGGATACAGCATAGTTCAAAGCCGTAAATTCACTGTCGGTAATCTTGGGAATTTCTATTAACTCGGTATGCTTATAGACCTCGGGGACTATAAGGGTGTATGCGATTTTTGCGTTATCGCTCAAATGATTGTAATAATACCGAACGTTCATATCGTCATCGGTGCGATTATCGTAAATCATTTCCACCTTAGAAAAATCCGTCGGGATATAGCTTAAAATTTGCTTTCGGTTATTTACAATACAAATAACGAGTATCGCCGCAATCGCAATGCCTATGACCTTTAGTTTTTTACGCATTATTTTTCTCCTCTTTCGAATAAACGCCGCCGTCGTTTATTTCCCCCTGAGTGTTGATAAATTCCGCAATTTTATCCTTTTCGCCTGTGTAATCGATTATAGAAATATCGGTTTGCGAGTTGTTTACAATGTATTCGAAAAGATTATCCATCGCTCCTATGTGCGAAGCGTTAAAGGCTGTTTTCAGAAATGAGGAAAACGCCGAAGATTTTTCCGAATATCCGCAATATTTAAGATATTTCAAAAGCATATCCGCTGATAAGCTTTGTGTGCCTGCATTGAGAGAAAGTCCGCCCATAGTCTTAGGGTCGGTAGCCGTCGGCACATCAACGACAATATCCTTGAATTTTGAGGCAAAGCTCTTAAATTGAAGCTCGCCTATCGAAATATATCTGTCCGTCTTAATTCCCGAATAGCTTTCAAAAGCCTTTACAAATGCCCCTGCTCCTGATTTTTTGAAATGCTCGGACAGTGCTGCGGTAATTCCGTTGTAGCTGCCCGCAAAGTCATTTTGAATGGAATTGACGGTAATTGTTTTCTTTTTAATATCGGTTGAAATGAGAAATGAAAATGAAACGTTGTTTTCGGTATCGTAGCATATAAGGACAATTTCAGACTGCCCCTCCATAACCACGGGAGAGGTTGTTGCCTCCGTTTGAGGCTCGGTTGTCAAATCATCTGATGAAGAAACAAGATTTCCGAAATTGAAGTCAATGGATTTCATAAACATAAGTAATGAAATGCCTCCGAGAATTACCACGAAAGCCGCAAAAGCTATAACAAAGCTCTTAAAACGCCTTGAGTCCTTTTTATCCTTGCTTGAAAAGTCAAGCTTCCTGTTTTTTTTCAAGTCCTCACCGTCCTTTACCAAAAAAGCCGATTGCAAGCTGTGCAATCGGCTTTCTGTCAATTAACCTTTAGTTTTGTTTTTGCTTGAAGAAGCCTTCTCGATTATAGGTGCGGTACCGTTTTTGACCGTATCCGTGGTAATAATTACCTTTGACACCTCAGTATCCGAAGGAGTTTCGTACATAATAGGCATCAAGGTTTTCTCCATAATCGCTCTCAAACCACGAGCGCCCGTACCCTTTTCAAGAGTAAGCTCGGCTATCGCTTCAAGAGCACCGTCCTGAAATTCAAGTGAAACGTTATCCATTGAAAAAAGTGCTTCGTACTGCTTAACAAGAGCATTTTTCGGCTCTGTGAGTATTCTTACAAGCGCATCCTTATCAAGATTGTCAAGCGTTGTTAAAACAGGCACTCTGCCGACAAGCTCGGGTATAAGTCCGAACTTGACAAGGTCCTGCGGAATTACCTGCGAGTAAATTTTGGTCATATCCGTATCGGCTTTTGACATAACCTTGCCGCCAAAGCCGAGTGTGGATTTACCCGTCCTCGCTTCGATTACCTTTTCTATGCCGTCAAATGCGCCGCCGCAAATAAACAGTATATTTGTGGTGTCAATCTGAATAAATTCCTGCTGCGGATGCTTTCTGCCGCCCTGAGGAGGAACGTTTGAAACAGTGCCCTCAAGGATTTTAAGAAGTGCCTGCTGAACACCCTCGCCGCTAACATCACGGGTAATAGAGGGATTTTCGGACTTCCTTGCAATCTTGTCAATTTCATCGACATAGATAATGCCCTTTTGAGCCTTTTCTATATCGTAATCCGCTGCCTGAATAAGCCTTAAAAGGATATTTTCAACATCCTCGCCGACATATCCTGCTTCCGTAAGCGTTGTTGCGTCTGCAATAGCAAACGGAACATCCAAAATTTTTGCAAGCGTCTGTGCAAGCATTGTTTTACCTACGCCGGTAGGTCCTAAAAGAACAACATTGCTCTTTTGAATGTCAACATCGCTCTTGTGAGAACAGTAAATACGCTTATAGTGGTTATAAACAGCAACGCTTAAAGTAATCTTCGCAGAGTCCTGACCGACAACATATTCATCAAGCATAGCCTTGATTTCAGCCGGCTTCGGCAACGGCTTTGATTTACTTCCCGCAGAGCTTTTTCTTTTAGGGGAAGCGTTCGAGCTTTTTTCTTCTTCGATTATACCCAAGCACAATTCTATACATTCGTCACATATGCAAACTCCCGGTCCTGCGATAAGCTTCTCAACCTGATCTTGAGTTTTACCGCAAAAGGAGCAACGCATCATCTTACTATTCGTTTCTTTTGCCATTATAGGCCCCCCTCAAAAACTATCTTTTACTGATAACCTTATCAATAAGTCCGTATTCAAGAGCCTCCTCGGCAGACATAAAATTATCTCTCTCGGTGTCCTGTGCTATGACCTCAACGGGTTTGCCCGTGTTTTCAGCCAAAATCTTGTTGAGCTTTGCTTTGGTTTTAAGAATGTGCTTAGCTGTGATTTCGATTTCTGTCGCCTGACCCTGCGCACCGCCCGAGGGCTGATGAATCATAATATCGGAATTGGGCAAAGCATATCTCTTACCCTTTGCACCGGCAGAAAGAAGGAATGCTCCCATGCTTGCTGCCATACCCATACAAATTGTTGAAACATCGCATTTAATGTACTGCATCGTGTCATAGATAGCAAAGCCAGCGGTTACAGAACCGCCGGGGCTGTTTATATAGAGGCTGATATCCTTTTCGGGATCCTGAGCCTCAAGATATAAAAGCTGTGCTACGACAAGGCTTGCAGTTGCATCATTTACCTCGTCTGACAAAACTATAATTCTGTCGTTGAGAAGTCTTGAGAAAATATCGTATGAACGTTCACCACGGCTGGTCTGTTCAACTACGTAAGGAACCAATGCCATAAAAACTTACCTCCAAAATGTAATATCTTCCCTTTTCCTAATAGATTATTGCTTATTAACAAGCCTTTTAATCAAAAATTATTCAGCGTCCTTCTTTGAGGGAGCTTTCTTTGTTGTTTTCTTAGCTGCGGGCTTTTCCTCGTCAGCCTTTTCGTCCTTAGCTGCTGCCTTCTTAGCTGCCGGCTTCTTTTCTGCTGCGAAGCTTGCGTTTTCGATTACGAAATCAACAGCCTTTCTCTGAAGAAGCTCGGGCTTGAGATTGTCAGCCGGAATGGCTTTCTTAATCTGCTCAACATCCATATTATATGCTTTTGCATACTGAGCATATTCTTCTTCGAGGTCAGCATCCGAAACCTCAAGGCTTTCCTTTTTGATGATTTCAGCCAAAGCAAGATCAAGCTTAACCTGCTTTTCTGCCTGCTCCTTATACTGCTCACGGAAGGTCTTTTCGTCAGAGCCTGTGTATTTAAGATAAGTATTAAGGTCCATTCCCTGCATCTGAAGACGGTAAGCGAAATCCTGAACGTCGTCGTCCATCTTCTTTTCAATCATACAATCGGGGATAACAGCTGTTACAAGGTCAGCGAGCTTGTCGAGAACCTCATTGTTAGCCTCAGCCTCAACCTCATGCTGCTTCTTATGCTCAAGCTCTTCCTTAACATTCTTCTTGAGCTCGTCAACTGTATCATATTCGCTCACGTCCTTAACGAACTCATCGTCAAGTGCGGGAACCTCTTTAACTTTAATCTCGTGAAGCTTGATTTTGAAGGTTGCGTCCTTACCTGCAAGCTCTGCATGGTAATCCTCGGGGAACTTAACATTTACGTCAAACTCCTCGCCTGCCTTGTGACCGATAATCTGATCCTCAAAGCCGGTGATAAACTGATTTGAGCCGATTGTAAGCTCATAGTTTTCAGCCTTGCCGCCCTCAAAAGCTACGCCGTCAACAAAGCCCTCGAAGTCGATAACTGCAATATCGTTCTTCTTGACCTTTCTCTTTGTTTCAACGGTAACAATTCTTGAATTCTGCTCAAGCATATTGTTAATGTGAGACTTAACGTCCTCAGCAGAAACCTTAGCAGACTTCTTTGTAGCCTTTATTCCTTTATATTTGCCGAGCTTAACCTCGGGCATAACGGTAACCTTGAGCTTGATTACAACGCCGTCCTTGCCCATTTCGGGAACTTCAAGGTCAAACGGAGTGTCGATAACCTCAAGCTTAGCCTCTTCGATAGCAGCTGAAACTGCATCGGGATATACGATTTCAAGAGCGTCCTCATAGAAAACTGCCTCGCCGTACATCTTTTCGATGAAAGCACGGGGTGCCTTACCCTTTCTGAAGCCGGGAACATTGATTTTCTTTCTCTGCTGAAGGTATGCCTTATTAACAGCATTCATAAAGGTTTCGCCGTCAACAGCAACTTCAAGCTCCCAAACATTCTCTTCAATTTTGTTTGATGATTTAAGACTCATTTAATCTTCCTCCTGAAAATTATACACATTCTTGAGCATTATATCACATAATGTATAAAATTGCTATACTTTTTTATTATTTTGTTAATTTAATAAGCTTCGGGCAGAATTTAAGGTAATCTGCCGACAAAAGCTCGAATTTAATTCCGTCCTTTTCCGAGGTAAACGCAAAATTCACCGCTTGACCGTGCAAATGCGCATAATAGCAATTCTTAATCCCCTCACGAAGCAAGACTTCATATATCGGCTCGCATATCTGCGAAATACTCACGGGCGGATAATGTAAGAACACAAGCGGTTCGCCGCCGAGTTGTTTGCCTGCTTTGATTGACGCTTCAAGCCTTGACGCCTCCCTTTTTACAACCTTTTCGCTGTGCTGTTGGGTATCGTCAAAAAACCAGCCTCTTGTGCCGCAGATACTGTAATCTCCCACTCTATAGGCGTTGTTAAAAATGAATTTAATCGTCGAAAAGGAATTTTCCTCCAAAAAGCCGTTCATTTTCGACATTGTGTTCCACCAATAGTCGTGATTGCCCTTTAATATTAACTTTTGACCGGGCAAGGAATTTATAAACGCAAGGTCTTCCGCCGCATTTTCAAGCTTCATCGCCCACGAAACGTCGCCGAGTATGACCACGGTGTCCTCATCGGTAATGAGCTTTCTCCAATTTGCCTCAAGCCGTTCAACGTAATTGTCCCAGCCGTGAAAAATATCCATCGGCTTATCCGTTCCGAGCGACAAATGAGTATCGCCGATTGCATATAAAGACATATAATTTTACTCCTAATAAGTTAAGAAGCAAAAAGCGGAATAAATCCGCTTTTTTTAATATATTAAAGCTGTTTATATTCCGAGCATATCAAATACGACCTGAGCCATATCCTCTTTATCGGAAACCCTTGTAAATCTCGGTGCTTTGCCTTTAAGTGTTGCAAGCTGAGGCGGTATGGGCTCCTTTGATTTCTCAAACAGCTCTTCAACCATTGAGAATTCGTCCTCGGATTTAATATCGTCGGTTATTGCCGAAAGCACGCTTGCGGAGAACTTATAGGGATTTGCCGTCGAAGCGATAACCGTCGGAGTACTGTCTCCCGTTCTCTTTGTATATTCCTCATAAACGTTTACGGCAACCGCTGTGTGAGTGTCGCAAAGATAATTGTACTTTTTGAAAAGTTCATTGATTGTAGCCTTTGTAGCCACATCATCACAATAGCCCGCATCAAAGAGGTCTGCAATTTTCTTATAAAGGTCAGAGTCAACGCTGTACTTACCGTCAACGCTCAATTCACGCATATACTCTGCGGTCTTTTCTGCGTCATAGCCCGAAAGAATAAAGAGAAGTCTTTCAAGGTTTGACGAGATAAGAATATCCATTGAGGGAGAAGCTGTGCAATAGAAATCTCTGTTCTTATTATATGTACCGCTTTTCAGGAAATCGGTAAGAACATTGTTCGAGTTGGAAGCACAGATAAGCTTTTTAATCGGAACGCCCATTTCCTTTGCGTAATAAGCTGCAAGAATGTTACCGAAGTTGCCCGTGGGAACAACAACGTTCATTTCCTCGCCGAGCTTTAACGAGCCGTTCTCGACCATATCGCAGTAAGCAGATACATAATATACGATCTGCGGAACAAGTCTGCCCCAGTTGATTGAGTTTGCGGACGAGAAAGCAAGGTTATTTTCTTTGAATTTCTTTTCTATTTCCTTGTTTGTAAAGATTGCCTTAACACCGCTTTGAGCATCATCAAAATTGCCTCTGATAGCGCACACGCTGACATTATTGCCCTCTTGGGTTGTCATCTGAAGCTTCTGCATCGGGCTTACGCCGTCAACGGGATAGAAAACAAGAATTTCCGTGTTCGGTACATCCTTAAAGCCCTCAAGAGCAGCCTTACCCGTATCGCCCGAGGTTGCAACAAGGATTACGATTTTAGTGTCTTTAAGAGTTTTACCTGCCGAAACCGTAAGCAAATATGGAAGCAGCTGCAAAGCCATATCCTTAAACGCACAGGTAGGTCCTCTCCAAAGCTCAAGGATATTTTCCTTATCGTTAAGCTTATAAAGCGGAGCAACCCTATCCGAGGAAAACTTGCCCTTTTTATAAGCGCCGTTTACACACATATCAAGCTCTTCTTCGGTAAAATCCGTAAGGAAAAGCTTCAATACCTCTTTGGCTCTGCCGATATAATCAAGCGTTCCTATTCTCTTAATGTCGTCAAGGCTCAGTGTGGGAATTTCGGTGGGAACAAAAAGTCCGCCCTCCGAGGAGATGCCCTTTGCTATAGCCTCCGACGCCGAAACGCCGATTGATTTATCTCTCGTGCTTGTGTAAATCATCTGATACACTCCCTACTTAAAATTCAAAATATTTTATCATACATAAAGCCTTAATTCAATTGGCTTTATAAATTATTTTTCTTCTTCCTGATATGCGTTTTTTATATAATTGAACGAGGAAACCTCGCCGTTTTCCATATATACCTCGGCAACATCAAATCTCGGTTGCAAATTGACTTTATTTTTGGAAAGAAAGAATTTGGAGGTTGCCAAAATTCTTTTGCGTTTTCCGTAGTCAACCGCTTCCTTACCGCTTACGACAAAGCCGACATCTCTCGTTTTAACCTCAACGAAAGCAACATAATTCTTATCGCTTGCAATTATGTCAATTTCTCCGAATCTGCAACGATAGTTTGAAGTGACTATCGAATATCCGTTATCACGAAGATACCTGCCCGTATAAAGCTCGCCGTATACGCCTGTCATTGCTCTGTTCATTTTTGCTCTCCGAGAATTTTCTTTAGAAAAGTGCGTCTGTGAATATCGCAAACGCCGTATTGAGCAATTTTTTCATAGTGCAGCTTTGTGCCGTAGCCCTTGTGCCTTGCAAATTCATATTGCGGATATTTTTCAGCCGTTTCAAGCATAAATCTGTCCCTGCTGACCTTAGCAAGCACCGAGGCAGCGGCTATCGACATTGACTTTGCATCGCCTTTTATGACCGTAACCTCTTCAATATCCGTATGAGGCCTTTGATTGCCGTCAATCAACGCAAGGTCGGGCTTTACGGAAAGTGAATCAATTGCCCTTTTCATTGCAAGAAAGGTTGCGTTTAATATGTTTATTTCGTCAATTTCCTTTTCGTCGGCACTTGCGATACCGTAAGCCAACGCCTTTTCTTTTATTTCATCAAACAGCTTTTCACGCTTTGTTTCTGTCAGCTTTTTAGAGTCGTTAAGCCCTTCGATTACACAGTCCGACGGCAAAATTACCGCCGCCGCATAAACAGGTCCCGCCAAAGGCCCTCTGCCCGCTTCGTCAACTCCGCAAATTATATTAAAGCCTTTTTCCCTGTATTCGTTTTCAATACTGTAATCAACCATCAAATTCTCCGATTGTATCAAGAGTTATTCTTCCGAGCTTACCTGCACGGTATTCGTCAAGCAGCATAATCGAAGCTCTGAGCGTGTCAATCTCGCCGCCTCGCATCATCATACCTCTTTTTCTGCCGATAAGCTCAAGTATTTCATAAGCCTCAAGCTCTGAAAAATCATCAATTTTATATCTTTCCGAAAGTCTGTCGGGATAATCCCTCGAAAGCACCTCCAAAAGTCTTACGGCAAGGGTTTCAGAGTCAAAAACCTCATCCTTGACAGAGCCTATAAAGGCAAGCCTGTCGCCGATTTTCGGGTCGTCGAACTTCGGCCACAAAACGCCGGGGGTGTCAAGCAGCTCAATACCGTTTTCGATTACAAACCACTGATTATGACGGGTAACGCCTGCTTTGTCGGCAACCTTCGCACGGTTTCTGCCTGCCATTCTGTTAATGAATGAGGATTTACCCGTATTCGGTATTCCGACAACCATAATTCTAAGCGGCTTGCCAATCATACCCTTAGCCTCGTTTGAAGCAATTTTGTCTTTCAGAACATCTCTCAAAAGAGGTGCGTATTTATTAAGTCCGTTACCGCTTTTGCAGTCAACGGCAAGCGCATAAATGCCTTTTTCATTAAAATAATTGAGCCAACGCCTTGTGGCGTTTTCGTCTGCAACGTCGCACTTATTAAGAAGCACAATAAGAGGCTTATTGCCAATAAGCTCGTTGAGCTCGGGGTTACTGCTTGAAATCGGCATTCTCGCATCTAAAATTTCCGTTACGGCATCAACCGACGGCAAGCACTCCTTGATAAGCCGTCTTGTCTTTGCCATATGCCCCGGAAACCACTGAACATTCTGTTTTATTGAATCGCTCATATTCTCAATCCCTCGTCAAAAGTGAGCTGTCACCTATTCTGTAAACCGCCTGACCGACAATGTATCTTTCGTCAATCATTCCGACTGCCTTGTATCTTGAATCGCCCGATTCGTTACGGTTATCGCCCATAACAAATACGCAACCCTCGGGTACGGTTACGGGATAAGTAAACGCATCTCCGAGCAATTTTGTTTTTTCTCTGATATACGGCTCGTCCAAAACAACTCCGTCAACCGATACCTCGTGAGTGTCGCCGTCAATATTTATAGTTTGACCGCCTGTTGCAATCACTCTTTTTACAAGCACCTCATCATATGCGTTGGGCTGTGAAATAATTACAATATCGCCGTACTTAACTTCGCTGTCATGCGCGGTGATAATCAGCTGATCGCCGTTATGCAGGGTGTTTCTCATAGAGTCGCCGTTTACTGTGGATATTTTGAAGAAAAACGTAAATATTACCGCCACCGCTATAATCGATGTAAGTAATACCGACGCAAAATCATAAATTGCTGCTGCCTGTTTCTGTTTCATTACGCACCTATTTTCCAATGACCGATGGGGAAAAGTCTGAATTCTGCCGTTCCCAATAAATATCTTGTATCAATAAAGCCAACCGTTGTCGAACGGCTGTCAAGAGAGTTGTTTCTGTTGTCTCCCATAACAAATACGCAGCCGTCCGGCACAGTCACGGGAAAGGCAACGTCAAACATTCTCTCGGTAGGCTCTGCTATATAAGGCTCATTGATAAGCTCGCCGTTTATTTTAACCGTTCCCTGTGCAAAGTTGATGTCAACCGTGTCCCCTGCAACGGCTATAACTCTTTTGATAAGCGGCTCATTGAGAGAATTCGGCTGAGTTATAACGACAACGTCGCCACGCTCATAAGTTGTGTTAATTGCTTTGACTGTAAGCCAATCTCCGCTGTTAAGAGTAGGCTTCATTGACTCGCCGTTTACGCCCACAACTCTGAAAAGAAATGTAAACACGATGGCGATACCCACCAGCGCAAACACAAGTGAATCGATCCAGTTATATGCAAATTTCCACGATTTTGAAGTCTCCGAATAAGAGCTTTCAAGCTCGTCAAAATATACCCTTATATCTTCTGTTTTTCTCAATTTACACACCTACCCTATTATATAGAGTAATTATAATACAAAAGCCTTGAAAATGCAAAGGTTTTCACAAAAAAATAAGGAACGGTTTTTACCGTTCCTTAATATCTTGTTACAATTATCTGACAAGCTCCTTAACTTTAGCTGCCTTGCCGACTCTGTCACGAAGATAATAAAGCTTGCTTCTGCGAACTCTACCGCTTCTAACGAGCTCAACCTTAGCAACGTTGGGTGAGTTTACGGGGAATACCTTTTCAACACCTACGCCGTAAGAAACACGACGAACTGTGAATGTTTCCGAGACACCGCTGCCCTTACGAGCAATGATTGTGCCTTCGAAAATCTGGATTCTTTCTCTTTCACCCTCACGGATTTTAACGTGAACCTTAACAACATCGCCGATGTTGATGTTCGGGCGCTCTTCCTTAAGCATACCCTCTGTCATAATTTTCAATGTGTCCATAATGAACCTCCAAAATTGTTTTCAAGCGTTCATTCCGTAAAATACATACGCAGAGGACCGCCCGCTTTAATGTTGCCATTAACTGCCGTTTGCATATAAAAATATATACAAGCGCCGAAATGCTAAAATATAATATCACAAGGTAATGAAAAAAGCAAGTGTTTTTTCAAAATTCAGCAAAATTCCGACATATCCTCAAGATACATCTTTTCTTTTACTATATCAACCGCTTCGATAAGCTCTTTTACATCGGCGGTTACGGCGTCAAGCAAAAGCGTGGGATTTATGTTATTTCTCATTCCTGCCGAAAGCACGACGGTCAATTTGACACCGTTTTCACACTCGAAAAGGTCATAGGAAGAAATATCGCCTTTTATGTCAATTTGCTTTAAGACTTTTTTTCTACCCTTTTTGCCCTGCTTCTCAACGATAATTTCATCAGCCGAGATTTTCTCGTTTACACTTTCAAGGACTTTTTTATTATCCTTTGTTTCAAGAGTAATCACAAATCTTGCCCATCTGATTTCGTCAGCCTTATGAACAGGCTCTGATGCCGAAGTAACAACAATCCCCGTAGGCATTGCCTTATTAAGCCTTTTAACGATTTCTTCATCGGTCATTTCATCTGTTATACGCACATCAACCGACTCACAAAAGCTCTCCGTACCGAGTGAAAGCGGTAAAGAAAATGTCATAAACGGTCTTGGGTTAAAGCCCTCCGTGTACCAAATCGAAATTCCCGCACGCTTTATCGCCCTTGAAAAGCAACGCATAAGGTCAAGGTGGGAAATATACTTTGCTATATCCTTTTTCTCAAAGAAAATTCTAACATTTCGCATCGCATTTCCCTCCGTTGAGCCTTGCCGCACCGCAAGCCGCACATTTTTGACGGCAATTAGGGGTTGTAATGCTCTCGTGCGCCTTTTTGTTTTCTTCGATAAGGAAGTCTTTCCTTATGCCGTAATCAAACATATCCCACGGCAAAATCTCGTCGAATTCACGCTTGCGATTTGCGTAAAATTCCATTGACACTCCACATTCCCTGAATGCGTCTTCCCAAAGGTCAAATCTGAAAAATTCATCCCAGCTGTCAAATTTACAGCCCTTTCGCCACGCCGTTTCAATAACATCACAAAGCTTTCTGTCGCCTCTTGCGAAAACGCCCTCTAATACACTTGTTTGCGACTCGTGATAGGAAACTTGAATCTTATGAGTTTTAACGCTTTCAAGCAAATGCTTCTGTTTTTCTTCAAGCATAGCCCTTGTGTCCTGCGGTTCCCATTGAAACGGAGTAAACGGCTTCGGAACAAAGGAAGCAACGCTTATATTGACCGTAACAGACTTACCCTTAGGTCTGTCGGGATTTTTATAGTATGTATTTACAACCGTCTGTGCAAGATCTGCTATACCCTCAATATCCTCAAGCGTTTCGGTGGGCAAGCCCATCATAAAGTAAAGCTTAACGGTAGTCCAACCGCCTGCAAATGCTTTTTCGGCAGTTCTTATAACCTCGCCCTCGGTTACATTCTTGTTGATTGCGTCACGAAGTCTCTGCGTACCTGCTTCGGGTGCAAATGTAAGACCGCTGCGGCGCACCTTTTTAAGCTCCTCCATAAGCTCATCGGAGAAGTTATCAACACGAAGCGACGGCAAAGATACATTTATATTTTCTTTCAGCGCCCAATCAAACATTTTCGGAATGAGCTTGTCAATTTCCGTATAGTCGCTTGTGCTCAATGAACAAAGGGAAATTTCATCATAGCCCGTGTTGTCGCAGAGCGTTTTAGCTTGCTTATTTATAACGTCGCTCGTTTTTTCTCTGATTGGACGGTAAATAAAGCCTGCCTGGCAAAAGCGGCAGCCTCGAATACAGCCTCTGAAAATTTCCGATACTGCTCTGTCATGAACGACCTCAATAAACGGCACAACGAAATTTTCGGGATAGAACACCGTGTTCAAATCGGAGATAATTCTCTTTTTAACGGTTTTCGGCGCATTTTCCTTGTTTATAACCTCTTTGATTGTACCGTCGTCGTTATAATTTACATCATAAAATGCAGGAACATAAACGCCCTCAAGCTGTGAAGCCTCACGCAAAAACTCAAGCTTTGTAGAGCCTGATTTCTTGTGTTTTTCCAAAAGATCGATAAGCTCATTTACAATTTCCTCTCCCTCGCCGGGTGTGAAAATATCAATGAAGTCCGCTATCGGCTCGGGGTTGCAAACACACGGACCGCCTGCGCAGATAATCGGCGTTAAATCGGTTCTGTCCTTACTGCGAACGGGCAAGCCTGCCAAATCAAGCATATTGAGAACATTGGTATAACTCATCTCATACTGCATGGTAAAGCCTATCATATCGAAGTTCTTTATACTGTCGCCGCTTTCAAGTCCGTAAAGCGGAATATCGTTTTCACGCATGAGCCTTTCCATATCCTCCCACGGCGCAAAAACCCTCTCGCACCACGCTTCCTCACGGGCATTTATGAGAGAGTAAAGGATTTTCATACCGAGGTGCGACATACCGATTTCATAGTTGTCGGGAAAACAGAAAGCATATCTGAATTCCACCTTGTCCTTATCCTTAACAATGCTGTTAAACTCGCCGCCTGTATAGCGTGCGGGCTTTTGAACATTTTTCAATAGTTTTTCCAATTGTTTAGAAAGCATATTTTACCTCTGTCAGTTTAATAGATAAATCATACAACAAATAAAGGAAAAAAGCAAATGATATGTTGTAATGATGATTGAAGGTTTGATTAAATTTACGGCTAAAATGATATTAAAATGCACCCACAACCGTAGGGACAGGGCTCGCCCCTGTCCGCAGCAAATTTGATGAATAATTACATTCACGAACAACCGCATTTTCAGCCTCCCTTGTGTAAAGGGAGGTGGGTTGCCGAAAGGCAACTCGGAGGGATTGTAAGATTGATTTTATACAATTTTATAAAACTCCCTCAGTCATTTTTGACAAAATGACAGCCCCCTCAAAGATGGGGCGGAAGCACGAATTGAATTTGATATCAAACACAGTAGGGCGGTGGCTTGCTGCCGCCGTTAAAATTGTTGCTGAAATATGATAATTTTTGGCTGATATGATATTGAAATATACGCACAACCGTAGGGACAACCCTTGCGGTTGTCCGTCGATTTAATTTTATATGTAATTTTTTGCGGACAGGGGCAAGCCCTGTCCCTACGGTATTGATATTGAATGTAATTTGATAGCAACCGAAAGCAATTATATTTTTGTTAATTTGTTCCGGCGGGAGCAAGCCACCCACCCTACACTGTGGGATATGAATTTCAATCAATCATTCAATCTACCACTGATATTTTTTCAAATCAACATAACCGTCGTCACTTACCTCAACGCCCTCTTGACGAAGCAGGTCAATTTGCATATTCATTCCGCCGAACACAAACGCTTCCGATACTCTGCCGTTTCTGTTTACAACCCTATGGCATTTTATTGTTGACGGGTCGGGATTTTGGTGCAAGGCGTAGCCGACTACCCTTGCCCATCTCGGATTTCCTGCAAGCAAGGCTATTTGGCCGTAGGTTGCGACCTTGCCCTTTGG
This sequence comes from Candidatus Fimenecus sp., assembly GCA_052273625.1. Classification (GTDB taxonomy): domain Bacteria; phylum Bacillota; class Clostridia; order Oscillospirales; family Acutalibacteraceae; genus Fimenecus. The sequence continues at coordinate 64,433 of DAVZHW010000004.1, read as the reverse complement.
TATTTGCTTTACACATTCGTATATTTTCTCAAACGTAGTCATAATCACTTGTACAGCCTTGCGACCGAGCCTCCCAATCTCTCTATTTTAACATCAGCCTGTGCGTTATATTCACAAGCTTTCATCATTTCTCCCCAATCGTCAACATTAGCCTTATAATACCTCGGGCAAGTCCTTTTCAACCGCCTGCCGAAGCCGAAAACATCCGCCGACTCATTCATTATACACTCGTTTATACTGTTTTCAACATATTTTTCAATCGTTTCTTCCGCACACTTTCCAATCTCACTTATTTCGTCAAGCTCCATAACCTGAAAAACATTCTTATTGACCTCGCTCAAATCAAGTGAGCATTTAATTTTTATATCAAAGCAGGGCTTACCGTCCTTGATTTCCGTTTTGATTTTAGTTTTGCTTTTTATGACCTTTGCCGTGACTGTTACGCCGTTTTCATCATCAAAGGTTATCTCGCCGTGACCTATTCTGTCATTTGTCCAGAGTATGCCTGTTGCGATTTCGTCCACTGTTTCGTCTATCAACCGTTCGTCCTTAAAAATCGCCGTTGAAGTGATTTCTATTGTATCGGTTTTGTCGCCCTTTGTGCATTTTAACACAGGCAAAGCCGCCGAAGCCGTTCCGTCGGAGAACGTATTGAGAAGCTCAAAAACCCTTGTGCTTACTACATTGGCATTGAAATCCGTCGAGCGTATAATCTGCTCCGCACGTCTTGCAGGTACAATGTTTTCGCCGAGCCTTGCAAAGATAATGTCCTCTGCCTTTCCGTCGGCAACAGCAACGTAAACGGTCGTCCTGTTCTGCGTTGTGCGCACAAAATCATCAAGATAATCTTCTATGCCCTCCTGTGCGAACTCTCTGCCGAAAACCACAATTCTGTTTTGTGAAATAAGCGGATCGCTTCCCGTAATATCGGATAATTTTCCGATAGCCTCGGAAACGGATTTACCCTTTACGCAATAGTATTTTACAACCTCGTCGGGCGCACCCGAGGCAGCGGAATTGCTTGAAACATCGGTATTTAACGCTTGAACCGAAACGGAAAGCTGTCCGTCAGCCTTGTCTATGCCTATGCCCTGAACTATAAGCCTGTTTTTTAATTCAAGCTTTGAATTGTGCGAGCTGCAACCGCCGAAAGCTAAAAGAGAAATCAAAAGCAATAAAATTTTCAATAAGATTTTGAGGCTTTTCAACACATCGTCCTCCGTTTAATTTTTCTGACAAGCATAAGCGTACAAGGGATTAAGACAGCAAACAGAATAAACAGCACCGATTTTCCGATTACATTTGAACTGTAACGGAAATTTTCAATGTTTTTAGACATTAGCATTACCGACGTAAAAATAATTGCACCCGAAAGATAGGAAATTAAGCCCTTGCATTTAAGCTGAAAGCTGCGCTGTAAAATATCGCTTACGATATAGATAATAAAAGCAATTTTTATAAATGCCGAGATTATCCATACTCCCGTCAAAAGCACGTCAAGACGTTCAATCAAGCCGAATTCCGAGAGCATTGCCATTGAATGAACGGGGAACATATTGAGAAGCGCGCTGTCGCCCGAGGTTGTAAAAAGTATAAAGAACAAAACCGACACAAATATTGCAAAAAATGACGTCCATAAGATGGTGCTTTTTTTGACATTACCCGTGACCCTCGGCAACATAACGGAAATTGCGACAGGCTCGGTTGTTCTTATAACCACAGTCCACGCAACCGTCAAAATAGGCTTTGCTCCGTCATAAAATATGGGTGAAAGATTATTTATATCCACTCTTGAGAGCATTGTCAAAAGTACAAGAACAAATGAAGTGATGAGTATTACAAGAGAAATGCTCCCTGCCCTGCCGAGCGCCTCGATACCCTTTATCGCCGAAAAGCAAACCGCAAAAAGAGTCAAAAGTATGAAAAAGCTTGTGTCCGTTTCGGGAAAGACCGCAGAAGCGACAAACAGATTAAGGCTTAAAAGGGTTGCGTAAGCGTCAATCAGAAAAAAAGCGACATAAAACACGCACAGCACCTTTGAAAAGGTCGGAGAGATATCCTGTGCAAGCTCTAAAACGCCCTTGCCGCCGCTGTTTTTGAATAGGTAATACATCGGCAAAAGAAACAAGAGCATTACGGCACTTCCAAGCAAAATAGCGACTATATAATCAAGATTGTTGACCTTCATTTCGAAAACAGGCATAAAAGTAAGCGTTGTCAAAAGCCTCGAGAGCAAAAGCAACGAGAAAAACTGCGCCGTGCTGATTTTTTGTACCTTTTCCATTTATTTCTCCATATTCTGTATTCTAAGATCTCTGTCGCCCAATCTTCTCCAATCAAGCCGCATAAAGGTATCCCGCATTGCCGCAGGAGCAAACGGAGCTAAGGGAGAAAGCTCCGACACCTCATAAGGTCCGTCCTTGCACAAGTCAACGAGAAGCACACCGAAGCAAATTACAATTCCGTAAAAGCCGAAAAAGCCGCCGATAACCATTAAAAGAAAGCGCAAAACGGCAACGCTTTGGTAGAGATGCGGAACGACAAAAGAGGTTATTGCGGAAATTGCGACAACTATCAGCATAGGAGCTGCGACAAGTCCTGCGCTGACGGCGGCATCTCCGATTACAAGACCGCCTACGATACTCACGGTGTGACCTACGGACTTCGGCATACGCAAGCCTGCCTCTCTGACAATTTCATAAACAAAGTGAATAAATATCGTTTCAAGCATTACGGGAAAAGGCGTTATGCTTTCCTGTATCGCCATATCATACAGCATTGAAATCGGCAATACCTCTTGATGAAAGGTACAAAGCGCAACATATATCCCAGGTAAAAATACGGCGGTAAAGAAAGAAACGTATTTTAATAATCTTATAAACGCAACATAAAACGGACGCATATTATAGTCGTCCATTGTCTGAAAATTCTCTATAAAGATATATGGCGCTATCAAGGCAAACGGCGTTCCGTCGGTTAAAACAATCACCCTGCCCTCGTTCATTTCTCCGCACGCAATATCAGGTCTTTCGGTTGTGCCGAGCGACGAAAAGAAAGAGAACTCGCCGTTTTCCAAAAACGGTCGTAAATAGCCCGAGCCCAACACCGTGTCAAGTCTTGCGTTTTTAAGCCTCGATTTGATTTCCTTAACTGTTTTCGGCTTTGCCCTGTCGGACATATAGCAGACGCAAACCCTCGTTTTGCTCGTTTCGCCGACCTCAATGACCTCGCATTTCAAAACGGGTGAGCGTATCCGTCTTCGCAAGAGTGCAACGTTATCCTTAAAGCTCTCGGTAAAGCCCTCATGCGCACCCTTTTCCTGAACCTCGGATTGTGCGTCGTCGATGCTTCTCTTAGGAAAGCCCTGAACGCCGTAGCTCCAGCTCAAATCAGCACCGTCAACAAAGAAAACGACCAAGCCCGACAGGACGTCGGTAACTGCCTTTTCAAGAGTCTGCGTTTCGCTTTGGTCAATTCCCGCAACAACATTTGCGCTGATGTAATTGATCATTTCCCTCGGCTCTGTCGGTAATTTTTCGGCGGTCAGTATGGGGCGCATTATCTGTTCTACCACAAGCATATTGTCGCACATACCGTCCGCCATAACAAAACAGACCTTGTATTTTCCGACGTCCGAATATTTGTAAATTATGTCAAAGCTGTCGCCGAATTTTCCCTTTAGATATGAAATGTTGAATTGCAGCGACTCTGAAATCGGCGTTTCGGTGTTGTCCTTTTCCACTCTTTCGGTTATTTTATCGAGATTAAATTTTAATTTCTTAAACATATACTTCACCGAAAATATTGTTGCCTTTATCGGCAGGAATATTCTGTACACAAACGCAAAATATATAATCGGTGATGTAAATGCTTATAAATTTTGCAAGAACGGTAATTTTATATATCGTGATTATCGTATCAATGAGAATACTCGGAAAAAGGCAGATAGGAGAATTACAACCGGCAGAGCTTGTTATTACAATACTTTTGTCGGAAATTCTCGCAATTCCCATGCAAGATACAAGTCTGCCGCTTATGAACACGATTATCCCCGTGCTTTTGCTTGTCGGATTTGAAATTATTATTTCAATTCTCAATCTTAAAAGCGTTAAATTCCGTTCGGTTATGCAGGGAAATCCGCTTATAGTGATCCGTGAGGGCGTTATCGACCAAAAGCAGTTAAAGGAGCTTCGTTTTACAACAGATGACCTATTGGAAGAGCTTCGGAAAAAAGATATTTTTGATGTGTCGCAGGTTTGGTATGCCATTGTCGAAACAGACGGCACTTTAAGCGTAATGCTAAAGGCTGACGAGGAAAATATTAAAGTAAAAGACGTGAATTTGCAAAAGCCCGAAAACGTGTACAAGAGCGTTGTTATCTCCGACGGCTCGCTGATTGAAAAGAACTTTCAAGAGTGTAACACGACAAAAGCAAAGGTTGAACGCCTGCTTCGCAAAAAGAATTTAAGCGTCAAGGACGTACTGCTTATGACAATGGATAAAAACGAAAAATACGAGATAACCGAAAGGGATAAGAATTTATGAAAAGAGTTGTAATTGCAATCGTTTTAATAGCCTTTGTTACGACAGTATCGGTTTACAGCTATTTTGACCTTAAAAGGACGGGAAACGAAATAATATCGTCGCTCGAAAAGACTATTGAAACCGCAGAAACAAGCGGAGAAAACTCGGTTTCGGAAAATTTGACCGCTTCGGTTAAAAAATGGGAAAAGGCACGGGTGCGTTTCGGAATTTACTGCAACCACGATGAAATTGACGACATTGATATAAATTTCAGGACACTGAAAAGCAAGGCGGAACGAAACACGGATTGTGACATTGTTGAAATTTGCTCGGAAAATATTATACTGCTTGAAAAAATGATAGATGCGGAAAAGCCTAAAATCGAAAATGTGTTTTAATTAAAAAAGCGTACCGCAGAAAAATCTGCGATACGCTTAAATTTATATTTCAGCAATTTTCAACGGTATTTTGCCCCTCGACGACGGTTATCATTGCGGGATTGTATCCGTTTTCAAGGATATAACGGTTACAGTCCTCTGCACTTTCGCCCGTTATATACACAGTGTTATCCTTTTCGGAAACCGTTACCTTAAAATACGGTGCATTTTCCATGTTGCCGACAAGCTTTTCATAAGCCTTATCAATTTCGGATGAAGAAAATTCAACTTCGTTTATTATAACATCGGGATTTCCCGATATGCTTTTTATTTTCTCTTTTATGCCGTCAGTCGCATTTGTAACATTTATCACAAGAAGATTTTCTCCGTTGATATATGCGCCGGCATATACATCTGCGAGATCTTCTCCCAAAGAGTCCGATTGTACCGAATTATCTTTTTCCCGATTTACGGCGTCAAGAATTTTTCTGTACTCGTCAATGCTTCTGCTTTGCTGCGACATATCACGGTCATTCATTTCGGGCAAAGCGCTGACAAACTGCACGCATAAAGCAGCGAGAATAAAAATAAGACAAAGAGTCAAAGCAAATATTTTCTTTTTCATAATCAAACCTCTCCTGTTTCAGTGAATATCCAATACCAAATTGAAAATACCTGTTCGTAATTCAATGTGCCTTTATCATAGTTTTGTGTAAGTGTGCTTATCCCCTCCTTTTCAGACCAAAGCAAAACCGGTTCACTTTCTTTATAATTAAAGGTCAAAAAAGAGTATTTTCCGTTCGGATCGGCAAAGCCTTCAAAAATCATATTTCCGCCGTTTTGTCCATCCTTTAAGATGACCTTAAAAGCGATATTTCCGTTATATGTGCCGCAATAGATTATGTCAAAAGCCTCGCTTTCCATATCACTTTGAGAATATGAAAGGTAATCTGATTTAATCTGCTTTTTCACTTTTGATTTAATGCTTTTAGGGCGCTTTTGAATTACAGCGGGAGCCGCAAGGTCATAGGCGGAATTGGTTGCGGAAAAATCTTTGGTGTAATCGGAGGTTTCGACCGCCTTATCGCTCGGCTGCGTGGAAACGGGTTCATTAGTATAAAAATGTACAGCTAAAGCAACCGCAACCAAAACAGCTATCGTTGCAACGGCAGAAAGTGCTTTTTTGAAATCAAAAACGCTTGCCCTTTGGTAATTATATGCTTCTTCGATATATTCGTCGGAAATATCCGTCATAGCCTCCGAAAGCTCTTGAACATTCATTAAAGCACGCCCTCCTTCTCCAAGTATTTTTTCAGCTTTTTTCTTGCCCTCGTCAGCCTTACCGAAACATTTTTCTCGCTCAAATTAACCGAAGCCGCTATTTCCGAATAAGGCTGACAAAACCAATATCTTTTTAAGAATATTACCCTGTCCTCTTTTGATAAGGTCGCAAGAAATTTGTTGATATATTCCGTCAGCTCGCTATTTTCCGCTTGAATTTCAACGCTGTCATTTTCAAAAATCACGTTTTCAAGCTCTTCAAGCGAAGCGTCATAATAAGAATTTCGCTTTTGCGCCGTATTGCTTTTGTACTTTACCAAAGAAATGTTGCGAACGATTTTCATTAAATATGTTTTCAGCGGATTGGGCTTATTAGGCGGCACGGTGTTCCACACGGCAAGGTATGAATCGTTCACGCACTCTTGGGCGTCACAATCGTTTTTCAAAATACGGTATGAAAAATTTACACATATTTTCCCGTATTTGTCAGCAAGCTCCTTTACAGCTTCCTGCGAACGGTTGAAAAACAGAGCTATTATTTCATTGTCGCTTATCATTCCCTCGCCTCCTTGTCCTCACTAATATACTATACTTTCGTATTAAATTGCTACACTTTTTGATAAAAAAATACACACCCATTAAAAATAATGAGTGTGAATTGAAATTATTTTAATTATAAGCAACGATTATTTCTTGCCGTTGATTATGTCGATAAACTCGGAATACTTAGTGCTTGAATCGCCGCTTGCTTCGTCAGAGCTTGTTGAGCTGATGTCGTCCATCGGGTAGAGCAACGGAGACTCTTCCTTAAAGAAGGAGCCGACGCTTGAAGGCTTGCCTGCATTGTCGCCGAAGCCTGTTGCGATAACGGTAATAACCATCTCGTCATCTTCCGAATCCTCGGGGCTCAAATCGACACCGAAGATAATGTTTGCATTCTCGGCAGCCGCTGCACGAACGATACCTGCTGCGGTGTCGATTTCCTCAAGTCCGACATCCTCGGGAGCCTTGAAGCAGATAATAACACCTGTTGCGCCGTCAATTGTTGACTCAAGAAGCGGACTTGTGATAGCTGCCTTAACAGCCTGCTCTGCTCTGTCCTTACCTCTTGCTCTGCCGATACCCATATGAGCGTGTCCTGCATTTTTCATAACAGCGGTAACATCTGCGAAGTCAAGGTTGATAAGAGCAGCGTTAACGATAAGGTCGGAAATGCTTCTTACACCGTCAACGAGTACATCATTTGCAACCTTAAAGCCGTTGGCAAGAGTAATCTTTTCAGCGGATACATTTTTAAGTCTTTCGTTGGGGATTATGATAAGGCTGTCCACATTGCCTGCAAGCTCTGCGATACCCGCTTCAGCCTGCTGCATACGGTGCTTGCCCTCAAATGCGAACGGTTTTGTAACGATACCTACTGTAAGAATATCCTTTGAACGAGCAATCTCAGCGATAACGGGAGCTGCACCTGTACCTGTTCCGCCACCCATACCTGCGGTAATAAATACCATCTGAGTATCGTTGAGAACTTCCTCGATAGCTTCACGGCTTTCCTCGGCTGCCATTCTGCCAATCTCGGGGTTTGCGCCTGCGCCTCTGCCCCCTGTGATTTTCTCGCCTATCTGAATTTTAGTGGGCGCCTTTGAGAAGCAAAGAGCCTGTTTATCGGTATTTACGGCAATAAGCTCAACGCCGTCAATCTGCATTTCGACCATACGGTTGATAGCGTTTCCGCCGCCTCCGCCTACGCCTATAACTTTAATATTAGTAATGTCTTTGAAAGAATTGTCCATTTCAAATTGCATTTTGTAATCCTCCTATATATATTAGACTTTATTTCACACCTAAGTATAGATTTTAATACCTATTTAGGTTATTGTAACACATTAAGAATATAATATCAACAATTTTTTTAATAAGATTTATGCGGCTGCTCCCTGTGCTTCGGGTTGAGCTGCCACGATCGGCGCAGCTGTCGTCTGCTCCGTCTTTTCGTTGACAAAAGCCTTGTTTTCAACCGTAAAATCAATGCTTCCCTCGAAATTGGGCTCGTCGGAATTCAGCTTGTCCAGAGTTGCCTTAATAAAATCGATTTTCTGCTCAAGGGCTGACACCATACCTACCTCAAGGGTTATTCGCATATCGTAAGTGAGGATAACCGAAGAATTTTGCGTGATGTTTATGTCCGTGATTTTTTCAATCTGCTTGCTGTCTATTATGGCTTTTATATCCCTGAGCGTTTGAGTATCCTGCTCGTTTTCAAATACTATGACGTCGCCCGGAGTCGCCGTTACTATTGCGCTTGCGGTGACGGTTGTAACGCCCTCGTTTATCGAAACAACGCCGTCCTCAAGCACCTTTCCGTTTTTATTAAGAAGTATGTAACCCTCTCCGCAGTCAATGGCAAGCTCTGCCTTTGCGGCGGTAACTGCCAATGTAACATTTCCCGTCGGACTTCGATTTACACGAACGCTTTCAATATACGGCAGGCTTGTTTCAAGATTATTTGAAATGTCCTTTTTTGATGATTTGAACATATTTTCGCCGACGTTAAGTCCCGAGGCAGCAACTATCGTTTCGGCATTATATATATCGTCGCCCGTCACGTTTACGGACTGAATTTTGAAAAACACCGTAAGCGAAAGAGCTATTGCAGCTGCAATAATCAGTATAATTACAACGGTATAGCCGATTATCTTATTTCTTTTTCTCTTTTTTCGCCTTTCAAGGTTTTTCTTGCGGCGCACCTCATCCCTCGACATAGGCTCTACCGGTTTTTGTGCCGTTCTCCGAGCCTGTGTCGGTGTCCTTTGAGATGCTTGTGTTCTACTTCTTTTCTGTTCCATTCTCTTTGTTCCTTTTAACGTCCGCACCGAGTGCCGACAACAATTTTTCGGGATTTTCGTAACCCCTGTCTATATGCTCGACACCGCTTATCACGGTCTCGCCCTTTGCCGCAAGTCCTGCAATTACAAGCGCAAAGCCTCCGCGAAGATCGGGCGATACCACCGAAGCACCCGTAAGATACGGCACACCCTCTATGACCGCCGTTCTGCCCTCGACATTGATTTTTGCACCGAGCCTTATCAGCTCGCTCACATGCTTATATCTGCACTCGAATATATTTTCCACGACAACCGATGTGCCGTCAGCCACGCTCAGCATTGCCGTCAACGGCGCTTGAACATCAGTCGGGAAACCCGGATAAGGCATTGTTCTGACCGTTTTTACTCTTGAGAGCCTTGGCGGAGAAGAAATGCAAATCCATCTGTTGCTGACCGAAATATCACAGCCCGCCTGTTTAAGTATAGGTATTAACGCTCCTAAATGAGCAGGAATTATCTCTTTGATACAAACTCTGCCGTGGGTTATCGCCCCTGCGAGCAGGTATGTTGAAGCGGCAATCCTGTCGGGAATTACCGTGTGCGTGGTCGCCGTAAGCTTTTTAACGCCGTCAATGATAATCGTACTGTCGCCTGCGCCGTGAATTTTCGCTCCGCATCCGTTTAAGAAATCTGCAAGGTCGCTTATTTCAGGCTCTCTTGCTGCATTTGTTATAACGGTTGTGCCATTTGCAACGCACGAGGCTATCATTATGTTTTCCGTAGCGCCGACAGACGGAAACGGCAAAATCACTCTTGCCCCGTGAAGTCCGTTTTTGCACTCAAAATGCAGTCTGCCGTGTTCTTCAAAGACCTCTGCGCCGAGCTGTTCCATTGCGCTTATGTGCATATCGATAGGTCGAAGTCCGATTTCACAGCCACCGGGCGTTGACAGCACCGCCTTGCCTGTTCTGCCCAAAATCGCACCCAGAAAAATAACCGATGAACGCATTTCACGCATAAGGCTATCGGAAATTTCAAAGCCGTTTACACCGCTTGAGTCAACACAAACGGTATGCTCCTCACGCTTAACCTTACAGCCTAATTCGACAAGGATTTTCAAAGCGGCGTCAACGTCGGAGAGAATCGGACAATTATGTATGATATTTTCGCCCTGCGACAAAACACAGGCGGCGAGTATCGGCAGCACGCTGTTTTTGGAGCCGTGGACCTCAATTTCTCCCGTAAGTCTTTTTGAGCCGTTTATGACAAGTTTATCCATAAAGCACACCTCACAGTTAAAAGCATCGCTGTTTCATACTATGCTGTGTGCGGTTTTATGTTAATTCAGGAGTGATTCGATAACATTACAAATTCTCTGCGCCGAGTCGCCGACGCTGAGCTTCCTTGCGTTTTCGCCGTAACGAACGAGAAGGTCGCTGTCAGAGGTCATTTCTTTTACGGTTTCGGTAAGCAATTCGGGCGTTAAGTCCTTTTCCTCGATTACCCTTGCCGCATCGGAATTCACAAGAGTCATTGCATTGTGATACTGATGATTTTCGGCAACATTCGGAGACGGGATAAGCACAGATGCTCTTCCGACAGCCTCAATTTCAGAAAGCGAGGACGCTCCTGCCCTGCTGATTACAAGGTCGGATGCCGCAAGGCACATATCCATATCGTCGATATACTCTCTTATAATTACATTCGTTCCCTTGCCTGTTTCAACTCCGCCTTCACGAAGCTTATCGGGAACCCATTTGCCGTATTTTCCCGTTGAGTGCATAAAGAAAAGGTTTTTGTCATTATGCAAAGCCTTTATGACCTCAACCATATTTTCGTTTATTGCTTTAGCACCGAGACTGCCACCCATTGAAAGCACAAACACAGTGTCGTCCGATACGCCGAATTTTGAACGGGCAAAATCTCTGTCCGCATCGAAAATCGCCTGTCTTACGGGAAGTCCCGTGATTATCGGCTCATTTTTAGGAGAGAGATATTTTTCAGCGCCCTCAACCGTGAGCATTACTCTGTCAACCTGCTTTGCAAGCGTCTTGTTTGTAACTCCGGGGAAAGCGTTCTGCTCGTGAATTGCGGTTTTTATGCCCATTTTGACAGCCGTGCTGACAACGGGACCGCTTACGTATCCGCCAAAGCCCACAACGGCATCGGGATTAAACTCTTTTAATATCTTTTTAGTCTGCGAGCTTGATTTAACAATAAGTCCGAGTGTTTTTATGTTTTTAATGATATTTTTTACAGTAAGCTTTCGCTGAAAGCCTGAAATAGTTATAGTCTTAAAATCAAAGCCTGCTTGAGGCACAAGGCGTGACTCCATATGGTCGCTCGTACCGATAAAAAGTATTTCGGCGTCGGGGTGTCTGCGCCTTAATTCACCTGCCGCCGCAAGAGCCGGATTTATATGTCCGCCCGTGCCGCCTGCCGCAAATATAACCTTCATTGTGTTCTCCTTTGAGTTTATTTTTTAGTCATCTTCGAATATCTTGAAACCGACAGCACCATTCCCATTTCGGCAAGCAGCATCATAAGCGACGTACCGCCGTAGCTGAAGAACGGCAAGCTGATACCCGTATTCGGAAGCGTGTCGGTTACAACGCCGATATTAAGTGCTGTCTGCATACCTACCTGAAAAACTATTCCGATTGCGGTAAGCGCACCGAATCTGTCTTTTGCGTGTATTCCTATCACAACACCTCTCCATACAAGAAGTGCAAAAAGCAAAATGATTATCGAAGCACCGACAAAGCCCAACTCTTCGCAAACTATCGAGAAAATAAAGTCGTTCTGCGGCTCTGAAACAAAAAGGTGCTTTTGCTTTGAATTACCGAGTCCCGCGCCGAAAAGTCCGCCCGAGCCAATGGCATAAAGTGAGTTATTCGTCTGCCAACGCGCGCCCTTCGGGTCGTAGCTCTTATCAAGCCAAGCGGTAATTCTTGCGCCTGCGTATTTTTCGAGTATTTCGGGATTTGTAACAACAAATACAATCAGAACAACCGCTACAATACCGATTATAATAAACCAATGCTTTTTGAACTCGCCCATAAACATCATTACAGCGCCGATAGCAAGTATCAAAAGCGTACCGGAAAGATGATTTTCAAGATAAACCAAGCCGGCCGTTATAACGATTACGGCACCGTAAAGACAGAGCTGAACGAACGAGTCATATACAACGATTTTTCCGTTTGTGAGCTCTGAAATTTTCTTTGAAAAGGCTGACTGATTTACGCTTTTTCCGATTATCTTTTTGTGGTTTCGCTCCATACCCCAAGCACAGAACAGAATTATCACAAGCTTTGCGATTTCAGACGGCTGAAATGAAAGTCCGCCTATATATATCCACCTGTGGAAATCGCCGAATCTCGCAGGCAAAATAAGAACAATTATAAGCAAAAGCCATGCTATCGGAAGTCCTAAAACGCCGACAAGCTTAAAGTATTCGTACTTGACTTTTGAAATTGCGAGCATTGCGCCAACGCCTAAAACAGCAAACAAAAGCTGCCTTTTGAAGAAATATGCGCTGTCGCCGTTTTTGTTGTAATACGCATAGGTGTAGCTTGCGGAAAAGAGCATTACGACACCTATTGTAAGAATTATAATTACCAAAAGAAGAAAAGGCACATCAAAGCTTCCGTTTGCAAGAAAATCGGGGCGCTTTCTTTTCTTTTTTTTGCCCTTTGAAGCCGAATTTTGTTTCGGTAACGGCTTCGCTTTAGCCTCTGCCATAGCTTTCTCCTTTCAAGTTGATTTTTGTTTTATTATTTTGCACCGTAATAGAAAAGCGCGACGCCTATAACGCTGCCGATTATATTTATAAGAGTAAATACAATTACGATTTTGACCTCTTTCCAGCCGCACATCTCAAAATGATGATGAATGGGAGCCATTTTGAAAATACGCTTGCCGTGAGTGGCTTTGAAATAGCCGATCTGTATAAGGTCGGAAAGCATTTCTATTACATATATTATTCCGAGGAAAAGTATGATAAGCGGACAGTCGATAGCATAAGCGAGAGCCACAACCATACCTCCGAGGAACATTGAGCCCGTATCGCCCATTATTACCTTTGACGGATGCCAGTTCCAAATAAGATAGCCTATACAGCCGCCTGCAAGGCACGAAGCAAGTATGCCCACACCGAAGAAGCCTTTAAGCGTTGCAATTACAACGAATGCGAGTGCCGCACTTGCCGTAACGGAGCCGCAAAGTCCGTCAACACCGTCGGTAAAGTTTACTGCGTTTACGGTAAGGTAAATAACGCCAATACCGAAGAACCAGAAGAACCATTTAAGGTCAACATTTCCGACAAAGGGAATGCTCATAAAAGTATTTCCCGACATATAAAGCGCGCCGAGATATGCGAGCATAAGCAAAATCTGCGCTATTGACTTTTGCTTGATTGTAAGACCTAAATTTCTTTTCTTTGCAACTTTAATATAGTCGTCTGCAAAGCCGATTATACCGAAGCCGAGCGCCATAAGTATTCCTGCGAAGGTTTTAACCTTAACGCTGTCCTCGACAACGCTTCCGCTTGCAATTAAATTACCGCCGAGAAGCTTATCTGTAATAATAACGATTGCAAACGAAACAACCGTACTTATTATAAACATTATTCCGCCCATTGTCGGCGTACCCTGCTTTGACTTATGCCACGCAGGACCTATATCAAGTATAGTTTGACCGAATTTCAGCTTTCTCAATTCGGGAATTATTACAAATCCCAAAAGAAACGAGATAAAAAAGCTTAAAACCAATCCAAATACCAAGCTGACCCAAACCTTCATTTACTTCTCCAACCCTTCATAGAGTTTTTCTATTATTTCCTCGAGCTTCATTCCCCTGCTCGCCTTAAACAGCACGCAGTCGCCCGATTTGACATCTTGTATGAGCGTTTTTGCAAGCTGTGCCTTATCGTCAAACCAAAGCACCCTTCCAACGCCGTTTTTTGCTTCCTCTGCTATGTATTTCGACTGTTCACCGAAGGCATACAGCACGTCAATTTTTTTCTCCGCCGCATATTTTCCGACCTCTCTGTGAGCAGTCTCGGAATAGTCGCCGAGTTCAAGCATATCACCCAAAACGGCAATTTTTCTGCTTGCGTTCATATCGGAAAGCACGTTCAAGGCGGCACGCTGTGAGTCGGGGCTTGCATTGTAGCAGTCCTCGATTATCTTAACGCCGTTTACCTCTTTAAGTCTCTGTCTCATTCCCGACGGTGTGTAATTCTCAAGTGCCTTTGCAATTTCTTCTGTGGGAAGCTCAAGCAAAAGACCGACAGTATATGCTGCGAGAGCATCATACACATTGTGAATACCGACAGTCGGTATTGTAACCTTTTGAAGTTTAGAACAGGCTTTAACGGTAAATTCCGTACTCAAGCCGTTTTCTTTTATATCAAAGGCTCTGACATCTGCATTTTCATTTTCAATGCCGAAGAATATAAGCTTATAATCATCATTCTTCACAGTTGAAAGTTTATCATTATCGCCGTTCAAAATCAACGGTGAGCCTTTTTTCATACCGTCAAGAATTTCAAGCTTTGCTTTGAGTATGCCGTCTCTTGAACCTAAATGCTCAATATGTGAAACACCGATATTTGTTATTATTCCGATATCGGGCAAGCAAGTTTTGGTAAGGAGCGAAATTTCACCGAAATCACTCATTCCCATTTCAATTACAGCCGCCTGTGTATCGTTTTCAAGTCGCAAAAGAGTTTTCGGAAGTCCGATATCGTTATTGAGGTTTCCCTCTGTTTTAACAGCTCTGTATTTTCTCGAAACGACCTCATAAGTCATTTCTTTTGTAGTTGTCTTTCCTACGCTTCCCGTAAGTCCGATAACCTTTAAGCCGTCAAAGGACTTTCTGTAATTCTTCGCAAGCTCCACAAATGCTTTTTTGGTGTCATCGACATAAATCACGGGTAAGCTACATTCAACCTCTCTGTGACACATAACCGCCGCCGCACCGCTTTTTTCAACGTCTTTCACAAAATCGTGAGCGTCAAAACGGTCGCCCTTTATAGCGATAAAAAGCGTGGAAGCGTCCACCGTACGAGAATCAATGCTAACATTATTTATTTGTTTGTTTTCTCCGCAGAGCCTGCCGCCTACCCATTCGGCAACAGTCTGCAAGCTTACTGATTTCATCTTACATTTTACCTTTCAAAATGTCGGCAACTACTTCTCTTTCATCATAATGAATTTTGCCCGTGTTGAGAATTTGGTATGTTTCGTGACCTTTTCCCGCAAGCAAAACAACATCTCCTGCCTTTGCTATTGACATAGCATACTTTATAGCGTCCGTTCTGTTAACAAGAGTCTTAATCTGAGCTTTGCAGTTTGTCATACCCTCTAAAACATCTTTGACTATCAAATCGGGGTCTTCACTTCTCGGGTTGTCGCTTGTTACAACGGCAATATCCGCTAAATCGCCGACAATCTTGCCCATCTTCGGGCGTTTTGTTCTGTCCCTGTCACCGCCGCAACCGAAAACGGTAATTATTCTGCCGTCTGTGGTTTCTCTGAGTGACGAAATAACATTTTCAAGTCCGTCGGGAGAATGTGCGTAGTCGATAAGCACCGTATAATCCGTATCGGTATCAACAACCTCAACTCTGCCCGGTACGCCCTTTGACTGAGAAACAGCCGAAATAACGCTGTCAAAATCAGCACCCGCAAGCACAGCGCAAACAGCCGCACCCATTGAATTATAAACGGTAAATCTACCGGGTATTTTAATGTTAATTCTGCCGATATTATCAGGAGTCAAAAATTCATACTGTACGCTGTCGCTAAAGCATTTTACATTTTTAGCCGAAAAATCAGTATTATCCGTTTTAACTCCGAAAGTATATACCTTACAAGGCAATGAGTCAACCATAGTATGCGCATATTCGTCATCCGCATTTATAACGGCGGTATCACAGATTTCAAAGAGTTTTCTTTTTGCCTTTGCATAATTTTCAAATGTTCCGTGATAATCAAGGTGGTCTTGAGTAAGGTTTGTAAACACAGCTATATCAAAATGGCAACCGTCAACCCTGCCCTGTGCAAGAGCCTGCGAGGAAACCTCCATAATGCAGTATTCACATCCGCTGTCAACCATTTCGGCATAGAGTCTTTGAAGCTCTTTACTGTCGGGTGTTGTCAGCGACGAAACATATTCTTTATCGCCTGTGATATTTTTAACCGTTCCGATAAGTCCCGATTTAATCGAGAGCTTATCAAAAATATTTTTTATAAGAAATGTGGTTGTGGTTTTTCCGTTTGTTCCCGTAACGCCGATAAGCTTTAATTTCTCGGCAGGATTTCCGTAAAAAGCACCGCAAATTCGAGAATATGCATCTCTTGTGCTTTCAACGATAATCTGATTTTTAACGCCTGTGTCATACTCTGCAATAACTGCACAAGCGCCCATTTCCTCTGCCTGTTTTGCAACGGAATGTCCGTCAAAATGGTTGCCCTTTATACATACGAACACGCAATCCTTCGTTATTTCATTGGATTTATCGGTAATATCCGATACCTCACAATCGGTATAAACGCTATCGGTTTTTACATTTTTTAAAAGTTCTGAAAGTTTCAATTTCATTTCCTCCGTAATTTATCCGCCTTTTCACAACCGCCTGTTTATGCATCCTGTACATTTACGGTTGACTTGAAGTAAACCGTAATTACGCTACCGAGTTCAGCCTCGGTATTGGGTTCGATGCTTTGCTTATATGATACGACCTCCGACGCATTTGTTGTGCCCGAAAATCTGATATTAAAGCCTGAATTTACTGCCGTTGAATTTGCCTGCGACATTGTCATACCCGAAAGATCAGGCACTCTTGCAGTCTGCTTTTGAGCCTGATTATCCGTGTAAATTACAATTACACCGCCTGAACGAACTTGCGAGTCCGCCGCAGGAGTCTGAGAAATGACTTTATCGCCCGAGCCTACAACCTTTAATGTATATCCTGATGTCATTGACCTTGCCTGTGCAACACTCAATCCGACAAGTGAAGGTGTAGTTGAGGATACATTCTTCATTTCGGAATCCTCATACTGCGGTTCAATATTGAGATAAGCGAGTACCTTTTCA
This sequence comes from Candidatus Fimenecus sp., assembly GCA_052273625.1. Taxonomy (GTDB): domain Bacteria; phylum Bacillota; class Clostridia; order Oscillospirales; family Acutalibacteraceae; genus Fimenecus. The sequence goes on along the minus strand of DAVZHW010000004.1, from coordinate 47,323 downwards.
AGAATTTCGCCTGCGATAGGTGCCGCAACCACACCGCCGCCGTGAGCGCCTATGGGCTCGTCAATCGCAACAAGTATTGCAATCTTCGGATTGTCAGCGGGTGCAAAACCTGCGAAGGATGCTATGTATGCGCCTTCTTTACCGATTTTCTCCGAAGTACCTGTTTTTCCGGCAACATGATAACCCGCTACATAGGCGTTTTTACCTGTTCCCTTTGAAACGACCTTTTCCATCATATCCGCAACGGTTGAAGCTGTTTTTTCGGAAATAACCTGTCTTTTAACCTTTGCCTGTGTTTTTGCGATTACATTGCCGTCAGAGTCAAGAATACTGTCAACAACATAGGGTTGCATAAGTTTTCCGCCGTTTGCTATAGTTGATACGGCGTTTATAACCTGTATCGGTGACACTTGGAAGGTCTGACCGAAGGAGCTTGACGAAAGCTCGGCAATTCCCATTTTTTCAAGTGAATGGTAAGTAACATCCGCTACGGGAGAAGCCTCTGCCGGAAGGTCAATTCCTGTTTTTTCAGTAAAGCCGAATGCTTCAAAATATTTAAAGAAGTTTTCCTTGCCTAATTTTTGTCCTATTGTGATAAAGAACGGGTTACAGGAATTCATAAGTCCCTGTGTCAGAGTTTCCGTTCCGTGACCGCCGGGTTTCCAACATTTTTGATAGTGGTTTGCAACTTGAATACCGCCTGTGCAGGTGTATTTTGTATCAAGATTGACAACACCCTCTTCAAGCGCCGCCGCAACAACGACGGTTTTAAATACAGAGCCGGGCTCATAGGTATCGCTTATTGTTCTGTTTCTCCACTGAGCAAATTTTGCGTTTTTAGTTTCGTTTGCACGCTCTGTTTCGTCAATAATTTCGGCAATCTTATCTGCAACAAGCTGATTTGAAATTACATTTGGTTTATTCAAGTCAAAATCAGGCTTCGAGGTCATACCGAGAATTGCACCCGTCTGAACATCCATTATAATTCCGTAAGCATATTTAGCGCCCGTGTCAACAAGCGCTTGGTCAAGGCTCTGCTCAAGATAATACTGAATAACCTCATCAATGGTAAGCACAAGGTTTCCGCCCTGTTGTGCCTCATAGGTAGTTTCATATTCGCTCGACATTACCTTTTGTCTTGCGTTCATAGCGGTAATAATTCTTCCCGAAACACCTGTAAGCTCGTTGTTGTATGACTGCTCGATACCGCCGTTACCCTTATCGTCGGCATTAACAAAGCCGATTATCGTTGAAGCAAACGAAGAATAAGGATAATATCGCTTTGTGTCGGGATCTATGCAGATTATCTGATTTAATTTTGCGTCTTTGCTCTTTTTATTTTCTTTATCATACTGTTTTATGTAGTCTTGGATAGTGTTTTTTACATTTTCCTCGACCTCACCCGAAATTTTAACATAATTTGACTCTTTTAATGTCTTTTCACGGATGATTTCTGCGTCAATACCGAGATTTTCCGAAAGAACGGAAACGACTGCCTCTCGCTGTGCTTCGGTAGTGATTTTTGACGGAACTATATATACAAGCCAAGCAGATGCACTCTTTGCAAGCACATTCATATTTGAATCGTATATCGTTCCTCTTTGCGCTGAAATTTTAGTATCTAAAAGCTGACTTTGTTCCGCTTTCAGTTTGTATTCTTCCCCATCAACAAGGGCTACTCGCACAAGGCTTCCTATACACACTAAAAAAGCAAGAATAAGTATTAAAAGCGCTATTGTCGCTCTGTAACTCATCTGTTTTAATGACCTAACCTGCATATTTTCAGCCCCTTTCACACAAAATTTATACCGATAAATCGGGTTTAAGATACAACAACGAGAGTTAAGAACATTTACTTAACCCTCGTTGTAATTTTATTTGATTATCTGCTTATATATTCCATAATCCTGGAATAAAGCGATGTTGAATTCGCATTAAGTGTTCTCGCACCGGAAACCGTTACCTTATCGGCTCCGGAAAGGTCAATGTATTCTATCTGATAGCTTTCCATCTTAACCATACCGAGATTTGTCTGAGCGTATTCTTCAACATTTTTAAGAGAAATCATAGAGTCAAGCTGCATATTAAGTCTGACATTTTCGCTCTGTGCGGTTGTAATTTTTGTTTCCGCCGCCGAAATCTGTCTGTCAAGCTCATCAACCTTAATTCTTCCGTAAAGCAACGCAGAAAGCATTGAAAGTAAGAAAACCGAAATTGCAATTATCTTTGCACTTTGCAATGCGCTTGCATGCATTTCTTTCTTTATTTGATTTAAAGTCTTTTTCGGCTTTTTTACAAGCTCCATTTTGGGCTTGTCCGGAATCGGAACATCAACCGTTTCTATTTTACGGGCAGCGTTTTTCTCATAAGAACTTTGCTTCGGCTCAAACATTGAAAAATCTATGCCGTCATACATATTGTAATTCCTGTTCGCCATGATATGCTTCCCTTCCTCAATCCTTAATTTTTTCTACCGAGCGAAGCCTTGCGCTGTGAGAGCGTGAGTTGTATGAAAGCTCTTCATCACTCGGCGCAAGACCTTTTATTGTAACCTTGCCTCTCGGCGTCTTTCCGCACACACAAATCGGAAATTCCTTAGGGCAAGTGCAGCCTTGTGCAAATGAATTAAATCTTTGTTTTACCATTCTGTCCTCTAACGAATGGAATGTAATTATTGAAAGTATCCCGCCGACTTTTAAGCAATCAAACATATCGTCAAGCGCCGTATTGAGTTGGTCAAGCTCGCCGTTGACTTCAATTCTCAACGCTTGGAATGTTCGCCTTGCCGGATGCGAATCTCTCATTGCCTTTTGAGGCATTGAGCTTTTGATTATATCTATAAGCTCGAAAGTGGTTTCAATTTCTTTTTTCTCTCTCGCTGTAACAATGTTATTTGCTATGCGGTTTGCATATTTCTCTTCGCCGTAATCACGGAGAATTCTTGTAAGCTCACCCACCGAAAGAGTGTTAACTAAGTCCTTGGCGCTAGTTCCCTGCTTGCTCATTCTCATATCAAGCGGAGCGTCCTTGTGAAAAGAAAATCCCCTCTCCGCCTCATCAAGCTGAAAAGAACTGACACCAAGGTCTGCAATAATTCCGTCGGCTTTTTCACCGTTCAGAATTTCTTTTATGTTGTTAAATGTATTGTGCACCACAGTTACCTGCGGATAATTTCCCAATCTTTCGTTCAAAACCTTGATGGCGTCGGGATCTCTGTCTATTGAAATAAGTCTGCCCGTTGTAAGCTTTTCGGCAATCGCCCTCGAATGACCTCCGCCGCCCGCAGTACAGTCTACATACAGTCCGTCGGGCTTTATGTTAAGAGAGTCGATAGTTTCGTTAAACAAAACGGGAATATGAGAAAATTCCATATTGTTACTCCCGTCAGTTTATAATGCTCGGGAATCTCTTGTACGAAGCGTTGATTTGTTCCATTTCCTTGTCGTACTTTTCAGCGTCCCAAATTTCAATTCTTGTACCTACGCCGACAACCGCAACATCTTTTTTAAGACCTGCTCCCTCACAGAACGATGCCTTTACCGTTATTCTTCCCTGCTTATCGGGCTCAACCGAAATAACATTTGAGAAGAAGAAACGCTGCCAATCGGCATCTCCGCTTTCCTCGACGATTTTGCTTTTCTTCTCCCACTCCTCCTCGCCGTAAACGGCAATACACGGCAAGCTCTCATCATAATAGAGATAAAAGCTCTCACCGAGCTTGGCTCTGAACTTCGCAGGAATGAACAGACGCTTCTTTGAATCAATTGTATGTTTGTAACTATTTGAAAAAGACATTGTCCGTTCCTCCTTCCTTCGATAGTCAAAACCGTGGGATTTTACACCATTTTTATGGAATAACTATGCAATTATCCACCACATTGCTTACATTATACTTTTATTTACTAAAAAAATCAAGTGTTTTTACCTATTTTTTAATGACAAAAAGCAAACTTTCACGGGTAATTTTTACTGAATTTTTCAAATTGTTTTTGTGCAATAAGCACATAAAGTAAAACTGCTTTGTAACAAATCGGCATTTCGCAAATAAAAAGTCCCCTACCGAGCACCGCCAAAGCACTCCGTGGGGGAATAAACCACTATAAAAGCATAAAAAGCCGAAAAGCACATATAAAATGCACTTTTCGGCTTGAGCTTTGTTAAATTTTAGTTGTCAAGAAATTGGCTGTCAATTATGCCGGATACAAACTCTTTAACATAGGAAGTGCTGAATTTTGAGTCTTTAAGCCTATTTGACTGTTTTCTTGCAAGGTCGTCGGTATATTGAGAAAGCTTGAAAATCTGAACATCATGACTGCCGTTTACATAATGAGTTACGATAGGCTCAAACTTAACATCGCTTATAGTGACATTTCCCGTATTGAAATCCTTTGTAACCTTGTAGCGAAGCATACCTCCCACCACCCTTGCAGGTGTGTTCTGCTGAGAAATAAAGTTTCCGAGCGAATACGCCACAAGCGTTCTTGTCCCGTCTGCCTTTTCAATATACTCAACAGGTTGTATTACATGCGGATGGTGTCCGATTATAACATCAGCGCCCCAATTTGCCATTTTAGAAGCCAAGTCTTTTTGCGCTTGCGTAGGTGTTGTTTGGTACTCATTGCCCCAATGGACATTTACAAGCACCATATCGCAATTTTCTTTAGCGTTCTTAATTTTTCTTTCTATTATATCCTCGTCGGCAGAATAGATGATTTTAAGCTCGCTGTCTTTCGGAAGTGAAAGTCCGTTTGTGTACTGAGTGACACCGACAAGACCTATTTTCAAGCCGTTCGACTCTATGTATTCGACCTTGTTGAGATCCTCCTCGTTTTTATATGCGCCTGTTCTGACAACTCCGTCAACGCTGTCCCAATAATCAATAGCCTCAGCGAGCCCTTTTGCGCCCTTATCAATCATATGGTTATTAGCCATTGTGACAACATCGAAACCAATCTTCGCAATTTCATCACCGACTTCGTGCGGTGAATTGAAAAGCGGATAACCCGACGGTTGATTGCTTTTTGAAATTATGGTTTCTTGATTTATCGTCGCAACATCAACACCTGCAACATCAGACGCTATATTTTCATAGCAATATGAAAAATCATATCCTTTCCCGCCTGCACGCTTGTTTGCCTGCTGATAGATTCCGTCGTGAATTAAATTATCCCCGACAGACAAAAAGCTGACGCTTACAGTAGGCAAAGGCTCGGTTGTCGTTTCCGCAGGCGTCGAGGTATCAACGGGTGCCTCAACCGGCACAGAGCCGTCTCCCGTCTTTGTAACGAGTAAAACTCCTATGCCGCACAAGAGCACCATTGTCAAAATGATTGACAGAAATACTTTTACTTCCCTTTTAGCCATTTTCCCTCTCCGTTATTTTATTTAGCGAATTTTTCCTTATATCTTTTTATAGCATCGTCAATTATATCAACTGCCGAGAGCACACCTTTTACTTCGTCAATATCGGTAGTTTTATTTTCAAGAGTTTTATACACTGTAAAAAAGTGCTTCATTTCTTGGAAAATATGAGCCGGCAGCTGTGAAATATCCTTGTATTCGTTATAAGTCGGATCATCAAACGGAATGGCGATTATCTTATAGTCGGCCGCACCGTTATCGAACATTGAAATAACTCCTATCGGATAGCACTTAACAAGAGCCATAGGTTCAATCTGCTCAGAGCAAAGCACAAGTACATCAAGCGGGTCGTTATCCTCTGCATAGGTTCTCGGAATAAAGCCGTAGTTTGCAGGATAGTGGGTTGATGTGTAAAGAACTCGGTCAAGTCTTAACATACCTGTTTCCTTGTCAAGCTCATATTTCATTTTACTGCCTTTGCTGATTTCAATTACCGCATCAAATGCTTTTCTTGTAATTCTCTCCGGATTTATGTCATGCCAAATGTTCATTTTGTTACTCCTTTATACTCCTCAATAAGGCTGTTTCTAACCCTCCAAAGCTCTTTTGAAAGGTCAACATAATATTTGTGTGGGTTTTCAAACCTCTTAACCTCGTCCCAAAGCGTATCAATCTGTTCAGAGCAATATTCTCTGATTTCTCTAAGACTCGGTTCGTCATAAACACATTCGCCATGCTTGAATATCGGAACAAGAAGCGGTCTTGCGACAAAGCGTTCTATATCCTTGCGTTTCCAAGTAAAATCGGGATCAAAAAGCGTATACGGTTTTCCGTCATCAACCGTTTCTCCGTCAAGCGTCAAGACATCGGCAATAGCCTTACCCGTTTCCGTATCGAAAAGCCTGTAAACAGATTTTGATGACGGAATTGTTATCTTGCTGACATTTTCGGAAAGGTTGATTTTCGGTATAATCTCTCCGTCTTTTTCAACGGCACAGAGCTTATATACTCCGCTGAAAAGCGGTGATGATGCAGAAGTGATAAGCCTCTCACCGACAATAAAGCAATCAACTTTTGCGCCCTGCGCTACCATATCGCCGATAAGGTATTCGTCAAGCGAGTTCGACGCCATAATATCGCAATCGGGGAATCCCGCTTCGTCAAGCATTTTCCTTGCACGCTTTGAAAGATAGGTTATATCACCCGAGTCTATTCTAATAGAATTGGGACGCTTGCCCATCGGAACAAGCACATCGTTAAACGCCTTAATCGCATTCGGAATACCCGAACGAATAGTATCGTATGTATCGACAACCACAGTACAATCATCAGGATAACGGCGTGCATATTCACAAAACGCCTCATATTCAGAGTCGAACATCTGCACCCAGCTGTGTATCATTGTGTTGACGCTCGGAATACCAAACTGCTTTTGCGGAATAATGCCCGAAGTCATTGAGCAACCGCCTATATATGCCGCCCTTGCGCCCAAAACCGCTTGCGAAAAGCCTTGTGCTCTCCTTGCACCGTATTCCGCAACGGTAGTTGAATGTGAAGCACGAACAAGTCTGTTTGCTTTAGTTGCGATTAAGCTCTGCTGATTGATAAACGTAAGTAATGCCGTTTCAATAAGCTGCGCCTCCACAACAGGGCCTCTGACTTTAACTATCGGCTCATTCGGGAATATCGGTGTTCCCTCGGGTATCGCCCATACATCACAAGTGAATTTGAAACCCTTGAGATAGTCGCAAAAAGCATCACTTATTCCCTGTTCTCTTAAAAAGTCAACATCTTCATTAGTGAAATGAATGTTTTTAAGGTACTCTATAACTTGTGAAAGACCTGCCATAATCGCAAAGCCGCCTTTGTCGGGAACCTTTCTGAAAAACAGGTCGAAATACGCAACGGTATCCTTAACGGGACTGTTAAAATAACCGTCCGCTGTTGTAAACTCGTACAACTCCGTAAGCATTGAAATATTATTTAATCCGTTTAACGAGTCCATAAGCTCACCTCTTTGCTAATTTTATCACAAATTTTCGTCTATGGCAATTAAATTTGATTGAAATGTATATGTATTTATACTATAATACAGTAAAATTGCAAGTTTAGGAAGTGAAACAGAAATGCTCGGTATAATAATCTCCTGCGTATTGGCTTTCGCCGTGTTTTTAATTGTATCATACGCATTTGGATTTTATAAATCCGAATACAATCCGTCAAAACCTTCTCATAATATAATTATCTTTTTAAGCGTCATAACATTGGCAGCGGGTGCTTCGACCATATACTATTTTCTCGCACAGGATAATTTTGCTTATCCTTATATATATTCATTAAAAAGCATGAACGCTTACGAGCAACAGTTCGACGCATTCTTAAAAGGTCAACTCAACATTGATATAATGCCGGATCTTCGCCTCTCGATAATGTCAAACCCTTATGACAGAAGTGCCAGAGATGCCGAAGGATTTTTTTACCTTTGGGACAGGGCATATTTTGACGGCAAGTATTACTCCTATTTCGGCATTGCGCCTATACCTTTAATATATTATCCGTTTTATTTCTTAACAAAGACCGTCCCCGAAGCTAATACCGTATGTTTTATCTTAACAGCATTGTCCGTAATTTCAATAGCTTTTCTTGTTATAAAAATTCAACAAATCTTTGTTAAAAAGGTAAATTTTGCGGTTCTTGTACTTTCGATTTTTGCGTGTGAACTCGGAAGTTTAATTTATATGGTTCAAGCAAGCGCAGATATGTATTACACGGCAGTTGCAAGCGGAACGCTTTTCCTGTCATTGTTTTTGCTCTGCACATTCTCGGCTTATGACAACAAAAAAAGCGGTAAAAGAGCCTTGTATTTTGCATTATCGGGCATTTCGCTTGTGTTCCTTGTATTATCTCGCCCAAATCTTGCAATTTATTTTTTGATAGCCGTTCCGATTTATATAAAAACCGTTTTCGGCAAGGAATTTAAGCCGTCGGAGAAAATATGTCAAGTTCTTGCGTTCGCTGTGCCGACTATTATCGGAGCTGTCGGAATTATGTGGTACAATTACGCCCGCTTCGGCTCGGTTTTTGAATTCGGTGCAAAGTATCAGCTGACCGTTTGTGACGTTTCGGAATATTCAATCACATTGCTTTTGTTCCTGCCGACTTTGAAATACTATTTCCTTCAGCCTCCCGTCTTTTTAAGTAAATCGCCGTATTTCGATATACCGTTTTCTCCGCTTAAAAATTATTCAGGGTATGTGTATATGACCTCAACCGTCGGTGTAATGGCATTCCCGTCAAACTGGGCAATAGCAATTTCTCCGCTTCTCATAACCAAAAAAGCTGATAAAACAAAGCTTTCAATATTCATTTTGAGCATTGTATCGGTAGTCGGCTTAGCTTTCACGGATATGTGCCTTGCAGGCGTAAACATACGGTATCTTGCCGATATTGCGCTCGTTACGGTGCTTATTTCAACAACGGTAATCTCAAAATTCGTAAGCCTTGAAAAAGGATCAAGCCGAAGCTTAGAATTTGCAATTTATGCCGTTTCATGCTTTCTTTTACTGCTTACAATAACAGTGGGCTTGTTCCTCGTTTTCATAAATGAAAGAAATAATTTACTAAATTATCAATTAAAAAAATAAGCTGACCCCCTACCTAATTTGCCACTAATTGAAAAAAATGTTACAATTAATCAATTTTTAAGTGTGATGGAGAATAGTGAAATGGATGAAATTCGTAACAAGAAATATACGCAAATAAACGAAGCAGAGAGAGAATTGATTGAGAGATTATTAAGAAATAATACTCCGAAGAAGCAAATTGCAAGAATGCTGAACCGCAGCATAACAACCATAAGAAAAGAAATTAAACGAGGTTCTGTTGAACAACGTAAAGAAATAAAGACAACAAAAAAAGATGCCAATATCCCGATTTACCAAACCGAACTTGCCTATTTCGCTGATGTAGGTCAGCGTGCATATAATGAAAACCGTTCGCATTGCGGAAGAAAATGCAAAATAATTGAATGTCGAGATTTTTTGAACTATGTAGAGCAACAAGTTAAGTCTGATAAGCTATGGTCGTTAGACGCAGCTGCCGGAAATGCAAAAAGACTTAACCTTTTTGAGCAAACAGTTACAACGCAAACCTTATACAACTGGGTTGACCTCGGATTGTGCAATGTCAAAAACATAGATTTGCTCAAAAAGGTAGGCTGGAAAACGCATCCTAAAAAAGTGCGTGAGCATAAAAAATGTCTTGGTCGCTCGATTGATGAGCGTCCGTCAATAGTGGACTCTCGATTAGAGTTCGGCCATTGGGAAGGCGACGGCATTGTAGGTAAAGACCATAAGGGTCATTGGATTACTTTAATAGAAAGAAAAACACGAATGGGGTTCGTGTTTAATGTTGAGGACAAACAGTCAATCAGAATTGTCGAAGTTATAGACAAAATGGAGAGTATGTTCGGGGCTTTGTTCCCTCTTGTGTTCAAAACGATTACTTTCGACAACGGTACAGAGTTTTCAAACTCCGAATTAATGGAGGGTAATCAAAGGACAAAAATATATTACGCACACCCATATTCCTCTTGGGAACGAGGCTCGAACGAAAATTGGAACGGTCTTGTCCGTCGATATTTTCCTAAGGGAACATCTTTTGATGATGTGCAAGAAGATGATTTACAAAGAATTCAACATATGATTAACAATTTGCCGAGAAAAATGTTTAACTATAAAAGTTCAAGAGAAATGTTTATACAGGAGTTACAAACGCTGATAGAAACGCAAATAGCCGTAGCTTAAAATAAAATTAAAAAAGGAATTTAGAGCAATTACATTTCGTAGTTGCTCTTTTTTTATGTAAAAAATGAAAGGAGCAAAAAAGCAAAATGCAAGAAGCTAAAACAATTGCGTTATGCAACCAAAAAGGTGGCGTCGGAAAAACGGCAACAACAAGCTGCTTGGGTATTTCGTTAGCAGCGAACGGAAAGCGTGTTTTGTTAGTTGATTTTGACCCACAAGGCAACCTCACTAAAGGGTTAGGTTATCGTGACCGTTCTAAATATCGTTACTCTGTAAAGGATTTGATATTCGATGAACTCAACGAAACACCCAAAGACTTTCAGGAATACATCGTTTCATCTGAAAATGTTGACTTAATCCCTGCTAATATCGACCTCGCCGGACTCGATATTCACTTGTCAAGCGTTATAAGCAGAGAAACCGTTTTCAAACGAGCGTTGTCCCAATTCAAATCACATTATGACTACATTTTGATTGACAGTAACCCGGCTCTTAACCTGTTTACAATTAACACATTAGTCGCAGCAAATAGTTTAATAATTCCGGTACAAGCCGAACCGTATGCAACAGATGGTCTATCTGATTTGTTACACACAATCCAAACAGCTAAACGTCAACTTAACCCTGAGCTGTCTATCGACGGAATTCTGATAACAATGACAGACCAACGCACAAACCTCTCGAAGCATATTTCTTCCGAAGTACGAAACGCTTTTGGAAATCAAATTAAGGTTTTTCATACGGAAATTCCACGATGTGTTAAGACGGCAGAAGCTTCACTCTACGGACAAAGTCCAATGTCATATGCTCCAAGCTCTGAATCAGCACGAGCATACACTCTACTCGCAAAGGAGGTGTTAAATAGCAATGAAGGAATTGCCAAAAATCAACATAAGCAACCCATTAGATGAATTGTTTTCAACTGAGGAAGAACGCCAAAGCTCACAGCAGGAACGCATTGTTACAATCGACTGCAATGAGATTGACGGCTTTCAACAACATCCCTTCAAAGTCCGAGATAATCAAGATATGGACGAGTTGGTTGACTCTATCCGAAAAAACGGAGTTATAATGCCGTGCATTGTTCGTCCGAAAGAAAACGGTCGATACGAAATGGTAGCAGGACACAGACGAAAACACGCCGCTATTCGTGCCGGGCTAACTTCACTTCCCTGCATTGTCAGAGATTTAGATGATATTCAAGCTACAATATTAATGGTTGACAGTAACGCACATCGCCCATACATTCTTCCGAGCGAGAAAGCATACTCATATAGAATGAAGTTAGAAGCGATGAAAAGACAAGCAGGCAGACCAAGCATTGAAAATGGAGTCCCAGCGGGACACAATTCTTTTGTGGGTAAATCAAGGGAACTTTTAGCAGCTGAAAGTCAAGACAGCAATACTCAAATTCAACGTTATGTCCGCCTGACCTATCTCATTCCCGAACTGCTACAAATGGTTGATAATTCAGTCGAAAAGCCAATAGAAGCAGAAGCCCTGTCTATGGCAATGCGTCCGGCTGTTGAATTGTCATATTTATCTCCTGAAAATCAAAAAATTGTTCTTGATTTTATGCAAGACACACTTTCTACCCCCTCTCACGCCCAAGCTATACAGCTGCGTGAAATGCAAAACAAAGGTATCTTAAATTCTCAAGGGATATATGACCTTCTTGCTCAAGAAAAGCCAAATCAAAAGCCAAGCAGCAAGATACCGATTAACAGATTTAGTCGTTACTTTCCGCCTAACACAAGTGCCGAAGAAATTGAAAAAGGTATCTTTAAGGCTCTTGATTTTTATCAAAAAGCAAAAGAACGAAAAGCGTCTTATAAAAAAGACGGAAAAGAAATAATCTACTAATCGGAGGTTAGAATATGGAAGTATTATTTTCTTTCGGAACATCGGAACAGTTCCCGTTTCAAGGTGGTTATATAATAATTAACGCCCTGAACAAAATTGCTGCAATAAAAGAATTCAGAAGGTTATATCCCGATGTTCATCCGGGAACATTAAATTGTTCAGATGTTTACACCAACCCTAACTTAATCAAACAATTTAAGGAGAATGGGAACTTAGGTGGCGGTTGTCATTTGTACATACCTTTGAATGTTCCGGAATATTGTTACACGGTTATCGGTCCTTCAGAGGAATTTGCATTTCTTCACAGAAGCAAAAAAGGATACAGTCCGATTGACATAAGTTTAGCAAGTCGCCATAATGTTCGTGCCCTTGCCAACGCTCTCAACAGTCAGCTCGGTGTTTCAAGAGCCGAAGAAAGAGCAATGCTTGCAGGTGCAATATTAGGCTGGGACAATCCTCTTGTGGACCCGAAAAAATATGACGAAAACGGAATGCCGAAGAAATCGAAAAGTAAAACAAAATCAGACCCCTGTATATAAAGGAGAAAGCAAATGAATAAATTTAATCCTATCCAAAAAAACGATAACGAAGAAATCCCTATATTTTCACTCAGCTTATCTGTTACAGGTAGCAAGCTGACAGCTGATGCAGACATTCTCAACACCTTAATAGCGGCAGGAATAGACACCTCCCCCGATGTTGAAGCTCAACTGCGTGAAATACAAGAAGAATTCTTGCAAACACACAAAAGAGTTACAGAGCGTTTTGAGAACGTTCTCTCTGAATTATTCGGAGCAGAAGCAATAGCCAAAAGAGAGACACAAAGCGTCTGTGCCAGCACTGCATTTTACATTGGAGGCGAACCCTATGAAGATGAATAACCGCAATCTTAATATATTGCGTAAAACAATCGAAGCCGGTTATACCGACGAAAAAGCCATATCAACAATCACAGCAGAAGATATGGTGGACTTTTGCAGAGATTTGCGTGAAATGAAAGGCATAATCGAATTGCAAAAAGCTGTTAAAGCAAATACCCTTATTGCGTTCCTGACTTCACAGGAGGAATAACACAATGGCAAAACGAATTTATATTGATATGGACGGCACTTTGTGTCGCTTCCACGATGCCGAGCATAAATATATTGAACAAATGTGGGAAAAAGGTTTTTATGCAAACTTGCAACCTTTTGAAGAATTTGTTAAAGCGATTTCTCTCTGTATTGACCGTAACGCCGATACAGAGTTTTTTATTATCTCGGCAGTTTTAGATACCGAACCGCCTTTTGTCGAAGGCGAAAAGCGAGAATGGTTGCATAGGTATCTTCCACAGCTATCAGATGAAAATATGCTGTTCGTTCCAGCCGGAGCTGACAAGAGCAGTATCATTCCCGAAATAAGTGCAGACTGTATTCTGATTGACGATTACAACAAAAACCTATCAGAATGGCGAATACAGGGCGGTACGGCTATCAAGTTCATCAATGACATCAACGACCGTGGATTAGGTGCTTACGGTGGCGAAATCGGCAATATATGGGACGGCGAGCGTGTCAGATATAACGATAGTGCAATGGCAACCTGCTTGCGTATAGAACACTTATCGGGAATTACAAACACGATAGAAAAAGAAAATGCTTTTTACGGCTTTTCGGATGATGTTCTTCCCGACCAATTTCTCGACCTGCTTCCGAACTACTTTTCTGTCCGTCAAACGCACGATACGCACTTAATTCAAGAGTTATACCGCAAAGGCGAAGGTTTTTTTGATTATGAGTCTGTATCGGCTCATTCCCGAAATTTTGTCCGTGAAATAACAACAGACAAGCAAAACGGTCAGCTCGCACTCTTTCAGCGTGAAAACAACTTGAATGACGCAATGATGAATTGCCTTGACACCTGCTATACCTTATCTCGTGCATACGCTATTCCGTTTAATAAAATAACCGGTTGGATGTCAGCTTCCATTCGGCACGAAAACCTTTGGCAGACCTATCCGGTTACCTGCTCAAATTTACAATCTTATATCACAAAGCAGCTTGCCCGTGATACAAGATTAACTGTTCTTGCAGACCAAATCAAAACAGTATCCACGCAATTAAGTAAAGCAGAAAGCAGAGTTTATCTTCCTGCCTCATCAGATGTGGAAATGGATGTTACTTCCGGCGGAGTTCAAAGGAGTGTTCTATCCGAGTGGTGCAAGCAAATGAAGGCATTACTAAAAGACTATTCAGACGAATGGCAGCAGCTCGCAGGAACGGAATATCCAAACATCTTGTTTGGCAACGGACAGATTAAATATCAGAAATATGCTGATACTCAAAAATCTTCTCGAACTATCCATCAAAAATAAACTTTAAGAAAGGACTGTTAAAATGGCAACGACAACAGTTTTCCGTGTAGAAAAAAACAGAAACTACACAACAATCTCTAATCATCATTTACAGGACAGAAAACTTTCCCTTAAAGCAAAAGGCTTATTGACCTTGATTTTGTCATTACCGCCCGAATGGGATATGACATTAAAAGGACTGGTATCACTCAGCGGCGACGGTGTCGATTCGGTTCGTTCAGGTATTCAAGAACTTGAAAAAGCAGGATATTTGCGACGCTCTCGCTCCCGTAACAATCTCGGTCAGCTCTTGTGTACCGAGTACACAATTTACGAACAAGCAGTAACAGAAAATGTTACTTCTGAGACAGAAATTGACGAAAATTTGAATATAATATATAATGAAGAAAGCCACATTGGAAAATCCGATGTGGATAAAAACAGCCACATTGGAAAATCCGACGTGGATAAAAACAACCACATTGGAAAAATCGAAAATAGCCAGATTGGATTTTCCAACATAGGAAAACCCTATATAGGAAAATCCAACACAATAAAATACTTAAATAATAAAGATACTAATAATATAAATAACTATCCTTATCAATCTACATATAGTAGTAAGTTATGTAGAGAGCCAAAAGAAAACTCGATTGATGAGATGGAAGAAGCACAAACGCTTTATGAAGAACGAAAAGCCTATGAAGAAATCATAAAGCAAAATATCTCTTATGACTTATTGACCGAACAGAAAGAAATAAGCCGTGATTTTTTAGACTTGTGTGTTCAAGTGATGGTGGATGCCGTAACAAGCAACAAGCCATACATAAAAATCAAAGGTCAAGACATTCCGCAGGAAGCAGTAAAAAGCGTATTGCTAAAATTAGACGAGGAAAACGTATCCTATGTTGATATGTGCCTCTCCGAATCGAAAACAGCAATTAAGAATATGCAGTCTTACATATTGACATCATTGTATTGCTCCCAACACGGAAGCGACACCTACTTCAACCAACTCGTCAAACACGATTACGCTTGAACAATTCGCACATTTGTATATACAAAAAAAGCGTGATAATATAATTACAGATGACAAACACATCATCGACAAACATACGGAGGTAAATATCTATGAAGATGAATTTAGAAAAATTCAAATCAGACAAGAAATTCAGAAACACCGTTCTTTGTTCGGTTATCGGTTTAATTCTTGTTATTGCTGTATCCGTTTCAGTTCCGATAGGCGTACACAACAGCAACATAAAAAAAGCGACAATCAGCGAACAAACTGCTTCGGCCGAACCGGAAACGGTAACGGAAAATGAAACTGAGCCGGAGACCGAAGCAACCGAACCGGAAACAACTGAACCTATAACAGCGGAAGCCACAGAACCTTCAAAGGTCAGTCCTCCGAACACAAACAAAAGCAGCTCATCAAATAAGAGCAGTTCTGCAAAAGAAAAGCCGACTCAAAAGTCAATCGGAAGCAAGGGCAATACAAAGCCTAAACAAGAGACGGTAACAACTCCACCACAGCAGACTGAACACGTATGGACACAAGCAGAGGTCGATGCCGTTGTTACGGAGATTAAGCAATATGCAGTAAACAAAGGCTTTAGAATAAACGAAAGTATGACTACGCAAGGAACTTCTTGGAACAATCCCGCAAATACAAGCTGGTATTCGTGGGCGGGAGATAAGGCAGTTTCAAAAGTTAAATCCCATCTTAAAGAAGAAATCGAATGGAACTACAACGATGTTCTTAACGAAGTTGGATATTTCCCGGAAAATGTAATTGGCATCAATATTGTTGCCCAAACGTGCTCTGGCACTTATGGAGAACCCGCTTGGGAAATTTATGTCGTATATTAATTTATAAAGAATTAAATAAACAAACACAAGAGACTTGTAAAAACAAGTCTCTTTTTTTACTCTTATTCGTCCGATAGGGCGTTCACATATATAACAAACAAGAAAGGAAATTAAAAAATGAAAAAACAAGCAAGTAGATTTTTAGCAATTATTCTTACCGTGTTAATACTTTTCTCTCCTTTGTCGGTAGCGGTTTCCGCTTTAAGCATCGGCGAAACGGTTAAGGTAAGCGGTGCAAAAGAATGGATTACCGGCTTTTACTATTCCTTTAAAAATTCGGGTTTCGGCACGAACAAATACGGACAACATCAGTATCTGCACACAAGCAACGGCAGACCTGCATATTGCGTTGAGCCAAATGAACATTTTACAAATGGTAATAAAACAATCCAAAAGACCTTCACTTCACTATCCCAAGACACGCAAAAGAAAATTACCGCAGCTTTCCTATATGGCTTTGACGGTAACACAAAATATGGCTATACGTGGCAGACGGAATATGTGGCAACACAGGGTGTCATTTGGGCATTGGTTCAAGGATATTTTAATACGGCACAGGAAGACGCATTTCTTAATTGTGCGTTTGGCGGAAACACTTCCGCTTCTAATAAAACAGCTTGCAAAGCGGTTTACGGAAATATCAAAACCCAAATCCTGTCACATTATACCGTTCCGAGTTTTGCGACGAAAAGGCTTGATTTAGCAACAAGTGAAATCACTCTTAAATATAATTCTTCTTCCGGTAAATATGAGGGCAGCGTAACGGACGGCAACGGCGTTTTGTCCGGATACAGCTTCTATTGCAGCGGTGTGGACTTCACGAAATCAGGCAACACGTTGTACATAAGCACCGACCGCATTTTAGACAGCGTAACGGTATCGGGCGAAAGAACAAGCAACTCTTATGTTACCTCTTTGCCGGCAATATGTGCAGGCTACGCAGTCGGCTCTGACCAAACCACCGCTGTTGCACTCGACTTAAAAGATCCTGTCAACGCATATTTCAGCCTTGAAACTGAATCCGTCGGCAACATTCGGATTGTCAAAACCGCCGAGGACGGCAAAATCGAAAATGTCCCGCTGCACATCAGCGGCAACGGCGTGGAAATAGATGTCCGCACGGGTGCAGATGGCACAATTACCGCTGAGGGCTTGATTGCGGGTACATATACCGTAACAGAAATGGTCAATGGCTACTATGTCCCGCAAACAGCACAGACTGTGACCGTGCTTCCGGGACAGACCACGACGGTCACCTTTAACAACACTCTCAAACGCGGCTCTTTGGTTGTGACCAAAACCGCCGAGGACGGTATTCTTGAAGGACACCGTTTCCATTTGTTTGGACCTTCCGACAGCGGGCTTGCGGTCGATACCTATGCGGTTACCGACAGCACAGGTAAGGCGCACTTTGACAATATTCTAATTGGTTCGGGCTACACACTCGAAGAAATCGATACGGGAATTCAATATATCATTCCCGACAGTCAAACAACAAACATTGCGTGGAACGCGGTTACAAACACTTATTTTGAAAATATCCTCAAAAAATTCACTGTAACCGTTCAAAAACAGGACAGCATAACGGGCACAGCACAAGGTGACGCCACTTTAAAAAATGCCGTATACGGCATTTATGACGGCGACACGCTTGTGGACACCTACACGACCGACGAAAACGGCTCTTTTACTTCGCGCGAATACATTTGCGGCGAAAATTGGACGCTCAAGGAACTGACACCCTCTGAGGGGTATCTGCTTGATGAAACAGTACACCACATCGGCGCAGAACCCGGCAATTTCACAATCGAACATAACCCCATTTCTATGACTGTGACCGAAGATGTCAAACTCGGACAAATCGCTATCATCAAGCATAACGACAATGGAGATACGCAAATCGAAACACCCGAAGTCGGCGCAGAATTTGAAGTGTACTTGAAGTCGGTTGGCTCTTACGCCGCCGCAAATGACCGCGAAAGGGATTTGATGGTCACAGACGATTACGGCTTTGACCAATCAAAAAAACTGCCCTACGGCATTTACACGGTGCATCAGACCAAAGGCAACGAGGGCACGGCGTTCATTCCTGACTTTTATGTGGTCATCAATGAACACGGCGAGACCTACCGCTACATCATCAACAACGCCACCTTCGAGAGCTATTTGAAATTCACCAAGACGGACGCTGAAACGGGCAAAACGATTCCGCTTGCCGGCACAGGCGTACAGCTTTACGATCCTGCGGGCAATCTGATAACAATGTCCTTTACTTATCCGACACCAACGACCGTTGACACCTTCTATACGGACAGCGAGGGCAAGCTCGTCACACCCGAAAAATTACCTTACGGTAAAGGCTATTCGGCGGTCGAAGTCAAAGCCCCTTACGGCTATGTGCTTGACAGCACGCCTGTGTACTTCGATGTTACGCCCGAAACAATGCAAGAGGACGGCGGCATTACCGTTGTTATGATTTCCAAGTCCGATATGGCGCAGAAAGGCACGATCGATATCAAGAAACTCGGCGAGGTATTTAGCTCTGTCACCGAGGAAAACGGCGTTTATCAGCCTGTATTTGCACTTGCAAACAATAAGGGCGCAGAGTTCAGAATTACCGCCGCCGAAGATATAGTTACGCCTGACGGCACGATTCGCGCAGCTGCGGGTACCGTCGTGGATAATCTTGTGATTGGTAACGGGGTTGCGAAATCCAAGCCGTTGTATCTCGGCAAATATTTTGTGGAGGAAACAAAGGCGGCGCACGGTATGGTGTTGGATACCACTGTTTACGAAGTAACGCTTGCTTACGCAGGGCAGAATGTGTCTGTGACCACGGCGGCAATTACGGTCACCAATGCGCGACAAAAAGCAATTATTGACCTCAAGAAAGTTTTGGAGCAGGACGAGATGTTTGGAATCGGCACGAATGGTGAAATCAGCAAAGTGCAGTTTGCGCTGTATGCTACAGAAAATTTGACGGCAGCGGATGGCTCGGTGATTCCGAAAGACGGTTTGCTGGAGATCCTCAGCTTAAACGAGGACGGCACAGCAGCCTTCCACACAGATTTACCCGTAGGTGCCAAAACCTATGTGAAAGAATACAGCACCGATGAACATTACATTTTATCCGACAAAGAATACCCAGTGACATTCGAGTACGCAGGACAGGACACAGCAGAGGTACATATCTCCGTCAATAACGGTGAGGCGATTGAGAACAAAATCATTCGCGGCAACATCTACGGTAAAAAGGTAGATGAACAGGGAAACGCACTTGCAGGTGCTGTTTTTGGCTTGTTCCGCACAGATGCCGAGGACTTCACCGAAGAAACGGCGCTTATGCTCTCTGAGAGTGACGAAAACGGTTTGTTTGCGTTCAAGGGCGTGCCGGTGGGCGACTATGTGCTTATCGAATTGTCCGCGCCCGACGGCTATCTGTTTGACAACGCACCGATTGCCGTATCAATTACCGAGGACGGTCAGCTCGTCGAAATCGAAGCCATCAATACTTGGGCAGACGGTAAGCTTATCATTACGAAATCCGACATTTCAGACGGCAAGCTGTTGCCGAATGTTGGATTTAGAATCCGCAACGAGCAAGGCGAGATTATCCGCGAAGGCTATACCGATGAAAACGGTGTCGTCGAGTTTGACAAACTGCAGAAAGGCAAATATACATACCAAGAGTTCGCCGCGGCGGAGGGTTATCGGCTTGATGAAACCGAATATTCCTTTGAGATTACGGACGAACAGACGATTGTCTGTGTCAATATGACAAATGAGCTTATCCCTGTAGAAATTCCGAAAACCGGCGGCGATTATTTCAACGATAGCGTTATATTAATAGCAAGCCTTTCGGCCGCCTGGATAACAATTTCCCTTATCAAAAGACGGAAGGCTAAAAGCACTTTGTAATTGCAAAGTGCTTTTGTTATTTTAGACCATATCTTTTTATCAGTTCCTCCTAAACACGCAAACGGCGGCACAGAAGATACACTTGTGCCGTCGCTTTGTGTGGGAGCAGAAAGGAAATATATATGCAACTCAAAAAATATACGATTGAATTGTTCGGCGATAAAACAAAAACGGTTCGCAAGAAACACAAAATTCGATATATCAGTCCTATTCAATTTGAACAGCAACAGAATGCTAACATTTGTGGATATACAGATTTAAAACTTCGCAAAAACAAAAAGCACAACGAGCCGATGGGTGTATTAAGTGATAATGAGTGTGATATATCTTATGTTTATTCTACCCGTTCAAAAACAGCATCTATAAAAGGATATATCAAGCTTAAAGACACGGAAAACAAATATGTAGCTATCACATCGAACTCTTTTCTTCCGTTGATGCTTACTCTTATTATTTTGCTTTTATTATGTTTAGTCACTACATTGGCATTTTGCGACAAGCAACGTCCCATCGAACCTTCGATATTCCGTCCGAACATAGAACACAATATCGGTGGGGATGACGATACTCAAGCAAACGAAGCGAGAGGAATCCAAGTCAGAGGATTTACCACTTGGTCAATCCCGGCTAATACAAGCAAAAATCTCTCTATTCCGCTTGAGAACCCCGAAGGCAATCCTTGTTACTTCTCGTTTGAAATATTGCTCTCCGACTCGGGAGAGACAATTTATTCATCCGATATGGTTCCGCCCGGCGAGAAAATATCAAAAATAAATATAACTCGTGAGTTTGACGCAGGCGACTATCCTGCAATAATCAGAATTAAAACTAACGAATTGATAACCGGAAAAGAAATGAATTCTCCGGCTATACAAATCATTATACACGTTAGTTAATTTAAGCACTTAATTGTTTTTTCTTTAATGACAAGGATAAAGAAAAGCGTTAAGGAATATAAAACAAAGGAATGATTTAACTATGAGAATAATGAAAAAGGTATTTGCTGTAGTTTTTGCAATAATGTTATTTGCAACATTAAGCACAACTGCCTTTGCAGCAGATAAAACACTTACAGAAAACCACATTACCGATACCGCTCTTGTTTTTTATCAGGCAGGTAAGGTTGACGACAAGGGTAACGATGACCCGACAGACGATGTTGTTTCCGGTACTTACACCGTGACAATCCCCGAATTCATTAAAGCGGCAAAGGTCGGCGAGACTCCGGTAACAAGCAATGTAACAGCTAAGGACGTTCTCATCCCTTACGGCACTAATCTTACGGTTGATGTAACTTTTGAAAATGCTCTTGTCCTTTCGGATAACGCATCAACTAAGATTGCCTACGATATGCAGGCTAACGGCACAAAGATTGTTTCCGGTGATACAATCCTTACCGTAGCTGCCGGAGATCCTAACAACACATCTACTGTTCCCGTAGGTGCTGTTCTTACTCAGGCACCCGTATTTGCCGGTGCTTATACAGATACAGCAACATTTTCTGTTTCTGTAGTATAAAGTTAAGTTTTTAAGTAAGATTCCGGTTTTTCAGTTTCCTTGTCAGCTGTTAAGCCGGATTTTTTCAAAGAACAGAAAGGAGTGGTAATGTGAAAATAACAAAACATACCAAACGCTTGGTATCGATTGTACTAAGTACGTTAATGGTAATAAGCGTTCCTACCATTGCATTTGCAAAAGAAGTGGTTGGAACAACCCCTGTAAGCTATGTGGAAGATACATCTTATACCGTCACAATACCTCGATACACAAAAGCTCAAGAATACGGCGAGGCGGTTAATACCGCTGCGAATACTGTAAAAATTGTAAATGCACAATTAAATGATGAAACAACGCTTGTCGGTACAGTATCGTACAGCGGTGTTATGACCGAGCAGCGAGGAGCAACAATTCCGTATAAGCTCGTTGACGATAGAGGAGATGTTGCAAGTGGTTCGACCATCATAACCCACAAAGCAGGCTCGCCGGACACAGAAGAATATAATTTCGGTGTGGCTGTAACCGAACAAGCAAAATATTCCGGAACATATTCCGATATAGCTGTTTTTTCTTTCGATGTTAAAGATAAAACATACACAGCTGAAGAAATCGCTGCCGATGAGCATTTATATGCAATCGGCAAAAATAAAGCTGAATGGGTAGTTGCGAAATTCAATGATGATTATTCAAGCGTGACTATTCTTGCCAACGGAGAAGATTCCGACGGTATAATGAAAGATTATCAGAAATTTGATATATCGTACAATCCCAATGATAGTGATGTTGAATATAATGATGGTTTTGTTTGTCCGACAACAGGACCGGAATATTTGAACGAAGCTTCTCCAATGGCTAAACATTCATTTACCTTAAATACGGCTATTATTAAATCCGGTGTGAAGAATATCGGCGCAGGTGCGTTTATGCTTGGCGATTATACGGATGACAGGATTTATGCTAACAATTATAGCCGTGAAGCTGAAGAATATCGTGATGAAGTTATACAAAAGTATTCTCACGAAGATGGAACTATGGGACTTAGACATATTAGTATCGCTGACACGGTAGAAGAAATCGGAGATTGTGCTTTTATGTTCAATACCGGATTAATCTGCACCTCAGACTCAACAAATGCAACTTCAACCGTTATACCGAGTTCCGTAAAATCAATAGGAAAGCTTGCTTTTGCCCTATGGTACGGACCACACCATACTGTTTCAGGTATTATGACAAATTATAAGGATAACAGTTTAGCAATATGCCGTGGTTCTTATTATTTACCGATAACATTCAACGAAGGATTAGAAACAATTGGCGAATGTGCTTTTTTGATTGGTTCGAGCCAAGAAACACCGGTTGTGGGAACATTAAAAGAAAAAATATCTGATATGTCTAATATCAACGCCTCGCAGTTTAATACATCTTTCCCTGCAACAATAAAAGATATTAAAGCCGGAGCATTTATATATACCGGCATTGCCGGCAATACGATAATATCCGGAAATGTAGAAGACTACGCATTTAACAGAACACAACTTGGTACGTTTGGTCATCCGGAAGCTGAAGCTCAATTATTAAATGGTCTTACCATTAAAGGAAATGTAGGCAAATACGCCTTTGCAGGATATAATAACCTTGATACAATTAACTTGCTTGATGGTTGTACAAGCGTCGGAGAAGGTGCATTTTCTTCATATAGAACACTTAATATTGGCAACGAACTAAAAGAGTTCATTTCCGACTATTTAGTACATACTTCCGACCATTATAATTATATTCCCGGCTCTTTCAGCAATTATAACGGAACTACTTCCTATGAAGGCAACTTGAATCAAGAGCAACTTGAAGCAATAAAGAAAATCGCAGCTCGCTGCCAAACAATAAATGTTAGTGCAGATAACCCGTATTTTGCTTCGGTTGACGGAGTTCTCTTTAACAAGGACATTACAAAACTTCTTCTTTATCCCGCAGGAAAAACCTCAACAAAATACGGTTACGAAGTTCCGAAAACCGTTAAGGAAATAGCACCTTGTGCTTTCAAATGCGCAACACTTGATAAAATTCTTATACCGAGTACTGTAACAAGTATTGCAGGAAACGGTTTGAGAGAGGATTATAAGGGTACTCTGTCCGCTTTTTACAAAGCAGATAAATTACCGCAAACAATTTATGGTGTAAGCGGTTCATACGCACAAACTTGGGCCGATAACAATAAATTGCAATTTGTTGACTGTCAAGACGCATACAGAGGACCACAGACTGTAACAGTAAGCTACGACTCCAATGGTGGTAAAGGATATATGCCTTCATATACCGTTACAACCAAAGAACCATTCAATAAGATGGCATTTACGCTTGCATTGAAAACTCCCTTCAAAAAAGAAGGCTACGAGTTTGCAGGATGGGCATTCCGTAATAATGTTACGGGAGAATACCTCAAAAGCGAAGGTCAGATTATAACAATATCAGCTGCTGACCTCGAACAAATGGCAGCCGAAGTCGGCGACACCTACACTATTCCCGAAGATGAGGGCAATTTCCTCGGTTATGACGGAAGTTGTAATTCATACAGCGTAGTTGCTCAATGGACGGCAAAGTAAACAATAAAAACAACGCTCATTTATTGGGCGTTGTTTTCTTATAGTCAGATTGTGAAAAGAAAATAAATACAGGAGGTATGTATCTAATGGCTCAAAAATTTGACGTTATATCAGAGATTTATGACAGAGCTTGTTCAGAAATAATAACTGACCCTGTAAAATGGCAATCATTTCTCCAGACCGCCGGAAGAAATTTTAAGCTGCGTTTTGACGAACAGTTCTTACTTTTCATACAAAGACCTAATGCGACGGCTGTTCTTGAAATCGAACGTTGGAATGAAACATTTAAAAGATGGGTTAATAAGGGTGCAAAAGGTATTGCTGTTTTTGAGTCTGCCGACAGAAGCCGACAAAGACTCATTCATTATTTTGATGTTTCGGATACGCACGAAATCAGTCATTCCCGATCTGTTCCGATTTGGGATATGAAGCCTGAGTATGAAACAACAGTAATCGAAGCACTTAAAAATGCTTTTGGTGTTTACGATGTAACAAGCCTCGAAGGTGTTATAAAAGAAAGTGTTTCTAACATTATTAAAAACAACACCGAAAAATACATTTCTGATTTTATGAATGTTGGATTAGGTAGTGATATAAAATCTTTACCTACCGAAGAAGCTAACACTTTATATTTAAATTTCGTAAAAGACAGCGTGTCATATATGATAATGGCACGATTAGGGTTAGACGTTGATAAAAATTATTCTCCTTCGGATTTTGCAGTCCTTTCAAAATTTAATTCACAAGAAGTTTTTAATGCGGTTGGAGTTGCAACAAATAAAACCGCAAAAATCGCTCTCGAACAGATAGCAAAGTCCATTTTAATGTACGAACAAAAAAATCGCACATTTGATTTATCTGAAAAAAAGAACTATAATGCAGATGTAAATAAAAACGAAGGGAGAAACAACTATGGAAATAACATACACGCAGGTGGGAGATTATCTTCTTCCGGACTTGAAGTTACCGGAACAGCCGGAAGTAATGCTGGGCAGATGGGCAAGGATGAGGAGAAAATACTTGCAGGAAGAACACGAAATCATATATTGCAATCTGTTGACGAAAGGAATTCTGATACAGCACTTGGCGGAAGTGGAAGAGAGAGCAATGGAATTGGAGGAAAGCTTAGTCAAGCAGATGGCGAAAGACCAAGGCGTGACCGAGCAGCTGAAAGCAGACGATATGATGAAATGGGTTCGCTTGATGAACAATATCAGGAACTCGGCACAGGAAATCGTGAAGGAACAGGTAATATTCAATTAGAGTATTACGACAGAGAACACGAGGACAAGAGCCTGCCGTTTTTCGGCGGAGACGATACAATCAGAGAAATACTCGGCACTACCCCACACCTGTCCGCTTCAAAAGAAGAAATCGAAGACTTCTTTGAAAGAAACACAAGTAATTCGGATAGGACTGAATATGTTAAGAGTATTTTCAATAACGACTACACCGAACTCACATTGGAGGACGGCAGAACGGTAGGCTACAAGACATTTCAGAATGTTCTTCACTTGTGGGAGGGCAAGTACGAAAGTCGAACAAAGCAGAGTTTTTATGATTGGGGCGTAATCGCCCAGCACTTCGAAGCAATGCGTCTTTTGGGAGAATTAACCGACAGGATAAAACCGTTACCGTCAACGGATATGCAGATGAGCTTAATATCAAACAGTCAGGCAGAGGAACAAAAGTCCTCTGCCTTTTCTTTTTCTCAAGAGATTATCGACGCAGTTCTCACCCGTGGAAGCGGAATATCCGAGGGTAAAATGCGTATCTATGAGCAGTTTGAAAAGAGCCTGTCCGCAAAGGAAAACGCAGATTTTCTCAAAAATGAATACGGTTGGGGCGGTTCATATCCTGTTATTATCGGTGCAGGTATTGATGAAAACCACGACGGAAAAGGCATAACCCTTTCAAAAGGATTTGGAAACGGCGCACCTAAACTCACTCTTAAATGGAATCAGGTTGAAAAGCGTATCGGAGAACTTATCCGTATGGACAGATACCTCAATCCAAAAGAAAAGGAGCAGTATCCAAAGTGGCTTGAAAAACAAGAAGAACGGCGAGCAGAACTTGCAGAGCAGCAAAGAAATCGTGAAATACTTTCTTCTGCCCCACCCGAAACTGAAAACAACGAGGTAGAAACGGAAGCACGATATGAATATCATCTCGGCGATACAGTATATATCGGTGCTTCGGAATACGAAATCTTATCTTTTGATGATAAGAGAGTAATGCTTTATGATACCGAAATGCCGTTATTTAACAAAGAGTTTGAGCGTTCGGAATTTGACCGTAAAGTGCGTGAAAATCCAATAAACGACCACTTGAAGGTCAGTGTATTACCGGCGGAAGAAAAAGCCGTTACAGGCGAAAATAAGGCTCAAAACGATACCGAAATCGTACAGGATTTCAGTCCGATAACCGGTTATGACGACGCCTTCTTTATCGACCGGGACAATGAAAGTGTAACTTGGATGTACTATAACCCCGACAGCAATGCCGGAGGTCAATATGTTACAAATACACTCTCCTTTGATGAAATCAAAGAAGCGGCAAAAACCCACAAATCGACAGATGACTTCTTTGATTATCTCGGCAGTATCGCAGACCAAACGCTTGCAGATGTAGGTACTAAGTGGTTTGAAGAAGCTGAAAATGCTTTCAGTCAGACACCTGATTATACAGAGTGTACGCCTGAGACAATGGAAGCACTCATTGAAACTGCCGAAAGAAGTGATATGATAGCAACCAATATCGGTAAAGTTCCGATTGAGGACTACCGAGAAATTGTAGCCGTTCAAAACGGTTTTGACAGCTACGATGAGATGTATAACGAGGGCATTCGTATCGGAAACGGTTACGATAAAGAACCTGAGCCGATTGTTCCTGCTTGGGAGAAAAAGAAAAAAGAAAAGGTAAAAAGTTTTGACCTGCACCCCGATGTGTCGATGGCGGAACGAAATAACTTTGATTTGCGTTCTAACCCTGTTGAACAAGTCGGCAAGAAAGAGCGTTTTCGCAGAAATGCAGAAGCAATAAGAGTACTCAAAGAATGTGAGTTTGAAAACAGATTTGCCACACCCGAAGAACAACTTGTCTTATCTAAATATGTCGGTTGGGGTGGTTTGCCCGAAGCCTTTGACGAGAATAATTCAGCTTGGGCAGATGAGTTTGTAGAGCTTTACACTTTGCTTTCACCTGAAGAATACGCTTCGGCAAGAGAAAGCACCTTGACCGCCTTTTATACCCCTCCAGCAGTTATCAATGCCATATACAAAGCAATGGAACAGATGGGATTTCGTGAGGGCAATTTGTTAGAGCCATCCTGCGGTATCGGTAATTTTATCGGTATGCTGCCAAAATCAATGGAAAACGCAAAAGTTTACGGCGTTGAACTTGATACCGTTTCGGCAGGTATTGCACAGCAGCTTTATCAGAAGTCCTCAATAGCGGCACAAGGATTTGAAGAAGTCAATGTTCCCGACAGTTTCTTTGACGGAGTTATCGGCAATGTGCCATTCGGCGATTTCAAGGTGACAGACAAGAGATACGATAAGTACAACTTCCTTATTCACGACTATTTCTTTGCCAAGTCTTTGGATAAGTTAAGACCCGGCGGTGTAATGGCTCTTGTCACAAGCAAAGGCACAATGGATAAAACCAATTCATCGGTCAGAAAATATATTGCCCAAAGAGCAGAACTTCTCGGAGCAATCAGACTGCCGAATGATACCTTTAAGGGCAATGCCGGAACAGAGGTCGTATCGGACATTTTGTTCTTGCAAAAGCGTGACAGGCTCATTGATATTGTACCCGACTGGGTACAGCTTGGCACGAATGAAAATGGTATCACGATGAACTCGTATTTTGTAGAGCACCCTGAAATGATACTGGGCGAAATGAAAACAGTAAGCGGTCGCTTTGGCGAAGAAGTAACCTGCGTACCGTTTGAAAATGCAGATTTATCCGAATTGTTATCGGAAGCGGTAGCGAATATACACGGAGAAATTTCCGATTACGAAGTGGAAGATGAACTTGAGGAAGAAGATAATTCTATCCCGGCAGACCCGAATGTGAGAAACTTTTCATACACGATTGTTGACGATAAAATCTATTTTCGTGAGAACTCCCGTATGTCGCCTGCCATAGTATCTGCAACAGCCGAAAACCGCATTAAGGGTATGGTTGCGATAAGAGATTGTGTCCGCAACCTGATTGAACTTCAAACCGAAGATTATCCCGACGAAGAAATCAAAGCCGAGCAGTCAAAACTCAACAGCCTTTATGACGGTTATACAAAGAAATACGGACTGATTAACAGCAGAGCCAATGTGTCGGCATTCGGTGATGACAGTTCCTTTGCCCTGCTTTCCGCACTTGAAGTTATCAACGAAAACGGCGAGCTTGAACGCAAGGCTGATATGTTTTTTAAGCGTACAATAAAACCGCATAAACCGATAACGGAGGTTGATACGGCGGACGAAGCGCTTGCCGTATCTATGGGAGAGAAAGCAACCGTTGATATGGAATATATGCGTGAGCTTACAGGCAAAAGCGAAGAAGAATTATTCTCTGACTTAAAGGGCGTAATCTTCTTAAACCCACTTTACGGCTACGGGAATGTAAGCGAACAAAAGTATCTGATGGCAGATGAGTACCTTTCGGGAAATGTCCGAGAGAAACTTATTACAGCCAAAAAATCTGCCGAGGTGTATCCCGATGATTATAAAATCAATGTAGAGGCTCTGGAGAAAGTTCAGCCGAAAGACCTGACGGCAAGCGAAATATCCGTAAGGCTCGGAGCTACTTGGATGCCTCCGGAGATAATCCAGCAGTTTATGTTTGAGTTCTTGGGTACGCCCTATTACGCACGTTGGAATATCAAAGTCCATTTCTCTCAATATTCCGGTGAATGGAATATCGAGGGTAAGAGCTATGACCGTTCTAATGTTAAAGCATACAGCACTTACGGAACTTCTCGAATTAACGCATACAAGATAATTGAGGAAACGCTGAACCTAAAAGATGTCCGTATCTTTGATTATATCGAAGATGATGAGGGCAAAAAGAAGGCTGTTCTGAATAAAAAAGAAACGGCAATCGCACAGGCAAAGCAAGAACTTATTAAGCAAGGCTTTCAGGATTGGATATGGGCAGACCCTGCCCGAAGGGAAAAACTTTGCAAGCTCTATAACGAAAAATTCAACAGTATCAGACCCCGTGAATACGATGGAAGTCATATCACATTTAATGGGATGAACCCTGAAATTGAACTTAGGGAACATCAAAGAAATGCGGTGGCACATATTCTTTACGGCGGGAACACACTTCTTGCCCACGCAGTCGGTGCAGGAAAGACTTTTGAAATGGTAGCGGCGGCACAGGAGTCAAAGCGGCTTGGACTTTGTAATAAATCGTTGTTTGTTGTTCCAAACCATTTGACAGAGCAATGGGCGGCGGAGTATTTGCAGTTATATCCGGCAGCAAATATTCTTGTGGCGACAAAGAAAGATTTTGAAACAAAGAACCGTAAGAAATTCTGCGGTCGCATTGCCACAGGCGATTATGACGCTGTGATTATCGGTCATTCCCAATTTGAAAAAATACCGATGTCCCTTGAAAGACAAAGGTCAATCTTGGAACAGCAGCTTGAGGAAATCACAAATGGTATCGCTGATTTGAAGCGTAACCGTGGAGAAAATTTTTCTGTGAAACAGCTTGAAAAATCAAAGAGAGCTGTGAAGCTGAAGCTGGAAAAACTCAATGACCAAACGAGAAAGGATGATGTAGTGACTTTTGAGGAATTGGGTGTAGACAGGCTTTTTATAGATGAGAGCCATTATTACAAGAACCTTTTCCTTTATACAAAAATGAGAAATGTGGGCGGTATCGCACAGACAGAGGCACAGAAATCTTCTGACCTCTTTATGAAATGCAGATACCTTGATGAGCTGACCGGAGGGCGAGGAACTGTCTTTGCAACGGGAACACCTATCTCAAACTCTATGGTGGAACTCTATACTATTCAGAGATATTTGCAGTATAATACACTTGTGAAGAATGATTTACAGCACTTTGATAGTTGGGCTTCGACCTTCGGTGAAACCGTGACAGCCGTGGAATTAACTCCCGAAGGGACAGGGTATCGTGCGAAAACGAGATTTGCCAAGTTCTATAATCTGCCGGAGCTTATGGCGATGTTTAAGGAGGTCGCCGATATAAAAACAGCGGATATGCTTGACCTTCCCGTACCACAAGCACATTATCACAATGTTGCGGTCAAGCCGTCGGAAATGCAAAAAGAAATGGTTGCTTCTCTTGCAGAGCGAGCTGAGAAGGTTCGTGGCGGTGCTGTTGATTCAAGCGTTGACAATATGTTGAAAATCACAAACGATGGTAGAAAACTTGCTCTCGACCAAAGAATGTTAAACGATATGCTGCCCGACTTTGAGGATAGTAAAATCAATGCTTGTGTCGATAATATCTACCGTATATGGGAAGAAACCGCCGATAAGAAATCGGCGCAGCTCGTGTTCTGTGACCTTTCAACACCAAAGAACGATGGTACTTTCTCTGTATATAACGACATCAGAAAGAAGCTTATTGAGCGAGGTGTTCCTGAAAGCGAAGTGAAATTTATACACGAAGCCGACACGGATATTAAGAAAAAAGAGCTGTTCCAAAAGACCCGTAAAGGCGAAGTCAGAGTGCTTCTCGGTTCAACTCAGAAGATGGGCGCAGGTACAAATGTGCAGGACAGATTGATTGCTTTGCACGATGTGGATTGTCCTTGGCGACCTTCAGACTTGGAGCAGCGTTCCGGTCGTATCATTCGTCAGGGAAACTCAAATCCGGATGTAGATATTTACCGATATGTAACGGAACAGACCTTTGACGCATACCTCTATCAGCTCGTAGAGGGCAAGCAGAAGTTTGCAAGTCAGATTATGACGAGCAAATCTCCGGTTCGTTCCGCTGAGGACATTGATGAAACTGCCCTATCCTATGCGGAAATTAAAATGCTTGCTACCGGCAACCCATATATCAAAGAAAAGATGGATTTGGATATTCAGGTACAAAAGCTGAAGCTGTTAAAATCCAATTTCTTATCGGAAAAGTATCGTCTTGAGGACAAGATAATTAAGTATTATCCTCAACAAATTACCTCTTTACAAAATAAAATCGAGGGACTTAAACAAGATGCCGAAACTGCAAAACGTAACCCAAAACCAACAGACGACCACTTTGTCGGTATGGAGATTAAGGGTGTTTTTTATTCCGAAAAAGCAGAAGCCGGTAAGGCAATAATTGAAGCTTGCAAGCTGATGAGTAGTCCTGAACCTACTTATCTTGGCAAATATCGTGGCTTTGATATGGAACTTTCGTTTGATACTTTAGAGCGAACATATATGGTTAAGATTAAAGGTTTTACAAGCAGAAATGTATTTCTTGGAGAGGACTCTTACGGCAATATTACTCGAATTGATAACGGTGTAGAAAAGTTTTCAGAAGCTTTATCCTTTGCTGAGAATGAGCTTGTAAACACGAAAGCTCAATTTGAAACTGCTAAAGCAGAGGTTGAAAAGCCTTTTACCCAAGAGGAAGATTTGAAAGTAAAACTTGCAAGATTGGATGAACTTAATATTCTTCTTAATATGGATAAAACCGAAAACGAAATTGTCGGCGGTGAGCCTGATGAGAGCGAAGTGCCGAAAAAGCAAAAAGAGAAGATTTTTGAACGATAACAAAGTCTATTGACATCAGTTATCATATATGATAACATAGCAGAAAGGGAAAGGGATGAAGCTTTATGACAGATAAAGAAATGCTGGTTTTAAGACAAAGTATTATTCAAAAACTAACGCAGGCAAGGCTTGAAAATGGATTGACACAAGAACAACTTGCAAAACTTATCGGTACGCAGCGTTCTAACATCTGTCGTATTGAAAGCGGAACACAAAACCTTTCCCTTGATATGATGTTACGTATTGCTGAAGCACTTGGAAAAGACATCAGCATTATACTTGAAGAAAGGAGTAAACCTATGACGAATGTTTACAGCCTTCGCCTGTATGACGAGAATTTAATTACCTTTTCTCTTGAAGAAAAAGGACTCGAAGGCTTACAGGCGAATATTCTTTATTCCGACACGCAAAAGGCAAAACTCTTTCCTCTTGATTTAGAGCTTACAAATGAAGGAATTGTCAAATGGCTCGAAAAAAGAGTTATTCCGAAAAACCGACAGTTTGTAGATGAAATATTGAAAACTTTAGGTCTCAGCGTAAATAACACCAAAGGTATTATCGATGTTTGTATGGGCTTATCATTAAATGATAGTTATTGGGTGGTGCCTGTTGATTTCAAAGGCGAGTTTGCCGACTATAATCTTTATGAAAACCGTTTTTCAGAAGCTTTATCTTTGGTTGCTTATACGGGAGTAGGCGGAAGCAACGAAGCATTTTCAACTTCGCCTGAGCTTACCACAAACGGTATGCTGAGAAAAGCTTGGCGGTTTGTAGATAACGACGTAATTTGCCTTTACAAGGGCGGAACGGAGGGTGCAGCCAACACCGGAAATGAACCATACAGCGAGTATTATGCCTGCCAGATTGCCGAAGTAATGGGATTGCCTTGTGTGAAATACGATTTGGAAAATTGGAAAGGTATCCTTGCTTCAAAGTGCAGACTTTTCACAAATATTGATACTGCTTTTGTTCCCATCGGAAGAATTCTCGATAAGAGTACGTTGAAGGATTGTATAGACTATTACGCTTCTTTGGGAACAGATTTTTATGAGCAGCTTTGTAGTATGCTTGTGTTTGACTCCGTAATATACAACGAAGATAGGCACTTCGGAAATTTCGGCGTACTACGTGATAATCATACGGGACAGATTATTTCTCCCGCCCCGATATTTGATAACGGTTTGTCATTGTTCAACTTTGCAATGCCTAACGATTTCAAAAATTTGGAAGAGTATGCAAAAACCCGTTCCAATCCATACAGAATTTCCTATGAAGAAATCTGCAAGGAAGTTATGGGTGCGAAACAAAAATCACAGCTTCGCAGATTGATAGGTTTCAAGTTCAAGCGTCATCCGTCACTTAATCTTCCCGAAGAAAGACTTGCTGCGATTGAAAAGCAAGTCAATGAACGAGTGAGAGAGCTGCTTGCACTTCCGTCCCGAAGAAAGACAAAACAAAAGGACGAACCCACAAGATAATAGGTAAAACATTTTTAAGTCGCTTGGTTTTCTAAATAAAATCAGGCGACTTTTTCTGTTTCAAAAAAGGAGTTTTGAAAGATGAATGTAGAAAAATTAAGAGAAATGTATCCGGAGGGAACAAAGATTATCCTCCAAGAAATGCAAGGCGAAAGTCAAATGCCTTATGGGTTGAAAGGAACTGTAACGCACGTGGATGATGCAGGTCAAATTCATATGAGGTGGGAAAACGGGAGTTCTCTTGCTCTTAATGTTGAAGTGGATACCTTCAAAAAGATTGAGCCGAAAGAAAAGATTTCTGTTGTTCTCGTAGAGCCGGGCAAGTATCCAAAGCTTGTTGAAATCGAAGATACTCTTGAAGCGATGCAAGAGACTGTTGACGGATATATCGAGGAATATATGCCCTTTGATGACGAAGTTGCTATTGTTTGCAATGAGGAAGGCAAGGTAAACGGACTTCCTCTTAACAGGGCTGTTTACGGAAAAGATAAAGAAATTCTTGACATTATTGTCGGCAAGTTTTTCATTGCCTACGCACCTGCCGAGGCAGAAAACTTTCAGAATATGCCCGAGGAGTTGGCTAATAAATACTTGGAGAATTTCAAATATCCCGAACGATTTTATCATACGGAAAATGGCATAGAAGCAAAAGCATATAAGCCTGTATCGAAGGATATGGAAAGATAATGGGCAACAATTATCTTTCTTATGAATTTTTTCTCAAAATCGAGGCTATATAGCCGATAGGAATTCTTCAAATGATAAATGTATGGATGGATTAAATCCTATTCGCCACAGAGAGCCGCCGTTATCACTTTAATCAGGGAAAACAGAATATGTAACAATAAAGAGAAGTTCTTGAAGAGCTTCTCTTTTTTTATACTTACTTTTATCTTTTTGTTAGACCTGTTTCAGCAACAAAAATCATATGAAAAGGAGTGGAATATATGCGTGACGATTTTATACAACAATTAAAGCAATTACCTATTACAGAGATACTTCGAGACATTTACGGCATAGCCGTAAACCAACACGGCGAAAAATCATATTGCAAAATACGCTCGGAGCGTACTGCTTCTTGCTGTATTTACCCCAATAATACTTGGTATGATTTTGGCGGTTCTGTCGGAGGAGACACAATAACACTTGTGCAAACAATGGAAGATTGCGATAGAAAAACAGCAATGAACAAGCTTTCTAAATGGTACAATATCGAGCGTAAACATCGACAAAGAGATAATAAAACATTGTGGAATTATGAATGGGGAAGGCTCGGAATTCAAGCAGATAGAACAAGTAAGAACCTAAACATCAGCGTTTTAGAGTCGGGAGAACAGCCGGATTTATTTGCTGACATTTCTTTGTATATTGACAAACCGGAGCAAATAACAGCCTTTGAAAACAAATACAGCATTCCTTTTAATGACTTTAGAAACGCTGATACGGTAGGTTATCACAACATATTAAAACAAAGAGTTTGGTATCCGATGCTAAAAGATAGGGACGATTATTATTCGGGATTGTTGATAGACTATCGTCTTTTTAGGCAAATTGGAGACGAGGACTTTGCAAGAACAGTGGTCGTAACCTGTGATGATAACTTGCAAAAAGCTGCCGATTTGAACGAGAAATGCGTACTCTTACGACGTGCCGTTGATGATGTTTCTTTGTTGAAAGTACCGCTGTTTAACTTAAATCCGACTAAAGATTTGCAGGGTATTTTAGATGGTAGCATACAGTTTCAAACATCAAATTTGCGTTATTATGAGCTATGCAAGTGGGCAAAAGTAAGAGGCGAAACGGTCAACTGTATAGAGGTTACTTATGATGATTACATCATAAAATATACCCCTTGCAACAGTCGTTTGCGAGGTATTCCCCACTCTACTTTTTACAAAAACGGTGTGTGTAAAATATGTGTTCCACAGTCTCGACTTGTCGATACGCAGCAAATATTCGGCGATAAAATCCTCAAAACAACAACACGTTTTGAGGGTTTTTCACACAAAAATCAGTATAGAATGACGGATAGAAGTGGGAAAAAGTCTCTTTCTTTTCCGGAAGTTTAGGTGCTGTATTTTATATTTTATATGGGGTTTCAGGGTACTCCCTGACAAGCGGGATTTGGGTTGGTCACCCAAATCCCTTGCTTGCCACGCCTTCCACAAGAAATCGAACAAGGAGAATTTCATATTTATAGAGTTTTCTTCTTCGACCGAAATTTTGCGGATTATCATTTGAGTATTTGAAGCTTCAGCAGGAGGTGAAAAAATGCGTGAAAACAAAACAAATCAACTGCTTATACGCTTATCGCCCTACGAGTCAGGGCTACTGACTTATGTCGCAGAGCAAGCAGGCTTATCACGTGCTGAAATTCTTCGTTTAGGGTTGAGGATTATAGCGAGGGCATCAGACCCAAAAGAAGTTCGTGAACTTCAGAGATTTTATTCCAAACAGAATGGCGGTGCAAAAAATGAATGAGCATAGGAAACGAACAAACCGAATACAGGTTCGACTTAATGATGATGAGTATGATTATTTTCTATACAACTTGGAAAGGTCCGGTCTATCAAAAGAAGCGTATTTGCGTAAATTGATTGCAGATAAAATTCCAAAAACCAAAGAGGTCGGTCAATATGAAAAAGATGTTCTTGCACAACTTTACGCTATCGGTAACAATCTCAACCAAATCTCACGCCGAGCTCATTCAATGAATGTCATCAATGTAGAAAGGTTTTATGATGCGGTTAATAAATTTGATGAAACAATGCAAGTGTTTTTGGATAGGATGTGATTTTGTTTGGCAACGACGAAGAGACTACCCAAGCCACCCAAAACACACGCAGCTGTAACCAAGTTAATCCGTTATGTTCTTAATCCGGAAAAAACGACTGATGAAGAAAGCCTGTATGCTGACTCCTGCAACTGTTCGCTTGTCGGTGCAGCAAACCAATTCAGAGCTGTCCGAGACCGTTGGGATAAAACCTCCGGAAATTATGCGTATCATTTCATTCAGAGTTTCAAGCCGGGAGAGACCACCCCCGAAGAAGCAGCGTTATGCGGTAAAGAACTCGCTGAAGCGTTGTTTGGAAACGATGGATTTCAAGTTGTTTTTGGGACGCACTTAGATAAGGCTCATTTGCATAATCATTTTGTGGTTAATGCAGTAAACTCGATGGACGGTAAAAAACTTCAAACTGACCACGATTTCATCAGACGGATGAGAGAAGAAAACGACCGTATTTGCAAAGTTCATAATCTGTCTGTTATCGAAGCGCCGACCAACAGCGGAAAATCTTATGCTGAGTGGGTTATCGCTCACAACGGTGGATTTACGTGGCGTGGAATGATTCGTCACGATATAGATGAACTGATACCCCGAGTTACCACATTCAAGGAATTACTCAACGAATTGGAAAGCAATGGTTATACTGTGAACCGCCGTGGTAAATACTTAAGTTTATCTCCACCGGGTGCAAAAGTGAATTTCCGATTATACAAACTCGGCAATGGCTATACAGAAGAAGATATTGCAGAGCGAATTATGTATTCGGACAGACGACTTGCTAAAGAGTCCAAGTCCAAGCCATTCCGTGTTAGAGTGAAGGCTTATCGCTTAAAATCACAATTTCCCATTAGGTCGCAAGGGAAATTGCGTGGACTTTATTATGTATACCTGTATCGCTTAAAAAAACTACTAAATTCTTCTACTTATAGCAATGTGCCGATACAAGCTCGCCACGATACCAAACTGTTTAAGGAATTTACCGAAGACGCTACTTTGTTGTTCGACTCAAAAATTGATACGGTTGAACAGTTGTTCAATTTGTATTATCAGCTTGACGAAAAACGGCACAAGTTATGTGTGAAGCGTTTGAGCCTCCGTAAAGAACTTACTTACTGTGACTCCGTAGATGTAGCAAAATCCATTCAATCACAAATAACAGAACTCAATTCATTGATAAAGCGGTTAGGCAATCAAATGCGTTCTTGTGAACGGATATATGAGCGTTCAGCTCGTGTCAGCGAAACAAACAGAGAGATAAGCGTAGAACAGAGTGAGGTGATTAAAAACGAAAATGTAAAATCGCAAGATAACAACACCGAAAAAACACAAAAAAATGAAAGGAATGATGATAATGTCAGCAGAAGCTGAAGCAACCGATATTCTCGTTAGAATGACGATGGAAGGTATTCAATATTGTTTTAGATTTACAGGAGAAGCAGCCTCGAAAGGACTTGCTCTATTTTTTGCGGGGGTGCGAACACTTTACGACCGCAAGCAAGGCAAACAGAAGCTCGGCGGTAAGATTAAGACACGAGCTTTTCTTGACAATTTTGTCAGCAGCTCGGTCTTTCCATTATCTAAAACCGATTTAGATAGGTTAAAGCCGGAATTAAAGCGATTACATATTCCATATATGCAATACAAAACCACCAAAGAGATGAAGAACGAAGGACGTGTTGAAATATCTGTTCGCAGAGATGACGCAGACCGTTTTGTTCGCTTAGCTGAAAGTCTTGGAATTGCAAGCGTGAAACCTTATGACCTTACAATTAACGAATTGTCCCCTGAAGCATATGAACAGGCAATGACAGAGGGCAACGCAAAAGGTGTTGATATTAAAATTTCGGAGGACGGTGCAATCGTTAATGAGCAAGAAAACCCCACGCAAGCTCCAATCGACCGTTCTCTTCGATTGGAGCCGAACTCAACCGAATCAAGTCCTTTCGATATGACTTTTGATGACAAGGCAGGAATTACTCCGAACTTGGAGGAGGCATATTTGGTTAATGCTCGCAGAGATGGTCGCTTAATTCCTATATCAGCAAACAAGGCAACCTTACTTGTTTCAGAAGCACCGGACAAAGTTGTCTTAACTATCCCCGGTACTATGAAGCAGGAACGGTTAATCGTTCCTAAAAAAGATGTTGTGTCAATGGACGCCGACGGCGGTAAATCTGTTAGAATAGATTTGCGGGATACACACCTTTACGAAGTTGTAAACCAAAGAAATCAATCACTTCGCAAAGTCACAGGAGCAGAAATTAAAGAAGCCGGAAAGTGGGCAATACAGCTCAAATCTCACAAAAAGCCTGAAATCCCGTTATCTAAAAAGGGAGGTGTTCGATAGTGGAACAACAGCACGAACTTACACCTGAAGAATTCAAAAAAATGATGCAAGCAAAAGAACAAGCAGCGTTTTCCTTACTAACCGCACAAACAACTCGAATAATGACAAACGAAGATGAATTTCTTGACTTTCTGAACAAGTTAGCAGACCACGTTACCACATCTGTCGGAAACACAATTTTAGTTCAGGCTCAGTTGCCTAATGCGACGGCAGTCCTGTCAATTAAAGAGTGGGAAAAACGCAATGTATCTGTTATAAAAGATGCAAACGGTTATTATCCCGAAGGAATTTATCAATTTGTCCCAAACGGACAAAGAGTTGACGAAAACGGAGAGGTACACACGAAGTTCAAGCTTTATAAAGGATACGATGCTTGCCAGACTACAAGCCCTGAATATGCACGGTCGGTTATGAATAACGCACGCCCTATCTCTGTTTTTATCGGCAGCAACAACACCGAAAAAACACGGAATATCGCTCTGTGTAATTCGTCGCCGATAAGGTGTTTGGTATATGACCCGAAGCAGCTCATCCACACCGCAGAAGACATATCAGAAAAAGATGAACTCAAATATATCCCCGAAACCAAAACGGTCATAATACGAAAAGTAGCTCGGCAAGAATGGTTTCAGCGTGTAGCTTACGAAATCGCATTAGGTATCTTTCATAAGCAAGAAGGTTCGATGTTTGACCGTTCTTCACGCTCTTTTGAAGCGGGAATTGTTTCGTATCTGTTGTGTCGCAGCGTTGGTGTTGACACCTCGGCATTTAGCTTCGATTTGTCCGGACTTCCGAAAAGATACCCGGAACAAACAGATTTTCGGTCAATGATGGAGACTTGCCAAGAAATCGCACACGATTTAGCATATCGTCTTAACAATAAACTGCGGGAACAAAACACTCGAAATTGTGTCGGCGATAACCGGCGCTTACACTTTGCTAAGGAGGGATAATCGAAGTGTATAAAAACAAAAGGTCACGAGATAGACCGTTTTATATAGCGGCAGCTATCGGAAGTATAATAGCAATTTATATCGCACTTTGCATTGCTCCATATTCCGAAGGTGGATTGCCGTCTGTTCTGCAAAATGCTGAACAGATAAACTTCAATCCTTTTCTTATAAGTTGGACTCAAAGCACACCAAGAACTATTATGGGGTGCCTTTTGTTTTATGGGACTATTGTCATCGTGTTTTTTTCGTACAAACGCCGACTGCACCGTAGTGGAGTTGAAAACGGAAGTGCGGACTATGCTGACATTAAGAAACTACGCAAGGAATTCCATTCGACTTCCTCTGACCGTATTGTCTATACCGAAAATTTTGCGTTAAGTGTTACTAAAGCTGATACATTTATTCATAAGCGTAATTACAACACGGTACTTATAGGCGGTCCCGGTTCCGGCAAGACAACAGGCTATGTGTATCCGAACTTGTTGGAAGCGAGTGCAAGTTATGTGGTGCTTGACCCAAAAGGCGAAGTATGCAGAAATACTGCCGGTTATTTGCAAAGTAAGGGCTATAACATAAAAGTCCTTAACCTTGTCAATCCCAGCCGTTCTTGGGGATACAATCCATTCACATATATCCGAAAGGATACCGATACAGACGCATACGCCGAAGATGATATTCAAAAAATCGTAACAGCAATATATAAAGCAACAACGGCGCCGAACTCACAAACGATAGACCCTTTTTGGGACGAGGCGGGGAAAATGCTTTTGTCGGCTCTTATGTATCTGCTGTATTACTTCGGAGCCGAGGATGAAAAGAATTTCCCATATCTGATGAATTTAATTCGTGCCGGACGCATTGAAAACAGCGAAGATGATGAGCAACGCTCTGCTCTTGATATTCTGTTTCAAAGCATAGAGCAAAGGTACCCGGACCACATTTGCGTGAGATATTATAAGAACGCAACAAGCGGCGCCGGTAAAACGCAACAGAGCGTACAGATTACTCTTCTTGCACGGTTGCAAAAATTTGAGATTTCTTCCGTGGCTGCAATGTCAATCCAAGACGAATTGGAATTGTCTATGATTGCCGATAAACCTACAGTTCTATATTTGGTTATCCCGGATAATGACACGAGTTATAACTTTATTGTTTCGCTCTTGTATATTCAGCTATTCCAAACCTTGTACGATAAAGCTGACCGAGTGTATCAAGGCAGGCTTCCGAGGTTCGTGCATATTATTATGGACGAGTTCGCCAATGTAAACACTCCCGATGATTTTCTTGGTATTTTGGCGACTTGTCGCTCACGAAATATCGGAATTTCAATTATCCTTCAAAATCTATCACAGCTGAAAACTAAATACAAAGAAGGATGGGAGAACATTATAGGTCAATGCGATGAGTTTTTATATCTCGGAGGCAACGAGAGTTCTACTCACGAATATGTATCGAAAATGCTCGGAAAAGAAACAATCGATACAACTACATTCGGACGGAGATATGGTATGCACGGCGATGCGTCCTCAAACTTTCAGTTTGCAGGCCGTGAGCTTTTGACACCGGAGGAAGTTCGGGTTCTTCCATACGAACAAGCGATACTCTTTATTAAGAACGCATTACCGTTAATTGACAAAAAAATTGATGTGTTTCATTACAAGCTTGCAGAAAACACGGCAATTTGCGGGAATGAGGCTATGATATACTCGATACCTTTAAGGTCAGAACGTTTACATTCGCAGCTTAACAAACAAAATAACGAACAGTCGGAAGTTCAGCCGAAAGATATTTTTGAGGCTACGGCTGTCGGAGACAATCAATATGATATGCAGATGGAATTCTTTGTTAATGGCAGGCGTGTCAATATTACAGATTTGGATGTATCTGAAATGTTGGAAATGTATTCTGTCGATATAGAAGAATTAGAAGAATATATCCAAAATTTTACATCATAACTTAAAAGGAGATTTCAAAATGAAAATCAAAACAAAATCGAACAAAATTCGTAAGGCTTTCACATCAATTGTAATAACCGTTGTAATTCTTACCATTACAATAGTACCCGCTTTCGCAGCCGGAGACGGTGTTACTGACAGTTTATCTAAATTCAATGATTTAATGTTCTCTGTCGTTCGCTTGCTCGGAACAGCAGCTTGCATTTGGGGTCTTGTCGAGTTCGCTATGTCCTTACAGAGCCACGACGCTTCACAAAAGGTCAGAGGATTAACTATCCTTGCTGCCGGTTTCATCGTGGTGTTCTCTAAAGAAATTCTTACATTCCTTGGTGTAAGCTTATAAAAACACGATTGATATAAAGAAGGTGATCATTTTTGTTGATTAAACCTATATTTTTGAATTTTTGGGGCGAACAAGCTATCGCCATACTTGATGATGCCCTTGCAATCTGGAAACAAAAATACGAGAGCATATTTGGTATTCTTGTGCAAGACCCATCTGAATTTCAGAACGGTGTTATCTGGAACACGGTAACCGGAATTATCCGTATTATCGAAGCAACGGGTATATCGCTCTTAATAATGTTTTTCTTATACGGAATCATCAAATCAACCATAGATTATAGAGATTTAGTACGAAATCCACGTCTTGTACTAATGCAGTTTGTTCGCTTTTTCTTTGCGAAATTTTTTGTTACAAACGCAACCGATGTAATGTTGAGCATTATATCGGTTGTCCGTAACATCATAATCCAAATCAATCCGACTACACCGACTATGGAATACTCAATACCAAATGATTTAAGAACAGCTCTCGAAACTGCTGATTGGGGCGCAGGTATGGGTGCTTTTGCCGCCTCGCTTGTCGGGACGGCAATGATATGGTTGTTATCAATAATTCTTGTCGTCATTGTTTACGGCAGATTTTTCAAGATTTTTCTTCTTTCTGCCATAGCACCTATTCCGCTCGCAGGCTTTGCAAGCGAAGCAACATCACTTATAGGACGAAATTTTTTGAAGTCGTATATTGCAGAATGTATGCGTGGCGTGCTGATGCTAACCGCCTGCGTGATATTCTCTGCGTTTACTACGGTAACTCCGGGCTGGGCGGCAACCTCTCCCGGAGGAATGACGTGGGATTATGTAGGTAATGTAACCTTGCAAATGCTCTTGTTGGTAATTGTTGTAAAAGGGTCAGACAGAATCGTAAAAGAGATTTTCTCATTATAATTTACACGGAGGTTAAAATATGGAAATCAAACTTAACAAAGATATTCAAAAGCTACAGGATAGCTTTGCTATCGGCTTGAACTTTCGCCAAACAGTCTTTGGCGGACTTGGACTTGCTTTGGGTGTTTTGGTTTACCTTGAAGCAACAAAACACGGTATGAATACCGAACTTGCTTCTTGGATATGTATTGCCGTTGTTGCACCATTTGCCGCTTTAGGTTTCATTACATATCACGGTATGCCCTTTGAGCAGCTTGCTCGTGTGTGGGTTAAGCATTATATTTTGTGTCCTAAAAAAATTGTCTTTCGGTTAGAAAATGACTTCTATAATCGAGACAAAATGCGAATAGAATCGGCAGTAAAAAAGGAGGCAATATCAGATGAGTAAAACTTTGAAAAACACGAAAAGGCAAGACAAAGAACAATTGAAAGCAATACGCTTCACGCAAAACAGTATTCCGTTAGAACAGTTCTACGATGACGGAATATTCCTAATTCAATCGGGAAAAAAGTATAACAATAAATACTCTGCAACTTATCAATTACAAGACATTTCTTATCTGACCTTATCGGACGAAATGCAGAAGCAGATTTTCTTTGCGTGGTCTGCGGTCCTAAATGCACTTGACCCCGGCACAACCAATAAAATAAGTGTTATTAAGCACAAAATCAGTTCCGCAACCTTGGAAAGATTTATGATGCACAGCAAAAATCCACAATACGAAAAATTACAGACAGAGTATAACCGTATTTTGAAACAACGAGCTCTTCAAGGTAACGGAATGATTCAAGAAGTGTATTTAACAATATCAGTCAATAAAAAAGATATTGACTCTGCACGAAGTTTCTTTTTAAGGACAACTTCTACATTGCAGACTTTGTTTTTGAAATTTGGCAGCTCCTGCCGACAAATGTCCGGAAAAGAAAGGTTAGAGCTTTTGAGAGATATTTACCGAAGCGATATTGAAAATGAGCCGATGTTTGATTTACAGGAAGCTTTACAAAGCGGTTCATCGGCAAAGAACTACATAGCTCCAGAAAGTATGGAATTTGAGTCGGACTATTTCAAAGTCGGAAATGTTTATGGTCGAGCTCTTGTTTTACACAGCTATCCTACTTTTCTTAAAGACTCTGTCGTATCAGACTTGTGTGATATTAACCGACGTCTGATTTGGAGTATGGATATTATTCCCGTTCCGACAGATGAAGCTGTTGAGGAAGCTGAAAAGCGAGCAACTAATGTCGAGTCAAAAATAATAAAGTGGTATCAAAAGCAATATAACAACAAAAACTATGTTGCAGAGCCGACTTATGACCTCAAGCAGCAGCGTGAACAAGCACAGGAATATCTAACTGATTTAACTGAACGTGACCAGCATTTAATGTATGCTGTTATAACAATGGTGCATTTTGCCGACTCAAAGCAGCAGCTTGACGAGGATACCGAAAGCATTTTAGCAACTGCACGCTCAAGTGCACAATGCCGAATGCAGATATTACGTTGGC
This sequence comes from Candidatus Fimenecus sp., assembly GCA_052273625.1. GTDB lineage: Bacteria > Bacillota > Clostridia > Oscillospirales > Acutalibacteraceae > Fimenecus. The sequence continues at coordinate 3,070 of DAVZHW010000004.1, read as the reverse complement.
AACAGTTAGACGGATTAAATACAGCTCTGCCTCTTGGAGTTCGTCGAATTGAGGATATAATGTCGCTAACAACAGAAGGTGTTGCAGGGTTTATGCCGTTCAAATCGACCGAAATTCAGCAAGAACACGGCTTTTGCTTTGGGCAAAATCAAATCTCTCGAAATCTTATAATGATAGACCCAAGAAGTCAACAATCAGCTAACAGCGTTATTTGCGGTCGCCCCGGCTCCGGTAAGTCAATGCTTGAGAAATGGATAGCACTCAATAAAATTCTTGCAACAGCAAACGACAATCATATAATACTCATCATAGACCCGGAACGAGAATACGCACCCCTTGTTAAAGCTCTCAACGGCGAAGTTGTTTATCTTTCGGCTCAAAGCAAGACTTATGTTAATGCTATGGATATTAGTAGCGGATATGACAAGACAGAAAATCCGATTATTGATAAAGCGGAATTTATGCTATCTCTGTGCGAACAGTTGATGTATCCCACCGTAGTCGGTCCGAAACAGAAATCGTTGATTGACCGTTGCACAGAACTTGTTTTGCGAGATTATGTCAGGGGTGGATGCGTCGGTACAGCCCCCACGCTAAAAGATTTCTATGAGTGTATGAGGCGACAGCCTGAAGAAGAAGCAAAAGACATCGCCCTCTCGTTAGAAATTTATGCCACAGGCTCTCTTTCTGTTTTTGCAAATCAAACCAATGTGGATATGAGCAATCACATTATTTGCTTCGATATTCACGATTTGGGCGAGAGTTTGATGGGGATGGCAATGCTTATCTTATTTGATCACATTCAAAACAGAATGATTCATAACCGAGCAAACGGAATTACAACAAGTATTGTTGTCGACGAGTTTTATATGATGCTTTTACGGGAGTATTCCGCAAACTTCTTTTTCCGTTGTTGGAAGCGAGGAAGAAAATATGATTGTGATTTTTGCGGAATAACGCAGAATGTTGAGGATTTATTGAGGAGTCCAAACGGACGAGCTATTCTCTCCACCTCGGAATTGATTATAATGCTAAACCAAGCACCCCTCGATTGCGAACAGCTTTCAGAACTGCTTGACATAAGTGAAAACCAACAAGAATACATCACAAACGCAAAACCCGGTTCCGGACTCATTAAAATCGGCGGAACACTAATTCCTTTTGAGAATGATATTCCAAAGGATACGGAAATATACAGATTACTCACTACAAAACCGGGCGAAGCTATATATGATAACGGTGTGTGATTAATATGGCAAGAGATATAAAAACTCGCAAAAAGCAACCTAAAACAATCAAAACTATGAAAGGAACGGTCAAGGGTGTTGACCGTTCCTTTCGTGCAAAAAGAGATATTAAAGATATTTCGGATAGAGTGCTTTCACAGGATGCAACCGAAAACACCCCTGCTGAGTTATTTCAGCTCTCGGAGCAAAAAGGAGTGGAAATTGCAGGCAGAAAAACCATTGGTGCAATCTCCCGTTCGCCTCAAAAGGCACTATCAGTCAAGCAGAAAAAAGAAGCTGCAAAACAGAGCATAAAAACAGCGAAGGCTACGGTAAAAGAAACACGGAACATAGCAAAATCAGAAATTAAGTCCGTTAAGTCCTCTGTTAAAGTTGCAAAAAATACGGTTAAAACAGCAACTACAACCACAAAAACAAGTTCCGCTACAAAATCTTCCTTAACTGTTGCCAAAACTGCCGGTAAGGAAGCACTACACGCAATTAAAACAACAGCAAAAGCCGTTCAAGTAGCTGTTAAAGCTACCGCTCAAGCCGTTGTTTCTTCTGCCGAAGCTTTTGTAGCATTTATTGCAGCAGGTGGATGGATTATACTTGCTATACTTGTGTTGATTATATTATTTTCCGTTCTCTTTAGTTCAGCTTTCGGTGTCCATTTTGCCGATGATATTAATCAGAATGCTTTAACAACCGCCAAGCAAGAACTGAACAGCGAGTTTGTTATTAAACTCAATGAGCAAAAAAGCAAAATGCAAGGGTATGATAGAATTGTCATTCGCCCTGCACCTACCATAACGAAATGGAACGAGATTCTTGCTGTGTATTCTGTCAGAGCTCAATCGCAAAATCTTATCCCCGTTGAAATAAATGAACAAACAAAAACACTTTTGACCGACACAATGTGGGATATGATTTCATTCGCTACATCATCGGAAACCGTTTCGTCAATCGAAGATGATGAAAATGGTAACACTATTACCGTTACCGAAACTTTTGGTGTAATAACGGTTCTGTATAAGAACATAGACGAAATTTCTTTGCTTTATAACTTCTCTGATAGCGAAAAGGAAATGCTCTCTCAAGTTTTGTCTATGTATTCTGAATTTGGGGGAATATCTATTTCCGGAAACGGAAAAATGATAAATCCTTGCCCCGCAGGGCGTTTTAACGGCAACGACTATCCGTCTTACGCAGGAAGCAACGAATATCACGCGGGGCGTGATATTGCTTGCCCTATTGGAACGCCGATTTATGCAGCAGCAACCGGTACAGTCATTCACATTAACGACCAAGCTGAAACTTACGGAAATCATATTATGATAGCGCACGGTGATGAAGTTTATACGCTATATGCGCATTGCGATTCCTTATTAGTAACTGTCGGTCAGCAAGTGCAACAAGGACAGCAAATTGCTTGGAGTGGAGCAACCGGCAATGTTACCGGGCCGCATTTGCATTTTGAAGTTCGTGAGGGTGGTTCACGATTTCGTGTGAATAATGTTGACCCGCTTGACTGGATTATGCAATGAAAACCGCCTGTTTTGGCTCATCGGTCGGAACAGGCGGCATCTTCTTTTTTATTGCAAATGTGCAATTTGATATATCGCACATTTGCGATATACATTTATGTGTGATAAAATATATATCGATGTAAGTGGTGAGATACTTATGTCGTTGCCAAAAACCACCGGCGATGAGCAAAAATGTTCTCTATTTACATCAGTATATATTAATTGAACCTTGATAACTTAATAGCAAAGCAATGGTGACCTTCCGCTGTAAACGAGCTGTTCTAAGCCTGCCGCCAAGACTGCCTGTTCTTATTG
>DAVZHW010000003.1:38257-164543 GCA_052273625.1 Candidatus Fimenecus sp. | reverse complement strand
CGAAACGGTCAAAATCTTTGATTTTGCAAGCGTTTCGTGAGGTTATTATATCATATATATAAAAAATGAACAATGTATTTGCATAGCTAAGACCGTTTTTTTGGACTTACTATTGCAAAAAGGCTTCCGCCTCAAACGAGATGAAAGCCTTATTTTTATGCATTTATATTGTGAATACGGTTATCAGCCTTTAAGCTCATCAACATACTCGGTATGCTCACGCAAGAACTTCTTATCCTCGGGTTTGAGGTCAAGACCGATAGTTCCGCCCGGATTCATAAGGTAATCGGGGTCGAAATAGTTTTTAAGAGTACGGATTACGCCGTATTCATTCTCTCCGAGATAGCCCTCAAGCCAAGGTGCGAACATCTTGCCGATACCGTGGTGGTGGCTGATAGCAGCGCCGCTCTTCTGAATTGCGTCAAGAATGGTAGCGTGGTAAGCACGGAACTCTTCCTCGTCCTGCATCTTTGTCATAAAGATAAAGTAGAGGTTTGCACCCTGCGGATAGCAGTGCGACATATGAGTTGTAACGATTGTATTCGGAAGCTTATGGCAAACCTCACGAACCTCACGGTGAACACGGCCCATATTCGACCAGTTGACCGTACATTCAAGAGTGTCAATCATAAAGCCGAAGTCCATAAGTGTATCACGAAGATAAGGATCGTTGAAGCGGCCTTTCTCCCAGCCCTTACATACATAGCCTGTCATCGGAATACCGCCGTGCTTAACGGCAATTTTCATAATGTTGTTGGCAACGTTCCTTGAGAAGCCCTTTTCACCGTCTGTAAAGCCGAGGAAGAGGCAACGCTCAAAGTCCTTATAGCCCAATTTATCAAGAATAGGCTCAAGCGGTGTTTCGTCAACGTTGTAAAGATGAAGCATCAACGAGGTTTCTTCGGGGTCTGAAAGACGGAAAACGGAGGAGAAGCCGCATTCACACTGCATCATTTCACGACCTGCACGCATTGCTGTTTCCCAATCCTTGAACATATATGAGAAACGCTTTCTGTTTTCGGGCATCCAGCGGAAAATCTTGAGTGTAACCTCGGTAAGAACACCGAATGTACCCTCGCTGCCCATCATAATCTGATTGAGGTTAGGACCTGTCGCCTCTCTCGGATAATGGCTTGTTTCAATTTTACCGATCGGAGTAGCATATTTCTGCGAAACAACGATATCTGCGATAGTACCGTAATATGTACTGTTCTGTCCTGCGCCGCGAGTAACTGTCCAGCCGCCTACTGAAGAATACTCAAATGACTGCGGGAAGTGACCGCAAGTATAAGCACGCTTTGCACCGAAAATGGTCTGTGCGTTTTGGAGAGTTTCCTCAAGCTTCGGACCTGACATACCTGCCTGAACGGTGATTGTCTGGTCAGTTTCATTAAATTTAATAACCTTATTGAAGTTACGGCGCATATCAAGAGAAACACCGCCGTTGATAGGCTCTACGCCTCTTGTAACGGATGAACCGCCGCCGTATACATAAAGCGGAATCTTATTCTTTGTAACATAAGCTACGATTTTTTCAATCTGCTCGCTTGTTTCGGGGAAAACAACGAGGTCGGGAAGAGAGTCAAAACGATGGTGACGCAAACGCAAAAGGTCGTACATTGTCTGTCCGTAGGAAACGGCAAGACGGTCATAGTCACTCTGTGAAATATTCTTTTCGCCGACGATATTCGCAATAGCCTTTACGTGCTTTTTGTCAATCTTCGGTGCATGTTCTTCGCCGAGATTTACGGGATCCAAGCCCAAATCGTCATTATACTGCTTAAATTCCTCGTCTTTAAGGTTACAACGCTCTTTAACATACTTGTAGAGGCTTTCCTTCGGATACTTGAAGAAATCGGGATCTCCCCAACGGAAAATTGAACGGTAGCTGTCCTCGGGTGCTCTTGTTAGCATCCATTTAGGCTCAAAGCCCTTATACGGTTTTGTACTCATAATCAGTGTCCTCCTGTTTGAAAATGATGTAAGTATTTTTCTATTGGTCTTAATCTTGCGGCAAGGTGTGAATATGCCTTGCTGTAAATTTTCATATATGTACGGTGATTTTCCTCGTTCGGCATAAACACATCCTTTTGATGCACCATATGAGAAATCGCATCCTCATAGCTGTCGAATACGCCTTGCGAAAGGAAAGCAACCATTGCACAGCCGACTGCACTTGCTTCGTGGGTTTGAATACGGTGAACGGGTAAGCCGAACACGTCTGCGGCGATTTGGCAAACAACGGGACTGCTCGCTCCGCCTCCGCCTGCGTAAAGCTCATCAACCGTGACCTTTGAACGCTTCTGCATTGTATCAAGACCGTGGTACAGCTCCATGCAGATACCCTCTATTATCGCTCGATACAAGTGATAGCGTGTATGGAAGTCGGAAAATCCGATTATCGCACCGCTTGCGCTCGGGTTTGTGATACCCGGCGTCCAGAACGGCTGTAAAATCAGTCCTCCCGAGCCCGCTTCGATATTTTTGATTTTATCATCAAGGAATCGCTCAACGCAAACGCCTTCTTCGGCGGCATCAATCTTATCCTTTGAAGCAAACTGCTCGATAAACCACGAAATCATCCAAAATCCACGGTAAACCTCAAATTCAGGGTTATACATATCATTCGGAACTGCCGGATAAGCCGGCATATACGGTTGCGGCTCAAAATACTTCTTGACCGCCATCTGCAAGGTTGAAGTTGTGCCAAAGGAAATTGCGGCTTGATTTGATTTTACCACCGACATACCGATTGTTTCACAACCCTTATCCGAGCCTGTTGCGATAAGCGGTAACCCCTCGGGAATTCCTGTCTTTTCAGACGCTTCCTTTGTAATTTTTCCGATAACTTCTCCCGACGGGACAAGCTCGCAAAGCTTCTCTGTCGGAATATCGCATACACATCGTGTAAGTGCACCCGGTTTCATCCAACGACGGTTTTTGTAATCAAACGGAACATGACCTATCATATTAGCTACCGAATCTTTGAGTTCACCTGTCAATAGATAGTTGAGATATGACGGAAGCATTACATATTTGTCCGTTTTAGCCCATATTTCAGGTTCATTCTGCATAATCCAATTGCACGTAGAAGCACGGTAAATCATTTCCACCGATTCCTTCATACCTACAAGTGAGAAAATTGTTTGCTTGTATGCCGGAATTTGCCCTTCTGCATTTGCCTCTCTGTCATCGAGCCATAATATTATATCACGCAACGGGCGTTTGTCCTTATCGAGGCAAAGCACCGTGTCACGGATACAGGTAAAGCATACGGCTGTTATGCGGTCAAGCTTATCGGGATTTCTTTCGATAACCTTTTTTGACATTTCAGCGATTATATTAAAATAAAAATCCGGAGTTTGTTCCGCCCAACCGGGCTGCTTTGATAAATAAGGAACCTTATATTTTTTCTGCTCCTTATCCTCAAAGTCTCCGCTTTCATTGACAAGTAAACATCGAGCACTCTGTGTGCCGACATCAAAGGTCAGCACAAGTGACTGTTCCATTAAAATATTCCCCCTATTTCTCTGTCAGCTTTCATTATTCTCGTCTTTTAGGATATTGCTTGTGGCAATCAAATCCACGCCGAGATCAAGAATGTTAGGTACAACGACCTCTTCACGTCCGATTCGCTTTGAGACGGTAATGCGATTTACTTCTCGCATAAGGTCAAAAATTCTGTTTTTAGGTATCGCTCCCGATACACGAACAGGTAAAACCGGAACATTAGGAAAACTTGTGCGTACTGTTGTACAAACAGTACGGCGAGGATCGGTCATTTCATTTATTGCAAACTCCTTGCCCCTTTTGCAGGTGTTGCCGGTTACGACAAGCTCATCGCCCTCTGATGTAATCGTCATTCTGCAAGAACGGGGACAAACGATGCAAACTAATTCTTTTGTCATTTTACACCGTCTCCTTTACCGAGTCTTTCCAACCGAAGCTCTACTCGGCTGTTTTCACTTAATTTGCAGCCGTCAAAATCAATCGTAAGATTTTCCATTTCGGGCGGTCGCATAAATGCATAGCGTTTTTTAAGTATTTCCTTGCCGTCTGCAAGAATATGGAGAACGCAGTTGTTTTCCTCCTCACGAACACGGAAATACAAGTCTGTTTTGCTGTTATCCTCATTGAGATTAAGCCTTTGCGGTACAACATAAAGAAGTCCGTCGTCGGGTGTTACCTCAATCAGTTTTCTTGCCTTTTCGGAATACTGTGCGGCGCATTTACCTGCCTGCTCGGCATTCTGTGAAACAAAGTCAACCAAGTCATTGACATGAAGTGCGTTACCGCAACTGAACACGCCTTCGGCACTTGTCATACACTGACCGTCGCATACAGGACCTTTTGTGCGTGGATCAAGCTGTACTCCGATTGACTCTGCAAGCTCATTTTCGGGAATAAGACCGACCGACAAGATAAGCGTATCACATTCTACACGGGTTTGAGTTCCGGGAATGGGCGCCATTTTTTCGTCAACCTTTGAAATTTCAACCGCTTCGAGTCTGTCAACACCAAACACACGGGTTACCGTATGCGAAAGATGAAGCGGAATATCATAATCGTGTAAGCATTGATGAAGGTTTCTTGTAAGTCCCGACGGTGTTGGTTTAGCCTCATATACGCCGAGCACTTCCGCACCCTCAAGAGTCAAACGGCGAGCCATAATAAGACCGATGTCGCCCGAGCCTAAAATTACACATTTCTTCGCAGGCATTTGACCGAGAAGATTAGTAAAATGCTGTGCCGTTCCCGCCGTGAAAACACCTGCAGGACGGGTACCGTGAATAAATACCTGCTTTGCTGTACGCTCACGGCAACCTGTTGCCAAAACAAGTGCTTTTGTCGTAAAGACCGAAACGCCGCTTCTGCCAACGGTATGCACCGAAAAGCTTCCGTCTGCATTTTTATCTATTTTAGTAACAAATGTCAAGGTGCTGTATTCAATATTGCGTTTATAAAGTTCGTCCTCAAAACGCTCTGCATATTCAGGACCCGAAAGTTGTTCGCCAAAGTGATGGAGTCCGAAGCCGTCGTGAATACACTGCTTGAGAATACCTCCGAGCCTTGCCTCTCTTTCAAGAAGGAGAACCTTTGCTCCGTTATCATGTGCGCTGATTGCTGCCGCAAGTCCGGCAGGTCCTCCGCCGACAACAAGCACATCATAGTTTCCCGTCGTCATCACTTTTCGCCTCCTTCGTTAACCTTTGTTTCACCGTAAGTGATAACCGATTCCGCCGAGGATTTCTTTACCTCCGAAAGCGGAACACCGAGAAATTCGGCAATTATCTTTGTAACAAGCGGTGAACAGAAGCCTCCCTGACAGCGTCCCATACCGGGTCTGATACGCTTTTTAATTCCGTCAACCGTCGGAACACATATCGGAGATTTCAATGCGTCAAGAATCTCACCCTTACTGATTTGCTCGCAACGGCAAATGATTTCGCCGTAATCGGGATTCTCCGCTATCATTTTTTCTCTTGTTTCGTCATCCATTTCACGCAAAACGGGAACACCCTTGCGGATAGGATTATAATTGTTATTCTTTTCAACAGTCTTTGACTTTCCGAGCATATCAACCGCAAGCTCTGCCATATCAACAGCAACTGCGGGAGCTGTCGTAAGTCCCGGCGACTGAATACCTGCAACGTGAATTAAGTTCCTTGTGTTTCTGCCTGCTTCAAGGATAAAGTCCTCCTCAAAGGTAGGAGCACGAACACCCGTGAAATATGTAATAATATCACGCTGTGAGAGCTCGGGCATTGTCTGCGTCTGTTTGTCAAATACAGTTTTAATGCTCTCTGCACGGGTTTCGGTATTTTCCTTTTCAACTGTTTCAACAGCATCAGGGCCTACAAGAAGGTTGTCATGCACGGTATGCAATATACCTCCGCCCTTTGAATGATTCTTTCCGTGAACGCTTATATCCTTTATGGAAGCGACCGAATGCATATATGCGCCGGCTTTTTGGTCAAGGATTGAGTTCGTACCACGGCGTGGATGAATCGAGAAAAATCTGTCATCCGCCATAGCGGCAATATCCTCGGCAAAAACGCCTGCCGCATTGATAACGATTTTCGGATGGATAACACCTCTGTTGGTGGTAACGTTTATGATCTGATGAGCCGATACTTCCATTGAAAGAACAGCTGTATCAAGGCTTACCTGTGCACCGTTCTGCACTGCATTTTCGGCATAGGCTATTGTGAGTCCGTACGGGCAGACGCAGCCTGCGCTCGGATTATACATTGCGAATTTTGTGTCGGAAGTGAGCTTCGGTTCACGGCGCATAAGCTCTTCGCCCGAAATCAGCCTTGTATCCTCAATGCCGTCATGATATTTTCTCCAGAAAACATAAAGTGCGACAAGCGGCTTAAATGCTGAATTACGGAAAAGAACATATTGACCGACCCGCTTAAACGGAACATCAAGCTCACGGCAAACATCTGCGTACATATGATTTGCACGGCGGATATATTTATGCTTTAACGAGCCTTTTCCGAGGTCTATACCCGGGTGCACCTCGCCGTCATTTCTTCCCGAAGCCTGAAGTGCAAGGTCTGCTTCCTTATCGACAAGCAAAACGTCAAGCTTCCACTTCGTGAGCTCTCTTGCTATCGAAGCACCGGAAATACCGCCGCCTATAACAAGAACATCGGGACTTCTGCCCTCCAAAGAGTCGTCCTTAACTGACGGAATACGTGTCGGAGCAGGCTGTTCCCCCGTATAAACAATATCATTTACAACGTGAGTTGTGCTGTACTTCTTTGCCGCCGCCTGACAAGCAGAGACAATCTCACTCCAATCGGAGCTTTTGCCACGCACAAAAACAGAGCCGTTTTCCAGCGTTGCGTTAAATCTTCCGCCGAATTCTTTTTTCAGTCTTTTGTTAATTGATGATATACTCATAATTCAAGCCTCTTTTATCATCTTCACAGTCGGTCAAACGCCCGACTGCGCTTAAAAAATATGTCGGTTATTTGACCGACTGAATAAAATAAGTATAAGTCTGAAAAAAATGTTTGTCAATACTTTTAACTAAAAAAATCGCTTTTGTCCTATTTTTTTGTGGACATTGTTCAATATCCGTGTTATACTTTAGGCAATATTTTTAGTGGAGAGATATTATGGCAGCACAAAGACCCGAAAACATCAATGAAATTATACTCGATACCGCAGAGGAGCTTTTGAAAGAAAACAGCTTTTCCGAGGTCACTCTCGCAAAGATAGCGGAAAAAGCAAACATCTCCAAAGGTACGCTGTATTATTATTATAAAAGCAAGAATGAAATACTTTTTGCCGTTACCGACCGCTATCTTTCACGTCAATGGGACGAGCTGATACAGTGGACGGAAAACAAGGAAAAAGATACCTCCCCTCACCGTCTTGTCAACTATGTTATTGAAAGGAATATCGCTTACTCGGGCTTGAGGCTTCATTTGTTTGACGCAGCTTTACTCGGAGACGAGGAAATCAGGGCAAAGCTTATCCACCGCTACGATGAATTCCAAAAGCTCATTTCTTCTAAAATAGCCGAACGAACCGACAGGGTATCCGCCGACTATTTCACTTGGCTGATTTTAACCGTTTCCGACGGCATTATTATTCAAAACAGCCTTAAAAACGACGCTTTCGACACACAGCAATTCTTAAAGCAAAGCGCCGAATACATCAAAAAATTTGAAAATAAGCATAAAGCATAACCGCAGCCTCTGTTTCATAAACGGAGGCTTTTATTTTGAATTTTTGGCAAAAAGCATTACCGATAAATATATACTTATTGCCAAAAAGGTAAAATTATAACCGCTTTTAATAAGTATGTAAAATCCGAAAAAGGTCATAGGAACGAGAAAAGCAACAGATACGGCAGTTATAATTTTCTCGCATTTTTCACTCGGTATTTTTTGCAAAAGCAAGCTTTCAAGCGCTCTTCCTCCGTCGAGAGAAAAGACGGGCGTTATGTTAAAAAGACCGATTATCAAATTTATTGCAGCCATTTTCAGAAAAATATCCTTACTGTAAAAAGCATATAAGAGCACAAACACAAAAAGAAGAAAAAAGTTCATCATAGGACCGCTTACAGCCGTGATGAACTCTTTTTTATAGTCTTGTGTCATATCGTTTTCTCTGATTATAGTCATTCCGAAAATGCCAAAGCGCACGGTATCGGGCTTTTCTCCGCATAAAATAATCGCAAAAAGATGACCTGCTTCATGCAAAATTGAAAACAAAATTGCATAGCGTATCTCATCATTTATATTAAAGCTCATTAAAAAGGTCACGCATGCCGCAAACAGAAAATCAATTTTAACGCTTACGCCTCTTACGGAAAAACGCATCAGCTCTCAAGCACCCATAAGGGATTGTGACGCACCGAACCAATACGGATTTCAAAGTGCAAATGCGGGCCTGTCGCCTGTCCCGTCGAGCCGACTTTAGCGATAATCTCCCCTGCTCTGACATTCGCACCCTCCTCGGCTATCAGCTCCGAGCAATGACAGTAAACCGTCGTTATATTTCCCTCTGATTCAAGAAAAATGTAGTTACCTCTTATATCCGAATAGGAAGCCTTTGCAATTTTTCCGTCAAAGGCGGCTTTTATCGGCGTTCCCGATTTTGCGGCAAGGTCGACTCCCGAATGAAAGCCGTATTTATTTGTAACAGGGTTCATTCTGTAGCCGAAGCGTGATGTAATTCTTGTATATTCTACGGGCCTTACCATAGGCTTGCTGAAAAACACAGGCGAAAATGAAGCGGTTGTGCCGTCAACATACATTAAATCCTCGCCGCCTGCACCCGTCAGCTCCTCCTCTATGGCTGTTTCCTCGGGTGCACGGTTGTTAGGCTCCGAAACAAAGGCAATTACCGAACGAACACAGTCCGCCAAGTCCTTTGCCGTCAAATCCTTTTGCATTATCGAATTATAGAACTCGTTTATAGCGATAAAGGTCTTGCTCTCGGTCTTATAAAAGGCAAAAAAGAGAAGCAATACCAATGAAAATACAACCATTTGCGTCATAATAACAGATGTCATCAGGTCGCTGACCTTTTTCGGCTGTTCGTCCTGTGATGCGGCTCTCGACCTGCTGCGATCTCTGCGTAAATCACGGTAATCCGCTTCGTATTCCCTTAATTCATATTCCATATTATCACCCGATAAAGAATATGCTTTTCTAAGGGCAAATATGATAAAAGCCTGTCATTGGCTGAGTGTTCATAAGGAAACTGCAACGCACTTCAAAATAATATATTTCTGATACAAAAAAAGGCAACCCACGCAGATAATGCTGACGCATATCTGCGTGGGTTTACGAATTATTGTTAGAAAAGATATTGTTTTGAAGCAAAACTGCCTTATGAACGCTCAGTCTTTTGTTATAAGTTAAAGCTATTAAGTCAATAACATTCTGTCATTGTCAAGAGCCTTACCGGCTGAGAGCTTGAACTGTTCAAGCAAATCGGAAACGCCGAGCTTTGCCCTTTCCTCGCCCTCAACGTCAAAAATAACAGTTCCCTTATCCATCATAACCGTTCTGTTTCCGAGGTCGAGAGCCGACTGCATATTGTGCGTAATCATAAGGCAAGTGAGATGGTTTTCCTCAACGATTTTTGTCGTAAGCTCAAGCACCTTTTCGGCAGTTGAGGGGTCAAGAGCCGCTGTATGCTCATCAAGCAGTAACAATTTAGGCGGAGTATATGTAGCCATCATAAGCGTCAACGCCTGCCTCTGACCGCCCGACAAAAGACCTACGGGTTGGTGCATTCTGTCCTCAAGTCCCATATTCAAAAGAGAAAGCCTTTGACGGAATTCCTCTTTATCCTTTTTATTGATTTTGCTAAGCCATCCGCCCTTGCCTGCCGCAAGAGCAAGGTTTTCCTCAATGCTCATTCCGGGCGCACTGCCACGCATAGGGTCTTGGAAAAGACGTCCGATAACCTTTGCCCTTTTGTACGAGGGAGATAAGGTTATATCCTCGCCGTCAAGAACAATACTGCCCGTATCTGTTATAAAATCGCCTGCGATAGCGTTAAAAAGCGTTGATTTGCCTGCACCGTTTGCGCCGATAATCGAAATGAAGTCTCCGTCCTTAACGCTCAATGAAAGCTTGTCGAGAGCGAGCTTTGCATTGACGGTATCGGGATTGAAGGTCTTTGTAATGTTTGTTATATCAAGCATTATGCCGCCCTCCTTGCTTTGTTGTGGTCAAGTCTACGCTTAAATTCAGGATATTTACTCTTGAGATAAGGTCCTGAAATTGCGATTATAACAATTACCGAGGATACCAGCTTGAGCATTGAAGCAGGCATATTGAAGCGAAGCGCAACGGTATAAACAAGGCGGAACACGATAGCGCCGATAACCACGCCTATTGCCTTTGCGGTAATCTTACCCTTACGCATAAACACGCCGCCGATAAGAAGCGAAGCGAGGGCAACCGTTACCATACCCGTTCCTATATCAATATTTACCGACTTTTGCGACTGTGCAAGCAAGCAGCCCGAAAGTCCCGTGAAAGCGTTTGAAATGCAAAGTCCGATAATCGTTGTAAACGCAGGGTTTATTGAAGAAGAACGAACCATATCGGGATTGTTACCCGTCGCACGAATTGCAAGTCCCAGCTTTGTTTTCAGGAAAAGCGACAAGAACAAAATTACAAGCACTACCGCTGTCAGCGAGACAATAAGCACCGACTGCTTTTCAAGGAAGGTGCCTGCAAGAAGCGTTTTCATTTTCGTAAAAACAGTTTCGGTCTTATTCATATTAAGCAATGATGAATTACCCATAGCCGCTATGTTTATAGAATACAATGCCGTGTTGACGATAATTCCCGCAAGCAGGCTGTCAACGCCCATTTTCGTCTGCAAAACGGCGGTTATGAAGCCCGATGCAATACCTGCGAGCATTGCCGCTACGATAGAAAGATACGGATGCCCCGATATTGCGACAACTGCGCCAACGGACGCTCCGAGTGTGAAGCATCCGTCAGTTGATAAGTCGCAGACATTAAGCATTGAATAGCTCAAAAACAGTGCAAGCACCGTAAGGGAGCTGATAAGTCCCAATTCAAATGCTGTTTGTAATAATGCTGTGGCTGATACTAAACTCATAATTTGTTAAGTCTCCCGTTTATTCTGCCGCCGAGGTAAAGCTCTCTGCGGTTGTTATGCTCTGAATTTTTGTGCAATAGGGCTTGAAGGTTGTTTCAAGTGTATTGTAATCGTAACCAAGCTCCTTGCATATATCGGTGTTGATTGTTGCCGTGCCGTTATCAAATACAGTTACGGAAAGAGTTGCCGTGTCAGCGCCGTCGATAAGAATATTAGCTATCATCTTTGCTGTTTCAACGCCAAGCTTGATATAATCAACGCCGTAGCCGAGGAATGCGCCGTTAAGTGCAAATGAATCTGCACCTGTGAAGTGCGGGATTTTAGCCGCTGCAAAGGTTTCGTAAATTGAAAGCTCTGATTTCATAATTGTATTGTCGGTAGGTGTGAATACTGCGTCAACCTTATCGTTTACAAGAGCCTGAGCTGCCTGCTGAACCTCAGCAATGGTTGTTCCTGTGCGTTCAACGTATTTAATACCCTTTTTGTCGAGGAATTTCTTTGCATCTTCAATCGGTGTTTTTGAGGAATCCTGACCCATATCGTAAAGGAGACCTACTGTTTTTGTTTCGGGGTTGTTTGCAAGGATAAGATTCATAATCGCTTCTGTATTGAGGTAATCCGAGGTACCTGTGATGTTTGCGCCGGGGTTATCAAGCGAATTTACAAGTCCTGCGCCGACAGGATCGGAAACTGCCGAGAAAACAATCGGAATATCGGTTGTTGCCGCCTGCATTGCGATTGCTACGGGTGTTGCGATACCGACCATAAGGTCAACGTTTTCCGCCTTGAAGTTTGAAATTATCTGAGCGAGAACGTTTGTGTCGCCGTTGCAGTTATCATAAAGGATATTGAACTTAACACCCTTTTCCTGCTCGATTACCTTTAACTGCGCTTCGATATTTTCATAAATCTGATTGAGTGATGCGTCATCGACATAGTTGCAAATACCGATTTTATAAGTCTTTGATGCGTTATTATCGGAATTATTGTTTGCGCAAGCCGCAAAGCCTAAAACAAGTGCGAATACGAGTAATATTGATAAAACCTTTGTAATTTTTTTCATGGTAATTAACTCCTTAATTTTATAAAAATTGTTTTGATGATTTTCGGTTTATAAATCTACTGTCGCCATCGCCGTGTCAAAAGTTTCATAAAAATCACTCCAAATAAAAATAAAAAAATCCTGTCCCAAAAAATTGGGACAGGATATAAATACCTGCGGTACCACCCAAGTTGACAAAATTACTTCGCCCGCTCTGCCTCATACTGAAATATATGAGCTGTACTGTAACGGGTACACCCCGTCGGTTACTACTTGCGAAAACGCTTTCGACCGCCCTCATAAGTCCATTCGCCTTAAATTTCACTGCTGCCATCTCACTGTCGGCAACTCTCTTTGAGCTTCTGTGAAAGGTTACTACTCTTAATCATAGGTTTTGTGTTGTTTTTTATAAGATAGCACAAGTAAAAGCACTTGTCAACACTTTTTTCAAAAAAATTAAAAATTAAATTTGTCGCCGTCTCCGTCGTCTTTTTCTTCGGGAGCCTTTTCGTCCTCAACGGTAAAGTCAACGCTCATCCCATCCGAGCCGTATGAAAAGCCGTTGTAATCCATAGGATTGCGGTCAAAATTCATATCGGGCATAACAGGAATAATCCCGAAGGAGTCGGGCGATATAAGTCCCGAGTCAATAGCGTGCTTTTTAAGGTTTTCGTAGTACATAGCCTTTGTTGTTTCAACATAGGGTGTAACATAAATCGTCGCAATTCCTGCGGTACACGCAACAAGCAAGTACCAAGCAAGAAAGCTCAAATCAAGCACGAACAAATCTGATTTATAGCCCTTTGTCATAATCTCACTCATTCTTCTTGCGTCCTGTGAGCTGAGATTGGGGTTGTCGTGAATTATATACTTAACCTGTGAGTACGAGTACCACTTAATGACGCCGGGAATAACAAAGAGCAATGACCAAAGTCCGATAATAATGTTTGTAACAATCATAGTCGAAAGGTATTTTCCGAACCTATCGAAGCCCTCTTTGTAAATTGATTTCCAATCGGGATTAAAGCCTCTGATGTGATTGAGGTAATACCCTGCAAGAGAAACGAGAAACGGCAAAAGTATGATGTTGATAACCCCGCTTACTCCGCCGATTCCGATGCTGCTATCAGAGCCCTGAGAATAGTAATCGTCAAAATAAGTAAAGCCGTCTGAAAAGATGCTGCTCACATTGTAATAAATGCTGATGCCGTTATTCAAGATATAAATGATGATTGCCGCAAAGAACATTTTCAACCATCTTGTATCGGTAGAAATGAAATTTTTAGCTTCATACTTAATTGCCGGTCTGTTTAATACACCCATATTTTACCTCCTTATTCTCTGTGCCACTTCACACCCTGCGGAGTGTCCTCAAGTACAATGCCCTGCGCCTTAAGCTCATCTCTTATTCTGTCAGCCTCAGCCCAGTTTTTCTCCTTTCGAGCGTTCCGGCGAGCTTCGATAAGCTTTTCAATCTCTTCGTCAAGGCTACCTGTATCTCTATTATAAACAAGTCCGAGAACATTTGTCAATTCGTCGAACAAATCAATTGCATACTTGATAAGCTCAGCCGATTTAGACTCGATCACATTGACATTTATATCCTTAACAAGCTCAAACACAGCCGAAATACCGTCTGCGGTGTTAAGATCGTCGTCCATAGCCTCGATAAACTGCTCTCGTCTTGAATCAAGTTGTTTTTTGATTTCTTCCGCATTTTCAGGAACAATATCCGTTGCGTTTTCCAATGCGAAATCAAGACTGTTACGGCAAGTGTAGAGTCTCTGAAGAGAAGCTTTGCACTGCTCTATTATATCGACGCTGTAATTTATCGGACTTCTGTACTGCGATGAAATCATAAGATAACGGATAGGCTCGTAGCCGTATTTTTCCGCTACATCACGGACAGTAAAGAAATTGCCGAGAGATTTTGACATTTTGACATTGTCAACATTGATGTATCCGTTGTGCATCCAATAATGTGAGAACGGAACGCCGTTACAGCACTCGGACTGTGCGATTTCATTTTCGTGGTGCGGGAAAATAAGATCCTGACCGCCGCAGTGAATGTCGATTGTATTACCGAGGAAGCGGTGAACCATTGCCGAGCACTCGATATGCCAGCCGGGTCTGCCCTTGCCCCACGGAGACTCCCAATAGGGCTCGCCGGGTTTTGCACCCTTCCAAAGAGCGAAGTCCATAGGCTCTTTTTTAAGCTCACCAATGTTAATTCTTGCGCCTGCTTCAAGGTCCTCAAGCGGCTGATGCGAAAGCTTGCCGTAGCCCGGGAATTTCTTGGGGCTGAAATAAACGTCGCCGTTTTCAACGGGATAAGCATAGCCCTTTTCAACAAGAGTTATAATGATATTTATAATCTCATCGATATTTTCGGTAGCCTTCGGATGAACGGTAGCCTCACGGAAATTAAGTCCCTTTGCATCCGTCCAGAATTCCTTGATATATTTCTCCGAAACAGTCTTGTAATCCGAATTTTCTTCAATCGCCTTTTTGATTATTTTGTCATCAATATCGGTAAAATTCTGAACAAAATCAACCTTGTAGCCTCTGTATTCAAGGTAACGGCGAAGCGTGTCAAAAACGCAAAGAGGTCTTGAATTTCCGATATGAATATAGTTGTAAACCGTAGGACCGCAAGCGTAAATTTTAACCTCGCCATCCGTAATGGTTTTAAGCTCCTCTTTTCTTCTTGTAAGCGTGTTATATATCCTCATTATGCCTCTTCCTTTCTTCTTCAAGCTCTTTTTGCAATTTATCTATCTTAACCGACATTTTGCAAAGCTCCTGCGACACGGGGTCGGGAATATGAATGTGGTCAAGCTTGTCAACTCGTTTTCCGTACTGCTTGACAATCCTTGCCGGAACGCCGACAGCCGTGCAGTTTTCGGGTATTTCGTCAAGCACCACCGCACCTGCGGCAATATTTGAATTGTCTCCGACCTTAAACGGTCCTAAGACCTTTGCTCCTGCGCCTATCATAACGCCGTTACCGATTGTGGGATGCCTTTTCCCCACATCTTTACCTGTTCCGCCGAGCGTTACGCCCTGATAGAGTGTAACGTCGTCGCCGATTTCGGTAGTCTCTCCTATAACCACGCCTGTTCCGTGATCAATGAAAAATCTTTTCCCTATTTTTGCGGCAGGATGAATTTCAATTCCTGTCTTTCTGACCGCCCGTTGAGATATTGCTCTTGCTATAAATTTATGATTATGCATCCAAAACCAATGTGCCTTGCGGTGCATTCTTATAGCCTTCAGTCCGGGGTATAAAAACAAGATTTCAGCGTTTGACTTTGCGGCAGGGTCCCTGTCCTTGACGGTTGCAATGTCCTCTTTTAGCTGTTTGAACATCAAAACACCTCCGATAAAAAATAAAAACGCCTTCAAAGTCTTACGACTCCGAAGGCGAAAAATTCGCGGTTCCACTTCGATTTGTAACTCAAAAGGCTTTAACGCACCACTGCGTGCGAAGATACTGAAATTCCCTTCGCCTGCTCATAAGCGCACTTCGTAAATTCCCGTCTTAAAGGCGCTTTCAGCCGATGACGCCCTCTCTCTAAAAGCATAGAAAAATACTACTCTTCTTAATCACAGCATTTTACAAATATATTGTACCATACTTATTTTGAATAATCAATCGAATTTTTACTGTCTTTTATATATATTATGCCTGAAATTACCGTAAGTACCGCTGTTATCCACAAAAGTCCGTTGGAAACATTGGAAAGAGTGAGCCAAGCAGGCAATTTCTCAAGGCAATTTGAATGTAAAACGCCGTTGATTATGTAGTCAACCTCGCAAAGCAGCATTATGACAATCGTAAATGTCATTTGACTGACTGTTTTGAGCTTACCCCAGATGTTCGCAGGGATAACCGTTCCGTTTGAAGCGGCTATCATCCTTATTGACGCAATGGCAAACTCCCTTGTGAGGACTATCATAACGATCCAAATGTTGCAAAGTCCCATTTCCATTAAAGCAAGCAGCGCCGAGGTTGTCAGCACCTTATCTGCTATCGGGTCAAGGAGTTTTCCGAAATTGGTTATCTCGCCGTTTTTCCGTGCAAGCTTACCGTCTATTGCATCGGTTATCGCCGCAACGGAAAATATCAGCGTTGCAATTAAAAACCTATGCGGTAAGCCTTCCCAAAGAATTACCGCAAGATAAACGGGTGTGATAATCATTCGAGCTATGGTGAGCTTGTTGGGTGTGTTTAATTTCATACTACTTCTCCGATTAAATCGTATTCGTTTATACCCATTATCTCAACATCCACAAAATCGCCCTCATTTAATTCATATCCGCAAGTAAAGTTAACAGTACCGTCAATTTCGGGGGCATCACGCCATGTTCTGCCGTAATACGAGTCTGTATAAGCGTCATAGCCCTCAACAACCGTGCGCAAAACTTTACCGATATTTTGTTCATTGAGCTTTTCAAAGATACGGAACTGCTGTTCCATTATCGTTTCGCCACGCTCTTTCTTAATATCTTCGTCAATTTGGTCGGGAAGCCTTGCCGCAGGTGTTCCCTCTTCTGCCGAGTAAGCAAAGCAACCAAGTCTGTCAAATTGCGCTTCTTCGACAAATTCCGACAATGTTTCAAAATCCTCCTCTGTTTCACCGGGGAAACCTGTAATAAGAGTTGTTCTCAATACAACATCAGGGATTTTTGTTCTTATTTTTTTGATAAGTGAAAGCAAGCTGTCCATATCGCCTACACGGTTCATTCGTTTAAGAACAGGTGCGCTTGCGTGCTGAATCGGAATATCAAAATATTTAACTATCTTGTCATTATTCGCAACGGCGTCTATAAGTTCGTCGGTGATTCTTTCGGGATAGCAATAGAGAACTCTTATCCACTCCAAGCCCTCAATTTTTGAGAGTGAAGTCAAAAGTGTGGGAAGTGCCGATTTGCCGTACAAATCCTCACCGTATCTCGTAGTGTCCTGTGCGACAACAACAATTTCCTTTACGCCCGAACGAACAAGATCCTGAGCCTCTTTGATTATATCCTCGGGCTGTCTTGAACGGAATTCGCCTCTGATTGAGGGAATTGCACAATAAGTACAGTGGTTTGAACAGCCCTCTGCGATTTTAAGATAAGCAAAATATGACGGAGTTGTAAGCATTCTCTCACCGTTTAGCGGCAAGCAGGTTTTATCCGCAAAGCTCTCGATAGCTTCGTCGGACTCCAAAACCTTTTCGCATATCTCACAAATTTCACTATTCGAGCCGATACCTACAACCGCATCGACCTCGGGAAATTCCTTTGCGATTTCCTCTCTATACCTCTCGGCAAGGCACCCTGTAACGATTATCTTGCCTATAATGCCCTCATTTTTAAGCTCGATCATATCAAGTATGTTTTCAATTGCTTCTTTTTTAGCGTCCTCAATAAAACCACAGGTGTTGATGATTACAGCATCTGCACCGTCAACATCATCTGTAATTTCAAATCCGTTTTGGGCAAGACGGGCAAGCATAATTTCGGCATCAACCTGATTTTTAGGGCAGCCGAGTGAAATCATACCTATTTTTTTACTCATAGTAATTACCATAGCCTTTCAAGTCATTGTCCGTATCCGCAACCTCATTCAACGCCTTTTTAATATCGGAATAGGAATAACCCATTCTCATCAAGCCGTTTATTGTCCGTTTGATGTTTTTTTCGTCGGACAGCTTATTGCGGTATTTTGAACTCAACAATAATATAATACGATTAAAATCGTCTTTGTCAAGTGATTTTACTGTTTCGTTTGCAATTTCCGAAGTAATACCTTTTAATTTCAACTCCTGCTCAATTCTATTAGGACTGTATTTTTTTCGTTCGTACAGCTCTTGTGCATAAAGCTCTGCAAAGGCTTTATCATCAATAAGCCGAAGCTCCTCGAGCCTGTCAACAGCCGACTGTGCCGCCTCTTTGGGATACTTTTGTGATAGCTTTGTAATAAGCTCCTTTTTTGAATGTGCACGACGGGATAGCAAGTTCATTCCGTTTAAGAAAGCACGACGGGAGTTGACCGAGCATTCAAGCTCAGTCAACTCCTCTTCGTCTATAATATTTAATTTATGCCATTTTTCAGAATACCAGAAGTTACTGTCAACGGTCATTTTGTATTCACCGTCGATATAAATATGTATCTTCTGCGCTTTTCCGGATTTTACGCTAAGCTCCATAATTATTCGTCATCAACAATAATGTCAATTTTAGCCCTTGCTTCATCCTTAGTTGTAACGACAGGCTTATAAGCGATAACCTCATCTTCACCGTCGAAATCATCGGTCTTATTTCTCGACTCTTCAATCTTCTCTCTGATTTTAGCTTCGATTTCGTTAGCAATTTCAGGATTATCTCTAAGGTACTGCTTGGTATTCTCTCTGCCCTGTCCGACTCTTACATCACCATAAGAGAACCACGCACCGCTCTTCTTCATAATATCCATATTAACAGCCATATCAACAAGTTCGCTCTCTCTTGAAATGCCCTCGCCGAACATAATATCAAATTCAGCGGTCTTAAAGGGAGGAGCAACTTTATTTTTAACTATTTTTACTTTTGTATGCGAGCCGATAAATTCGCCGTTCGTTCCCTTGAGAGATTCTGTTCTGCGTACATCCATACGAATACTTGCATAGAACTTAAGCGCACGACCGCCAGTTGTGGTTTCGGGATTTCCGAAAACAACGCCCACCTTTTCGCGAAGCTGGTTAATGAAAATGATTATTGTATTGGATTTGGAAATTACGCCTGCCAATTTACGCATAGCCTGTGACATAAGTCTTGCGTGTGCGCCCATGTGACTGTCGCCCATTTCACCGTCAATTTCCGCTCTCGGTACAAGTGCGGCAACAGAGTCAACAACAATTATGTCAAGTGCGCCCGAGCGAGCAAGCTGTTCAACAATTTCAAGAGCCTGTTCACCGTCATCGGGCTGTGAAACAAGCAACGAATCAACATCGACGCCGAGATTATGTGCGTAAATAGGATCAAGAGCGTGTTCGGCGTCAACAAAAGCCGCCTCACCGCCTGCCCTCTGAGCCTCGGCAACAGCGTGGAGTGCAAGAGTTGTTTTACCTGAGGATTCAGGGCCGTATATTTCAATAATTCTGCCTTTCGGGAAGCCGCCGATACCTGTTGCGGCATCAAGAGCTATTGAGCCTGTGGGAATTGCCTCGATATTAAGAGCGTTACCCTCGCCCAAACGCATAATTGCGCCCTCGCCGTATTTTTTCTCAATCTGTGAAAGAGCAGTTTCAAGAGCTTTCTTTTTATTATCATTTTTTGATATACTGTTTTTAGGTGCCATTATTTTAACCTCACAATCGCACAAATGTTCGTTTTCTAAATTATATATGATACTGTGTAAAAATGCAAGTGTTTTTTTAATATTTTTATAAATTTTCAAGCAAAATATTTTACTACCGCCGTTTATTTCTCTGTTTTATTGGTTAAAAAGGAAAAAAGAGCAATTTTTTTATATTTTTTTGTAAAAAGGCTTGCATTTAGTTAAATATTCTGTTAAAATACTGTCTGTTAATGATTAAAGGAGGTGCCTCGCACTATGGCAAAATGTGAATTCTGCGGAAAAGATGTTGCTTTCGGCATTAAAGTTTCTCACTCACACAGACGTTCTAACAGAACTTGGAAGCCTAATGTAAAAAGAGTTAGAGCAATCGTAAACGGCTCTCCTAAAAGAGTTTATGCTTGCACTCGTTGCCTTCGTTCAGGCAAGGTTACAAGAGCTTAACTTAATTGCTGAATGAACTTACGCTCACCAATGGTGAGCGTTTTTTCTTTATGTTTTAATTCTTACATACAAAAACGGGATACCCTCTTTTGAGAGTATCCCGTAATTTTACAATTAAATCAGTCGAGAATTATACCCATAACACCTGCGGGTGCAAGAACTGCGTTTGCCTCGTCTGTATCAATGTGCATTGCAAGAGCATACTGAGGGTTTACTCTTACAACTGTGTCACCGAAAACAAGTGAACGCTCTGCAGAATCAATTTTAACAGATACAACCTGCTTATCTTTAAGACCGTACTTTTCAGCGTCTTCGGGAGTCATATGTATATGACGCTTTGCAACGATAACGCCCTCTTTAAGCTCAAGCTCACCTTTAGGGCCTACAAGCTTGCAAGCACCGCTGCCTGCGATATCGCCCGACTCTCTTACGGGAGCCTTAACGCCGATTGAACGAGCGTCGGAAGCTGAAATTTCAACCTGGCAAGCACTTCTGACAGGTCCGAGAATTGAAACAGCCGGGAAAGATGATTTTTCACCGATCACCTGTACTCTCTCCTCACAAGCGTACTGACCGGGCTGTGAAAGATCCTTCTTCTTTGTAAGCTCATAGCCTTCGCCGAAAAGAACTTCGAGAGCCTCCTGTGTTACATGAACATGGCGTGCCGATGTTTCAACTAAAACTGTTTTTTCCATTTCTAAATACCTTCTCTTATTGTATTATAAACCCAACTCGGCTCTTGCTGCCTTGATATTGGCAACAAACTTTTTACCTGTTTCGGTTATTTGCTTATAATCGCCTGTTTTTGCACCTGCGGTAAGTGATGAACCTGCACCTACTGCAACTGCGCCTGCTTTTATCCACTCTCCGACATTATCTGCGTTAACTCCGCCCGTGGGCATCATTTTAGCATACGGGATAGGTCCTTTAATATCTTTGATAATCTTCGGTCCAAAGAGGTCTGCGGGGAATACCTTGAGAATATCCGCACCGTTTTCCATAGCGATAAGACCGTCTCTGACTGTCATAATGCCGGGCATCATAGGAACTCTGTAGCGGTTGCAAAGATGCAAGGTGTCCAAGTCAAGAGCAGGACTTACAATATACTGTGCGCCCGAAAGCATTGCTATTCTTGCGGTTGTAGCGTCAAGAACAGTACCTGCGCCGAGGATAATCTCATCGGGTGTATAACGCTTTGCAAGTTCCTCGATAACCTTATCGGCGTGCGGAACGGTAAAGGTAAGCTCGATAGCGGCAACTCCGCCCTCAAGACAAGCATCTGTAATTCTTATAGCCTTGTCAACAGACTCGGCACGAACAACTGCAACAATACCGCAGTCCTGAATTTTAGTAAGTATTTTTTCCTTATCCATTTTTTATCTCCTATTTAACGGTAGAGCATAACTCCTGCCGTACAAAATTACAACTTTGATATTATAACAAATATTTATCCGCAATACAAGGCATAAAACAGCTCGCCGATATTTTGAGCCGTCAAAGCACAATATTTATCTGTCTACCCTTGCACCTGCGCCGGACACTATCTTCTCCACTTCTTTAAGTGATGCCATAGACGTATCACCGGGTGTGGTCATTGCAAGCGCACCGTGTGCAACACCGTAGTTAACGGCTGTTTGAGGATCTCCTGTTGTGATAAGACCGTAAATGAGTCCCGAAGCAAAGCTGTCGCCGCCGCCGACTCTGTCATAAATTTCAAGTCCCGGCAACGAAAGTCCGTTGTAAATCTTGCCGTCTGCATAGCAAATTGCCGACCAATCGTTTACGGTTGCGGTCTTAACTGTACGAAGAGTAGTCGCAATCACCTTGAAATTCGGGTAAGTCTTACAAACCTCTCCGAGCATCTTTTTATAACCGTCGATGTTAAGGGATTTAAGATTTTCGTCATTTCCCTCGATTTCAAATCCGAGACAAGCTGTGAAGTCCTCCTCGTTGCCAATCATAACATCAATGTATTTTGCTATTTCCTTATTGACTTCTTGAGCCTTTGCCTTACCGCCGATGTCATTCCAAAGAGACGGACGATAGTTAAGGTCGTAGGACACAACCGTACCGTATTTTTTAGCAGTCTTAACCGCTTCGATAACAACCTGCGAAGTTGTTTCTGAAAGTGCGGCAAAAATTCCGCCGGTATGAAGCCAACGAACACCGAGAGTACCGAAGATGTAATCCCAGTCAATATCGCCTGCTTTAAGCTTGGAAACAGCGGTATTTCCCCTGTCTGACACGCCGACAGCGCCTCTTACGCCGAAGCCTCTCTCGGTAAAATTCAAGCCGTTTCTGACAGTTCTGCCGATACCGTCATATTTTACCCATTTAATAAGAGATGTGTCTACTCCGCCTTGAAGCATAAAGTCCTCAATAAGTCTGCCTACTTCATTATCGGCAAGAGCCGTAACAGCAGAAGTTTTAAGTCCAAAGCAACGGCGAAGTCCTCTTGCGACATTATACTCTCCGCCGCCCTCCCAAGCTCTGAACGAGCGTGTGGTTCTTATTCTTCCGTCGCCGGGATCAAGTCTTAACATTATTTCTCCCAAAGAAATTGCGTCAAATGCACATTCTTCAGGGTTTCTCAAAGATAATTCCATATTTTATATCCTTTCAAATTGTGCGTTATATATTTATTACATAGTTTCCCAAAAGAATACAAGCCTCACAAAGTGCCATAAGCACCAAAGCAATTATGATATCCTTTTTAGGTTTTTTACCGAGCAAGCCCTGTCTTTTACTTTCGGTTGAAACAGTGATATCGCTGTTTTCGTCCGGCTTTTCTTTTTGAACGGGAATTTTTCGGTTTCCGTCAACAAAGAATTTAACAACAAACACTATTGCCACAAGCAAAAACAAACCTGCTATTATATAAATCCACATAAAGAAACCTCCCCTTCAATAAAAATCAAACGCCCGAATATGCGTTAAAGCCACCGTCAACTGCTATTGTCGTGCCCGTGATAAAGCTCGAATATGCCTCATCGCAGAGGAAAAGAAGCGAGCCTTCAAGCTCCTGCGGTTCGCCAAAGCGTTTCATAGGAGTTGCCGAAAGTATCTTGCCTGTTCTCTCTGTGGGAGTTCCGTCATCATTCCAAAGTAAAGCCTTATTCTGATTTGTCGAGAAAAATCCCGGTGCGATTGAATTTACACGGATACCGACTTCGGCAAAATGCACTGCCATAAATTCTGTAAAGTTTTTAACAGCCGCCTTTGCCGCCGAATATGCAGGGATTTTGGTAAGCGGACGAAAAGCGTTCATTGAGGTTATCATTACAATACAGGTGTTTTCCTTTTTAGCCATATCGGGTGCGAACACCTGCGTCGGAATAAGAGTTCCGAGGAAATTAAGATTGAAAACAAATGAAATTCCCTGTGGGTCAAGGTCGAAGAAGGTTTTGACATCATCATTTTTCTCAATAAGGTCGATTTTTTCAAGCGTCTCCTTTGTGGTTGTTCCCTTAGGATTGTTTCCGCCTGCGCCGTTCAACAAAATATCGCAGGTTCCGAGTTTTTCGTTTACAATTTCCCTTGCCTTTTCCATACTCTCTTTTTCGAGTACATTACAGCCGACAGCTATCGCTGTACCGCCGTTTTCGGTTATTTCATCGACAACCTTTTGAGCTGATGCTTCATTGAGGTCGAGAACTGCAACCTTAACGCCCTGACGAGCAAGCGCTTTTGCAAAATCACCGCAAAGAACTCCGCCTCCGCCTGTAACAACAGCTACTCTGCCTTTAAGATTTTCATGTGTCATATCAGTTTCTCTCCTTACTCTTTTTTACTGCTTCCCAAAGTCCGTTAAGATATGCAACGCCGAGTGCTCTGTCATAAAGTCCGTAGCCGGGGCGTGCAACCTCTCCCCATATCATTCTGCCATGGTCAGGACGAATATATCCGTCAAAGCCAACATCTTGCAATGCTTTAACGATTTCATACATATCAAGTGAGCCTGTATTACTCTCATGCGCCGTTTCATTAAAATGATTGTCAACGACTTTTACATTACGCAAATGAGCAAAATATATTCTGTCGCCGAACTCTCTTATCATTGCAGGCAAGTCATTCTTTGAGCTTGCGCCGAGCGAGCCGGTACAGAAGGTAAGTCCGTTATATTTTGACGGTACAATTTCCAAAAGCTTTTTAAGAGACTCTCTGTCCTTGATAATTCTCGGAAGTCCGAAAATATCCCATGGCGGATCGTCGGGATGGATTGCCATTTTGACATCACATTCCTCACACACGGGCATAATCTCATCAAGGAAATATTTAAGATTGTTCCAAAGGTCATCAGAAGTAACGCCCTTATACTTTTCAAAAAGCTCTTTGATTTCGGGCATTCTCTCCGTTTCCCAGCCGGGCATTGCATAGCCGTTCGAGTTATCGTCAATGTCCTTAAACATCTGCTCGGGACTTTTGCCCTCAATCTGCACTCCGTCATAGGAAAGACAGGTTGCACCGTCGCCCATATCCATTGCAAGGTCCGTTCTTGTCCAGTCGAAAACGGGCATAAAATTATAGCATATAACCTTAACGCCTGCTTTTGCAAGGTTGCGGATGCTTGTTTTATAGTTTTCGATATATTTGTCTCTTGTAGGCAAGCCGATTTTAATGTCCTCGTGAACGTTTACGCTCTCGATACACTCCATTGTAAGCCCTGCTTTTTCAATCTCTGATTTCATTTTCATAATGTCGTCAAGCTCCCACGCTTCGCCTGCGGGTAAATTGTGCAAAGCCGGAACAACGCCGACAACATTCGGGATTTGCTTAATTTGTTCAAGGGTTACGGTGTCCTTTTCGGAACCGAACCAACGAAAAGTCATTTGCATAATCTTGTCCTCCTACATATATATCTTTATTCTATCACTTAGTATTATTATTGGCAATAAAAAATATGATATTTTACAAATTAAAAGCACCTCAAACAGTACAAAACCGATTGAGGTGCAATTTACTTTTTTAATTTGGCAAGGTATTCCCTGTCTTTTTTTGTAAGCTCGGCGCTTTTAAGCATATCAGGTCTGCGCTCTAAGGTTCGTTCAAGGGATTTTTCTCTGCGCCATTTATCAATATTCCCGTGATGTCCCGATAAAAGTATTTCCGGTACCTTCTTACCGTGCCACTCGGGAGGTCGTGTGTATTGAGGATATTCCAAAAGTCCGCTGTAATGACTTTCCAATTCTTTCGCTTCGTCATTTGGCAAAACTCCGTCAATCATTCTTGCGATACTGTCCGAAAGAATAAGTGCGGGAAGCTCTCCGCCTGTCAAAACATAGTCCCCTATTGAAATTTCCTCATCAACTATTTCCTCGATTATACGCTCGTCGACACCCTCATAGTGACCGCACAGTATTGCGATATTCGAAAGCTGTGAAAGCTCTTTAACCCGACTTTGAGTGAGCGTTTTTCCCTGTGCCGACATATAGATAAGATGCGGTTTCTTTCCATCTTCCGAGCAAAGAGAGGCAAAGCAGTCATATATAGGTTGTGTCTGCATAAGCATTCCCATTCCGCCGCCGTACGGTGCGTCATCCACTCTGTTGTGCTTATCAAGTGTAAAATCTCTGATATTTACGGTATCAATTTCAATTATTCCGTTTTTCCTCGCCCTGCCGATAATACTCTCATCGAGTACGGCATTACACATCTCGGGAAAAAGAGTCATTATCGTTATTTTCATTCGGCACTCTCCCCATCGTCAAAAAGTCCTTTTATAGCATCAATTTCAACAAAGCCCGCTTCGACATCTGTGTTGATAACCACGCTTTTAATTGCAGGAATGAGGGTTTCCTTGCCATCTTCCGACTTGATTGTCCAAACATCATTTGCGGGATATTTCTGAATATCGGAAATTTTGCCGTAAATCTTATCAGTGCCCGTCTGCCTGACCTCACAGCCTATTAAATCCTCAATAAACCAAGTGTTTTCGGGCAAATTCGCATCCTCACGCTTCATATATAAGACCTTATTGCGAAGCGACTGTGCCTTTTCCATAGTGTCAATTCCGTCAAGCAAGAGTATGACAATATTGCCGTGAGGACGAGCCGACTTCACAGCGATTTTTTCATTTCCGTTTTCGTCAAAATATACCGTTTTGAATTTTTTGATAAACTGCGGCGCATCACACCACGGATTGAGACGAACCTCGCCCTTTACGCCGTGAGTGCCGACTATCTGCCCGAGCTCAAGATAAGGTTTAAGCATATTTCCCCCATAAAAGCTAAGGGGTACATAATGTACCCCCGCTTAATCAGTCAATATCAATTTGAACTTTTTCCCCGTCCTTAACGGCACGTGCCTTAACAACGGTTCTGATTGCCTTTGCAATTCTGCCCTGCTTACCGATAACTCTGCCCATTTCGCTTTCGTCAACGTGGAGATGATATACAATGATACCTCTCTCGTTGGGCTCGTCAACCGTAACGCTGACCTTATCGGGATTTTCAACAAGACCCTTTGCAATGATTTCAAGAAGTTCTTTCATCTAAAAGATCCCCCTTGATTATTTAATAATGCCGTTCTGCTTAAGCAAAGCCTTAACAGTATCTGTGGGCTGAGCGCCGTTCTTAATCCACTGCTGAGCCTTCTCTGCGTCGATATTAACGATTGCAGGAGTCTTCATGGGGTCAAATGTACCGATTTCCTCGATGCACTTACCGTCACGGGGTGCTCTTGAATCTGCAACGATTACACGGTAGAAGGGAGCCTTCTTTGCGCCCATTCTGCGAAGTCTGATTTTTACTGCCATTTTGTTTTCCTCCAAAATATATTATAAATAATTTTATGCCAACCACTTAAATTAAAGTGCTTAGTTGATAAGTTTACATCGGGAAGCCGCCAAAGCCGCCCTGTCCGCCTCCGAAATTCATCCTCGAAAGCTTCTTTCTCATTCCCTTTGAGTTGAACTGCTTCATCATCTTCTGCATCTGACGGTACTGTGAGAGAAGTCGGTTGACGTCCTCAACCTGCATACCGCAGCCTGCCGCAATTCTCCTTTTCCTCGACGGGTTAATAATGTCGGGATTTGCACGCTCTTTGGGAGTCATTGAGAAAATAATTGCCTGTATTCTGTCAAGCTGACCGTCGTCAATGTCAACATTTTTGAGCTTACTTCCAACACCGGGAAGCATTGAAAGAATATCCTTCATTGAGCCCATTTTCTTAACCTGTTGCATTTGGTCAAGCAAATCGTTTAAGTCAAACTTATTTTTACGAATTTTTGCTTCAAGCTCCGCCGCTTTCTTTTCGTCAAGTGCCGTTTCAGCCTTTTCGATAAGTGAAAGCACATCACCCATACCGAGTATTCTCGAAGCCATTCTGTCGGGATAGAAATAATCAAGCTCGTCAAGCTTTTCGCCCATACCGACAAATTTAATCGGCTTACCCGTAACTGCTCTTGCCGAAAGAGCCGCACCGCCTCTGGTGTCGCCGTCCATCTTTGTAAGCACCATACCGTCAATGCCGAGCGCCTCATCAAAGGTACTTGCGACGGTAACTGCATCCTGACCCGTCATTGCGTCAACGACAAGCAAAATCTCGTGAGGATGAACGGCAGCCTTAACATTCTGCAATTCCTCCATAAGCTCACGGTCAATATGCAAGCGACCTGCGGTATCTATAATAACATAGTCATAGCCCTGATCCTTAGCGAGAGCCACAGCCTGCTTTGAAATCTCAACGGGGTCGCCCTGTCCCTTTTCGAACACGGGAACTCCGACCTGCTCGCCGACAACCTGAAGCTGCTTAACGGCAGCCGGACGGTAAACGTCGCAGGCTACAAGCAACGGTCTGTGATTTTCCTTTTTAAGCTTTAGAGCTATCTTCGCACAGTGAGTTGTTTTACCTGAGCCCTGCAAGCCGCACATCATAACGATTGTAGGCGGATGAGAAGCATAGGCAAGCCTTGTCTGAGTACCGCCCATAAGGTCAGTAAGCTCTTCGTTTACAATTTTAATTACCATCTGGGCAGGAGTAAGGCTCTCCATAACCTGCGAGCCGATAGCCCTTTCGGTTACCCTTTGAGTAAAGTCCTTTGCTACCTTATAGTTAACGTCCGCCTCAAGCAAAGCAAGACGAACCTCACGCATAGCCTCTTTAACGTCTGATTCGTTAAGACTTCCCTTGCTGCGAAGCCGTCCGAATGCGGATTCGAGTTTATCCGATAAACTTTCAAATGCCATTTCAATACCTCTTATTCAACCACGGACAATGCCAGAGATTTGATTTTAACAACAGTTTCGTTGACCTCTCTTGACAGGTCGTGTTCGAGATTGTAAACATTTATCTTTTCAGCGCAGTCGATTATACCGTTCATACACTCCGTAATACGCTCAAACTTAGCCGCAAAGCCAAGCTTTTCTTCCATTTCATAAAGCTGAGC
This sequence comes from Candidatus Fimenecus sp., assembly GCA_052273625.1. Taxonomy (GTDB): domain Bacteria; phylum Bacillota; class Clostridia; order Oscillospirales; family Acutalibacteraceae; genus Fimenecus. The sequence continues at coordinate 136,235 of DAVZHW010000003.1, read as the reverse complement.
CTCGGCACGCTTAATAGCATCCCTTACGCCTTGACGGGTAATACCCTCATTCTCGGCAATTTCGGAAAGCGAAAGGTCGTCGTTATAGTAATAATTGAGAAAATCCCTCTGCTTTTCGGTAAGAACGTCGCCGTAAAAATCATATAAAATTGTTATTTCAACGTTATTAGCCATTAAAAATGCCCTCTTCCGAACGTATAATTCGCAACAACACCCTGTAAAGCCCATTTACTTTACAGGGTGCTATTATACTAAATAAATATCAATTTGTCAAGAAAAATTTATCTCCAATCGATAACCGCATCATGCGAGCCGCTGTTTAAGTCGTCATTTCCGACAACAACCTTCTTTGTCTGATCCTCTGTCTTTTTTGCGGTTGTTTCAGCCTCGGTAGCAGGTGCGGTCGCAGCCTCTTTCCTTTCCTTGTCCTTTGCCACCTGTGCGGCAGTCTTTGTTCTAAGCTCTTCGTACATCTCCGCATAGCCGTCCTTATCGGTCGTTACCGGTATTTTTTCACCGTCAACATTTGTAATAAACAAATCTCCGTTTTCGTCCGTCGAATACTCAACCTTATTATCGGTATTGGGCTTTTCCTTAAAATCCTCGTTCTTTTTACAAGCTGTCATAAGCGTTGCCATAGCAACAAGTGCCAGCGCAACGGCAATAATAGATTTTTTCATAGCATTTCCTCCAATATAAATCTAAGCTTATTTTAACACAAAAGCCGATATTTGCAAGCGTTATTTCAATTCTGCTATTGTAACGCCCTCTTCGCCCTCGCCGTAAATACCCGTGCGATAGGTTCTGATATTAGGATGCTTCCTCAAATGAGCTTGGACAGCCTTTCGAAGCGTTCCCGTACCCTTGCCGTGAATTACGGTAAATTCATTAAGTCCCGAACGCAAAATGCTGTCAATAAAGCGGTCAAGCTCCATAATAGCCTCTTCCCTGTCCATACCTCTTAAATCAACGCTCGTCTTTGCGCTCTGAGTTTTAAGCTCGGTCTCTGTCGTTCTGACTGTACGGCGTTTTGACTGCTCGGTGTTTTTCTTTTTCACGCCTAAAAGCCTTAGCGTATCCTCGGGAACCTTTGTTTTGATTATGCCTGCCTGAACCTCAACATTTCCCTTTGAGTCCGCAAGGCTGACAACCGTTCCGTCCGTGCCGAGAGTGGTTATGCGGACATTATCGCCTGCTTTTAACGGTCTCGGGAGCTTATAATCGCCGTCATCATCGTCATAATAGGTCTCGCTCGTCAAATCATCGATAGCGTTAAGGTGCTGCTTCATGGCAGCCTTTGCCTTTCTTGCCATCTCGGCAGCGTTTTTCTCCTTCGCCTGCTGCTTGCGAAGCATATCAATCTCAAGCATAAGAGAATTTGCGGCACGCTTTGCGTTTTCGACAATCTGTTTTGCCTCGTTCTGCGCTCTTTCGATTTCCTTATCGCTCTTTTTCTGCGCCTGGTCAAGCTTTTGCTGAACAGACTCCTTCATTTTGTCGATCTGAGCTTTAAGCTCCTCTGTTCTGCGACGCTCGTCCTCCATTTGAAGTCTTGTTTTTTCAAGGCTGTCAACAACGTCCTCAAAGCGTGTATTTTCCTCTGAAATAAGCGTTTGAGCCGCTTCGATTATTTCATCGTTAAGGTTCAAATGCCGTGAAATCGCAAAAGCGTTTGAACGACCCGGTACGCCGATTAAAAGCTTATATGTAGGACTCAACGTTTCAACGTCAAATTCACAGGAAGCGTTTTCGACCCTATCTGTTCTCAAGGCGTATTCTTTAAGCTCGGAATAGTGGGTTGTAGCGGCAATTTTTGAACCTTTTCTTCTGAGATATTCAAGCACCGAAACGGCAAGCGCCGCACCCTCAACGGGATCTGTGCCTGCGCCAAGCTCATCTATCAAAATAAGCGACGATTCATCGGCGATCTCGGTTATTGATACAATTTTTGTCATGTGCGCAGAGAACGTGGAAAGCGACTGCTCAATGCTCTGCTCTTCTCCTATATCACAAAGGATATTTTTGAAAACACAAAGCTGTGAATTATCATTTGCCGGAATATAAAGTCCGCACTGCGCCATAAGCGTCAAAAGTCCGAGCGTTTTAATCGAAACCGTTTTACCGCCCGTGTTGGGACCTGTAATAACAAGCGAGTCAAAGTCCTCTCCGAGTCTTATGTCAACCGGCACGACTTTTTGCGGACTGAGAAGCGGATGACGTGCTTTTTTCAATTCGATTATGCCCTCGTCATTGATTATGGGCTTCGTCGCTTTCATTTTATAGCCTAACTGTGCTTTTGAAAAAATCAAATTGAGCTCAACCGCACTCTTATAGCTTAAAATTATGCTGTCCGCAAATTCCGACGCCGCAACGGAAAGCTCCGATAAAATTCTGTCGATTTCATCCCTTTCCTTGCTCTGCAAGACCTTGATTTCATTGTTTGCCTCGACAACTGCGGCAGGCTCGATAAACACCGTCGCACCGCTTGAAGATGTATCGTGCACCATACCTGCAACCTGTGAGCGATGCTCGCTTTTTACGGGAACGACAAATCTGCCGTTTCGCTGTGTTACGATAGCGTCCTGCAAGCTGCTTCGGTAAACGGGAGAACGCAGCATTTTGTCAAGCTGTTCTCTTATCCTCGATTCCTGCGCACGCATTTTTCTGCGTATTGTTTTAAGCTCTGTCGAAGCGTTATCCGACATCTCGCTTTCGGAGATAATCGCATTGTTTATCATATCCTCAAGAAATTTGTTGGGATAAAGCGAATTGAACAAATCGTCAAGCGCCGTGCTCATACCTGCCGACTTATCGTGCCAGGAAAGTATGCCTCTTATAACCCTGAGCACCTGTGAAATATCAAGTAATTCACGCATATTAAGCACACCGCCTGCCTGCGCACGACGCAGTGAGTTGTCAATATTCATAAGACCGCCGAAGCCGGGTGCTCCGAATTTCGCAATTAAAATATGCGCCGCTTCGGTCTTTGAAAGTGAAGCGGTTACATCGAAAATATCGTATGACGGCGTAAGCGCCAACGCATCCTCCCTTGCATCCTCACAAGCGGTAAGGTCTGCAAGCTGAGAAAGTATTTTCGGTAATTCAAGTGAAATATAATCCTTTTGCATTTATAAAGTCCTCATAGAATTGTAAAATTCAAGTGTTTTGAAGTTTCTGTCCGATTTAACCCTTGTGTATATTTCCGTTATATATGAAAGCTCGGATAATTCGGAGTCAGTCATTTTGAAGTTAAATAGTTTTTCAAGATTTGAGAAAACAATGTGTCGCATTGCCGTAACGATACGCAGCGGAAGCGGGAAAAGAGCGTTTCCCGAAGCACAGTTTTCGCAATAGAGAAGTCCGTGTTCAACGTCAAAATACATTGTAGGCGTTTCAAACTCTCCGCACCTATCGCACGCAACAAGGCTCGGTGTATAGCCCGAAAGCGACATAAGTCTGAGCTCGACGATAGCCTTTAGCTGCTGTGCAGGCTTTTTGTCATGAGCCAGCATATAAAGAGCATTCAGCATAAGGCGCAAATAATCGGTTGCCTGCTCGTCCTGCGGAGACAGCTCACACGCAAGCTCGGCAAAATACTGTGCGAGAGCAAGCTTTTCAATATCGCTTCTCAATTCAAAAAACATTTCAATACTCTGCGCCTCGTCAATTATGTAGCTGTCCTTTCCCATATAAAAAGACAGTTGCGAATAGCAGAATTGCCCCGTGGTGGAATGCTTTTTGCTTTTTATGCTCTTTGCCCCTCTGACAAAAGCCTTAACGATACCCATATCCTCCGTCAGCACCGTAACAAGCTTGTCCCGTTCACCGATATTCTGTTCTCTGAGGATAAGACCCTTTGTGTTGTACCTCATTTTTCGCTTCCTCGGTTTTCTCTTCCTGTTTTATTGCGTTATATTTTATATAATCGTCAATTTTTCCGCTTTTTGAAAAAACGTACCAAAAATCCTCGCTTTTCATAACAATACCGCCTTAAAAGATTTACATAATTAACTTAACCTTTTAAGACGGCTGTATTACTGTTAATCTAAACCAAAATTGTGAATAATTCCTTCTCTGTTTCGCCAATCCTCTTTTACCTTTACCCAGCATTGAAGATTCACCTTTATATCAAAGAAGCTTTCAATATCCTGACGTGCATACGTGGATATTTTTTTGAGCATTTGACCGCCCTTGCCGATAATAATTCCCTTATGGCTTTCACGCTCGCAATATATTGTCGCTTCGACATCCATAATACTGCCGTCATCACGCTCTCTCATTCTTTCGATTGCAACTGCTGTGCCGTGAGGAATTTCCTTATCCAAAAGACGAAGCATTTTTTCCCTGATAATTTCAGCGACAAGCACTCTTTCGGGCTGATCCGTCAAGGTGTCGTCGGGGAAAAAGTGAATACTCTCAACCGACAGCGTTTTTAATTCGTCAAGCAATGCGTCAAGTCCGTCGCCGGTCTGTGCGCTGACAGGAACAACAGCTTTGAAATCATAGAGAGCCGATAATTCAGCAATTTTTTTCATAAGCTCGGTTTTGTCCTTGAGCATATCGATTTTATTGATTGCAAGCACAACCGTCATTTTTTCCGTCTTGAATTTTTTTATAAGCTCAAGCTCTGCCGTGTTGAGCTTTTCGTCGTTTGCTTCAACCACAAAAAGGCAGGAGTCAACGCCCGATATACTGTCGCTTACAGCCTGCACCATCTTTTCGCCGAGCTTGTTTTTCGGCTTATGAAAGCCGGGCGTGTCCGTAAACACGAGCTGAACATTGTCCTCTGTCGTCAAAACGCCCATTATTCTTGTTCTTGTAGTCTGCGGTTTTGACGAAACAATGGCTATTTTACTGCCTATAAGTCTGTTAAGAATTGAAGATTTGCCGACATTTGCCTTGCCGACAATAGCGATAAACGCCGTTTTTGATGTATTGTTCATTTAATATTTCCTTTATTTTTTATCCTTTGAAGCCTTACCGAAGCCTTTGAATATAAACACCGTTGCAGGGATTATCGAAAGTATGAAAACAACAAGCATAACGGGCTTTTCACGGTAATATGAGAGCATTTGCGAAAATGCTTCGGGCTGACCGAGTATCGCAATTCCCGCCGCCACCGCAAAAATCGCACATACAAGCACCGCACCTGCCGCCGTGTCCTTTGCTATCTTGCCGTTTTTTGTATACTCCTCACTCGCAAGGTCAACCGTCCGTTCAACCGCCGTGTTTATAAGCTCTGCCGCCACGACCGCCATATTCGCAAGGAAAATTACAGCTAATTGAGTTCTTGTAATTTCAAAGAAATCATAGACGAAAAGAAAAGAATACATATATATCATACATACAAAGTGTATTCGCATATTTCTTTCGTATCTCAACGCCTCAAAAATCCCCGAAAAAGCGTAGCCGAAGCTCTTTATAAGACTTTTCATCGCTTATTCCTCGTCGAGATAATAGCTCCCGTTTCTTTTAAGACCGAGCTGTGTGAGAACGCTCTCTTCCTTTTCACGCATATGAACAGCCTCAAGTCCGCCGTTCTCGTGGTCATATCCCAAAAGATGCAAAAGTGAATGTACCGTCAAAAATGCAATTTCCCTCTGAAGCGGATGACCGTATTCCTCAGCCTGTGCAAAAGCCTTTTCAATGGAAATGACTATATCGCCGAGCATCTTTGCGCCTGTGTCGTGGTTTATGTCGTAAACTCCGTTTTCGCCGAGTGGGAATGAAAGAACGTCTGTCTCCCTGTCTATGTTCCTATGTTCAAGATTGAGCTTGTGAATTTGCTCGTTATTTACAAAGGTTACGCTGATTTCAGCCGAGCCTTCAAAATTTTCCTGTCTGAGCACTGCGTTACAGCAACGGCGCACAAGCATACGCACACCCGTCGGTATTTTAATATCCTTTTGTTCGTTTGAAATAATCACTTTAATCTTATCCGTCATTTTCTCTTCTCCTCACTTTTTTCATAAGCCTTGATTATATCCTGTACCAATTTATGCCTTACAACATCCTTTTCGGTAAATTCATTTATTGCAATACCGGGAATGTTTTTCAAAATCCTCATTGCCTGTTTAAGTCCCGATTTTTTGCCGTCGGGCAGGTCAATCTGCGTTATGTCGCCCGTGACAACCATCTTTGAATTAAAGCCGAGACGGGTCAAGAACATTTTCATCTGCTCTTTTGTTGTGTTCTGCGCCTCGTCAAGAATTATAAAACTGTCGTCAAGCGTTCTGCCTCGCATATACGCAAGCGGCGCAACCTCAATGCTTCCCCTCTCCTGATATTTCTGAAAAGACTCTGCTCCGAGCATATCAAAAAGAGCGTCATACAAGGGACGTAAATACGGGTCAACCTTTTGCTGCAAATCGCCCGGAAGGAAACCCAGCTTTTCGCCTGCCTCAACAGCAGGTCTTGTAAGAATTATTCTGTTTACCTCTTTCGCACGAAAAGCCGTAACAGCCATTGCCACCGCAAGATAAGTCTTTCCCGTGCCGGCAGGTCCTGCTCCGAGAACAATCGTGTTGTTTCTTATCGCCTCGATATATTTTTTCTGACCGAGTGTTTTTGGCTTTACGGGCTTACCCTTTGAGGTAACGCAAACGCAATCGCCCGTCATCTCGGAAAGCTTTTCCTCGGAGTCGTCCTTTACAAGCGATATAACATAGCGAACATTTTGGTCCGAAAGCGACTCGCCCTTATTTATAAGCATAAGAAGCCCCTTAACGGCTCTTGACGCCTTATCGACGTTTTCCGCTTCGCCCGTGATTTTAAGCTCCGAGCCTCTGTTTATAACGCTTACGCCGAACTCCTTTTCTATAAGCTTGATATTCTCATCAAAGCTGCCGAAAAGGCTGACGGCGTGCTCCATTCTGTCAACATTGATTATCTGCTCGAACACCGAACGACCACCCTTTGAAAAATCTATTTATATTTAATATATTTTACCACAAAGTATTATCATTTTTCAACAAAAATTTCAAGTCTTTTACCTATTTCTTTCTTGCACTCATAGCTTCCGCTGAACAGCGGCTCTCCGTTTACAAAATCGAACGAAAAATTCGAGGAAAGTATCTGCTCGCTCTCCGAATACATAGCTCTGTAAGAGCAGGCGTAAAGGTACGCCGAATAAACCTTTCTGTACTCGTCGGGGAAAGCCTCGCAAGGCGCTGAAAAATAAACTCTTTTTGTGATTTTTCCGAGAGGCAGGCTCATATCTCCGTTTGCCACAAAGCTTTTTTCGGTATAAGCATTATCCTCCCCTACGCCGATACCAAGCGGAATTTTAAGCCCGAATATAAACAGTGAATTCTGCTCCGACAGCCTTGAAAGCCTTAAAAATTGCACGTCGTTACAGGAAGCGTTGATTTCATTTTTCACACGGGCGTGAACCTTGCCCCTCGCCGATTTCAGATTATAGGTTTTGTCAAGATTTTCGGTAATTCCCGAAATAAGCAAATCGCCTTTAAGCACCGCATCGCCCGAACGCACTTGAGCAACACCCACCGTCGCTTCAATCCCCATAATCGTTCCGTCCTGTGAGGCAATTATATTACATGGCGTTGTGCTGTCGGGAAATTCGGGAGCCTCGCTCAATTCGCTTACGACAATTTCAACCCTTGAGCCTTTTATATTTACGCTTGCCCATGCGATTTTCGGCAACAGCTTTTTAGCCTCATAAGCCACTTCCGACGGAGAAATAGCCGACCGTCTTGCACCCACTTTTACACCGACTGCTTCGAACGCCTCCAAAATTTGCTCGTCGGAAAGCGTTTTATTGCCCGAAACCGACACGCTCCATATCATTGTCGATAAAAAAGAAACAGTAATTATCGCTGTCATAAAGCCTGCAAGCAGACCGATTCTTCGCCTGTTTTTATGAATAAAAAACGGCAGTCCGTGCTTTTTTGTTATCCTCACACGAACACCCGAATTTTTAGCGGAAGCTTTTATGGATTTATATCCTTGAACCGTTGTGTCGGCTGTTATAAAATTCTTTTCCTTTTTCATATTCCAAAGGGGTATTTTATTCATTGTGCAAAGATTGACAAAGCGTTCGGGAAATCCGCCGTATGCGGTAAAGGTCACAAAGCCCAGTAAAAATCGTATTAGCCTTATTATCAACATTCCCTCACCCCTGACCTTCAAATTCCACACTTAAAATATTTCCGCTGATAACCGTTTGTATCTCGGAATAAGCTTTAATTTCCATATCGTCTCCGACAAAGGTTATAATGAGCTTTCCTGCGTTTAACCGCACCTTATCCTGCGTGTATTCAATTATTCCACGGCATCCGTCAACGGAAATTTCCCTGTTCCCCTCCGCTTCGATGTGCGGAAGCTCTGCCGTAAGTATTTCAGGTATATCCAAAGCGGTTTTTAATTTTTCGCCTGCTGTATTTTTTCGCTTTTCCCGTGATTTCTTTCCGCTTAAACTCATTTGCTCACCTCGCTCATATATCTATATGACAAAGCATATATTTTGATACCATAAAGAGAGTGTGATGATATGGGAAAAATGAAAACTCGTATAGGCAACCTGATTTTAATAATTTTTTCATTAGGTGCGTGCTTCTGCCTTTTTTCAAAATCGCAGGTCTGTGCCTCGGGAATAAAAGAGGGTATGCTTCTGTGCGTCGATAATGTTATACCTACTCTGTTTCCGTTTATGATAATTTCGCAATTTATCGTAAAATCGGGAATATGCGATTTGTTCGGCAAAATTTTCGGCAAGATCACGGTTAAGCTCTTTCGCCTGCCCCCTGTAGCCTCAAGCGTGATTTTAATGTCGCTCATAGGCGGTTATCCTATCGGCGCAAAAATGACCTATGAATTGCTGTGTGAGGGTAAAATATCGCAAAAGGGGGCTCAAAAATTAGACCTTTTCTGCATTAACGCAGGCCCGGCATTTATAATCAGCACCGTCGGAACAATGCTTTTGGGAAATACCCGTGCGGGCGTTATTCTCTATTGCTCGGTCGCTCTTTCCTCGGTTATAATCGGAATTTTAACAAGGTTTATTGATGCGGAAAAGGCTTCCGAATACAAAAAAGAGTCGCCTGTAATTCTCAAAAATCCCATTGAGGCGTTTTCGTTTTCCGTTACCGACAGCGTTAAGGCCATGATTTCCGTTTGTAGCTGGATTGTGATTTTTAATTGCTTGATTAAATACATTTGCTCGTTCTCGTTAAACGGATATACAGTTGCATTGTCGAGTATTCTTGAGGTTACAAGCGGAATTAAAATGTCGCTGAATTTACTGCCTGTTCCTGCCTTTGCGGCAATAATCTCCTTTGGCGGTCTGTCCGTTCACTGTCAAATTTATTCTTATGTAGCACGGACGGGGCTGTCGGCAAAGCTGTTTTACACGGCAAGGGTGCTATGCTCTGCGGTATCGGCTCTTATCTGCTCGATAATTCTCAAATTCATTCCGTGCGAAATTGAAGTGTTTGCAAATACTTCCGCACCGACTTTTGAGGCATATTCCGTATCTCTCCCCACCGCCTGTGCTCTGCTTTTGATGTGCTCTGTTTTGATTTTTGAGCTTGACAACGAAAGGAAATCAAGAAATGAAATTCGCAAGCGATAGAAAACTTTGAATTTTTTGAAACATTGTGATATAATTAAAAAAACATATCAAACAAGAGATTTATCCGCAATAGGATGTGAAAAAATGAGAAAATCGGTTTTTAATACAGTCAGCATATCCCCTGCCTGCGCCTACTGTCAGCACGGCAAGCCCTCGCCCGACGGTGAAACGGTGCTTTGCGTGAAAAAAGGCGTTGTCGCAAAGGATTATAAATGCAGAAAATACAAATATGATATTATGAAAAGAGTTCCTCGCCGTACACCCGAGCTTCAGCAGTTTAACGAGGACGATTTCAAGCTTTAATCTAATAACGCACAAAAAAGGCAATCTGCAAATGCATAAGTCCCATCAGGCAACAATTTTCATGAAAGAAACGGTGCAACTCCAAAAAAGTTGCACCGTTTTTGATACATATTGAATTTTTTATAAATTTGGATTTTGGTATCAAAATCCGATGCTCGCTATCCCTACGGATTAAAAAAGGTCGCTGTGGCTACCGGTTCGTATCAATTTTAAGATGAGCGTATCACGATACACCTTGTAAATCAATAACCAGTCCAGCTCAATATGACATTCACGCATATCTTTGTAATTCCTTGAATTTGTCAATGCGTGGTCTCGATATTTTTGGGGCAGAGGCTGTTCGTTTACTAACATTGTAATAACTTCCTGCAATTCATCAGGGTTACAGCCTCGTTTGACAGCAAGCTTATAGTCCCGCTTAAACTGCCCCGTAAATTCTGTTTTAAGCATTCAGCGCCTCCATCAGCGAAGGAACGTCTTGGAAAGGTCCGTAAATATCCTCGTCCTTTTCGGCAGCGTCCATAGCGGCAAGCGTTACCGCATTCGGAACATTTTTGCTGACATTAAAAGGTATTTGCTGTTCACGAACAGACTGACGGAGGAAAATATTGAAAGCCGTTGACAAATTCATACCGAGGTCTGAAAACAAGTCTTCCGCTTGCTTTTTCAATTCGTCATCTACACGGAAAGTAACGTTTACATTCTTCACGGTTATCGCCTCCTATACTTATATTATACTCAACGCACGAGAAATGTCAATATTATTATGTGCATTTAATGTGCAAATATTCTTACGCATCTGCAAGTTTGCGTTCCGATTTTAATAATGCGTAATAGCACGCATCACAAATTCCTTGATTATTCCAATCTGAACTACGCAAAGTCCCCTCATATTTCATTTTGCATTTCTGCATTACCTTGCCGGAATTAGGATTTCTCGGATCGTGTCTTGACTCAATTCGATTTACATCTACTTCATCAAATAAGAAATCCATAACCGCCTTGAGAGCTTCTGATGTAATTCCCTGATGCCACCATTTTCTTCCGATGCAATAGCCGATATGTACCATTGAAACCTCTTCATTCATATGTACTACGGAAATAGCGCCTATCGGCTCGTCTTCGTTTTCTTTAAGAATAATCGCCCATTGATAAAAGCTTTTATCGGAATATTGTTTCATCCAATCTCTTATTACTTCTTGGCTCACCTTTTCATCCGCATGTGGCTGCCACATCAAAAATTTAGTGACTTCTGCATCGGACGCCCAATTTTTGTACATCGCCTGTGCGTCTTTGGTTATAAATTTTCGCAAAATCAATCTGTCTGTTTCCAACTTTTGCGTTCCGCAATGCTTCATTAGCGTATCTTTCCTTTATAAATTTTTTGTTATCTTTTCGATGTTTTTATTGTCAATCTTTGCAGCGCCCGATAAGTCAGCACATTGAATGTTTTCTAAAATACTTCCTTATCGGGCGTTAGCAAAACAGATTGCCTTAATTTTTTACTGTTTTCAGTCCTTGCGCCAAACCATTTTGTTGACAACGCCCGTATATGACTGAACTATTTTTATAATCTTTGTTGAGATGTTTTCATCCGTATAATCGGGAACGGGAACGCCGTAGCAGCCGCTTTCGTTGAGCTCAACGGCAACGTCAACAGCCTGTAAAAGCGATTTTTCGTCAATGCCTGCAAGCACAAAGCAAGCCTTGTCAAGAGCCTCGGGGCGTTCTGTTGAGGTTCTTATACAAACGGCAGGGAACGGCAAGCCGACGCTCGAAAAATATGCCGCTTCCTCGGGCAACGTACCGCTGTCGGAGATAACCGCAAACGCATTCATCTGCAAGCAGTTATAATCGTGGAAGCCGAGCGGCTCATGCCTGATAACCCTCTTATCGAGCTCAAACCCGCTTGTCTCAAGCTTTTTACGGCTTCTCGGGTGGCAGGAATAAAGGATAGGCATATCGTATTTTTGAGCAGTCTTATTTATAGCGTTAAAAAGAGAAAGGAAGTTCTTTTCTGTATCGAGATTTTCCTCTCTGTGAGCCGACAAAAGAATATACTTGCCCTTTTCAAGTCCGAGCCTTTCGTGAATATCGGAATTTTCGATTTCCTCCAAATTCTTATGGAGCACCTCTGCCATAGGCGAGCCTGTAACATATGTTCTTTCCTTCGGCATACCTGCTTCGATAAGATAGCGGCGTGCGTGCTCGGAGTAGCACAAATTGACGTCCGAAATAATATCGACAAGTCTCCTGTTTGTCTCCTCGGGCAAGCACTCGTCTTTACAACGATTTCCTGCCTCCATATGAAAAATCGGAATATGCAATCTCTTTGCGGAAATGGCCGAAAGGCAAGAGTTTGTGTCGCCCAAAATGAGCAGAGCGTCGGGCTTTATCTGTGCCATAAGCTTATATGAGCAGTTGATAATATTTCCTACCGTTTCGCCCAAATCGTTGCCTACCGCATCCAAATAGACGTCAGGCGAGCCCAGCTTCAAGTCCTTAAAGAAAATATCGTTAAGATTATAGTCGTAATTTTGACCTGTGTGAGCCAAAATGCAATCAAAATATTTACGACTCTTGTCAATTACCTCTGCAAGCCTTATAATCTCGGGGCGTGTGCCGACAATTATCAACAATTTCAATTTCCCGTTATTCTTAAAGCTTACGTCGGAAAAATCCGTTTTAATTCCCATTTGTTATACCACCTTTAATATACCAAATAATAATCACACTTCATAATAGTCGGGATATGCAGCTGAGTGAGTTCTAACCCACTCAGCACATTCCTCAACCATATTTTCATAGCTCGGAACGACAAAATCAAAATCCTTACGGGTGTTCATAAGAACTTTTTTGGACTCAATACCCTCTCCGCAGTTGATTTTTACCTTTCCGTTTCCGAAATGCCTGTTAAACAAGTTCAAAAGCTCATATTTGCTTATATATTCATTGTTTACCAAATGATAAATTCCGCTGACATCACATTCAACAGCCTTTAGCATCGCCCTTGCAAGCGTAATAGTTGAAACGCCTGACCAAATTGTTTTGGTAAAGCCCGTAACTTCCTCCTGCTGAACAAACCAATTAAGCAAACCGTTCTTTTGCGAAAATCTATCGGGACCGATTATAGAAGTGCGGAATGTCAAATCCTTATCGTTGTTTATCTCTCCGACAGCCTTAGTCTTTCCGTAATTATCGGCAGCGTCAGGCTGTTCCGATTCATTGTAAGCCTCATTTTTATTGCCTGAAAAAACACAATCGGAGCTGATATGAATAACTTTTGTCTTTGAATTTTCAAAGGTTTCCGCAAGCAAATGCGGTAAATATCCATTCAAATAAGCCGCATCGCAACGGTATTCGTCACAAGCACGGTTTAACAAGCCGATACAGTTAAGTACCGCAGCATAAGGCTTTGCAAGCAGAATTTTTTTAAGTAATTCAGTATCCTTTGCCGAGCCTACAACGCAGTTAAATCCGTCAACTGTAGTTTTATCAAAAATCGTTACATTATATCCGTGTTCTTTGAAATGTGTTGCAATAACATATCCTGCCATACCTGCCCCGCCGAGAACAAGCACTTCCCTTTTGGTTGAGTTGATATTTTCGCTTTCATCAACAGGCAAAAAATATGTGTCGGGCTTACTCGGATTAAAGCACTCGTTGCACCACATAATCGTAACCATATCGGTATCTCCGAGGTTTTCTATGTTATGAGTGTAGCCTGTCGGTATATCGACAACCTCAAGATTTTCGCCCGAAACAAAGTATTCAATCACTTCATCGGAGTCAATTTTGCGGAAGCGAATAACGCCCTTGCCGCTTACCACCAAAAACTTTTCGTTCTTCGTGTGGTGCCAATGCTGTCCCTTTGTTATGCCGGGCTTCGAAATGTTAACCGATACTTGACCTCTGTCCGTAGTCTTTACGATTTCCGTAAAGGAGCCTCGCTCGTCCTTATGCATATTAAGCGGATAAGCAAATTTGTCGGTCGGAAGATACGAAAGGTAGGTTGAATAAAGCTTTTTCGAGAAGCTGCCGTCTGTCATATTCGGCACCATAAGGCTTCCCCTGCTGTTCTTGAACGAATAAATCAAGTCGGCAAGCTCGCCCAATGTAACATTATGAGAAACGGAAACAGTATAAAAATCGCCCTGCTTATGACCTCTGTCCATAAGCACCTCAAGCAGTTCATTTATAACATCGTCGATATAGATAAGCTCCATTTTATAATTTCTGTCTCTTATCACTATCGGCAAGTCATTTGCTATATTATTACAAAATGTTGCGACAACGCTGTTATAGTTTGGTCTTGACCATTTTCCGAAAAGATTTGAAAATCTGAAAACATAGACCTTTGCGCCCGTTTTTTCGGAGTATCCAAAAAGAGCGTTTTCGGCAGCACGCTTGCTCTCTCCGTAAGGGTTGTCAAGCTTTGCCTGAATTGAAGAAGAAAAGGCAATTCTCGGCGTGTTGCCGTATTTTTCAAGCGTTTCAAGAAGCTTTGAAAGAAAGCCGAAATTGCCTTTCATAAACTCCGAGTCATCCTTTGGACGATGAACTCCGACAAGATTAAAGACAAAATCACATTCCTTGCAGTAGCGTTCAAAATCCGTCTCGGACGTGCCTATATCACAGGCAAATATTTCCAAATCATGCGGAACATCCCTTGTTTTATCCTTTAAGTCTCTTATATTCTCAAGAGTTGAAATTAAATTTTTACCTACAAAGCCGTTTGCACCGGTAACTAAAATTTTCATAGTTAATTATCCTTTTTCGCCAATTCGTCACGGATATACTGCAAGGAAAGAAGCTTTTCCTTAACCTGCTCAACTGTCCAAAGGTCTGTATTGTTTGAGTTAAACTCTGTCAAGGTATTACGCTCCTTGTTGCCGTCGTTGAAATATTTATCGTAGTTGAGCGAACGCTTATCGGCAGGAACACGATAGAAATTGCCCATATCGAGAGCGTTTGCGCACTCCTCGTTTGTAAGGAGAGTTTCATACATTTTCTCGCCGTGGCGAATACCGATAACCTTTATATCCGTATCGGGAGCAAAAAGCTCTTTGACTGCCTGTGCGAGAACCTCGATTGTGCAAGCAGGTGCTTTTTGAACAAGAATATCTCCGCTTTCGCCGTTTTCAAAAGCAAAGAGTACTAAGTCAACAGCTTCTTCAAGGCTCATAACAAATCTTGTCATTGCAGGCTCTGTAATTGTAATCGGCTTGCCCTCTTTAATCTGTTCAATCCAAAGCGGAACAACCGAGCCTCTTGAGCAGAGAACATTGCCGTAGCGTGTACAGCAAATTTTTGTCCTTTCGGGGCTTACCGTTCTTGATTTTGCAACGACAACCTTTTCCATCATAGCCTTTGATGTACCCATTGCATTTACGGGGTAAGCCGCCTTATCGGTTGAAAGGCATATAACACATTTTACCCCCTCGTCGATAGCTGCGGTAAGCACATTATCCGTTCCGAGAACATTGGTCTTTACAGCCTCGATGGGGAAAAACTCGCAAGAGGGAACTTGCTTTAACGCAGCTGCGTGGAAGATATAATCCACTCCGTGCATTGCATTCTTAACAGACTGCAAATCTCTTACATCGCCGATATAGAATTTTAATTTATCGCTGACCTCGGGCATTGTCTGCTGAAATTCATGGCGCATATCGTCCTGCTTTTTCTCATCTCTTGAGAAAACACGAATTTCGCCGATGTCTGTCTGTAAAAAGCGACGCAGTACAGTATTGCCGAACGAGCCTGTACCTCCTGTAATCATAAGTGTTTTTCCGTTGAATAATGACATAACCCTTTATTCTCCTTTATCTTTTACAAGATTTGTTTTTCTTAACAATTTATTAAATAAACCGAAAACAAGATTTTTTTCCGATTTGTTCATACCAAACGCAAGCATGCATATACCGTAAATCGCAACGGCAACCATGCAATTTATTATAAAGCCGAGCCAGCCGTATTTTTCAAGCCCTAAAAGCGAGAAAAGCTTTCCTCCTGCAAAGCAGATTAAAAGCGACGGCAAAATTCCCTTGAAAAGCTCAAGATAATACTCTGTAAGCTTTATTCCGATTTCCTTCTTGAACATTATGTTCATACAAATGATGTCGCCTACACTCAAAGCTATTACAGAGCCTATGACCGCACCCTCAAGAGGCTTCCATGTTATCAAAACGGCGGTTAAGACAATGTTTATAAGGGCGGACACAATCTGCACTATCGCCTGCCCCCTATGCCTGTTCATCGCCCAAAGGATTTGATTTCCTATTGACTGTATAAGCGTGAACATTGTCGGAGCCATAATCGCAACCGTAACAAAATAAGACTGTTCGTATGCCTCTCCTGCCCATAATATCATAAAATGCTTACCAAAAGCAATAAACACAACAAAAACCATACCGAGCATCATAAAAATTATTCTGCCGATACGCACCATTTCATCCTGAAGCGCTTTCGCCCTTGCACCGTTTTCGACCATTCTCACAACGCCTGCCATAAGCACGCCGTTGAAATGACTGCCTATTGTTTTGAAATACTGGATTATCTGCGAGCCTACACCGTAAACGGCGATAATCGCCGACGAGCCCTTTGCAAGAATACCGAGAAGCACCGTGTCCGTCATGGAGTTTATCTGCGTTGCAAGCATTTGCAAAAATACAAATGACGAATATGTAACGGCTTCCTTGATAAACGACATATCGGGATTCTTAAATTTCGGTCTGATTTTCAGTTTGAAAAGAACATAGAAGGTATATGCAAGCCTTGTTAAAAGGTTTAATGCAAAATAAATTATTACAACGCCGAGAGCTTTAACGCCCATAAACAGGGCAACCATTGAAACAACAACCTTGAGAACAGAACAAATTATGCTCAAGCCCTTTGAAAACGAAAAGCGTTCGTATGCCATAAGGGTTGTCGCAAAGCTTGAGGTGCCGAGAGTAACGGCACAGGTGAGCGTTGTAACACAGAGCATTTTTTGCGAAAGCTTGATTTCATCGGGAGTCAGTCCCTTTGCAAAAGCCGTCGGGAGAATTATCACAAGCACAATGCCGATTATTACGGTAATTACCGCAATTGCCAAATAAAACACGGTGGCAATGCCTAAAAATTCTTCTTGCTTTTCCTTGTCATTATCGGCTCTGAATTTCGCCATATAGCGAATTACCGCATTGCCAACACCCAAATCGAGGAGCGTAAGGTAAGACGAAATCTGCGAGGTTAACTGATAAACCGCATATTGCGACTGACCCAACATTCTTATTAAAAAAGGAGTGAAGAGCATTGCCGAAAAAACCTCGACAATCATCAACGCATAGGAGTAGATAACTCCGATTTTTCTGTTCATAAGCTAAATCCTATTCTATAAGCGATACTATATTCTCAACAAATTCCTTATCAATTCTTTCAAGCTCTTTTCGGCTGTCATATCCGTCTGAAAAGTCAATAGACTTTACGGCATTTGCAACATTTTCGGGATTGTCGCCGTCATAAAAATACATTAAATCGGCAACCTTTGAAATTTCAATCGCTTTAATTCTCACGGACACCACACGCAAGCCGTTTGACAAATATGAGAGAACTTTTGACGGAAAGGAGGTTTCGTTAAAGGCTGCATCTGAGTTCTGCGTTGTGAAGCCCACCTGACAGCTTTGCAAAAACCGTAAATATTCATCTCCGCTTTTTTTGCCGTCAAATGTTACTGTACACCTTGTCTTTTCTGTAACCTCGGAAATACGGCTGTTTATTGCCGAAATATCCTGCTCGCTTCCGAAGCCGATTATATGGATGTGATAATGCTCATCTAAAAACTCGGCACAATCGATAGCCAATCCCGCACCTTTTCTCGGCTCCAACACACCTGCATACACACAGTGTATTTTACCGTCGTTAAATAACGGCTCAAGCTTCTTTTCGGGTGAAAACACCCCATAGTTTACGGTAAACGGCTTGTTGTCGAGATTTACTTTATCCTTTAACAATTCTGTTGACACAACATATTCGTCAGCCGACTGCAAGAATTTCATTTCATCTTCACGAATTTTTTCATTCCCCGTAACATCGGCATATACTTCATTCGTCTCTAAAATGAGCTTAGGATTTTTCTTTTCTTTTATCTCCCTGATTAAATCCATATAGGATAACGAATGATAGACGAACAGAACATCATTTTCTGTAATATTGTCCAACAGATATTTGCGAAGCTGTTTTTTCAAAAAATTTCGTGCAAGCACCCGTTTAATTACATTATCCGTAGGCTTAGCATCAAAAAGCCTTAACGACAGATTTTCGGAAAGCTGTTTAACACCGCCCTTGCAAAAGCTATTTGATTTTGTTCCCGAAGCAGAAACAATTTCAACCTCGTTTCCTGCCCTGACCAAAGCGTTTGCGATATAAGTTGACTTTGTAACCGCCGAAAGAACAAAATTTCTGTCCTGCTGCTTGTTATCAGGAGTGTCAAAATAGCAAAGATAATATACTTTTTTCATTTTATCACCTGTCATTGCCAGAAGAATGTATATTGATAGTTATAAACATTTGATGCGGCAAAGAGTATCAAAAGCATAACAAAATATCCGAATTTTCGGTATTTCTTTTCAAGCGCATATATCATTTCAGGTATCAATAGCATTAAAAACATTGAGAAATACTGTACAACTCGCATTATTGCAGGGTTTACGAATACCGCCGGTATAAACACAAGTCCCATAAACAATGCGTTGTAATACAGCTTATAATTTTTCGTGTTTCTCTTTACATATTTAAGAAGTATCACGGCGATTACCGCTACTGCGACATACATAAACATAAAGCCGTATGCGCCCTCGTTTTCAAGGGCGTCGTAGTCATAACCCGAAATATAACGAAGCACTTCGACGTACTTTTCTCGGAAAACAAACAACAACGGAGCTGCTATAAATACCGAGGCGATATATTTTGAAGTAATTTCCTTTTTCGCAATAAAATAAAACGGTATCAGCACTATCGACGACTTATGTATCGTGAACGCCACAAGGCACACAATGAGAAATCTCCAAAATTTTTTCTTCTTTATAAGCTCCGAGCCGATAAACACGACAAGCGCCGTTGCAATCGTTTGACGGGTTCCTGTTACAGCATAGAAGCCGAAAAGAAACGCCGAGAAAATCAAATAACTGAAGCATGGGAGATTTGAATTCTTAAAAATCCAATATCCGAGGCAAATAAAGAAAACTGCCGCAACAACTATCAAATAGCCTTGATAATCCTTTACGAAAATCTGAACAATTTTCTCAAAAAGGCTGTATCCTGCATCCTTGCCCTCATCGTTTATATATACACGGTAAAAGTTCCCTAATATATCGTGCCATGAAGTATTAAGCGTGCGATAAAAACGGTTACGGTACGAAATTGTATCCGCTCCGACATCCATACCTCGCAAGCCTGAAATCAGTGTCCAGTTTATAGTGACAAGCGTGCAAAACCACGCTTTTTTTCTTTTGCTCTGCCGTCCTGTCAGAAAGATTACGCCGAGCAAAGCCGTCAATATGATGTTCACCAAAAATATATTCATAAACTATTCCTTAAATATTTATTGCCAAAAAAATTGATAGCTGTAATTATAAACGTTCGACGCAAGGAACAACACGAATACCATTGCAGCATAAGCCATAGTCCTGTACTTTTTTTCGATAGCATATACGATTTCCGGAATCATAAGCATAAGATAAAGCGTAAAATACTGTACCACTCGCATCAGCGCCGGATTTACGAAAACCGCAGGAAGAAACAGCGAACCCATAAACAGTGCGTTATAGTACATTTTGTAATTTTCCGTATTCGCCTTTATGTATCTGATAAGTATCATAGCAACCGCAGACACAGCCATATATACAAGGGTAAAGCCGTATGCACCCGAGCTTTCGAAGGCGTCGTAATCATAACCTGAAATGTATTTGAGCACTTCGACATACTGATTTTTGAAAATAAAGAGTATCGGAAACGCACCGAACACCGCAAGAGAATACTTTGCGGTAATTTCCTTTTGGGAAATGAAGTAAAACGGTAAGGCAACCATTGATGACTTATGTATTGTAAACGCAACGGCGCATACAAGCAAAAATTTCCAAAACTGTCGGCGTTTGATAAGCTCCGAGCCTATGAGCACAACGAGAGCCGTCGCAATGGTCTGACGTGTTCCCGTTATTGCGTAAAAGCCGAAAAGGAACGCTGAAAAAATCAGATAACTAAAGCACGGAAGCTTTGAATTTCGGTATATCCAAACGGCAAGACAAACAAAAAATATAACCGCTACTATAAACAGATAAGCCTGATAATTTCTTATAAAAAGCTGTGTTATTTTTTCAAAAAGCGTATAGCCGGGGTCCTTTCCCTCTTCGTTTACGTAAACATCATAAAACGCTCTGAATACCTGCCTCCATGACGTACGCATTGCTGTCTGATATCTTAATTTATAGGAATACATATCGGGGCTGACGCTCATTCCTCGAAGTCCCGATATAAGTATCCATTGAACAGTTGATAAGCAGATAAAAGCCTTTCTTTTGTTGGGCGTGGGCCGTATAAGAAGAAGCATTAAGCCGCTTATCAGCGTGACAAGTATATTTGCGACATAAATATTCATATTATCCCTTTATTTTACCAATTCTTCATAAAGCTTGATAAATTCCTTTGCAATCTTTTCTCTTGAGAAGTTTTTATGTGCAAAGCTTATGCACGAATCTCTGTAATGCTCTTTGCCGTTTGCGGCAATTTCATTTATCGCCTTGAATATTCCGTCCTTTTCATCGATATTGACCGCTTTTCCGCAGTTCTCTCCGACCAATTCGGGGCAGGCGGTAGAATTATAACAAACAACGGGTGTGCCGCAGGAAATTGCCTCCGCCGACACCTTTCCGAAGGTTTCCTGATAAGAAAATGTAACAAAAACATCGGCAAGCGAGTAATAAAGCGCAAGCTCCTCCTGTGAGTTTGTTCTGCCGATTGAAATGATATTGTCGGGCAGCTTTACGCCCTCGGCAGGATTTCCGACAAGTAAGATCACCTTATCGTCCGATATTTTTTCGGCAAGGTCGAGGAATTGCGGCAAGCCCTTTGCGTCTCCCCACTGCTCAGCCACGCCGATTATAACAAATTTATTTTCAAGCCCCATTTCACGCTTCTTTTCTTCAGCCGAAACGGGCTTAAATTTATTCATATCTATCCAAAGATATTCTCTTTTGATTATTTTTGCATTTTTTGCTATCGGAGAGCGGCGGCATTCATTTGTAACCCAATCCGAAATGCCCACTATCGCAAGCCTCGGAATTGCATTGAACAGCCTTATCCTATCCGAATGTACTTTTTTTGTTCTGTCAAAAAACCAGCTGTCGTTGCCCTCGTGAAGCTGGGTGCAATCATGACAAAGCGTTTCCCATTTATAACAGCCCTCGGTCGTATAATGCATACATTTGCCCGTAAAAAACCAGCAGTCGTGAAGCATTATAACGGTTGCAATATCTTTTTTTGCAAGATATTCAAGCAACATAGGAAGATTTATGTAATTTGCATGGAGATTGTGCAACTGAACTACATCGGGGGCTATACCGTCTATGTAATCAATAAGCTTTTTTGTGTTTCCTTTTGAAAAATAGCCTTGCATACCGGTAAGTCTTGACATCAAGGCATGGGTTTTTATCGACATTTCGTTGCCGATTTGATATACATTTTCGCAGCCGTAAGTTCTCGAACAGGCACAGTAGGACTCAACGCCGTTTGCGTTCAAATCCTCATCAAGCTCCATAAGACTTCTGCCCGTCGAGCCGATTTTATAGACTGCGTTTATATGTACTACCTTCATTTATTCCCTCCAACTGCATTTTCAAGGCTTTCATAAAGCCTCTTTTGCATTTCGCCTCTGTTATGGTTTTCCTTTCCCGAAATCCAAGCCTTATCGGCATAATATTTCAAAAGAGACTTGTCGGAATACAGCTTTTCAAGCTGAACGGTAATTTCATCCTTTGAACGTGCAACCGCACCGCAGGAATTGCGGACAAAATAATCTATCGAGGCGCAGCTCTTATCGCCTATCGCAAGAATACAACGATTGGTTGCAAGATAATCGACAATTTTTGTTGAAAACGATTGATGTGTTGCAAGTCTTTCTTTCAAATCAAAAGCTTCTGCGTGAACCAATATATCTGCCTGAGCCTGAAGCTTGCGTATTTCGTCATAGCTCACGGGCGGATGTAAAGCGCAGCAGCCGTCAATGCTAAGCCTTGTCTTTTGCTTGTCGGAAAGCGGAGTAGAGGTGTAAATATCAAGCATAAACCTTTTTTTGTCTGAATTAAGATACTCAACCGCTTTTGCAAGCTCCGAAAGAATTTTACATCTTCCCTTGCTGACATTTCCGGCATATATCATTTTAAGCGTATCGCCCGGAGTCTTGAGCTCGGGTCGTTTTGAGTCGTCAAAGTCCGAGCACTTAGTCAAGACCTCGAATTTATCTCCGAAAATTTTTGTATATTCCCTCTTTTGCGTTTCCGAGATAACATATATCTTTTTACACCAAGAGAAAACTTTTTTCATTTTTCTTCTTAAAATAAGCCTGTCAATCCAATAAAACGGCGAGAGTGAAAACTGCCGCATTGTATAGACGTCGTCGGAAACATAACCGAATGCGGGAATATTGAAGCGTTTAAGTATAAACTCGTTTATATCATGGAGATAGTGAGAATAGTAAATCGGTATAAAAAGCAAATCGGGCTTGAAGCTGTCAACAAATTCGACAAGCTCGGGTGAGCACCAACGACCGATTTTCCATATCATCGCCTGCGCCCAAAACATCGGGATACTCTTATATTTTTTTATTTTATTAAAGGTCTTTTCTCCGCTTTGTGCGGAATCATCCTCTTTAGGAGCGTCATTTACCGCAATTTCCTTACCGGAAGTGCCCTTTTTCATAAGATTTTTAAGCAATGATTTTTCAGTTATCTGATAACATCTTGAAATACAGTTGCTTTCGGGATGACCGTATTTACAACAAATATTCGCAATTTCCAAATCCGGAATTCCCTCAAAAATATTTGAAAACGAATTGCCGAAGCTGTTATCATTTCTCCACGGAGAGTTTGATACAATAAGTATTCGCAAGCCCTACACCTCAAACAGTATTTATTCCTGCTGCAACAAATGCAAGCAAGCAAGTTAAACGATACAATTTCATTCTTATAAGCTTTAATGAAAAGCCCATATAAAATCTTTGAAATTTTCCCTCAAAGAACGGCGTTCCGGCTCCGCTTTCAAGCGCAGCTTTAAGCCTTTCGTTCTTAAACATCCGCACGCATTTTAAGACTCTTTTGTGATAAGAGGTTTTAGAGTCTCCCATAACATTTATCGCAAATATCAAGATATTTCTGAAAAGCAAGGTTTCTCTTCTTCCGTAAATATAGTCTTTATATTTATCATTGTCGATTTTTGCGATAAACTCTTCTACTCTGACATCCATTTCAATGACGGTGTCAAAGAAATTTTCATAATACGAGGAGGAAATGCTGCCTTCTCTTTTAAGATTGTTCAATGACGGCTTTTCATAAAGAGCAATGCTTTCTGCCGCCGAAAAGAAATCAAGATTGAAAAAGAAATCCTCCGATATTCTTCCTAACGGATATCTTATACCGTTGTTTTTTATAAGCGGCAGGGAGTATAAAACCGCAGTAGAACGCCTTGCCCTGCCCTTTCCGATTAGCACATCAAGAGCAAATATTTTCGGGTCCTTTGAAAACATATCCTCGGTAAAATGTGCCGACTTTACTTTTTTATCGCTGTTGTCATAGGTCTTATAGTATGTGTTCGGAATTACAGCGTCGCATTTTTCATCATTTGCCTTTTCTGCCATTTCCTTAATGGCAGAAGCCTCCAGCGTATCGTCGGAGTCAAGGAAAAGTATGTATTCGCCGTGCGCCGCATCGATTCCTGCGTTTCTTGCAGACGAAAGTCCGCCGTTTTCCTTATGGATAACGGTTATTCTCTCATCCGTCTTTTTAAGCTCGTCGCAAATTTTCGGGCATGCATCGGGCGAGCCGTCATCAACGATAATGACCTCAAGATTTTTATAGGCTTGAGTCAAAATCGAATTGACGCTTTTTATGACATATTTTTCGGTTTTATATACGGGTATAACCACGCTTACCAAAGGTTCCATCACGCTTACATTCCTCTTTGTCTGTTCATTATCTTTCGCATAATCACGGTCATTTCATAGAACGAGTTGTACATTTTATGCTTTGCAAAAAAGAAAAGCGGTCTGAAATGAACGGGTAAATCGTTGATATTGAAATTATCAAACGCCTCTTTATATATCGGGTTTTTAAGAGCCTTTTTTATCTGCTCCATACCCTTTTTTCTGTCGCCTGCTCTGTATGCATTTCCGCCTATCGGGATAATCGAAAAGCAAACTCTCGAATAAAATGCCGTATACAAATTCGGGAGCTTGTTATCCTCGATAAATTTCTTCATCGCCTCAAACTGCACAAGCCAAAGCTCAACCGTTTTTTCTCTGTAACCTGCGGTCTGCGAGCCTGTGTTTGTCCGTCTGTAATAATACACCGGCTCATCAAAGAACACGGCGCTTTCACAGCAATTTGCATAGCGTAAAATATAGTCAAGGCAGTCCGAGTAAATCTCTTTTCTGCTTATCCAATAAATTTCGTTTTCACGGACAATAGAGGTCTTATAAAGCTTTGCGGTGTCGGTCAAAAGCGAATCGACATTTCCGGGTGTTTTAAGCCTCTCCCCCGTAAGCCCCATAACATATTCAAGGAGCTGAGTTTTTATTGTTTCGGCATTAAACTTAATTTCCTTTTCGGGCAATGGGTGCTTTACTGTTGTACCCGAGGTTGAAATTTTGTAATATGAGCCTATAACAAAATCCGCTTTGTCGCTCTCAACATATTTGTACATCTTTTCAAGTGCGTCATCGGGAAGCCAATCGTCGCTTTCAAGAAAAGTAAAATATTCGGTTTTAACTTCTTTTATTCCTGCGTTTCTCGCATCACAAACGCCGCCGTTCGGCTTATGAACAACACGAACTCTCGAATCTTTTTTTGCATAAGCGTCGCAAATCTGCGGACTTGAATCGGTAGCACCGTCATCAACTAAGACGATTTCAATGTCGTTCATTGTCTGTCTGAGCGTGCTGTCGATACATTCGTGTAAGTATTCTTCGGCGTTGTATATCGGGATAATAACAGAAAGCTTTGCCATTACTGTTTCTCCTTAATCATTTTTTCAAAAAGCGAAGCATATTGCTCCATACTTTTTTCAAGATTAAAATTATCAATTACAAAATTACGGCAATTTTGCGAATATGCGTCTCTGCCGTTTTTTAGCACTCGCCTTATCGCAAGCATCAAGCCGTCAAGGTCGCCCGGAGCAACCCTTTCTCCACAGCCTTCACCCACAATTTCGGGGTTTGCGGTAGAGTTGAAGCAGACAACGGGAGTTCCGCATGCCTCCGCCTCGGCGATTACCTTACCGAAGGTTTCCTCAAGCGAGGGTTGAACAAAAACATCCGCAAGAGAATAATACTCTATAAGCTGCTCCATAGAATCTGTTCTCGGACGAACAATTACACGGTCATTAAATTCGAAGCCGTCCGGAAGATTACCGACAACAAGCATTGTTTCATTTTCGCCAAGTCTTTCGCTGACTTCTTTTGCCGTTTTAAGTCCCTTTTGCATTGTCCAATTGCTTGCCGCAAAAAGAATTATTTTGTTATTCTCAACTCCCAATTCCTTACGCAACGCAACAGTATCCGCAGGCTTAAAGAAATCAGTATCAATCCAATTATATATTCTTGTTAGCGCCCTTGCATTTTTAAAGACGGGGGCTTTTTTTGCTTCGCCGCAGAGCCAATCGGAAACACCGACAACAGCAAGATTTTTTATATTGCCGAAAAGCCTCTTTTTATCACGGAGCATTTCGGGCGTTTTGTCAAAAAACCAACTGACATTGTACTTTTTAAGACTCGGGCAGCTGCCGCAGTCCTTTTGCCAACGATAACACTTATCAACGGTATAATGACAGCATTTTCCTGTAAAAAACCAGCAATCGTGGAGCACAGCCACCGTAATAATATTTTTCTTCGCAAGGTATTCGAGAAGCATAGGTAAATTTATGTAATTGCCATGCAGATTGTTAAGCACAACTATATCAGGGGCAAAGTCATCCATAAATTTCAGAAGCTTTCTTGTTGACGAAAACGAAAAATATCCCTGCTTTCCGAATAATCTCGACAGTAAAGCATGAACCTTGACATCGAGCGAGCTGCCGATAACAAATTCATGTTTCGGGTCTGTGCTCGGTCCTTTTGAATAAGCCGTAGCGCAGATATTGCCTTTTTCTTCAAAATAGCTGTTCATCTCAGCAACATTTCTGCCGGTTGAAAGTATTTTATTGACAACATTTATCTGTAAAATTTTCAATGGAGCACCTCCAAAAAATTACAAATTCTCCTTATACCACTCAATCGCAAGCTTAATTCCGTCTTGAAAGCTGTAATCCGGGTCGTAGCCGAGCAGCTTTTTAGCCTTTGAAATATCGGCGTTTGAGTGCTTGATATCGCCCTTTCTGTCGGGTCCGAAATTCGGCTCAACATCAATTCCGAGTGCCTTTGTAAGCCCGTAATAAATGTCAATCAGATATTCTCTTCCGCCGTAGGCAATGTTGAACGCATTACCTGCCGCCTCATGTGAAGCAAGGCACGCCTTGAGGTTTGCCTCAATAACATTGTCAATATATGTAAAATCACGGCTCTGCTTGCCGTCGCCGTTAATGGTCGGCACCTCTCCGTGCATAAGCTGCTTTAAGAATTTCGGTATAACCGCCGCATACGCACCGTCGGGGTCTTGACGTCTGCCGAAAACATTAAAATATCTCATTCCGTAGGTATCAAGTCCGTAATGCATTGTGTAAAGCTTTGCCCATTCTTCGTCGCAACGCTTTGTAAGAGCATACGGAGAGAGAAGGGTGCCCTCTCTGCCCTCGGTCTTGGGCAAATTCGGCTCGTCGCCGTAAACCGAGGAGGAAGAAGCATAGACGAACTTTTTAACGCCGTTTTGCCTTGCCGCTTCGAGCATATTAAGTGTTCCCTCAATATTGTTTTTGCAATAAAAGATAGGCATCTCAAGGCTTCTCGGAACACTTCCCCAAGCAGCCTGATTGAGAACGTAATCCACGCCCTCGCACGCCTTCAAGCAGGTGTCAAGGTCCTTAATATCGCCCTTGATAAATTCGTAATTCGGGTTGCCGAGAAACATATCGACATTCTTCTGCTTGCCTGTCGAAAGATCGTCAAGCGCTCTGACCTTATAGCCCATATTGAGTATTGCTTCGCAAAGGTTAGAGCCTACAAAGCCTGCCGCACCCGTTACAAGAAACAGTGTGCCCGGCTCAAACTTCAAATTCTTATATCCCATAATTATAATCTCCAGTAAATATATCCGGCATTCTCATATTCCTTACGGTCAAGAAGCCCCTTAATATCGACAAGCACATTTGCATTTTCATTATGCTTGAACATCTTTTCAAAATCAGCCATCGAAACAGCCTTGAACTGCTCGTGAGCAACGGCGAGAATTACTGCGTCGCAATCCTTAATATCGTTAATATCGACAAATTCAATTCCGTAAAGACGTTTAGCCTCGTCGGCATCAGCCTCGGGGTCTGCGATTATCGGCGTAATGCCGTACTCACGAAGCTCGTTGTAAATGTCGATAATCTTTGTATTTCTCGTGTCGGGGCAATTTTCCTTAAATGTAAAGCCGAGAATGGCGATTTTTGCATTCTTTATGGAAGCGTCTGCCTTTATGAGATTTTTAACGGTGTTTTCAGCAACATACTTGCCCATATCGTCGTTTATTCTTCTGCCTGAGAGGATAATCTGACTGTGATAGCCGAGCTCCTCCGCCTTATATGTAAGATAATACGGGTCAACGCCAATGCAATGACCTCCGACAAGACCGGGATAGAATTTAAGGAAATTCCATTTTGTTCCTGCGGCCTCAAGAACGGATTTTGTGTCAATTCCCATCTTGTTGAAAATAATCGAAAGCTCGTTCATAAACGCAATGTTAATATCTCTCTGTGAGTTTTCGATAACCTTTGCGGCTTCTGCAACCTTGATTGACTCTGCTCTGTGAACGCCTGCCTCAACAACAAGCTCATAGACCTTTGCCACGGTATCGAGAGTTTCCTCGTCCATACCCGAGACAATCTTCTTTATCGTTTCAAGGCGGTGCACCTTATCGCCGGGGTTGATTCTTTCGGGGCTGTAGCCGATTTTGAAATCCACGCCGCATTTAAGTCCCGATTCTCTTTCAAGTATCGGCACGCAAACATCCTCGGTAACACCGGGATAAACTGTGCTTTCAAACACGACAACCGAGCCTTTTGTAAGGTTTCTGCCCAAAATTTCACTTGCACCCTCAACAGGCGTAAGGTCGGGCGTATGGTCGTCGTTTACAGGCGTAGGAACGGCTACGATATGAAATTTAGCCTCACGCAATTTTGTTTCATCAGCCGTAAAATTAACCGTACAGCTCTTGATTGCGTCATCGCCCACCTCGTTTGTCGGGTCAATTCCGCTTTTGTAAAGCTCAATCTTTTTTGCATTAAGGTCAAAGCCTACAACCTTAACTTTTTTTGAAAAAGCAACGGCAATAGGCATTCCCACATAGCCGAGACCGACAAGAGAAATTTTTTCCTCGCCGTTTACTATTTTTTCATAAAGCTCCATATATATTACCTCTCCGCATTAAGCTCTAAATATTACAATATTTAATCATATCGGAATTGACCTTTCCGACCTCAAATTTTTCCAAACAGTATTCAAGGCTCTTTTTGCCCATTTCTTCGATTTTTTCGGGATGCTCGACAAACCAAAGCATCTTATCGGAAAGTGCCTTTGCGTCCTTTACGGGAACTAAAAATCCGTTTTCGCCGTCCTTAACGGTTTCTCGGCAGCCCGGAGCGTCGGTTGTGATTATCGGTCTTGCCGTTGCCATAGCCTCAAGTATCGTCCTCGGCGTACCCTCTCTGTATGACGGCAAAACATACACAGAGCATTTTCCGTAATATGGCGGTACGTTTTCGGTTTCACCGAAATGCTCGATTATTCCGCTGTCGGTATATTTTTTAAGCTCCTCGGGTCCTATTGAGTCCTGTATTCCCTCACACGCTCCCAAAAGCATAAAATGCGTGTCGGGATATTTTTCTTTAACGATTTTTGCCGCCTCAAGATATTCTCTTATGCCCTTTGAATTCATTATTCTCGAAAGCATAAAGAAGGTTGTTTTTTCGGGAAAAGGCAAAGGATGAAAACGCTTCGTATTTACTCCCGAGCCTGCAACGAGCTTGCATTTTTCTTTTTTTACAAGTCCCAAAGAGGTGAATTGCTCCATATCATCGGGATTCTGAAAAATAACCGTATCGGTACTGCTCATCGCTCTTTTGTAAAGCACCGACATAATCATTCTTATTATTTTCGCTTTTTTCGTCTGCGATGTAAACGCATAACCGAGTCCCGTTATCATTGCGGTTATTTTCTTTACACCCGCACGCTTAGCCGCTATTGAGCCGTAAATTACGGGCTTGCTTGTATATCCGAGCACCGCATCGGGCTTTTCCTCACAAAAGAGCTTATACAAAGCCTTTTCGTACCGGATATCCTTGACGGGATCAACTCCGTTTTTATCCATCGGAATTTCAACAAAGCGTGCGCCGAGAGCCTCGATTTTTTCAACATTATCCATGTTAGGTCCTGTAACGATAACCTCATAGCCCTTAGAGATAATCAGCTTTATTAAATCTCCTCTGAAATTGTACGCCGTTCTGTTTTTTGGCGAAACCAAAATAAATTTCAACTCAAACTAACCCTTTCATTGAAGTTTTAAGATTGTCATAAGCAAGCTTAAAAAGTCTTGCGTTGTTCTTTGGCGATACAAATGAATTGTGCGGAGTGATTATGACATTTTTCATATCCCAAAGCTTACTGCTTTCATCAAGCGGCTCATTTTCAAAAACATCAAGCACCGCACCTGACGGCTTTCCGTTTTCAAGAGCTTTTATAAGGTCGTTTTCGTTGACAACCGCACCTCTCGAAATGTTCACAAGCACCGAGCCGTCCTTAAAATGTGAAAACATTTCGCCGTTGAACATTCCCCTCGTTTCGTCGGTCAGGGGAAGTGTCAAAACAACCATATCGGCAAAGCCGAGTGCCTTTTTTATATCGTTTATATTGTAAAACTCGCTGTATATTTCACTTTCGGGCTTTGCTACATCAACGGCAATTACCCTTGTACCGAAAGCGGATAACCTCTTTGCACATTCCGTTCCGACGCTTCCGCAGCCGACTATCGCAACCGTTTCTCCGCAAAGCTCACGAAGCTCTCTGTCCTTTTGCCATGTATGAGTCTTTTGGTTTTCGGAAAAGGTATTCAAATGCTTATAAAGGCTCAAAATTCCTGCCAATGCAAATTCCGCCATCGGCACGGAATACACTCCCCTCGCATTGAAAAGACAAATATCCCTTTTTCTTATCTCGTCAAGCGGTACTCTGTCAAGTCCTGCCGAGGTAAGCTGAATAAATTTCAATTTCTTAAATTCCGAAATGTCGTGATAAAGGAAAAGTCCGTTGCAAATCACGGCGTCCGCTTCGGAAAAATCACATTCGGCTACTCCTCTTTCGTCTTTTTGACGCATTATCTCAAATCCAAGTGAGGACAGCATATCAAGTTGTTCTGCGGCGGCGCTGAATGCGCCCGTAATAAGCAGCTTCATATTTTCCCCTTATTTCTTACTGTTAATTATATCGACGACCGTTTGAGTACACTCAACGGTTTTTCTTCTGTTTTCCTCGAACTGCTCGTCCGTCCAGGTTTCAAGAGTTTTTTCATATTCCCTGATATCGTGAACTCCGCTTTTAAGCTTTTCGCCCACCGAAGCAATATCGAGCTCCTTTGACGCATCGCAAAAGGCTCTCGACAAAATCACGCACTGTGAGCCGAGGCGATAATGCTCGCCCAATATACATTCGGCAGGAAGGGTGCCCGTTCCGACCCTTGCAACACCGCCGAAGCCGTAGCGTATGCCCTTTTTCTTAATCTTATCTGCAAGCTTTTCGACAGTGCCGTCGGCAAGAAGCTCAAACATAAAGGTCATATCCTTGCTCAAATGCAAATCGTTAAGACCGATATACACCTCGTCAATTCCTCGGAGCTCTAAAATATCGTCGATTATCTCCTGCGCCTCGCTCGTTTCAAGCAAAAGACAGGTTTTTGCTCTGCCTGCGACAAGGTCAATGAAAAGCTTGACCTCACGCACCGTTTTGAAATACGGAAGCATTATTATATCTGCGCCTGCCTTAACGATTTCGTCGATTTCTCTTGCAGATGAAAGATAATCTTTGGTAGCGCCGTGAATGGGATTGCATCTTACAAGAAGCTTCGATTTCGTTAAAACGGGTCGCAAAGCCTTTATGTCCTCAATCGTGTGATGCGACTGAACCGTATCAAGACCGCCTTGACGCAATTCTTTACCTATGTATTCCATATCGACAAATATCCTGTCAACGCCTGCGTCCTGTGCCAACGAGGCAATATCCGTTCTGTTTGTGATATACATAAGCTCCATAATAAATTAAACCTTTTCCTTTGCTTTTTCTTCCTGCTTAACGGTTGCCTCTGTATTTTCGTTATCGGCATTGGCAAGCACCTTAAACACCGTCATAAACATAATCTTTATATCCAAGAGCAATGCTACATTGTTGACGTACCAAACATTGAGTTCAATTCTCTTATGCCACTCAACGCCTTTTCTGCCGTTGACCTGCGCCCAACCGGTAATTCCCGGTCGCACCTGAAACATATTAAGCTGTTCTTCGCTGTATTCCTCAATCGGCCACGGATGATATGTAAGCGGAGGTCGTGGACCTACAAAGCTCATATCGCCGTTTAATATGTTCACAAGCTGAGGAAGTTCGTCAATGCTTGTCGCACGAATAAATTTACCTATCTTTGTAACTCTTGCGTCGCCTTTTCCCGAATAGACTCCGCTGCCCTTACCCTCTGCGCCGACGCACATAGAACGGAATTTATATATATTGAACACCTTTCCGTCCTTGCCGATTCGCTTTTGCTTGAAAATTACGGGGCCCTTACTGTCAAGCTTAACGGCAAGCGAAGTTAACGCAAAAACAGGGCTTAAAATAACCAACGCAACAAGCGCAGTAACAAAATCAAAAAAGCGCTTTACAAAACGGTTATAAAAGCCTGTATAATTGTGTTTTTCAACATTTGTTAATTTACTGCTCAAAGGTCAAAACACCCCTATTTCCCCTTATAGATATATACTATAATATTATATATTCATACGCTGTAAAAGTCAATGAAAATCATACGCCGACAGGCAACGATAAAGATGAAAAAAGGCTGTAAAAGATTTACACCCTTTACAGCCCATTTGCTTATTTGGATAATTGCTTTACTATCTGATTTCCGAATACGGACGTCCCTGTCACAAGCACGCCCTGTATGACGGAATCAACACTCATTCCGAGCAAGCCGACTGTTCCGAGAACGCCGAAAAGCAGTAAAATAAGCGGTATATATTTATCGTTGATTTTTTCAAGACGTTTTATAATCATTCCTATAATGTTCAGCACGGGAATAAGTATAAGCGCCTTATCTGTTACATAGCCCAAAATCTCCATAAATTCACCTACCTTATGTCCGCTTTGTCAACGAAGCCCGTAACGTTTTCGCCGATAGGCTTTTTCTGTGCTCTTGACGGCGAAGAGGTAATACGATATCTGCCGTTAATTTCAATACCGTCATAAATATAAAAGGTGCCCGATTTTCTCGCGGCGGGCGATTTTGCGGTGGCCGAAACGTACAGCGGCGTATTTGAGAGCGAAATCATCATTCTCGGCGGGAAGCTCTTTTCGGCAGGCTTGGGAACAGGCTCGGGAACGGGCTTGGGTGCAGGCTCTGAGGTCTGCTTCGGGAAGCCGTTAAGACCGTTATCCCTGATAATTTTCGAATAATCCTTATAGCTCTCGTCAAGGTCGCATCTGCCCGAAATTCCGTCAATGCTGCCCTGCGACGAATACTGCCAAAGCCCATAGCTTCCGCCGTATGTCGCCTTTTCCGACCATTGAGCAAGCCACGTGTCATACTTTTTCTTACAATCGTCATCTATATAATTTTCAAGCCAATATTTGTTCGCATAAATGCAAACATAATAGCCTGCCCCTTCGACAATCTCGCAAAAGGCTCTGATAATATCGGAGACAAACTGTTTGCCCCTTTCGGACTGATTTTTCTCCTCCACATCAAATGCAACGGGATATTCAAACTTCTTTCCGTCTATCCATTTGAGGAAAATTTCAGCCTCTTTTTTCGCATC
The DNA here is from genome assembly GCA_052273625.1 of Candidatus Fimenecus sp. Lineage (GTDB taxonomy): Bacteria > Bacillota > Clostridia > Oscillospirales > Acutalibacteraceae > Fimenecus. The sequence continues at coordinate 102,892 of DAVZHW010000003.1, read as the reverse complement.
TTCAACACTTTTTGCATAGCTGTAATGATACGCACCGACCTTAATTCCCTCCTGCTTTGCATTTTTGTAGTTTTCCTCGAAAAACTCGTCCTTTTGATTGTCATATTTTCCGTAGCCTGCCCTCAAAACGGCAAAATCTACGCCCGAGGCTTTAACCCTCTTCCAATCGATTTTTCCTTGATGCTTTGAAACATCAATACCCTTACTCATAATATTCATTCCTTTCTATCGTTGTAATTCTCTGCTCATGGGTTTTAACCCTTTCCTCTAAAAGCGGTATTCTTTGCGCAAAATTATTGTGCTTGTCAACCTTCTTTTCAAGCTCACGAAGTCTGTAATTCGTAAGCTTTGCGCTTGTAATTATACCTCCTACCGTACCTGCAAGAGTTCCGAGGAACGACAACAGCGCAACAAAGACCTCAGACTGCATAACATCCCCCCATTTCATTATATTTAATCAACAGCTCATAATTGAAAACCGCATTTTTCAAGCGTCCTCGCCTACAACAAAGATTTTTGTTCCTGCGGTAAAGGGAACGTGGGTTGAGCCGTTGATCTCAAAAAGTCCCACAAACAAATTGCTTATATAAGTGCTTTGGGCGGTTGAAATTACCGAAATCGAGTTGCTTGCCAGAGTACCCTGACCGCCCGTACCGTAGCTTACGTTTGAATGGGTAAACATACTTTTCTCAACATCGGTATCGCAGAATACGCAAAGACTTCCCGTGTTCTCCAATCTGTACAGATGACCGAGATAGCGTGTGCCGTAGTCGGTACGGATTTTAACGGTTATGGTTTCGACATTCGACGTGCATTTTGCAATAAGAAAAACCTTGAGCTTTTTCAGCTCAAACGGCTTTGAGTCAAGGTCTTTGTTTATAATATATTCGTCAACCGTTTCTCCGTCCTTTACCTCGGCGGAAAAAATCAGCCTGCCCGTGCTTCGCTTAACAAAATCATACACGCCCGAGCTTGCAACGGCGTTTGCAGACGAAGCGGTAACGCTCATATCGACAGGCGTGCCGTTATCGCCCTTGTCTCCTTTGTCGCCTTTATCGCCCTTGTCTCCCTTATCTCCTTTTTCGCCTCTTAAGCCTTGAGCGCCGGTAGCTCCTATGTCGCCCTTATCGCCCTTGTCTCCTTTGTCGCCTTTATCGCCCTTGTCTCCCTTATCTCCTTTTTCGCCTCTTAAGCCTTGAGCGCCGGTAGCTCCTATGTCGCCCTTATCGCCTTTTATGCCTTGCTCTCCCGTATCTCCCTTGTCGCCCTTATCGCCCTTGAAATCGCCGTTTTTTACAGCTTCAAGCAAGGAATTTACCGAAAAATCGTATTCCTCCCGAAGTGCGTCGTCGCAAGCGACTATCGGCGAAAAGCAAAGTTTAATTTCCTTTGCTTTGATAAGCTTTTTTGTGTCATAAGTCGTTTCGTTGACCTCGACAACATTGAAATAACAGAGCATACTCATACTGCTTGTAAGACTTGCAGGCATATCAAAGCTTATGTTATTGCTTTCGTCAGGTGTAAGATATTCCGTTCTGACAACTCCCGTCGGCAATGCAAACTCAAGGTAATATCTGTACTGCGGCGAAATATACTGTGCATCTATTTCAAATACGAGGGTAGTCGCATTATGCTCATACATAGTGCCCGCATTGTATATTTCATCGGACAAAGAGCCGTCAACCTTTACGGTTACTGTTTTATTCATATTCAATTCTCCTCGCTTATATTATTTATTATTTGGTCGAAGCTTTTCGGAAGGTCAACAAGAGAGAAGCCGCACAAATACGCATACTTAAGCACCGAATATAATTTATCCGTAGCTGCCTTGAGCGTTTTGTAGACCTGCTGTCTTGAAACACCGTGCTTTTCTGAAATATCTGTTATTTTCATATTTTCAAAATACCTCTCACGCAAAAGCTCTCCCTGAAAATCGGTCAACTCGGACTTGACCGCCTCGGAAAAAATCCTTTTAATAGTGTTTTTTCTCGTTGTTAAAATGTATTTCGGAATTTCTCTTGTATCGTCCTCGGTCATAAACTCAAACCTCTCGGACAAAAGTCTGTATTCGCCGACATCAATTCCGATAATGTCCCTATTATTCATTTTCCACCTCCCGAAAGCTCTGTAAATTAAAACAACACCTAACAACCTAAATCGGTCGCAGGTGCTGTTTTTTAATGTGCGTCGTTCACTCGCACATTTAATTATAGGACGCTTTTTGTTACTTGTCAACACAAAAATAAGACCGATTGGCTTTTCAATCGGTCTTATATGTATTAAAAGTTTTATGCTTCGTTAGTTACAACAATGTCAATTCCCGTTCCGAGAATATCCTTAACCGCAACATCGCCGAAAGTAACAGGTGCTTTAAGAGTAACCTTATTTACTTCTTTCATTGCGTCAAAAAGCATCTCCTTCGGAATAGGCGAAGCTGATTTTACGGGTACGACGGGAAGTCTGCCACCCTCAACCTTAACGGTAGATGTGAGCATTCTTTCGGGGTGAGTGCATTCCTGACGAGCGTACTTGTCGCCTCTCGGACAGGTGTTACCCGTTACGGAGATAACCTCGTTATTGTCGTCAAGCTCAACCGTTATAGCGCAGCCCATAGGACAGGATACGCAAACCATTTCTCTCTTTGTCATAATTTACGCCTCCTCGATTGTTACTGTAAGTGTGCTGTCGGCAGGAAGAGATTTAACTGTGTCGAGCTTAATAAGAACATTCTCCATTTCACCGGGAGTCATCTTCTTCTTATTCTTCGACATTATAACCTCGTCGCCGCATTTAACAACAAGCTTAACATTTTTGAATACCTGACCGACACGGAAGTAAAGCTTAACATCCTTATCGGTTTCCTTGTTAATTCTCTGAGGTACGATATAGCGAACACCGTTGGTACCCTGTGTATTGATGTAATCGCCGGTATTCTTCTCGCCCTTAATGAACTTCGCAGCGCCCTCGCCTGCTATCATACTTTCCTCGGTAACATAGTCAACAAGGTCATGAACCTGCAATACGTTACCGCAAGCAAATACGCCCTTGTGGAGAGTTTCTCTGTACTCGTCAACAGACGGGCCGTTTGTAATTCTGTCAAGCTCAATACCTGCGTTCTTTGAAAGCTCGTTCTCGGGAATAAGACCAACGGAGAGCATCAAGGTATCACAAGGGATATACTCCTCTGTACCGGGGATAGGCTTCAAGTGCTCATCGACATTAGCAACCGTAACGCCCTCAAGTCTATCCTTACCGTGAGTTGAAACAACCGTGCAAGAAAGACGAAGCGGAATATCAAAGTCCTCAAGGCACTGAACGATATTTCTCGTAAGACCGCCCGAATAAGGCATAAGCTCGCAAACAGCCTTAACCTTTGCACCCTCAAGAGTCATTCTTCTTGCCATGATAAGACCGATATCACCCGAGCCGAGGATAACTACTGTCTTACCGGGCATATAGCCGTCAATGTTAACATATTTCTGTGCAGTACCTGCGGTCATAATGCCCGAAGCTCTGCAACCTGCGATTGAAAGTGCGCCTCTCGGTCTTTCACGGCAGCCCATTGCAAGAACAATAGCCTTAGCCTTGATTGTGAGAAGTCCGTCCTCCTTATTGCAAGCCGTAACAACATTGTCGTCTGATATATCGAGAACCATTGTGTCAACCTTAACATCAATATCGGTTTCCGATACCTTCTTTATAAATCTTCCTGCGTATTCGGGGCCTGAAAGCTCTTCGCCGAAATAGTGAAGACCGAAGCCTGTATGAATACACTGCTCGAGAATACCGCCGAGTGTGTCAGCTCTCTCGAGAATAATAATTTTTTCAATTCCCTCTTCACGAGCCTTGAGCGCCGCTGCCATACCGGCAGGACCGCCGCCGACTACCGCTAAATCATAATTAAGCATTCTACACACCTCACTTCGTTCTCTCGTAAATAATCTTGGACTCTCCGCCGAACTTTGTAATCTCGTTCATCGGAACGCCAAGCTCTTTTGCAAGCAATTCAACAACCTTACTGCCACAGAAGCCGCCCTGACATCTGCCCATACCGGCTCTTGTTCTTCTCTTAACGCCGTCAACATCTCTTGCGCCTGCGGGAGCGTGAATAGCGTCGAGAATTTCGCCCTCGGTTATTGTTTCGCAACGGCAAATAATTCTGCCGTAAGCGGGATTCTTCTTAATAAGAGCTTCTCTCTCCTCTTTTGACATATGTCTAAAGCGAACGGGAGCCTCCCTTGTCATCTTGTAATCAGCCTTTTCGTCAGCCGAAAGCTTCTCAAGCAAAAGCTCTTCAACATACTTTGCGATAGCGGGAGCAGCCGAAAGACCGGGAGACTCAATGCCTGCACAGTTGATGAACTTATCGCTCTTATCGGAATAGCCGATAATAAAGTCATCTGTAACCGGATGCGCACGAACACCTGCGAAGGATGTGATTGCACCTCTGAGGTTAACTGCCTTTACGCTCTTGAGAGCTTTTGATACAACAAACTCAAGTCCCTCGGGAGTTGTATCTGTATCGTCTTTGTCAGGCTCGTCCGTCGCCGACGGTCCGATAAGAAGGTTGCCGTCAACCGTGGGAGTAACAAGAACGCCCTTGCCCATCTTGTTCGGGCACTGGAATATTGTATGGTTTGCAAGGTAGCCGAAGGATTTATCAAGAAGATAATATTCGCCCTTTCTTGCAATAAGCTCAATGCTGTCGTCGCCAATCATTTTAGCAACCTCGTCGGAATGGTTGCCTGCCGCATTGATTACAAACTCTGCCTCGATAGTACCGAGGGTCGTGTCGAGCTCGTAAGCGTCGTTTTCCTTCTTGATTGCCTTAACCTCGCAGTTTCTGAGGAATTCAACTCCGTTTGTAACCGCTACCTCCGTTGCCGCAATTGTCAATTCATACGGGCAAACAATACCTGCCGAATTTGAAAGCAATGCACCGACAACCTCTTCGGAAACATAAGGCTCGAGTTCTCTTACCTTGTCACCGTCGATTATTTCAAGATTCGGGACACCGTTTTTGACACCTCTGTCATACAGCTCTTTAACGTGCTCCATTTCCTCCTCGGAAAAGGCAAGAACGAGAGAGCCGTTGTTTTTGTAAGGTACATTTAAGTCCTTACATACCTCAGGCATCAATTCGGTTCCTTTCACATTCAATTTTGCTTTCATTGTTCCCGGGATAGCGTCGAAACCACCGTGAACAATTGCGCTGTTAGCTTTTGTAGTACCCATTGCCACATCATTGCATCTTTCGAGCAAAGCGACCTTAATGTCATATTTGGACAACTCCCTCGAAATGAGAGCGCCTACAACGCCCGAGCCGATGACTGCAACATCGTACTTCATAAAACCTCACCCCTTGTAAAAATATATATTAATCAATATTCTGACCGGCAAAGTCATCCTTCTCCTGCTTTTCAACGATAACCATACCGCTGTTACCCTGCGTTTTTGAAAAGACTTTGGAGATTTTTGAGTTTAAGCCGAGGAACTTATCCCTGTAAGGAAATGTGTCTTGATAATATTCCTCAAACTCTGAAAAGTATTTCCCGTCAAGCACCGCCGAAACCGTAAATTTCGGTCTTTGCTTGAGAGCTCTGTTTTCCTTTTGGGAAACTGTTTTATCGGTGTCAAACGCACTTATAAGAAAAAGTGTTATTATCACACCGACAAACGCCAAAATTATGAAAAATGCACCCGCCTTGCTCGGAGTAACATCTTTTTTTGTTTTCGTTCTTGTATACATAGCCATATTCCACCGTTAAAATCTGAAATAAAGGAAGGGGTTGTAGCTGTCGCCGATAAGCGAGGCGGTTGAAACCGTCAACGAGAACAACACGAACAGTACAATTGACAAATTGACAACAGCCTTACCCGATCTGCTTGCGGAAATGTTCTGCGCAAATTGCTTTATAATGTTTGCAATCGGGAGCGACGCTATTATTCCGATGATTATTACCGCTATATAGTTTTGAGCGACTGTTTTTTCGGTAAGCGTAGAAAATCCGTTTTGGAAGAAAATCGCTCTGAAAAAGTTTTTGAGATTAGCGAGGTCTTCAAAATAAAAAAACGCCCAGCCGACAACCACTACAAGCAGAGTGTAAATATGTTTGATAACGGAGCTTGTCCTTGAAAGCCGCTTGCCGATATAAATCTTTTCAAGCATAAGGAAAAAGAAGTAGTAAAGCCCCCAAAGTATATAGTTGTAGCTTGCACCGTGCCAAAAGCCCGTAAGCACCCAAACGACAAGCATATTAAATGCCCAATGCTTTCTGTTGCCGCCGAGCGGAATGTAAACGTAGTCCCTGAAAAACGAGCTTAATGTAATGTGCCAACGTCTCCAAAAATCATTTACGGAATCGGCACAGTAAGGATAGCGGAAGTTTTCGGGGAAATCAAAGCCGAAAAGCTTGCCCAAGCCTATTGCCATATCCGAATATGCGGAAAAGTCAAAATAAATCTGAAGAGTAAATGCGATTATACCGATCCAAGCGCCTGCAAAGCTGACACCGTTCATATCGCCGCCGATAAGCTTTGTTGACAACTCGCCTGCATAGTTTGCGATAATCGTCTTTTTAATAAGACCTATGCAAAAGCGTAAAACGCCGTCAGATGCACCCTTTAAGGTAACTGTTCGTGAAGAAAGCTGCCTTTCAACGTCGCTGTAACGAACAATCGGTCCTGCGATAAGCTGCGGAAACATCGAAACATACAAAAGCAGCTTAAAGAATGAATTTTGAACCCTTACCTTGCCCCTGTAAACGTCAACGACGTATGTAAGCGCCTGAAAGGTATAGAAGGAAATACCGATAGGAAGCGCAAGCCCGAGCGATTTAATATTGAGTGAAAACGCCGAATTAAGGCTCTGCGCAAAGAAGTCCGAATACTTGAAGAGAGCAAGGCTCGAAAGTGTAATTGCAACACTCAAAAACAGGAAAAGCTTTGAAAGCGCCTTCCCCCTGTATCTGTCAACCAAAAGTCCGCCGATATAGTCTACAAGCACGGTAGCAATCATCAAAAGTATATATTTCGGCTCTCCGTATGCATAAAACACCAATGAGAAAACCAAAAGCACGGCGTTGCGGATTTTTATATTCTTCGTCAAAAAATAAAAGACAAGACACAGAGGCAGGAAAATATATAAAAATACTAAGCTTGAAAAAACCAAGAATTTGCCTCCGTTAAATGTTATAGTTAAAAATTATCTATTGCGTATGTGTTTTAACAATCGTTTTAACACACTTAAATTTATTTTTCCGCAGAATTGCATTGCGGAAAGCATTTGTGGCAACATTATACCACATTTTTTATATAAATAATAGTGTTTTTAGAATATTTTTCATTAAATTTTGCATAAAATTATACCGCTTTTTCCATTTCTTTTTTCAATCTTGCTATAATTCGCTTTTCAAGGCGAGAAATATAGCTTTGAGATATGCCGAGGATGTCCGCAACCTCCTTTTGTGTATGCTCCGTTTCCCCTCCGAGTCCGAAGCGCATATTCATAATAAGCCGTTCCCTCGGTGACAGAGAATTGACCGTTTTCAAAAGCACTTTTTTCTCGTCCTCACATTCAAGCCCTCGGTTTATCTCGTCGGGCTCGCTACCCAAAACGTCGGACAAAAGCAGCTCGTTTCCGTCCCAATCGATATTCAACGGCTCGTCGATTGAAATATCCGTTCTGTGCAGATTTATTTTGCGAAGATACATCAGAATTTCATTTTCAATACACCTTGAAGCATAGGTTGCAAGCTTTATGTTTTTCTCCGGCTTAAAGGTGTTCACGGCTTTAATAAGTCCTATTGTTCCGATTGAAACAAGGTCGTCTGTCCCCACACCCGAATTGTCAAACTTTTTCGCTATATAAACGACAAGCCTTAAATTGTGCACAATCAGCGGCTCTCTCGCACTCTCGTCCCCGTCCGAAATGCGTTTGAGATACTCCTCCTCACGTTCCTTAGTAAGCGGCTCGGGTAAATTCTCTCCGCCGCCGACAAAGTTTATATCGGTCTCGAAAAACAGCTCTTTAATTTTGCTGAAAAGCAACCGTATGTACTCTTTTATCATCACTGCTCATCCTTTCAAAAAAGTCATTGTTGAGTATTGCCGAATATTCCCCGTTTGTAAATTCCGTTTTGCTTTGAGCGACAAGCACATTTTTGACAATATATGCTTTGCCGTCAGCCTCCACGCTCACTCCGTCAACCGACAAAGCTCTTAAAAAACCCTTTTCCCCGACCGTGTTATATGCTACAAGTCTGATTTTGTTTTCAGCGCCCAGCATATCTATTGCGTTATTGCCACGAAAGCAGTCCTCGGGAGAAAAGCCCACAAGCGAATTAAAAACGCTGCTGTCGGCTATGATAACGGGCTTCCCCGAAAAGCCGTCCTTGAGAGTGTTCCCCGTGTCTAAAAGAGCGTTTACGGTAACGCTTCGCCCGGAATTGAAAAACGTCACGCTGAAAATTGACTCCGGCGGTGCACTGCGCTTTATAAGCCTTAAAATAACGGTAATCACAGCATAGCAAATAACCGTCGAAGCCGTCAGTACCTTTATATCGATATTGAAATAAACCACGCTGTTATTAAAGACCATTCCGCTCGGCTTAAACGCAAGCCAAATACCGAGCATTATACCCGCAAAGGCGAAATTCACGGCAAAGAACACTCCGACCTCCCTTAGAAACACCTTCAGGCTTTTCGGCGAAAAGGCGATAACCGTGAGCACGGCGGATACGGCAAGATTTATAAAAACGGTCAGCACCTCGGGAAGCTCGGGCAGGAAGATTATCAATGAATATAAGCTGCCGAGAGCAGACGCCGAGAACAGTCTTATCCGTTTTATGTCACGGCGAAGAATTTTTGCACTTGCCAAAAGCAGAAAATAGTTTACAAATATGTTCACGGCAAGCAATATGTCAACATAGACGGTCAAAGTTATCACCACACAAAAAATGAGCCTGAAGCCAATTATATAGGCTTCAAGCTCAATAATTTGTCATATCGTGGTGTTAATTTTGTTTCCTGAGATAATCCTCAAGAATAAGCACGGCAGATACCGCATCAACCACAGCCTTACGCTTTTTTCCTCTTGTGTCGGTTGCGTTTAATATGTTGTGTGCGGAAACCGTCGTCAAACGCTCGTCCTGAAAATCGACGCTCAACCCCGTCTTTTCCGAAAGCAGCTTTGCGAATTCCTTGCAAGCCTCGGCACGAAAGCCCTCGCTTCCGTCCATATTCTTAGGAAGTCCCAAGACGATTTTCTCCGCCTTTTTTTCAAGGCATATTTTTTTGATTTCCTCCGAGAGAAGCTCGGGGTCTTTTTGCTTTATAACGGTTACGGGAGAGGCAAGCAGCTGTAGCTTATCGCAAGCTGCCACACCTGTTCTCACATCGCCGTAATCGACAGAAATTATTACCATACGGTCTCCTATTCGGCAGGCGGAAGATTTTCGGGTGCAGCGGTTGCAGGCGGAGTCTGCTCGGGTGTACCCTCACTTGCACCCGGTGTTTCGGGAGTTTGCGGATTTTGTGTTGCTACCGTTTCACCCTCGCCCACAGGCTCTTGAACGCTCGGTGCAGCACAAGTTGTGCAATGGCCCGGAAGATTGCTCTTTGTGTACCAACCCGTCGCCGTGCTCTGACAGCCCTCGCTCGCAAGGAAGCCCGACTGCGTACAGTAGGTTTCACTCACTAAAAGATTGGAATGGACATCAAACGGCTTTGCCGTAAGTCCCTTGTGTATTCTCTTCATTACCTCGGCAAAAACCTTACCCGAGGGGCTTCCCGAAACATAAGCGGAAAGCTGTTTGGGCATATCGCAGCCGTACCATACAGCCGCAACATAATAAGGTGTTCCGCCGACAAACCAACGGTCCTTATCGTCACTCGTAGTACCTGTTTTTGCAAAGGTCTCAAAGCCTGAAACGCCGTAATTTCGTGCCGTAGCCATATGTGCGGCATCTGTTACGACCGTCTGCAAAAGCTTGTTCATTACATCTGCGGTATCGGGAGAGATAATCTGCTCGCCCTCCGAGTCCTGATGCTGAAGATATATCTTTGTACCGTTTGCGTTCGTAACCTTATAATAGCAATACGGCTCGAAGTATTTACCGCCGTTTCCGAAGGCAGCAAACGCAGCCGCCATCTGTACTGTCGTAACGCCCTTGCTTGCGCCTCCGACTGCAAGCGACGACATATTTTTATCGGTATCGTTCAAATAAGTGAGCTTGAATTTCTCAGTTGCGTATTTATAGCTCAAATCAATGCCCATCTGTCTGAGAAGCTGTGCCGGAACGGTATTGTAGGATACGCAAAGTGCGTGCTGAACGGTAACGTAAGAATCGGGAGAACCGGGATCGTTGCCATAGTTTACAGGACCTGTTCCGCCATCGGGGTAGTAATGTGCGACACCGTAGTTCTGCACCTTTGTACTCCATGTTACATATTTTTCCTCAATCGCAGGAGAGTAAATTGAAATCGGCTTGATTGACGAACCGGGCTGTCTCGGTGTTGTGGCACGGTTAAGACCTCTGTTTTCCGTCTTTTCGCCGATACCGCCTACCATTCCGAGAATTCTGCCGCTGTAATCCATAATGGTCATAGCCGACTGTGCGTCGGGAACATTTTTGTTGTACGCAGGCATTGTTACCTTGTTGACGTAAACGTCCTCAAGCTGCGACTGAATACTTGTATCAACCGCCGAGTAAATTCTCAGTCCGCCGTTATAAATAAGCTTTGAAGCCTGTGATTTTGTATAGCCGCACTGCGACACAAGGTCATTTATAACAGCCTGTATAACATAGTCAACGTAGTAACTCTGAATTTCGGTATTGACAGCCGCCTTGTTTTCGGTTTTTGTATCGCCGTTATCTTTTTTAACATAATTCTCACTGTTTGTGAAAATCATCTCATAAGCAACCGCCTCGTCATATTCCTCCTGAGAGATATATCCCTCCTTGAGCATATTTTTAAGGCAGGTAAGCTGTCTTTTCCTGTTTGTTTCGGGATGAAGCAACGGGTCATTCGTCGATGGGTTTTGCGTAATCGCCGCTATCGACGCACACTCGGCGATATTAAGCTCGGACAAATCCTTTCCGAAATACTTTTCAGCCGTGGTTTTAACGCCGTAGCAGCCGTGGCTCATATAAACCGTATTCATATATGCTTCAAGGATTGTAGATTTAGAAGCATGCTTTTCAAGGTTTAAGGCATTGAGAATTTCATAGAATTTACGGCTTACGGTCTTGCCGTTCTCGCCTGTAAGGTTTTTGATAAGCTGCTGCGTAAGAGTAGAGCCGCCGCCTGCCTTACCGAAAGTGATAACGGCCTTAACGGTTCTAATCCAGTCAACGCCGTCGTGCTTTTCAAAACGCTTATCCTCAAGGGCAATATACGCCTTTTGGAGAGTTTCGGGAATTTCGTCAATACTCGTCCAAACACGGTTCTGCTCGCCGTGAAGCCTTGTGAGCTCAACCGCCTCGGCATTTGAATTGTAAGCGTAAACTATTGTCGTCTGCGCCTGATTTTCCTTATAGTCGGCAATGTCGATTTTAGCCTCGCCGTTGACATAAGAGGTCATAAAAATCAGCAGATATGTGCAAACTATTACAAGAGAAACAAGTGCGGTAAAAGCCAAAGCCAACAAAGCGGTAATTGCCTTCTTAGCCTTTGGATTGAGCTGTTTCTTCTGTTTTTTCGGTTTTGTACGCACATTTTTTGCCATATGTAGTTCCTCCGTACGCTATAATTCACCATAAAAAGTATTGTAACATAATTTTGAGATTATTTCATCTGTTTTATAAAAAAATATAAAATTTTGAATAAGTGTTTAATTTCAGAGCTTTTTGCCGAAAATAACTCAAAGGAGTGATTTTGTGCAAAAGATATTTATCAAGGGCATAGTCGCCGCCTCCGTTTTGCTTTTGACGGTGTTTGCCGTCGCCGCATTTTCTCTCGGCGCAAAATACGAAAAAGCGACACCGCCGCCCGAAACGACAAGCCCCTCGCCGCTTTATACGCTGTCGCAATATGACGGAAAGCTGGCTCTTTTCAAGCGTGGATATTCAATGCCCGTTGAAATATACGAGGTCTATCTTTCTTCGCTTCCGCAAGATGAGCAGAGCAAAATTAAATCGGGTATAAGCGCTCAAACAGACGAAGAAATATTGAAAATTATTGAAGATTACACAAGCTGAACGGATATTTCTGCCGTTTTTATATCCTCCGGAATTGCAATTTCAAGCGTTCCCCTTTCTCTGATTGCAAATTCGGCTTCTTCTCCGTTTACGGTTACTTTGTAATCGTAATTATCGTTCATTACAACGATTACCGTTGACCTTTTAGCGTTGTAATGGCTGACGGTTGCGTTAAAGCTTGTAAAATTCTCGGAAAAATCGCTGTTCTCACAGAAAACATCAAAGCCGAAGCTGAATGTACCCGGATTATAATAGGCGTTTGCCCAGATATTCACGGGTGCGGAAAGTCCGCCGAAATTGTGGAACCAACCGCCTCTGCCCGTTGTTATGGACATCATTTCAAAGGTGTAATAAGAATATTCGACCTCTTTTTTCCATGCGTCAAGGGCAGTTTTTGCTATTTTATATGCAAAGTCGCTTTCGCCGAGGTCAAGCATTGTTTTCCATACAAACCATTGGTGCGAAAACCAGACATTGCCGTTCCAATAGCCGTTAGTAGCATAATAGCCTGCTTTCATATTGACTGCGGAAATACCGACCTTGCTCATCATTTCGTCCTCACTCTGAATGTGAGAAAGGAGCTTTTCGGTCTGATTTTCGTCTGTTATGCCTGCAATAAGCGGATAAATACCATCCATTGTCTTGTTCATATTTTCTCCGCTTTGGCTTCTCAGCTGCTCTTTAGGCTCGCCGTTTTCGTCGTGAACAACATACGAAAAATAGCCTGCTTCCTCGTCCCAAGCATATTTCTGCAAGCCGTCGGACACACGCTTAATATCCGCCGTGTATTGCTCTAAATCCTCTGCTTTCCCGAGGTGTTCGGCAATTACAGAAAGGATTTTCGCACATCTTATTACCTGCGACGAGGATATGCACGGAGCTGTCAAAAGCTGAAGCTTTTTTCTGTACATTTCAACCTGCGGCGGCAAATCGTCCATACCCGAGCAGTTGTAAAAATACTCAAACGTAGTTGTCATACCGCTTTTGAACTTTGCGGTTGTCGAGCCGTCTGCCCTACCGCAAAGAAATTCGTAAAATCTTTTCACACGGTCATAATAGCCATAGAGTTTTGTTTTATCATTGATACGAGAGAGCATATCATAATATTGATAAATGTGCACGGGGACAGGAGAGCCATGAAGCAAAAAGGCATAGTCTTTGTTATCTTCTTCGCTCAAATACAGGTCAAGAATATACTCCGCAATTTCAGGATTGTACATATTCATTTCAAGACCGATAAAGCCCGAATCCCAGGTGTAGAAGGAGTCCCAGCGCTTACCGGGGGTATGGTGCACCACATAATCGCCGTGATGATAAAGCGGATAAACTGTATTTTGGAACATAGCGGCACGCAAAAGCTCATTTGAAAACTCGTATTTCTTTCCCGCCTCATTGAGTTTAATTTTCTCGGTTGAGTTTTTGGCAGAAAGATATATCTTTTCGTACTCTTCAATTGTTTTATATTCGGTTTCGCAATCGGAAATGACAGCATACTCGATGTGGCTTGTGTGTGACGGCACATAGAGAGTATGTACAAGCGTGTTTTGATAATATCCCTCGTCGGAATGCTTCCACGAAAACTCGCCCGAAAAAGTCTCCATCATATTGTCGAAACTCGGATCCGGCTGCGAAATTCTCGGAGTCGGAACATCCTCAAGGCAGCCTGTCGGAATTTCACGGAGTCTTGTCTGTTTATTAAACGTTCTCAAAACAAAGGTATCTGATATATCCTGATATTTCATTTTGACGGTTTTTCCGTTTTCGTTTTCCTCGCACGTTACCGTCGGCATAAAATTATTTTTTTCGATTGCGGTTGTGATTTTTTTGCCGTCCTTTTCCTCGGTTATTGCAAAAAAGTCGAATTCGATACCGCCCGTTCCCTCGGAAATAAGCTTTAATGTAAATTTCTCTCCGTTTAACGCTCCAAGCGGCATTTCAGCAAGCTGTAAATCGTCGCAAGGCTTGAAGCTAAAAGGTTTACCGTTGATTGTAAAGTTGGAAGCCTTTACAGAGGTTGTGCGGTATCTGACCGTTAAAACAGCATTGTTATAGTTATTTTTAAGGTCAAAATCATAGATAATTGTATCATTTTTTTCTTCGCCGAGCTTTGAGTATTTCGGAAGAATATACCTGTTGTTATCTCTGTCTCCCAAGCCCTTATGAAGATAAAATCGGTCGTCGAAGAACTCGCCCTTGTGCATAGCGTCCATAGTTTCCTTATCCCACGGACGAGGGGTGTTGTATTCGTAGCTTTCATAATCGAGCGCCTTTTTGAAGTCGCACTTTTCGGGCAAGGTAAGTGTTACTCTGTTGACAGTCGGGAACTGAACGGAGGAAAAGAAATTGACAAGGCAATTCTGCATCATCTCGGAATTATTAAAAATTTCCGTTCTGACAAGAGTTGAATGGTCATCAAGTCTTGTGAATGAAATGTCCGAGTATATTACATCTTTCCATTCAATATCCTGCCTGTAAGAATAATATGAATAGTCGCTCTTACACTCCCACGGGTGAACGCCGACGGGAATTGTAACATTTGGAGCTTTGGCATCCGTGTTTGAAACGCACGGAAGTACCACAAGGTCAAACCGAACACCGTTTTCGCTCTTGTGATCGACTATTTTTGAAATTCCAAAATATTTTTTTGAATAAGGACCCCATTTGGGCATAATGTTTATCATATTTTTCACCTCTCATCGCCGAGAACCGCTTCGGCAACCTTAATTCCGTCAACACCTGCCGACACTATACCGCCGGCATAGCCTGCGCCCTCTCCGCAAGGATACAAGCCTCTTATTTTCGTCTGCATAAATTCATCACGGACAATGCGAACAGGTGCAGAGCTTCTCGTTTCAGGACCTGTCAGCAATGCATCATCACACGCAAATCCCGAAAGCATTTTATCCATCTTAACAAGGGCGTCGCACATTGTGTTTGTTACTTTCTCGGGAAGTAAAGCCCTTAAATTCGTATATTTTACGCCTGTCGGAAAGGACGGTTTTACATTTTTACAGCCTGTCGAAGCTACGTTGTTCAAGAAGTCCTTTACAAGCTGCGACGGTGCAGAATAATCTCCGCCGCCCATCAAAAAGGCTTTTTCTTCGATTTCACGCTGCATATACATTCCTGCAAGCGGATGATCTGAATTGAAATCCTCGGGAGAAATTCCGACGAGCACGGCACAGTTTGAGTTTTCCTTATCTCTTGCGTACTCACTCATACCGTTTGTAACAACCGTATTTTCCTCACTCGAAGCACACACGACCGTACCGCCCGGGCACATACAAAAGGTGTAAGCTCCTCTGCCCCCTTGCGGATGACAGGCAAGCTTATAGCTTGCTGCACCGAGCCTCGGATGATTTGCAAATTTACCGTACTGCGACTCGTTTATCATCTCTCGTTTATGCTCGATTCTCGCACCGACGGAAAACGGCTTTTGAAGCATCGGCACACCTTTATTGTAAAGCATTTCAACGGTATCTCTCGCCGAATGACCTATTGCCAAAATAACGGTATCGGTTTCAAAATCATAAACTTTTCCGTTCTTCTGTGTAAGCGTAACGCCCTGAACAGAGCCGTTATATACGATTATATCGGTAAGCTTTGTTTCAAATCTGAATTCGCCTCCGAGTGAAATAACCTTTTCCCTCAAAGATTTTACGACGCCTTTTAATTTGTCCGTTCCGATATGCGGCAAAGCGGAAATCATTATTTCTTCGGGTGCGCCGTTACGGCAGAACTCGCAAAAAACCTCTCTGACTCTGCTGTCTTTAATTCCCGTTGTGAGCTTTCCGTCGGAAAAAGTGCCTGCGCCGCCCTCTCCGAACTGAATATTAGAGTCGGTATTAAGCACCCTGTCATTCCAAAAGGCATAAACGCTTTTCGTTCTCTCGTCAACCCTTTGCCCACGCTCGACTATCAATGGTTTCAAACCTGCCCTTGCAAGCATAAGCGAAGCGAACATTCCGGCAGGTCCGAAGCCGACAACGACAGGTCGAAGCTGTGAGGTTCTTTTGTTTTCGGGCAAGGTATAAACGTATTTTTCTACCCTTTGAACTCTCGGAGCAGAGCTTCGCATAAGCAACGCTTCTTCGTCGCCGTCAACGGTAATATCGACGGAAAAGATGAATTTTATATCGTTCTTCTTCCTTGAATCGACGCTCTTTTTGTATATTTCAAGCATTTTGATGTCGCCGCTTTTAATTTTCAAAAGTCTTGCAGCTTCTTTTTTCAAATCGTTCTGCTCGTCCTCATAGTCAAGCGGAAGCTTAATTTCATTTATTCTTAACAACGGTATTCTCCTTTAATATTGCCTCTGCGCAAAGCCTTCCCGAGCTCCACGCCCATTGAAGATTATGTCCTCCGCACAAGCCGTAAACATTCACGGCTTCGCCCGTAACATATAAGCCTTTGACATTTTTACATTCAAGCGTATGGGGATTTATTTCGCTTTTCGGCACTCCGCCCGAGGTTACCTGAGCGAACTCAAAGCCACGAACTCCCACCGCCTTTAATTGAAGCTTTTTAACCTTGCTTGAAAAAGCTTTGATTTTGCCGTCGGGTATATCCCCTATCGGCTGAGCGTTCTTGATATTTGAAGCAAGCAAAGCATAGCTTCCGAGTGCTTTCGGTAAAATTCCCGAGGCTGTTTCCTCGGCGGTTTTGTCGGTATATTTTTTCTTTTGTGAAAGCAAAAACTTCGCAAGCTCATTTTCGTTTATATCGGGTAAAAGGTCAAGGCAAAGGGTTATGTTTTTTCCCTTATCCTCTGCGACAATTCCCGAAAGCTGCATAATCGGAATACCCGACACACCGTAATCGTTGAATTGAACCTCGCCCTTTTCTTTATATCTGCTCTCGCCCTCAACAAAAAGCTCTGCCGTACAGATATTGCGGACGCCCTTTACCGATTTCGGAAAGCCGTCGATTATAACGCCTGTCAAAGCAGGAACCGGCGGTACGATTTTTACGCCCAAGCTCTTGAGAAGCTTAAACGAGCCGCCGTCCGTGCCCTGAGCCCTTGCGGCACTTCCTCCCGAAGCTATAACAAGCTTATCCGCCTTGTAGCTTCCATTTAACAAAAATTCGTTTTGAGTACGCTTAATTTCTGTTATTTCGGTATCGGTCAGCACTTTAATTCCTGCCCTTTTGACCTCACACAGCAGGGCGTTTACCACAGCCGAAGCCTGTCCCGAGACGGGATAAACCCTGCCCTGCGCCTCCGTCCTTGTCAAAAGACCTAAGGAATTGAAAAACTCAATATTACTCTTGGGCGGATATTTTGAAAATGCGTCTGCCAAAATTTCCGTATCGCCTCTGAAAAAATCCTTTGACGAGTTTTCGTTTGTAAGATTACATCTTCCGTTTCCCGTGACAAGAATTTTTTTGAGTATCCTCGGCATTTTTTCGTAGACTGTAACGCCGATATTTCTATTCTGTTGTTTTAATGCAACGGCGCAGGCTATACCCGACGCACCGCCGCCTATAACAGCAACTTCCATAACGCACCTTTTTACTAAAACATAATTTTACATTTTATTGTATCACACTTATATAACGCAATGCAAATAATTGTTTGAGTAAATTGACAAATTTTATTAGGTAGGGTAAAATTAGAGGGTAAACAAATACTAAATTGGAGAACATTATGGAATTTGACGCTTTTGACGCAGGAATTGAATTGGGCGGTCTTCGTAACCGTGAGGAAATTCGTCTGCTTATCTGTTACCTGCTTAAAACTATTGATAAACCGCTTGAAAAAAGCCAGCTCAACGACGCTGTGCTTGAAAACGGACTTGCAAACTACTTTGAAGTAAATCAGGCTTTGACGGAATTGCTCTCAAACGCAAGCATTGATACGGTTATTGAAAACGACGAGGAATGCTTTGTTATTCTCCCGAGGGGCAGAGAAATTGCGGAAAGCCTTGAAACGACCTTGCCGATTACAGTCAGAGAGCGTGCGGTTAACTCTGCCATTAAGCTTATGACCTTTAAGAGAGTTGAAAAGGACAATAAGGTTGACATTATCAAGCTCGACAACGGCGGATATAATGTAGCGTTCTCGCTTATGAGCGGTAATGACGAGCTTATGCGCCTTACTCTCTTTGCGGGAGACAGCCTGCAAGCGCAGACGATTAAAGACAATTATCTTAAAGACCCCGTTAAGCTCTATTCAAGCATTATAACGGCTCTTACGGTTTAATTTAATATTCGGACTTGCAAATTTCACACCTTTTGCTCATATTATCTTGAGAAAGGGTGTGATTTTTTGTTGGCTTTATTGTTCCAATCGATTTTTGCAAATATGTTCTACCTTATGCTTCACATTCAAAATCAAGGCTCATTTCCGAAGCCCTTGACCGCAAAGCAGGAGCGTGAGGCACTCGAACGCTTTAAAAACGGAGACGAAACGGCACGGGATGAGCTTGTAAAGCACAATTTGCGGCTTGTAGTGCATATTATCAAAAAATATTATTCCAATTATTCCGATCAAGACGATTTAATATCCGTCGGCACAATCGGACTTATCAAGGCGGTAAACAGCTTTAAGCCCGATAAAGGGACACGGCTTGCAACCTATGCCGCAAGGTGCGTTGAAAATGAAATATTGATGTATTTCAGAAATCAAAAGAAAACCTCGCAGGATATTTCAATGAGCGAACCTATTGATACTGACCCCGAGGGCAATCCGCTTACGCTTTCGGAGACAATTTACACCGATGACACCGTTTGCGACGACATATATCAAAAAATGAAAATTGAAAAGCTCCGTAAATACATTTCGGAAATGCCCGACGGCAGAGAAAAGAAAATTTTGATAAAGCATTACGGACTGAACGGTTGTTTTCCGAAAACGCAAAAAGAAATTGCAAAAGAGCTTAAAATTTCACGCTCTTATGTTTCGAGAATTGAGAAAAAAGTTTTGGAGGACATAAGAAATTATTTTGACGAAGATGAGCAGGTGTGATAAAATTAGACATTATAAAGCGTTACGGGGAAAATAATGATTGAAGAAATTTTGAAAAATCAATCCGCTTGGGAATATCTCAAAAACACGGATTTACCGATAATTCTCTACGGCACGGGCAACGGTGCGGATAGGGTGATTGACGAATACGAAAGGCTCGGTATTAAGCTTTCGGGTGTTATGGCTTCTGACGGCTTTGTCAGAGACAGATATTTCCGAGGCTTTAAGGTCAAGAGTGCTTCGGATTTTGAAAGCGAATTTTCGAATTTTATAATAACTGTCGGCTTTGCTTCACAAAGGGAAGAAGTCATTGAAAATATAATAAATCTTTCAAAAAGGCATAAACTGCTTGTTCCCTGTGTTCCGGCTTTTGGCGAGACTTTTTTGAACAGGGAATTTATTGTTTCGCACAAAGATGAACTCGAAAAGGTTTACTCGGTGCTTGCAGACGAGAAGTCTAAGCTTGTTTTCTCGGATTTTCTTAATTTCAGTTTAACGGGCGAGCTGTCATATCTTTTCGCAAACGAAACGGATAAAGATGAGGCATTTTACAATATTCTTAAATTGGGAGAAAATGAAAGCTATCTTGACCTCGGTGCATACAAGGGCGACACGGTTGATGAGTTTCTCCGCTACACAAGCGGTAAATACTCGTCTGTAAAAGCTGTTGAGCCCGATAAAAAGAGTTTTAGAAAATTAAAAGAGCATTTCCCCGATAAAGATAATTTTTATTTCGTAAACTGCGGAATACTCGATGAAAACAAAACGGTTTATTTTAACGGAAAAAGCGGGCGGAGAAATGCAATTTCCGACTCCGGTGACGAAACAGAGGTTAGGACGGTTGATTTTCTCTGTGAGGATTTTTCCGTAACATATCTAAAAGCCGATATTGAGGGCTGTGAAAACGAAATGCTCTGTTGCTGTGAAAAGACATTGAAAAATCTAAAGCCAAAGCTAAATATCGCCTCATATCACAAGAGTGAGGATATTTACTCGATACCGCTTAAAATACTCGAATTAAACCCCGATTATAAAATATATCTGCGACATCACAGATACATTCCCTGTTGGGATTTGAATTATTACTGTATATGAAAAAGGGAGCTGTAAATCACTTGATTTACAGCCCCTTTTTTATTTGTTGTCGGAATTTTCCTCGTCAAACCACATTGAGAATTTACATCCGCAATAGTTTTGCCTGTAAAGGTCAAATTGCTTTGAAAGCTCGGTTGAACGCTTATAGCCCTCTTTTTTCTTGAAATCGGACAAGAGATATTTTACGCCGTACTCCTCTTGCAATTTCATTCCGATATTGTTAATGACATTGGCGTTCTTATGAGGACTTACGGTAAGCGTTGTGCAAAAATAATCTGCTCCGATTTCCTTTGCTTTCCTTGCAGTCTCACGAAGCCTTAAAGCAAAGCACTTTGCGCATCTTGCTCCGCCCTCTTTTTCGTTTTCCAAGCCTTTGACAAAATCAAAAAAGTCCGCTTGATTGTATTCAGCCGATACCTGCTCTATCCCCTCTCCGAAGCTACCGGAAAGTAATTTGTCAAACTGTTCAAGTCGCTTTTGATATTCCGCTTCGGGATATATATTCGGATTATAAAAATATAGATTTACCGAAAAATGTTCTCTCAACCTTTCAATTACGGCACTTGAACACGGCGCACAACAGCATTGAAGCAAAAGCACAGGCTTTCTGCCCATGCTATCAATTTTTTCAAATTCATTTTCCATTAAAGCTTGATAATTCGTTTTCATTCAAAAATGCTTCTTTCCGTAAACATTAAACAACGGAATATGCCGAAGCTCCGACACATTCCGTTATGTGTTATCAGTTAGCTCTGATGCAACTCATAGGCTCAACGGTAATTGAGTTTACCGTAACCGCTTCGGAATTGTAGTTGAAATAAATAACAATGCTGTTGTTATATTCCGTGCAGTAAACTCCGTTTTGGATTTGATAATGGTTTGTAATTCTTGCCGAACGGAGATTGCCTATTGTGTTATCGGCGAGCGTATAGTTATCTGCCGCCTGCGTTATCTGCGACTCATAATTGTACTTTGCGTCAAATTCCTCATTATCGGTTTTTGTGTAAGTCCATTCATACGACGGCATTGCACCGTACTCGATTGATTTGAGAAATGCCTGCTTTGAATTTTCGCTCAGGTTTATCGGCTCATTAGAATAGTCAACTATTCCGTGAAGAACGATTTGCGCAAACGGAATTACTCTGTAAACCGCACCGTCCTCCTCGTATGCGGTCTTAGTCGGAAGATTTACAACGGCGTTCGCATTGGAAAGCATACAGAAATTGCCGTTTTCAATCATCATTTGATGGTTATTGCCAAGTACGGAAAGCTGCGAGGTAATTATATTCACCGCATTGCTTCTTGTGTGCTTATCGCCCGAATAATCGGAATAAAAATTGTGTCCGACATCATTTATGCAGTAGCCGTCAACCTGATAATTCTTGTTATTCTTGATAAAGGAAAGCACGCCGTCCTCAAGCTTTGAAAGATTGAGCGCATAGCTTGTCCTGTTTTCTTTTCCCGCAACAGAGGAATAAATGTTATTATAATCTGTTCTTAGCTTTTCGCCTGTTATATCGTAAGCAGCCAATGACGAAGAGCCTTTTTTGTTATAAGTTACAAGGCTCAAATCGGTAAACATTGTAAACTTCTGCGTTTTTACATACTGCTCAAGTGCCGCAAAGTCCTTTTTGCTGCCGAGCGATTTAATCGGCGAAGCCGAGGATATTTCATCCTGATTATCCGCACCGTCAAGCATACCCTTATATCTCAAGGTGATACTGTTTACGCCCTTTGCCTTCAGCTGTCCGAGAAGGTCAAGCGTTTGCTCGTAATCGGACAAGGTCTTATAGGAATGTGCGGAATTCTTAGCTATCGCACCCTGTACGGTCAGCATAAGCGGAATGTGGTCTGTGCTCTCAACA
Organism: Candidatus Fimenecus sp.; assembly: GCA_052273625.1. Taxonomy (GTDB): domain Bacteria; phylum Bacillota; class Clostridia; order Oscillospirales; family Acutalibacteraceae; genus Fimenecus. The sequence goes on along the minus strand of DAVZHW010000003.1, from coordinate 80,765 downwards.
GCCTTTGACGGGATAACAGACTCTCTTATTAGCACCTCTCTGCAAGCGCAGGCAAGTCCGGAATAAACAGCATTTTTACCCGACAAAAATCTGTAACAGATATTTATTTCGCCTGTATAAGTTTCGCCCACATATCTTGCGGTCTTTTTTCCTGTTGAATTTGTGATATAGGAAACATCGGTTATTCTAAAGCTTGCGCCGACACGGTTGTATGTGCCGCCCTCGTTATAAACCTTCCTGTGCGAAGTAATATCGGCTACCGTATCTCCGCTTAAAACTATACCGAGAAAGGCGTTTTGCGAGGATTTCATACCGAATACGGGCATAATAGCGTCCGCAGATATTTCATCTGTCGAAGCCTGCTTCAATGCCTTATCCTTGCCGTAAACGGAATAGCTTCTTGACTCATAAGCGTCCGTCGCACCGCTGCCTGTCATAATAAGCGCACCGCTTGCGTCGGGAACAAAGATATAGTCGTCGCTCTCTGCAACGGTTGACGCACCGAAATAGTTGAGAAGCTCAAGCTTTTCAATAACATAGCCCTTACTAACGGTTATGTCGCCGCTGTTGATTTTAGCGTAAAATGCACCGTCCGCAAGCGAGAAGGTAACGCTGACGGAAGCATAGATTTCTCCGTTTCCAACCTCGTTATAGGTTTTAAGCGCATTCTCGGCAGTCAGAGCCATATTATAGGTAACTTGAATACCGTTGTTTACAGGCTTAAAAGAAGCCGAGGAAAACGCAACCGAGTTGTCCTGCGAATTAAGCTTATACTTTCCGCCATCCGAGGAGAGCGTCATTTCAAGCACCGCCGCAGGTGTGGTTTCGTCGCCGTCGGAAGCTACGGGAAGCGCATACCAGGTTTTGTTTGTGCTTGTATCCTTAATTGCAACGTTGTAGGTCGTTCTGTCAAAATAGAGTTCAAGCAAGCCCGACTTTGCAACATAAATCAAGGAATTTGTATTTGTAATGTGATTGTTGCGTGCGGAATAAGCGGCTTCGTTGATTTCGGAAGCGGCAGATACTGAGGTTTTGACCTTCGTGGTGCAGGATGACAAGGACAGCGCCGCAATCACGATTGCCAAAACAGTTGCGAATATCTTTTTTATAAAGTGATTTTTTTCAAAATTCATATGCTACACCTCACAAGCTCGACACACGTCGATTTATATATAATAACATACTTTTTTGAAAATTTCCACTACTAAATCTATCCTGTCATTTTCCTACGCATTTCCTGAAGCAATAAACGCTCTCTGCGTGACACCTGTACCTGTGAAAGTCCTAATTTTTCCGCCGTAACGCTCTGCGTCAAGCCCTTGTAATATCGCAGTTCTATAAGACGTCGGTCGCTTTCGGGCATTTTACCGATTATCTCTCGCAGAGCTATTGAATTGTGTATCTTCTCTTCGCCGAAGTCAACGGGAATATCAATTTGCCTTTCCCCCTCCTCGTCGGTTGCGGTAAGCGACGCAGGCGGTACGGCGATATTCAGAAGCTCAACCGTCTCAAACTCGTTTATTCCGAGCCTTTCGGACAATTCGGAAACCGTCGGTTCTCTGCCGAGCGACACGGAAAGCTCATCACGAAGCCTTACAGCCTCTCTTGATTTTTCCTTTAATGAACGACTGACCTTGATTGCGCCGCCGTCCCTGAAAAGCCGCTTGATTTCGCCTAAAATCGCAGGCACGGCATAGGTTGAAAAACGATAGCCGAGCGTTTCGTCAAAGCCGTCCGCCGCCTTGACAAGCCCGAGACATCCTGCCGAATACAAATCGTCATATTCGATACCCCTGTTCCTGAATTTGTTTGCGCAGGAATGGACAAGCCCTAAATTATTGCTTATAAGCTCATCACGAGTCATTACAAAGCGTTTCTGCCTTTAATTTTTTTGATGATTGTTACAGTCGTACCCACATTTACCCTTGAACGAACCTTGATTTTATCCGAAAAGCTTTCCATCACGGTAAAGCCGAGCCCTGCCCTGTCGCCTCCGAGCGAGGTGTACAGCGGCTGCATAGCCTGTTCGATATTTTCAATTCCGCACCCCTTATCACGGATTTTTATTTCAACAACCGAGTTTTCAAAAATCCTGACGGTTATGTAAATTTTGCCGACCTTATTCTTGTAAGCGTGAACAATGCAGTTAGTTACCGCCTCGCTAACGCTTGTTTTTATGTCGTTTATTTCCTCGACCGTAGGGTCAAGCTGTGCGGCAAACGACGACACCGCAAGACGTGCATAGCCCTCATTTACCGAACGGCTTTCAAGCTGAATTTTCACTTCGTTTAAGTATTTCATTTTACCGACTCCCTCGCTTTCTTTTTCAATACCGCTATTTTTTCAAGTCCTGCAAGCTGCATAACCCTGTATGCGTGCTCGGACAGATTGACGATATAAAAAGAGCAGTTTTTACCCTCAATAAGCCTGTATCTGCCCATAACAAGCCCTATCCCCGAGCTGTCCATAAAGGTTACATCTCCAAAATCGAGTATCAGCCTGTTCGGTTGACGAAAAGCCACACATTCATCGATTGCCTCTCTTATTTGCGGTGCGTTGTGATGGTCAATTTCTCCGCTTAAAAAGGCTGTGACCGACGTGCCGTTTATTTCTGTTTTAACGTTCATTTAATCATTCCTTTCAACGAAATATTACACCGAAAGCGTCAAAAAAATTGTCAAAAAAAAGAGCCTTATGAAAACTCATAAGACTCGTAATTATATTTGCATCAGAAAAGCCTGTTAAATATATTCTCCCTTGTTGTCGTGGCTGTTGTCGGAGGAGCACCCCAAACCTGAACATATATCTCCTTGCCACGCTCATATTCCTTACCTGCCTCGGGCGTTACCGTAATAACCTCGTTTGCGGTGTGCGAGCCGTCGTTGTTCTTTTCGACCTTTTTGCATACGAAGCCTGCCTCGGTCAAAAGGTTGAACGCCTTGTTGTAATCCATACCCGAAACGTCGATAAGCGTAACGTATTCGATACCCTTGCTGACGGTCAATTTAAGCTCGGAGCCTTGCTCTATCTGAGTTCCCGCTTCAAGGTTTTGACCGATTATAACGCCTGCTTCGGCGCTGTCGGAATACTGATAATCAACCGTAAACTTAAAGCGTGTTTTCTGAACCTCGTCGTTGGAAATTCTCGAATAGCTCTGTCCGACAAAGTTAGGCACTTCAATCATCTGTGCAACGCCGTCTGTGGTAGGCTCTTTTGGATTGTTTTTGAAATGGTCGTATGTCAGCCATCCTCCGAGAGCCAAAACGCCGATACCCAAGCAAATCACAAACGCAATAAGCGCCATTTTAATTTGCTCGTGCTTCTGCTGCTCCTGACGTGCAAGCTTTTCAAGTCGTTTTCTTTCGGCAACCTCGTCCTCTGTCGTTGTGGGAGCTTCAACCTCACGTTCTCCTACCTCGTGGATAGCGTTTGACGCCATAGTGCTCGGTGAGCCCGAAAGCTCTTCACGAAGCTCGTCTACGGTAGCTGTTCTGTCTCCCGGTTCGATTGTAAGAGCGTGATCGAGAGCCGATACAAGATATGCAGGCAACGCCTCGGCAAATCTCGGCGGAATCATAAGCTTATCGTTGGTTATTCTCTCGGAAGCCTCTGCCGGTGTGCTTCCGATAAGCGCTCTGTAAATTACGGCTGCAATACCGTAAACATCCGTCCAAGCACCCGTATCGTCAACATCGTGATACTGCTCGATTGCGGCATAGCCGGGGAACATTTCCGGCTTAACTCTTGTTTTAAGACAACGTGCGGAGGAAATCATAAAGCCTGTAAGACGAAGCTTGCCGTCTCTTCCGAGAACAAGCGTATTCGGCGAAATGCCTCTGTGGTAAATGTCCATTGAATGAAGCGAAGCAACCGTTGTAAGCACAGGCATCATAAGGGTTTTAACCTTGTCCCAGCCAAGATAGCCCGTTCTGCTCTTTAAGAGAAAATCCCTCAAGGTAATCGTTTCAAGATATTCGCTTACCGCATACGCTGTGTTGTTTTCCTCAATTATATCGATAACGGGGATAAGCGCAGAAAGGTTTCTGCTCATTGCAAGCTTTCTGTTAAGAGCGAGGAATTCACGCACGCTGTCGTAAAAAACAAGCTTGCTGTCCTCGTTTACGATAACCTCAGTCTGTCCCTCTTCTCTTGTGACGTTCTGTACAGGAAAAAACTCACGAACGGTTACGGTTTCCCTGCTCTCGTTATCCCAAGCAATGTATGTAATACCGTCGCCCGATGCTGAAATTACCTTGCCGACAGTGTATCTTCCGCCTATAACGGTTCTCAAAGGCAAATACGGTGCAGGTGCAGCCGTATCGTTATGAAATCCGCAAAAGGGGCACTGCTGTACATTTCCTATCTCCTTCATACAACCCATACATAAATTATCTGCTGTCATTTTTATCCTCCGTTAGTTCTTCGGTCGATTATTGCATAATTTGAAGCGTTTTTATTTTGTGCCTGTCGAGCCAAAGCCGCCTGCGCCTCTTGAGGTTTCGTCCAAGTCCGACACCTCTGTAAGCTTGGGAAGCTCAACGGGCTTTATAATCATCTGTGCAACTCTTTCAAACGGTTGAATTTCATAGGCTTCCGAAATCTGATTGATAACACCGACGCAAATTTCCCCTCTGTAATCGCTGTCGATAACACCTACGGAATTGAGAAGTCCTATTCCGTGCTTTATTGCTATACCGCTTCTTGAATGGATAAACGCAGCATAGTGCGGATCGTCAAGTCCTATTGCGATACCCGTAGGAATTATTGCGGTTTCGCCTGCCCTCAGGGTCAACGGCTTATCGATACAGGCATATAAATCATAGCCTGCCGAGCCCTCGGTTGCCCTTGTGGGAAGCTTTGCGTTTTCTCTTACTTTTTTAATTTTAAGCTCTTTCATTATTCTACTCCTCTGTAAAAAAGTCCTCGGGTAAATTCGCCGTCGGGCGCAGAGTGATTTTTATAATCGGATATAATCTCTGCCGCCTGTTTTTTTGTTTCAATCGTGAAAAACATTATATCAAAATCCGTATTCTTAATTTCCGACAATCTGTCGAGCATATATGTAGGTCTTGAATTGAGAAGCTGTGAAAAGCCGTTTTCGCAAATCACGGGAAATGAAATTCCCTTTCTGTCGGTCAAGGAGCTGCTCTTTTTACACTCGGCACAGGTCTTTGCGTTTTTAACGGGGCAATTCCTCGTAAGCATAAGCGGAGTCCTGCCGTAAACAACACAACCTCTGTTTACATTACCGCTAAGCCTTGAAATTTTATCAACCGTCAATTCATATGACAAAACCGCTTCTTTAATTCCGAGATTTTCCAAAACCTTTAATGATTGAGAGTTAAATATGTTCAAAAACGGACCGCCGATTATCTCAACTCCCGCCTCTTTTGCCGCACAAACGGCGTCAAGGGTGTTGCAAAGGGCATATTTCGCACCGCTTTGTTTTAACTTTTCAACTATCTTATTGTAATTTCCGAAAATTCCTCTCGGAATACTTACACCTGCCGAATATTTTTCCAAAACGCTTTTATCGGTATCAAGCGGCAGGAACATTCTGTCGCAGGAAGCGTTTTCGGGTATGCTTTCGATATTATTAAAGCAGAGATAGAGCTTTTTGCTCCCCCTCGCCCTGTCCTGCAAGTGAAAATCAAACTCTTTTAATTCTCTTTCGGGGGCTTCGGTCAATTTTTTCGACAGCTTCGCCAACACCTCACGCCTTAAAGCGTTTATTGCCGAAACGGGTATGCTTATGCCATCGGAAATTTCTGTATGTATTTCACCTGAACAGAAAACAGTTCCTCCGCACTTTTCAAGCTGTGTTTTGACTGTTTCCTCTGTCAAAGGTCTGTTTATCGCCTTTTCGCAAATTACCTCCGCCTGCTTGAAAACATTGATTTTACCTGTTTTTGCGGAGAGCGTAGGCGCTTCGTTTTCATAAGCCGTGAACACAAAATCCACCTTATGTACAGGCATTTCTTTTCCGTATGTTTTTTCGTATTTTTTAAGTAATTGAGTTGTCGCAGAGGTTACGTTTTCCTTTTCCCTTTTGCCGAACATATTCCGTCCGAGGGAGGATATATAATAGCCGTCCGTAAACCCCGAGCGTGAAAACAGCGACTGCAATTCATTCTGCCTTTGCTGTGTGTATGCTCCGTCAAGGCTTTCCCTGCAAGCTGTAACCGCCGCCGCAACATATTCGGGACGTTTCATTCTTCCCTCGATTTTGAAGGAGGCTATGCCCATATCGGAAAGCTCCGAAAGATATTCGACAAGCGACAAATCCTTTAAGCTCAAATCCGTACCAGTACCGCCGTCAATTTGGAACGGCAATCTGCAAGGCTGTGCGCACAGTCCTCTGTTTCCGCTTCGTGAGCCGAGCATGGCAGACAAAAGGCATTGACCCGACACGCTCATACAAAGCGCACCGTGGACGAACACTTCAAGCTCTATGGGAGAATTTTCGGCTATATATTTAATTTCAGATTTTGAAAGCTCTCTGGGCAAAACCGCCCTTGAAAAGCCCAAATCGGCAAGCGCCCTAATTCCCTCAAGCGTTCCTGTTGAAAGCTGTGTTGAGGCATGCATTTCCATCTCGGGGCAAATATCTTTTACTATCCTCGCAACGCCCAAATCCTGAACTATAACGGCATCTACTCCGCTTTCGCATATCAAACGCACGGTTTTTTCAAGCTCCGAAAATTCGCTGTCCGAAACAAGCGTATTGAGCGTAATATGGCATTTTACCGAATGAAGACGGCAAAAATCAACCGCCCTTTTAAGCCCGTCGCCGTCGAAATTGTCGGCATTTCTTCTTGCATTAAAAGCACCCGTGCCGAAATACACGGCGTTTGCACCGCTGCGCACCGCCGCAACAAGAGAGTCAAAATTGCCTGCCGGTGCAAGAATTTCAGCCATCATTGCTCTTCGGAAAACAGATTTATCTGATTTGATTTTGCTTTCGCATCTGCTTTCATTCTGTCAATTTCTCTTTTGTAGAAATCTCTTTCGGACTGCGCCTTTGCGGTGTCCTCAAGATAGTTTTTCATATCCGCACGAAGCTCCTCCGTTTTCTTTTCAGCCTTTTTGCAGTTACAGCCGTATTCAAGTGCTATAAGCACTGCAATCTGACTTGTTGAAATGAAAGGATTTTCCGTTCTTATCTCGTTTATTTTGGAGTCAATCTCCTTTGCGAGCTCCATTGTAAGCTCAACGCTTTCGTCTGTTCTGAGTGAGTAATCCACTCCCGCTATATTGATTTTAACGCTGTTCTTTTCCATAATCAAAGCACCTCTGTTCCGTTCCTAAATTACGTCTGCTCTTTATTATACATTAAAGTTGCAAAAACTGCAATAACATTATACTTTACAAGCCGTAACAAAGCACTTCAAAGCTCAAGGTTACGCTAAGTCTCTGTAAAGTATTTAACCTTGCCTGCTCCTTTTCGCCCGTTTTGTAATAATACGGCGTCATTGCGAACAAATTTTTTATATCCTCCGTGCAGGCTATGTCTGCTGTGTATTCAACCCTCTCGCTCTTCAAGAGCTTGAAGCCTTCTATTTCAAAGGATGACGGCTCATTTTTATAAGCCTTGTCATAAACAGCCTGCTTTAATTCGAGCAAATGATTTTCAAGCGGAATTACCATAAGCATACGACCGTCAGGCTTTAATATTCTTAAAAATTCCTTTTCGCTGTGCGGAGAAAAAATCTCGGTTATCATATCGGCGCAGCTGTCGGGTAACGGAATATCAAACGAGCTTGCAACGGCATATTCAACGCTTTTATTCCTCTTTGCCGCTACCGCAAGAGCATCCTTTGAAATGTCAAATCCGCAAACCGTTCTGTCGGATAAGGTCTCGGCTATTTTCGAGGTATAATATCCCTCGCCGCAGCCGCAATCGACTATTATATTGCCCGAAGCCGTAAATTCACAGCACATTTTAACAATCGCCTCACGCAACGGCTCATAATATCCTTTATCGAGGAAATCACGCCTCGCAGATACCATAAGCTTGTTGTCGCCGTGGTTTCCGCCTGTGCTTTTAAGTAAAAGATTTACATATCCGCTTTTCGCCATATCGAAGCAATGACCGTTTGAGCAGATAAGAGATTTTCCCGTTTTATTGAGTTCGTTTTTACAAACAGGGCATATAAACATATAATCACCGATAATATATTATTATAAATCGACGAAAATTTCAACCGCTAATGCATTAGAAAAAATTATATATTCATTCGTCCGAAAAAATTGCCGTAAAAGCTGCTTTTGTGTTTGCTTATAAACAAAAAAATCCTGCCCGGCAGGATTTTTTCATTATCATATAAATCATTTCGAAGCAGTGTTCTTTTTAAGAAAATCAGCAAGCTCTGTTTTCTTGCTATCGGACAAAAGTCTGTACTTTGCAAGAACGCCCTTTTCCTCTTTTGAAAGCGTACTTACAAGCTGATTACCGCTTTTTTTCTTATACTGTACGGGAATATCCTCCACATTAAGCGGAACAGTCGTATCAATTTCAAGTATAAAGTCGGAGCTGACGCCGAAAACCTTAGCAATTTTACTGAGGAGAATAACATCGGGCTTATTCCTCCCCGTTTCATAGGAAGCATAGGTTGAGCGTTCAATTCCTATCGCATCCGCAAGTCCTTGCTGGGTAAACTTATTGGCTCTTCTGATTATCTTTAGTTGTTCACTCAACATACAAATCACCGTTTCCTTAAATTACTGTGCTTTAATTATAATTCCAAAGCTAATCAAAGTCAATCAAAATTGTGTTTGGATATAACAAAACCGCCTGCCGAAACAAGCGGTTCGTTTATAGAAAAAACCTGTTTCGGCGAAAACCAGAGCAGGATTTTTCTACAGTCTGAGAAGAGGTCGATAATTACATCTTCTTTCAATGAATCAGTATTTTATTAGAAGATAAAATTTATATTTAGAAACGTTCAGTTGCTTTAGTTTCTGTATTCCATATTATTTTCCCATTATAATCTTTAACAGTATGATATCCTGTTGCAGAAGCGTTACCACCATCTTTTGCATTAACTTTTTTTGTAGTTGCAGTAGTGGTGGTTTGATTATATGAAGATGCCGTAGGAGATGAAACATAACTTGGACTTCCGTTAGAAACCCACATTTGACACATTGCCATTAGTGTCCAATCAGGTATTCCGTCTGGTGTATTTGAAAAATAAGATGATAACCAAGTTTTAGATACGCACCATACTTCTACGGATTTATTAAACATATGATTATCATCTATAATATCGGTATTTCCACAAGACACTGCATAAGCTCCTGAATCGCCTGCTCTTGTTAATGAGGCATCATCACCTTGAATATTCGCCGAAATTTCTGTACCGAAATCATCTGGATTAGCATCCTTACCAACCGCAAAAACAGAAGTTACTGACAAAGATACAATCATAATAACAGCGCAAAATGAACATAGTAATTTTTTTAATTTCATAATTAGTTCCTTTCTTATTGGATTAACTCAACCGATTCGTTGAATTTATAATGATAATAACAAATATTATTATATGCTATTAGTTGATAACGTTCTGCTTCTTGATAATTTATAAATGGGTATGGTAATAATATTAACACAATATCATCTTTATCAGTCGTGTTCGATATTGCAGTAAAAGTTATCTTCCCGTTTTTCCCTATCGTACTTTCACTCCACACAAATTGATCAAGGTTATTTATTTGCAATAATTTACGGTTTTCAAAAATCATTACTGCAAAGTCTAATTTTTTATCCAAGTTATTATTATATTCTCCGATAAATTGTTCGCCTTCATACATTTTATTGATGTTTATTTGCAGTTCGCAATCTATTTCTTTTCCTACTTTCTTAATATTAGGGTTTAACTCTAAAAATATATTTTTTTCTTGAGCAGTAATAAATGGAATTTTTGTATTAGAAACATTTTCATTATAAACATTTTTTTCACCGTTTACATTTAATCTTAAAAAATCATATCCTCGTATACTTTTGTTTTGAATTTTTGTATCATTTTTTATGAAAAAAATTAAATCGTGAAAATTACCGTTAACTTTATCTATTTGTATGATGATGTTACTTGTTTTTAATTCTTCGTCCGTTTTAGGTAAGTTTACTTTAAAAATAGTATCTTCTGTAAATGTGTTTTCTTCTTTAACTTTAATTGTTCTTTGAGTGAAATTATCAATTAAACCAAATTCCAAAGTAAAGGGAATATCAGATTGAAAAACAATTTGTAATGTTAATTCTAAAGTATCATTTTCCGTTTTAATAAACGATATAGGATTCCCCTCATATAAGATATTGTAATTAGTTAAAATAGAATAATTATCATACTGTTTAGCATTATCATGTTTCTCTATTGAACAAGAACTTAATATCATACAAATAACCACCCATATTAAAGGTATTGTAATTTTTTTGTTTTTAATTTCAATCGTCTCCATTATTTTCATTGTTAAATGTATTTTAACATATTATTTTTGTATTTCAATTATTTTTACAAAAATTTCAAAAAATTATATAACATATAAATTTTGGAAAATAAAAAAGCAAAAGTAAATTACAATTTAATTAAGTCATTTTCAATTCAGAGATAAATGCACAAACAAAAAAAATGACTAAAGCGGTGTGTGGGCAGATTGCATAGACAAGTGCAAAGACATCAGGCATACAGACAAAAGACATAAAACTGTATTGACTGAAAAGCCCTGCTCCGGCTTTCGCCGAAACAGGGCCTTTCTACAAGTTGAAACCGCCTGCCGAAACAAGCGGTTTTATGATAACTGTTAAATCAGTTAATTTCCGAAAGTTTAACTGCTCTGTGCTCGTTTGCAGACTTTTCTGCTGCGAGTGCGATTTTAACAGACTGCAAGCCTGCGTGGATACCGACGGGTGTTTCGGTGTTGTTCTCAACTGCCGAGCAGAACTGTCTTACTTCCTCGGAGAAGCTCTCCATATATCTTTCAAGGAAGAAATAAAGCGGTTTTTCGCCCGTTACACCGTCAGCGGTAGAAATTACGGCAGATGAAAGCGTGTCGTTCGAGGTTGCAACCATACCCTTTGAGCCGAAAAGCTCTGCTCTCTGGTCATAACCGTACATAGCCTGACGGGAATTGTCGATAACAGCAAGTGCGCCGTTTGCCATTTTAAGAGAAATGATAGCGGTATCAAAATCGCCGTACTCACGGATTGACGGATTGATAAGAGCGTCTGCGTAAACATAAAGCTCTTCAACGTCGCTGTTTGTAAGGAAGCAAGCCATATCAAAATCATGGATTGTCATATCAAGGAAAATGCTTGCCGCACAGTAGCCAACGGGTGGTGCCTGCGGATCTCTTGAGGTAATTTTAAGAATTTGAGCGTCGCCGATCTTGCCCTCGTCATAAGCCTTGCGAATAGCCGCAAAGTTATGGTCAAAGCGACGGTTAAAGCCAACTTGGAATTTAACCTCGGGATGAGCCTTGAGTGCGTCTGCGATTTCAAGGATTTTATCAACTGTATTTGCAAGCGGCTTCTCACAGAAAACGTGCTTACCTGCATTGATAGCCTCAATTGAAATGGGTGCGTGTGTGTCGGTTGACGAGCAAACCATAACAGCATCGATTTCAGCGTCGTTTATGATTTCCTTGTAGTCCTTATAAACCTTTTCAACGCCGAAGCTTCTGATGAAGCTCTCTGTTTCATCGTTCATAAAGGGGTCAGCCATTGCAACTACGGTTGCGTTTTTTACATGGTAGCTAATTGACTCAAGGTGTACCTTGCCGATACGACCTGCGCCGATAATACCGATTTTTAACATAATTTTACCTCCAACAAATTGTTATTTACAAAGTCTTTCGTAAATCTTCAAAATATCGTCTACGGATATTTCTTTGATTGTGTTTGACGGCGAGCCGGATGCAAATGCGTCCTCTGCCATCTTGGGCATTGCCCTGCGGAACTCATCTAAATCAATTCCGTAACCCGATACGCTCGGGATATTACATATATCGCAAATTTCCTTGCAAGCCGATACGAACTTCCTTGCACCCTCTGCGTCGGAGTCCGCTTCGTCTGCTTTTCCGATTGCACGAGCCATATCGGCAAAGCGTTTTTCAGCACCGTCGCAAACATAATCAAAACACTCTGTCATAAGCATTGCGTTGCTTATTCCGTGCGGAACATGGAAAAGTGCGCCTATCGGACGAGACATACCGTGAATTATCGTAACGGAAGCGTTATTAAACGCCGTACCTGCCTCAAGTGCGGCAAGGCTCATTTGCGCTCTTGCTTCAACGTTTTGAGGCTCACGGTAAGCTATCGGAAGATACTCGAAAATCCTTTTGACAGCACTCAAAGCAAGATCGTCTGTCATTGGCTGCGCCTTGCGTGAGGTGTAAGCCTCGCTTGCATGGCAAAGTGCGTCAAGTCCCGTAGCCGCCGTAACGGAAGCCGGTGCGGTCATGGTAAACGCAGGGTCGTCGATTGCAAGGTCGGGCATAAGCACCGCACCCTTTAAGAGCATTTTAATATCCTTTTCGGTGTTTGTGATAATCGTAAACTGTGTAGCCTCCGAGCCTGTGCCGCTTGTGGTCGGGATTGCAACCATAGGCGGAGTCGGAACTGTGATTACCTTGCCGAGAAAATCATTGATAGAGCCGCCGCTTGTGGCAACTGCGCCGATTGCTTTCATGGTGTCAATCGGAGAACCGCCGCCGACAGCGATAAGAAAATCACATTTCCCGTCATTCCAAGCTTTCAAGCCTGCTTCGACAATTTTATCGGTAGGCTCGCCCGTTACACCGTCAAAAATCGCATACTGTGTGCTGCTCTTATCGAGTATATCCGTAACTCTCTTGGCATTTCCGAGCTTAACCATCATAGGGTCGGTAACAATAAGAGCCTTTTTGCCGAAGGCGGAGATATGCTCCGAAGCGTCAGACAGTGCGTTTTCGCCGTAGAACACCTGTTTGGGCATAATAAACTGATAACTCATTTTACACCCTCCGATTAAAGTCCTGCTTTTTCAGCGATATATTTTCTTGCTTTTATAGCATATTCAAGCGGATTTGCGATTGCCGGGTCCTGCTCTGCCTCAACAAGAACATAGCCCTCATAGCCTGTCTTTTCAAGAACGTCAAAAATGGGCTTGAAATCAATTACGCCGTCGCCGGGGACTGTAAAGGTGCCGAGCCTTACACCCTGCAAGAAGCTCAAATGCTCTCTCTTGACCTGCTCAACCTTTTCAGGACGAATATCTTTAAGATGTACATGGCGGATACGGTTCGCATATTTATTGAGCACCGACATATAGTCCTCGCCGCAATATGCAAGGTGTCCGCAGTCAAAGAGAAGTCCGAAAAGCTCGGGGTCTGTGTTAGCCATAAGTCTGTCGATTTCCTCTTCGGTCTGAACAACCGTACCCATATGATGATGGAAGCAGAGCTTAATGCCCATATCCTTTGCAACCTTACCAAGCTTGTTTATGCCTGTGCAAAGAGTGTCCCATTCCTCGTCGTTCATAACATATTTAGCCTCAAAAATCGGCTTATCCGTGCCCTGAATTGAATGTCCCTGCTCGGAAATTCCGACAACCTTAGCACCCATTTCCTTTAAGAAGGTAATGTGCTCGATAAAGTCCTTTTCAACCTCTTCATAAGGCTTAGTTGTAAGGAAAGAAGAGAACCAAGCGTTGCAAATCTGCATACCGCGAAGCTCAAGTGCCTTTTTAAGCACAGCAGTATCACGGGGATACTTATTACCAACCTCACAGCCTGTAAATCCTGCAAGAGCCATTTCGGAAACGCACTGTTCAAATGTGTTTTCCGCACCCAAATCGGGCATATCATCATTTGTCCATGCTATCGGCGCAATGCCGAGCTTTACTTTGTTTTTGTCAAGCATATCAATATTTTCTCGCTTTCTCTTGATTTTCTTTTTTATTCAAATAAGCCTTTTTAACGGCTTCATTTTGAGATGTACTTGCAACGCCGACGTTCCACCACGCACCGTAGCCGTCGGTCATTGATTTAGGAAGAACCTTTATATCGATAAGCGTTGAAACGGTCTGCTTTTTGGAGTCCTCCAACGCAAATCTAAGCTCCTCGGGAGTTTTTGCTGTATAGGTCTTTACGCCGTAGCCCGAAGCACATTTAGCAAAGTCAATCGGTACAAGGTCGCCCAAAAGATTGTTGTTATCGTCTCTGAAACGGAACTCTGTGGCAAGATTGCCGATACCGTTTGACATTTCAAGGTTATTTATACAACCAAATCCGCTGTTGTCGAAAAGAAGCACGTTTATTTTCTTCTTTTCCTGAATTGCGGTTATAAGCTCTGAATGGAGCATAAGATAGCTGCCGTCTCCGCACATTGCATAGACCTCTTTATCGGGACAAGCAAGCTTTGAGCCGAAAGCGCCTGCAATTTCATAGCCCATACAGGAATAACCGTATTCCATATTGTAGGAATAAAGGCTGTCGGACGTCCACATTCTCTGAAGGTCGCCCGGAAGTGAGCCTGCCGCACCTACGCAAATTGCGTCGTCGTCGATAATCTCACGAACCATTGAAACAGCAGCGGTTTGAGTTATAATGCCGAATTTTTCCGCAAATTCGGGGATAGTGCGTTCATCTCTTGCCTCGATAAGCGGCTTGAAGCTTTCATCGTATTTATACTCTGCAAGGCGTTTCATTTCGTCTGCCCAGCCCTTGCGAGCATCTGCGATTTCAGTTGTGTATGCCGACTTATAGCCGTTTTCTCTCAATTTATCCGAAAGAGCCATAAGACCTAATTTCGCATCACACACAAGCTTTACCGCACCGAGCTTGTAAGCGTCAAAGCGTGAGGTATTTATCGTCAAAACCTTAGCGTCACTTCTGAAAAGCGACTTTGAGCCCGTTGTGAAATCGGAAAATCTTGTTCCGACACCGAGAATAACATCAGCCTCTTTCGCTATGACATTACCTGCCGAGTTGCCTGTAACACCAAGACCGCCGAGGTTATATTCATTACTCGAATGACAAGCGGTTTTACCCGACTGAGTTTCGGCAAACGGGATATTGAATTCCTTACAGAAGCGTTCAAGCTCCTCACCTGCTTCCGAATATCTCACGCCGCCGCCGCAGATGACAAGCGGTTTTTTAGCAGTGAGAAGAATTTTGACAATATCGTCAACCTCTTCTTGTGAGGGTGCAACTCTTGTAATTTTATGTACTCTCTTTTGCAAGAACTCATCGGGGAAATCATAGCTTTCGCCCTCAACATCCTGCGGAAGTGAAATACAAACAGCACCTGTTTCAGCCGTATCCGTAAGCACTCTCATTGCGTTTATCATAGCGGTCATAAGCTGCTCGGGACGTGCAATTCTGTCCCAATATCTTGTAACCGCCTTGTAAGCGTCATTGGTTGTTGTGGCAAGTGAATTTACCTGCTCAAACTGCTGAAGCACGGGGTCGGGCTGACGGGTCGAAAACGCATCTGCCGGTATGAGCAAAAGCGGAACATGGTTGACCGTTGCCGTTGCCGCCGCCGTAATCATATTCGCAGCACCCGGTCCTATCGATGAAGAGCAAGCGATAATTTTTCTGCGGTTGTTCATTTTTGCAAAAGCGGTTGCGGCGTGTGCCATTCCCTGCTCGTTCTTGCCCTGATAAACGGTAAGTCCGCCTCTGTCGGAGTCAAGAGCCTCGCCGAGACCGCAAACTATACCGTGTCCGAATATTGTAAAAATTCCGTCAACAAACTTTGTTTCTTTTCCGTCAAAGGAAACATATTGATTGTCAAGAAATTTAACAAGTGCCTGTGCGGTAGTCATATATGCCATAGTTTTATCTCCTTATTTCTCGTCTAAAAGCCATTTGTGTTCGGGTGCGTCAATTCTCGTCTTTTTCCACGGATCGCCGTCAAGATGTCTAATCATCCAAACATAGCACATTTTGTATCCGGGTGCAGCCACCTGCTGATGCGTGTGCATGGGTGTTACGCAAAGACAGCCCTTGTCGCCTACCTTGTAGCAATCATCTCCGTTAAAGCCGACGCCGAAACCCTGCGGTTTTTCAAATTCATAATAGTAAACCTCGGGCTGCGGATGATAATGCGGCGGGTAGCTCGTCCAACAGCCCGGCTTGTGAAAAACCTCGCCCAAGACAAGCTTTGAATACGGAGCGTTTTCATAGTCAAACACCGTAAGCACCTGTCTGTCGGCCGTGCCGTCCCATTGGTCTGCGCCAAAGTGCTGAACGGTCATATCCTCGCCTTTATAATAATGAATGCCGAAATCGTTTGAGTTATCAGTCTGCTCAATTACAAATCTCGACTCCTCATTTGCTTTTACTGTTACAGTATTGTTCCTTGCAAAATGAATTGCCGTTGCCTTGTCGAGAAACGGAGAACGCCTCTTTGCGTTTTCGGTTTTACCGTCAAAAACAAAATCGACATCGCCTGCCATCAAAAGCAGAGCCGTTTCGTTTTCCGCTTCGCAGAAGGTCATTTCCTCGCCTGCTTTGAGAATTTTAACTCTTATATCCATCAGCATATCGGAGTTTTTGCCGTTTCTCTCACAGAGGATTTTTTCATTGTTTTCGTTGAAATTAGGATTTTCGTACATAATATTACCCTCGTTCATTCATATAATTAAACTTTTATCTTATCATCCGTAAGCGAAGCACTTGCGGTTTTTATCGGTATTTCCTCGCCGAGATAGGTGGGTTCGGGCTTTGCTATGCAATAAAAGAAATCCTTTACCCTTGCCGCCGCTTCTCTAATGTTATTTGTAACGGGATATTTAAGTTCCTCCCTGTCAAGCCCGTAAGCCTCAATACCAAGCTGTCTTGCAATATACACCGCCCTGTAAAGATGATATTTTTGCGTTACGACAAGCACCTTTTGAGCCTTGAAAACATCCCTTGCTCGATACATTGACTCGTAAGTCGAAAAACCTGCATGGTCCATAAACACACAGTCAGCCGAAGCACCGTTTTCAACGAGGTAATCCTTCATAGCGTTTACCTCGTCATAATTTTTCGTACCGTGATCGCCCGAAACAAGAAATTTGTCACTACACCCTTTATTGTATGCTTCAAGTGAAAAATCAAGTCTTTCCTTTAGCATAGGCGACGGCTTACCACTCCAAAGTCCTGCGCCAAGCACCAAAATACAATCATAGCTGTCCTGTTTTAATTCGTCTACGGTAA
The DNA here is from genome assembly GCA_052273625.1 of Candidatus Fimenecus sp. Classification (GTDB taxonomy): domain Bacteria; phylum Bacillota; class Clostridia; order Oscillospirales; family Acutalibacteraceae; genus Fimenecus. The sequence goes on along the minus strand of DAVZHW010000003.1, from coordinate 63,584 downwards.
CAAAATTCTTTTTAGAAAAAGAAATCATATATGCGTTAATGCCGATTACCGCAACCGCAAGCAAAATGGCAATACACAATAGCGTACCGATAATACCTTTGAAAATCTTGCTTTTGAACAGCTTTTTCATTTGGTATCCTTTCTGCAAATCAAAGGGGGAACGGAGTGATTTACACCCTTGCAATCATTTCGCCGTATTCTTCTTTTTCTTTCTTAATAAAGTCCTTAACCGCTTCGACAGAGGGCATATCCTGTGAGCAAGCATGAGAAGCCACAAGCATAGCCGCCGAAGCCGAGCCGAATTCAAGAGCGTCGATTATTTCATAACCCTCAAAAAGACCGTAAAGGAATGCCGAAGCATAACCGTCTCCGCCTCCAAAGGATTTAAGCAGCTTAACGGGGAACGGCTTAATGTTATAGCTCTCGCCGTCATTTGTATAGGCTGTCGAGCCCTCCTTGCCGTGCTTGATTACCACGATTTTAGCATTTTGCGAATGCCAATATTTAGATGTTTCCTCGTCGGTCATCCCCTGCTTTATGAGCTTTTCGGTAAGGTCATATTCCTCACGAGAGCCGAGAATAATATCAGCCTCACGAGCAACTGCGGAATAATAGATTGAAATCTCATCGTCATTTTTCCAATTATATGCACGGTAGTCAATATCAAAAATAATCGGAACACTATTGCGCTTTGCAAGCATAACAGCCTTGAGCGCCGCCTCTCTTGACGGGCTTTCGCAAAGCGCCGTGCCTGAAATCAAAAGAGCCTTACCCTGTTTGATATATTCCTCGTCGATATCCGAAACCTCCAATTTCAAGTCAGCCGCTTCGTTACGGTACATAACGATTGAGCTTTCCGTTTCGGATTTAATTTCGGTAAAGGTAAGACCGATCTTCTCGCCGTTTTCACATCTCTTAACTCTTGAGGTGTCAATTCCCTCTTTCTTGAAGAAATCGGTTACGAATGTGCCGAGCTGGTCGTCGGAAACACGGGCAAAAAATCCGCATTTTTTACCGAGTCTTGCAAGTCCTACCGCAATATTTGCGGGAGAACCGCCGAGGTATCTCTTAAAGGTCGTGCTTTCGTTAAGCGGACAGTAATAATCGACGGGATTCAAGTCAACCGCAATTCTGCCTAAAAGAATAAGGTCATATTTTTTTGAAGAGTCAAATTCTATGTATTTCATAATTTTCTCCTTGATTATTCCATATTGAAAACTTTAATATGTCTTTTAACATTTTGATAAACTCCCTCAACCTCGCAGGCAGAGAGTTCAAAATAATTGGCTTTTTCCTTGTTATCGCAATAAGCCTTTGCATACGAAGCCAAATTATCAAAAGAAGCGGTTGCTATATTTATCTTGCGGACACCGAGTGAAATTGCCCTTTGGAACTGCTCGTCGCTTATTCCCGTACCGCCGTGAAGAACAAGCGGTGTATTGACTTTTTTATGTATTTCCTCAAGAACATCAAAACGAAGTTCGGGAAGAACAGGATAATTTCCGTGTGCGTTTCCGATTGCCACCGCAAGAGCGTCAACACCCGTTTCGTCGCAAAAGCGTTTAGCATCATCGGGGTTTGTACAAAGAATTTCGTGACTTTTGCCCTCGCCCTCGTTTCCGCCTACAACTCCCAATTCAGCTTCAACGGTTGCTCCGTATTCCTTTGCTGTTTCAACCACGCCTTTTACCGTTTTTATGTTTTCCTCAAGCGGTAAAAGCGAGCCGTCAAGCATTACCGACGTAAAGCCTATATCAAGAGCCTGCTCAACCGTTTCAACGTTTAAGCCGTGGTCAAGATGCACTGCAATATCCACTTCGGCATTTTCAGCCGCCGCAAGCATCATCGGTCCCATCAATTCCAAAGGCGAGCTTTTAAGCCTTACCTCCGCTATCTGCAAAATAATGGGGATTTCAAGCTCCTCTGCCGCCTTGACGGCGCCCATAACCATTTCCATATTTCCAACTGAAAAAGCACCGACGGCAACGCCTTTTCTTTCGGCTTCTTCAAGTAATTTTTTCATCGGGACAAGTGCCAATTAAAACACACACCTTTCTGCATTTAAGACCCGTAATTTACAGTGAGTTATATATGGATAATATACCACTAAAGCAGCTGTTTTTCAATGTATTTTAATAAAAAATTGTGCAATAATCGCAAAAAAAATCAGCTGCAAAAGGTATGACCGAAAAAAGACAATCAGCAGCTGAAAATTTTTTATTTTAATATCAATACAGCTTAAAAATATAGCATATAATTCCATATAAAAAGGCTGCCGACGTGCCGTAAACGATTACAGGTCCGGCTATCGAAAACAGCTTTGCGCCCGTTCCGAGAATTTTACCCTCGCTTCGAAATTCCATTGCAGGCGAAACTATGGAATTTGCAAAGCCCGTTATCGGAACTATCGTGCCTGCTCCTGCGTGCTTTGCAATTTTGTCAAACACGCCGATACCCGTCAAAATTGCTGTCAATACTATAAGCACAACCGAAGTCAAGGTCTTTGTTTCCTGCTCGCTACATCCTGCTTTTCGGAACAGATACATCAGCACTTGACCGATAAGGCAGATAAATCCGCCTATAAAAAACGCCTTGAGACAATTTGTAAGCTTAGAAGATTTCGGAGAAGCCTTTTTCGCCATATCGGAGTATTCTTTACCTGTTGTTGACATAACAATCACCTCTTTTTGTATTTTTTCCGTTAATGACTTAAAAATTCATAAATTATTTATTGATTTATGTTAGGATTTACTATAAAATTTATATTGTTAGGCGGTGTTTATGAAATGAGTTTAATCGAAGTAAAAGACATCTACAAAATTTACAATCCCGGAGAAAACGAGGTCAGAGCACTCGACGGCATAAACCTCACTATTGAAAGAGGCGAGTTTGTTGCAATCGTCGGTCAATCCGGCTCGGGTAAATCAACGCTTATGAATATGCTCGGACTTTTGGACGTTCCGACAAGCGGCGAATACTACCTTGACGGCGAAAACGTTTCGCATTTGACGGACGATCAGCTGTCTGAAATACGCAATAAGCAAATCGGCTTTATTTTTCAGGGCTTCAACCTCATTTCAAGCCTTACCGCACAAGCAAACGTCGAGCTTCCGCTTGTTTACAGAGGTATGCGACCCGACGAACGCCACAAGCTCTCTACGGAGGCGCTTGAAAGAGTCGGACTTGCACACAGAATAAACCATCTTCCGAAGCAGATGTCGGGCGGTCAGCAGCAAAGAGTTGCTATTGCAAGAGCAGTTGCCGCACGTCCGCCGATTATTCTTGCCGACGAGCCGACGGGTAACCTTGACAGCCGTTCGGGCGAGGATGTTATGAAAATTCTCAAGGGTTTGCATGAAGAGGGCAGAACAATAATTCTTATCACGCACGACAACGGAATAGCGGATCAGGCAAAGCGTGTTATCAGAATACAGGACGGTCAAATCGTTGACGACTATATTAACAAATAAAAATTCAAGTAGCTATTGTAATTTCGATTTAATTGGTATATAATAGCAAATGTATATTGATTTTCTTAGGAGGTGGCAAAATGTTAGATCCGAACAAGACCATAAAATTTTCCATTAAAGATGAGTGTGATGAGCAGATGCGTCAAACCCTGCTTGCAGTTTACACCGCTTTGCAGGAAAAGGGCTACAATCCCATAAGCCAGATTGTCGGATATATACTTTCAGAGGACCCGACGTACATTACCACTCATAATAACGCACGCAACCTTATACGCCGCCTTGACAGAGATGAACTTTTGCAAACTCTCGTTAAAGAATATCTCAAATCAAGTTCCGAAAAGTAATTGAGGTGTAAAAATGGCTGAAAAGAAAAATGATTTTTTGACTTATAAGGGCAAACCCCTTGTAAGAAACGGAAATACCATTTACTATGGCGATATGAACGATGATTTCGTTATTATGATGCGTATTTTGAGCTCGAAGGAGTTCGGAGATACCGATCTCGCTTCAAAGGTATCCGTTCAGCTTGTCAATACAGACCCGAATGTCAGCATTAAAGAAAAAATCGTTAAAACAAGCGAGAAAAAAGGTCTTTATGCGGCAATGGATATTGCAGACATCTGGTTGACAAGAGCGTTGAACCCCAAAGATGAATAGTTTTTAAGCTAAAAAATCGCTAACCGATCGGGTTAGCGATTTTTTCTGTCCTTTTTATTCAATTTCAGCTTTCGGGTCGTCGCCGAGACGGTAAAGGAAGTGCATACTTAAAAGGCAGATAAGCGCACCGATAAACGGAATAGCTCCTGTCATAACGTATATCTTTTCCGCAACGCCCGAAGCCTGCTCCAAAGCACCGAGGGTTTCATCATAGCCCGTAAATCCGAGTGCCAATGAAATCAATGATGCGCCAAGTCCCTGCGCCACTTTTCTGAACAGCGAATAGGTTGCGTAAATTGAGCTTTCCTCTCTTCTGCCCGTTTTCATTTCCTGATAATCTATGCAGTCCGCAACAAGCGCCCAAGTAAGAACAAGATAGAATGCCGAGCCGAACATTGCTATTCCGATAAAAGCAATCCAAATATAAGGGTTTTCAAAGCGTACAAAGGTAGCGATACCGCTTGCGATTGCCGAAATCAAGAAGGGATATGTGCAAAGCTGCTTCTTTGTAAATTTTTTTGAAAGAGGCTTTACCGCAACTATGCCCAAAACCGTCGGCAAGCCTGCGATTATTGTAGCTATCGGAATTATATCAGTATTCTTAAAATAGCACATAAAAATATACTGCATTGAGGTTGTAACGGTCATCATCAACGCAAGATATGACATTGACGAGATTGTAACGCCGAGCATATTCTTATTTTTGAGGAACGAGGCAAATGTTTTGAAATAATTGAATTTCTGCGATTTGTCAACCACTGCGGGAGCAAGTCTTTCCGTTGTCAGCTTGCGAAGAAGAATAAACGAAATAAAACCGATAACGCCCATTACAGCAACGATTATAAAAAACAGATTGCCTCTCGGGTTTTTGTCTTTATCATAGACGATAGCCGGAAGCAAAACCATAACAGGAATCTGTGCAAACATCGCGCCGATGCTTCTGACGGTTGAAAGAGCACTTCGTTCCTCGGGAACATTCGTGATTACCGCCTGCATTGAGCCGTAAGGGACGTTTACGCTTGTGTATGAAATACTCCATATGCAGTAAAGTCCGAAGCACATTGCGATTTTAACGCCGTACGGAAGTGACGGAGCGTAAATGAAAAGCAATACGCTTGAAATGAGAAGCGGTAAGCTCGCCCATTTTATCCAAGTCTTAAACTTACCCTCTTTACCGGGTTTTGCCGAGTCGCAAAGCCCGCCGATAATCGGGTCGTTAATTGCATCAAAAATCTTTGCAAGTAAAATTATGATTGCAAAATGCTTGGGCTTTATGCCCATACAAGTAATATAGAAAATCATAAGATAGTTGTTAATAAAAGCAAAGCTCATATTACAACCAAAGTCGCCGAGAGCGTATCCAACCTTGTCCCGTATACCAAAAGGTCTTATTTGTTTTTCTTGCATCTTAGTCCCCCTAATTAAATTAAAATATATAAATATTATATACTTATTCTATATAAATTATCAATTCGCAAAGTTACTATATTTTAATGTGGTAACACAGCTAAAGTCACAAGAGAAAATTAAGCAAAAGAAAAAGCACCCACACATTAAGTGCGAGTGCCGAATATCAGAAATATAAATTCCTTAGTCTTCGTTCTTTTTCTTCATTGTAACTGCAACTGCTGCTGCGCAAACTGCAACTGCTGCTGCTGTTGAAACATAAAGCTTTCCGCCTGTTTTCTTAATATCAACCGAATTCTTATTGCTGTCGGGTTTAGCTTCGGGAGCTGTTGTCTCGGGAGCCTTTGTGCCCTTATCGGTTACGTTGATAGCAAGCTCGTCGCCGTTAACTGTAACAGCTGCGTTTGTGCCGTCAATAGCATCAGTTGCAGAAGCTTTGAAAACGCCGTCCTTCTTGAGAACCTTGAACTTAGCTGTGAAAACCACACCTGCGTCCTTAGCTTCGCTTGCAACGCTTGCTACTGTGATTTTACCGTCAACAGTATCATTGATTTCAGTTGTGAAAAGATCAGTAGCCGTAGCCGAGCCTGCTACATACTTGTAGTTTTTGGTGTTGTATTCAAGAACACCCTTGAAGCCCGAAAGACCGCTGCTTACTTTGAAAGAAACTGTAATTTCATCGCCTACTGCTGCTGTATCTGCGGATGACACAATGTCAACCTTGTATGCGTCAGCTGCGAAAGCCGGAACGCAAGCAACAGCAATAAGAAGAAGTGCTACGAGAACTGAAAGAACTTTTTTCATATCTTTTTACCGCCTTTTAATAATTTTCGCATAATGCGAGTCGATATTATGATAGAAAAGCACATAAAGCCTTTACTATATGACTAATGATACTATAATTCGGTTGAATTGTCAACAGAATTTTATTTATCTTTATCAATATTTTCGTTTATTTGCGCTTTTGCGTCAGGCTCGTCCTCCTGCTTTTTCTTTTTAATGACAAGAGCGATAACAATTGCCGCCGCAAGAGCCAAAACAGTAGCCAAAACAACGATGATTATAGCCTTTTCGTTTGTCTTTTTTTCGATTTCGTTTTCTTCTTCCGCCGTTGTGGGCTCGTTCGGCATTATGTCGGCAGGAAGCGTCTCGTCGGGTGCAGGAGCTTTAGCGCTTCCGGTTATGCCCTCTACCTTTTTTGTCTGCTCTGCTTTATTGCCTACAGCAGGCTTTGTAACCTTCTTTGCAGGTTCTGTCTGAGCCTGAGGCGGAATTGTCTCCTCCGCAGCTGCACCTGTTCCCTCTGCTATTGTAAGAACGGCACCGGGAATTGATTCTGTAATCTCCTTATCCGCACCGTCAATAGCTTGAGTTGCCTTTACGCTGATTTTTCCGCCTGTTTTAAGCACCTTGAACTTTACGGAAAATAATGTGCAGGCAGACTGTTCGCTTGTTGAAACCGCCACCGCAATAAGCTTGCCGACAGTTTTATCGTTTATAACCGTTGTGAAGCTTGGGTTTAAGCTGACACTGCCCGAAACAAGCTCAAAGCAGGTCTTATCGTACTCAAGCAAAAGCTTTGCGCCCGAAAGTCCGCTCGGTACATTTACGCTTACCGTTATTGTATCGCCCTTATTCGCCGTTGACGGAGCTGAAACGAGAGACAAAGCCCCTGCAAATGAATTGAGGCACAAAGCCGACATAAGCATTGTTATTATCAGTATTACGGATATAGTTTTTTTCATAGGTTAAACCGCCTTTTCTGTTTATCTTAAATATAATACATTTTTTTACCGTTTGAGTCAATATTTGTTGCCGTTTTTAATGTAAAGTTTTTTCCTTTACAGCTGAATATCCCTGTTAGGTGAAACATATATGGTGTTGTATACGTGATATATGACCTTGCCGGGCTTTGCGTTGTTCGGCTTCTTGACATTTTTAATCAAGGTGTAGTCAACGGGAACCTTGTCCGCACCGTCGGCAGAGCTGAAACGAGCAGCTATTCTTGCCGCCTCCTCGATTGCCGTATCGGTAATTTCACGGTTGTCCGAAGCAATGACCGTATGCGAGCCGGCAAAGCCTTGAGTGTGAAGCCACATATCATAGTTCTTCGCCGTCTTAAATGTCAGCTTATCATTTTGAACATTGTTCCTACCGACAAGCACACGAAAGCCGTCGCTCGTGGTAAATTCATACGGCGGCAAGGTCTTTGGAAGCTTGATTTTGTCCTTGCCCTTACGTCTTATGTATCCGCCTGCAATCAATTCCTGTCTTATCTCAGAAATTTCCGCTTCGCTGTCTGCTCTTGAAAGCTCGTCGAGAACAGAGTCGATATACAAAAGCTCCTGCTCTCCGCTTTCGATTAAATCGGCAAGCATTTTTTCAGCCGTTACAGACTTTTTATATTCCTTATAATACTTTTGCGAATTCTGAACCGGCGAAAGCGCAGGATTCACTTTAATTCGAACGACATTGTTATTGTCATAATAATTTTCAATATCGTAAAACGCCGCACCCTTTTCCAATCTGTAAAGATTTGAATTTATAAGCTCGGCATAGATACGCAACGTTTCCTTATCGTCACACTTTTCAAGCTGCATTTTTTGAAGGTTAACCTTTTTTGCAACTCTCTGCGATGCGTTATTCAAAAGCTTCAGCATATCGCCAGCACGGCGTTTGATCCTGTACAGTCTGTCCGTTTCAAAGCAGAATTCGTCAAGCAGCTCCGAAAACGAAGAATATTTTTTGACGGGATAATTCTCGCCGTATTGAGTTATATCCATAAATGAAAAATCAACGGGATTTCCCTCAGAATCAAAAACGACCTGCGGAGACGGCTTATTTTCGGCTATGATATTCTGAATTTCAACGATTTTGTCATATAAAACGCTCTCGTCGATAACCGTCATATCCTCAACCGCTTTGTCGGAGCACGCACAGGCAAGCTCACGGCAAACAATCGGAGAAACGCCCAAAACGCTTGAAAGAATTGCTGAAGAGAGCTTTTGATTTTTCTTCTCGCAAACGGCTTTCACAATCTCCCCTGCCGAGCAGCTTGAAATATCAAGCTTGTTTTGGCTCGGAGGTAAAAGATATGTTCCGCCGGGCAAAACCTCTCTATACGTGGATTTGGTTTCATCAACCCTTTTAACGGCGTCGATTACCTTGCCGTTTTCGTTAACAAGCACGATATTGCTGCGCTGCGCCATAATTTCGATAAACACCTTGAGCTTTACCTTGTCGCCTATCTCGTCGGTGGCGTCAAAGCACAATTCAAGCACCCTGTCGAGCGATACCTGATTTATTTCGGTAAGCGTTGCACCGACAAGCCGTTTTCTTAAAAGCATACAGAGCATGGGCGGTTTTTGCGGATTTTCAAGCGTTTGCGAGGTTATGTGTATCCTCGGAGAAATCGCCTGTGCCGACATATAGAGCCTGTATGCACCGCTTCGGGTACGCATAAGAAATACAAGCTCGCATTTCGACGGCTGATAAACCTTTTCCACCTTTGCTCCAAGCAGATATTCACTTATTTCATTTTTTATAAAGCCTAATGTTATTCCGTCAAGTGCCATATTTTCCTCAAATATATGTTATGGGTGTTTTCTGCTCAAACACCGTAAATTTTACTTTTTCAAATTTCTCTTGAAGTCTGTCGCAAAGCGGTTTAATTGAAATTGTCTCCGTTTCAAAATGACCCGCCGCAACAAGTCCGATACCGAGATTTACGGCATCAAGGAAATCGTGATGTCCCGCATCGCCCGTAACGAGCAAATCGCAGCCCATTTCCTTTGCTTCAAGCAGATAATCGCTGCCTGCGCCACCGCAAAAAGCAACTCTTTGAACTTCCTTTTCGGTAAGACAAGCCCTCACGCTCGCAAAAAGTGTTTTTTTAATAAACTTTGCATACTCGCCGACTGTTGTATTCTTAACTTCACCGATTGTCAATATTCCCGAGGGGGATTTTTCGATGTTTTCAGCCGAAAGCGTTGTTGCCAAAATATCACTCACACCGCCCTGTGCAATATCATACGAAGTATGAGCGCAAATTACCGAAAGTCCGCTGTTGACGGCGGTATAGACCTCACTTCCGAATTTAACCTGCTTTAACGCACCGAAAATTATCGGATGATGGGTAATTACAAGCTCACAACCTGATTTTTTTGCATATTCAAGCACCTCGTTTGTGCAATCAAGCGCAAGCAACACGCTTGTAACCTCGGCATTTTCATCGCCGATCAAAAAGCCGCTGTTGTCCCATTCCTCCTGCTTGCAGAACGGTGCAAAGCTGTCTGTATATTCGTATATTTCTTTTGCCTTAGGCATTTTCAATACTCCTTATCAGCTCGAGAATTTTCCTGTCCTTTGTGCCATTATATTTATTGTAAAGGCTCTTGATAACCTTTCCGACAAACAATTTGTCGGTTTCGTTGTCGCTTTTCGGTAAATTCCCAACATAGTATTCGTATAGCTTATGCTCGGTTTTCACACCCGAATACCTTGCGGAAATGATAAGATAAACACGCTTATCCTCGCACACGGTTTTTTCTGCTTCAACCCGAAAGCCGTTATCAAAAAGTGCACGCCACACATCCTCAAAATGCGTCATAGGCTGCAAAATAAGATGTATTTTCTCATCTCTCAGCCACTCGGTTGCGTTTATCATATCGGCAATCATAATTCCGCCCATACCTGCAACGGCAATCTCCTGCGCCTCATAAGGCTCTATATTTTCAAAGCCTGCCGAGAGTCGAAGCGTGATTTTATCCGCCAGCGAATATTCGTCAAGCGTCTTTTGAGCGTTCATAAGCGGATTTGGATTTATATCCGAAGCTATTGCCCTGTTTGAAATTTTGTTTTTTACTATGTATGCCGGAAGATATGCGTGGTCTGTGCCGACGTCCAAAAAGGTGTCGCAATTATTTACCATATCCGCTACGGCATCAAGTCTCGGTGTCAATTTAATCATAATTAAAAAATGAGGGTTGACGAAGCGAACACTCAGCCGAGGCTGTGCGTTTTGTTCTGTCAACCCGTCGCCTTCTTTATTTGCTTGATTTACTTGCAAGAAAATCGTTAATTTTTTTAACAAGCTCGTCCGCATCAACGCCGTGAACGGCACAAGCCTCCTCAACGCTCTCGCCTCTCGAAGCAGGGCAGCCGAGACAGTGCATTCCCATTTCAAGGAAGAAAGGAATGGTCTCTCTGTCCGCATCGAGAATATCGCCGATTGTCATATCCTTTGTGATTGAAGTCATTGCTTTTACCTCCGTTAATTAAATTAAATTGAATTATACTTATTTATTACCCGAATTTGACTGATTATCAATGCTTTCAGGTAATATATTAGTTTCGTCAATAATGTAGTTCGGTCTGTTTTTAACCTCAAGGTAAACCCTTGAAACATATTCACCGACCACGCCCATTGAAATTAAAATAAGTCCGCCGATTATCAAAACCGAGCATACAAGCGACGGATAGCCGTCAACATCAGGGCCGAAGCAGAGCGTTTTAATTATCGTATAAAGCGCATAGATAAACCCTACAAGGCTTGTAACAATGCCGCAGAAAAGTGAAATTTTAAGCGGTGCGGTTGAAAAGCCGATTATTCCGTCAACCGCATAGGCAAACAGCTTCCAAAACGACCATTTTGTTTTGCCTGCCGCACGCTCACGGTTTTCGTGCTCAAACCACTTTGTTTTGAAGCCGACCCAGCTGAATATGCCTTTTGAAAAGCGATTGTATTCGGGCATTGAGATTATTGCGTTAACGACCTTTCTTGTCATAACCCTATAATCCTGTGCACCCTCCTCGATATTTGCGTCTGAAATTCGATTTATCAGCTTATAAAAGCTTCTTGAAAAAGCGCTTTTAAGCTTAGCCTCGCCCTTTCTGTCGGTTCGTCTTGCGGCGGCTATATCGTAGCCCTCCTCGTTAACGCTTTTTACCATTTCGGGAATAAGCTCGGGAGAATGCTGTAAATCGGCATCGATAATTCCGACATAATCAGCCGACGACATTTTAAGACCTGCAAGCATTGCCGCCTCTTTTCCGAAATTCCTTGAAAAAGAAATATACTTGACCGTTTTATCCCTTTCGGCAAGCTGTCTTATAATATTTACGGTGTTGTCACGGCTTCCGTCATCGATAAAGATAAAAGAAGCCTTTATTCCGTCGAGCGAATTCAATATCGGAGAGACCGTATCATAAAAAATATTCAAAACAGCTTCCTCGTTATAGCACGGAACTATAAATTCAAGTGTTTTCATACGTTCTCCCCTTTCTTAAATTATCATTCATTTAATTATACAATCAAACCTCGTCAAACGCAAGTGCTTTGTTAAGCACGGTAAAGCTCTTTATCGAATTTGAAAGCTTAATATCGGCTTTCGGAATGGTCATATTGCCGACTCTGTCGTCGTAATAAGAGCCGTCAAGCACGCCGTCGATATAAATTTTAATCATAGCGTTCTTTTCTCTGACAAGGGTTATTTTTCTGTCGCCCGTGTTGCAAATATCGGTGTGTCCCATACATTTGAGCGAACAGCAGTTAAGTCTGACATTGCCGTTTGTAAGCGAAACCGCAAGCGAATTGCCCTGTGAGAACAAAAGCGTTTCCTTTGTTGCGGTATTGACGGTCATAGTGAGCGTGAAATCATCCTCAATCTCGCAAGGCGCTTCTCTGTTCGAAAACAAAAGGTTGTCCTTATAGCAGGCAAGCGTTTTTTTAGAGGTCAGCCTGTTGCCGTAGAGGTCACGGACGCTGTACTCAACAGTATATTTCGAGCCTGCCTGAGCGTTGTCGAAATGCAAAAGCACCTCGCTGTAATTTGCAAGCAATTCCGCCTTTACGGGCTTACCCATATAAGTAAAGCTGTTTTCGTCAAGCACAATATGCCTGTCAAAAGAGAACACTGCCTTGTGTTCCGCCTCAAACTTTGCACGCTTTAATACAGGTGCGGTCGTCTTTTCTCCGCCGAATTTGTATATAACAATTTCATGTGCGCCAAGCTCAACCGAAAGCGTGTCGCCGTAGGAGTATTTAATATCGCACTTCTCTGTTTCATAGGGAATAACGTTTATGCGTGTAAGTCCCTTAACGTCCTCATTTACGCCGATTTCCTTTTCAAGCTTAACGGAAATTTTCTGCGGCTTATCGGACGGATTGCGAAGCGAAATAATACCCTCCTTACCGTTCCATGCGCTGTAGCCGTAAATTTTGCCCGAATCGGCACTTTCGCCGATAAGCTTTGAATTTCTGAGCGTTTCAAAGTTTTCTCTGACAAATCTCAAAACATCCGCATTTATGCGCCACATATTGTCGTTGAAAAGGTCGAAGCTGTAATAAAGCTCCCAAAATGCCGTGCCTCTTGATGAAATCATATACATATATTTACGGTACTCGTCATCGGTCATTTTAACCTTTGCGGTATGTCCGTAAATAGGCTCGTGATTATACATATTAGAGTTCGGGAACTGATACTGTCTTACTCTGTGGAAATCATAGTAAAGCGCATCTCTATAGGTGAGCATACGGTCAAAGTCCTTGCCGTTGAGCTCCTCTCCGCTTACCGATTTATCCGTAAAGCCTATATCGCCGCTGTTTTGCATCCAAACGCTGTTTACATAGCTCAGGAACCACGGACTCGGAACAGCATAGCAAGTGAGGTTTATCCAAAGCTCCTTGCCCTGCTCTGCCCTGAATTTACGCATATCACGGAAAATATCAATCCACTTTTCCCACGCATCGGTCATAACATACATATCTTTATAACCGCCCGTCGGGTGTCCGTGCCTTTTACTGCGACAGGGCTTTAACATAAAACCGTCGAGCTTCCAATAGTCTATGTCAAAGCGATTCATATAGTCAAGGAAAAGCAATTCAATGTTGCGAACATACTTTTCATCTGCAATACAAATATCGTGTGACCTTCTGTTGTATCCGCCCTTTCCGTGTCTTTGCATACGCTTTCCGAACGGTCTGTTGAAGTTATAGCCGCCTCTCGGTCCGAGCCAAAGTCCGAAGTGTGAAGAAAAATTATTCGCAAGCCGTGATGAATTGTAAAGCTCATGAGGGAATTTATTATTAAAGCACCAAAAGTCGCTCTTGTAATCGTTCCAACCGTCGTCAACAACATAGGCGTCAAGCGGCTTAACAAAATTCTGCGTCAAGCCCTTTTCAATCTGATAAAAAGAGCCTGTTATATTCTCCTCGGTAATGTTAAGCATATGGTCATACCAGGAGTTGTACTGCGTGCGAAGATAGGTTTTCTGCGAAACGGTTTTGATATATTCAAGGAAATCTGCTCTGATAACGTCAAAGGACATTGTCTGTGCGCTTCCGAAAACAGATTTGTGGAACGAGTGTTCCTTTTTACCGTTAAGTATCTTTGCGATACTCTTTCCGCTGTAATAACGCAAACGCAAGGTGTTTTCAACAATGTTGTTGTCGTTCATCGGAAATTCCGAGCCTGTGAACATACCGTTGATATAAACAGGCTGTCCGAGTGAAGCGTGGAAGCCGTCAATGAACGCCTTGTCCATCTCGGGATGCGTCCATTTTTGCTTTATGCCGTCTGCAAGCACCAAAAGCTCGGTATCGACGGTGTCAATACGCAAATTAAGGTCGCCCGAGGCAGAAAAGCAAAGCTGCTTTTTCATAAAGAAATCGTCATTTTTAAGTTTATATACCAAGCGAAAATTCAGCGTAGTATTGCGATAAATTGCAGGCTTGAAAACAAATTCCAAAATCGAGGAGTCTGACTTTTCATAGGAATTTATCTTGTCAATCGTAAGCATTGACGCACGAAGTTCAAGCTTTCCGAATTTTTTCAAAAATGTAACGGAAAATTCCTCACTTCCCCTACCCGTCACAAACGGTGCAGACTCGTTAAGCCTTTTATTTGTGAGCGTGTCGGGCAAAAGCTGTCCGTTTTCAACATAAAAGCTTCTTTCGATATACTCATTTCCGATAACGACCTTCTTATCGTCGCTTTTAATGTATGTCATAGTTGATTTTCAGCCTCAAAAAATTTTTCATCAAGTATTTTAGCCATATTTTCAACAAGCTCCGAGCAAGGACGCTTTTTATAATAATGCTCCGTTCTCGTCTCCGGTGCCGCCGTCTCCTTTGCCTGTGCCTCTTTGGTAAGTCCCAAAAGCTCACGGCAAATTATTGACGGATTATCTTTCTTAAATTCTTCGGCAATTTCCTGCACCTTTTCATAGGTTTCCTTCTTCTTTTGAGTGTCTTTGCCGTCGGTCGCACCATAAAGCATTCCGATAACAAGGGCAGCGCCCGTTACGGTACCGCAAACCTCTCTCATTCTGCCGACGCCGCCTCCGAGCCCTGCCGAGACACGCAATGCGGTTTCCTCGTCCATATTAAACTCATCACAAAAAGCACAGAACACCGCCTGCGAGCAGTTATAGCCCTGCTTGAACAATTCAAGCGCTCTGTCCGAATGCTTTGACATAGTATCGCCTCCGAATTTTACTAAACTATATAATAACATACTTACAAAATTATATCAAACAAAATAAAAGAAAAATCCCTGTTCCTCCATAAGAAAGAACAGGGATTGAAAATGACAAATTAAAATTACTTAAGTGTAACTTTAGCGCCAACTTCTTCAAGCTTAGCCTTTGCAGCGTCAGCGTCATCCTTAGAAGCAGCTTCCTTGATTACCTTCGGAGCGCCGTCAACCATAGCCTTTGCCTCAGCAAGACCAAGACCTGTGATCTCACGAACAGCCTTGATAACCTTAATCTTCTCTGCGCCTACTTCTGTAAGCTCGATGTCGAACTCAGTCTTTTCCTCAGCTGCTGCTGCGCCTTCGCCGGCTGCGGGAGCTGCTACTGCTACTGCTGCTGCTGCAGAAACGCCGAATTCATCCTCTACTGCGTGTACGAGCTCTGAAAGCTCAAGAACTGTAAGAGCTTTGATTTCTTCAATCATAGCTGCAATTTTCTCTGATGCCATTTTATTTTCCTCCAATAATAATGAAATAAATTTTTAAGTTATACAGCAAAAATTATTCTGCTGCGGGTGCTTCCTCTGCGGGAGCTTCACCGCTCTTGTCAACAACTGCCTGAATAGCACGTGCAAAAGCTGCGATAGGTGCGTTGAACGCACTGCAAACTGTAGCGAGCAATACTTCTCTTGACGGAAGTTTTGCAAGGCTTGAAATCTTTTCAAGAGAAATTACCTCATTGTCGAGGAAACCGCCCTTAATGTTGAAATTCTCATTCTTGTCAGCGAATTTCTGAAGAATTCTTGCTGCTGCAACGTAATCGTCCTCAGATGTAGCAACGGCTGTTGTTCCCTCAAGAACACCGTCGAGCTCTGCGAGATCAGTGCCGTCGATAGCAAGATGGATAAGTGTATTCTTGGTTACAGTGTACTTAACACCTGCTTCACGGAGCTCCTTACGGAGAGCTGTGTCGTCAGAAACGGAAATACCCTTGTAATCAACGATTACACCTGCGCAAGCACTGTCAAATCTTGTTTTAAGATCTGCAACCTGCTGCTTCTTGATTTCTAAAACTTTCTCACTTGGCAAACGAATTCACCTCCTATAAAAATGTTACGCTTGCTTTATGAGATAAAAAAGCCTCTCTGCGAAAGACAGAGAGGCACAAAACTTTAATAATAAGTTCCATTTCCTCGGTAGGCAGATAAACTTTACGCATAAATGCACCTACTGTCTTCGGCAAGCGGATATTATATTAACATACCCTGACGGGTTTGTCAAGCACAAAGATTAAGCAGTGTACTTGTTTGCGTTAATTTTAACGCCGGGGCCCATTGTTGTAGCAACAACGCAAGACTTAATGTACTGACCCTTGAGTGCAGCGGGCTTAGCCTTAACGATAGCTTCCATAAGAGTATTGAAGTTCTCGCCGAGCTTTTCAGCGCCGAAAGAAACCTTACCGATCGGGCAATGAATGATGTTTGTCTTATCAAGACGGTACTCAATCTTACCTGCTTTTGCTTCGGTAACAGCCTTAGCAACGTCGGGTGTAACAGTACCTGCCTTGGGTGAAGGCATCAAGCCACGAGGACCGAGAACCTTACCGAGACGACCTACAAGACCCATCATATCGGGTGATGCGATACATACGTCAAAGTCAAGCATACCGCCCTGAATGTCTGCAAGAAGATCCTCAGCACCAACAATGTTAGCACCTGCAGCCTTTGCAGCTTCAGCAGCGTCGCCCTTAGCGAAAACAGCTACTCTGACATCTTTACCTGTACCGTTGGGAAGAACAACAGCGCCTCTAACCTGCTGGTCAGCGTGTCTTGAGTCAACGCCGAGGCGAATGTGAGCTTCAACAGTTTCGTCAAACTTAGCAGTAGCTGACTTGCAAGCCAACTCAAATGCTTCGTTTGTATCGTAGAGCTTTGTTTTTTCAATCAATTTTGCGCTCTCGTTATATTTTTTTCCGTGTTTCATAATTTACTTTCCTCCTATTAAGTGGTTAATCGGATTTTTCCTCCCACGAAGGAGCATCAGTCTTCGACAGTGATGCCCATTGAACGAGCTGTACCTGCGATCATGCTCATTGCAGTTTCAACAGTTGCTGCGTTGAGGTCGGGCATTTTCTGCTCTGCGATCTTCTGAAGCTGTTCTTTCGTGATTGTTGCGACCTTAGTCTTATTCGGTACGCCTGAACCGCTCTCGATGCCGCAAGCCTTTTTAAGAAGGACTGCTGCAGGAGGAGTCTTTGTTATGAATGTGAACGAATGGTCTGCATAAACAGTGATAACAACGGGGATTATAAGTCCTGCGTCGTTCTTTGTGCGCTCGTTAAATTCCTTTGTGAACGCCATGATGTTAACGCCGTGCTGACCGAGTGCCGGTCCAACGGGCGGTGCCGGTGTTGCCTTGCCGGCAGGGATTTGAAGCTTAATAAAGCCTATTACTTTCTGAGCCATTTTAGCACCTCCAAAAATCGTGGTAGTGGCGGAATAAGTGGCTTCGCCTATTCCTCCCACAGCGCATATGCGCTATAAAAAGCGACTTGTCGCTTAATACCATATTTACTGTTGTTTTTCAACCTGATCGAGCTCAAGTTCAACCGGCGTTTCTCTGCCGAGCATTGAAATTATAACTCTGACCATATTGTTTTCTGTGTTGATTTCGTCAACTACGCCGATAATGCCGTCAAAAGCACCGTCGATAATGGTAACCATATCGCCCTTTGCGTAGTTTACCTCGACAACACGCTTTTCAACGCCGAGAGCGGCAATTTCACTGTCCGAAAGCGGAACAGGCTTACCCTCGGGGCCTACAAAGCCCGTAACACCTCTCGTGTTGCGAATGACATACCATGTGTCATCTGTCATCTCAAGCTCGCCCGAATCCTCATTTTCAAAGACCGCAAGCTTTACGATAACGTAACCGGGGAAAATTTTTCTTTCAATTTCTTTCTTGGATCCGTCGTCCTTAATCTCGGTAACGAGCTCAGTCGGCACTTGAACATCAAGAATATAGTCGTGCATCTTACGGTTTTCGACTACCGTTTCGATATTCGCCGCAACCTTATTCTCATAGCCCGAATAAGTATGAACAACGTACCACTTGGAGATTTCTGCCATTAGACATCCCCCTTATAAACCAAAGAATCCGGAAATGATTGAACCTGCTACGGCTGTTGTTGTTTCTGTGTCAGCCGGCGCATTTTTCGAAGCATTTACGAGAAGCTTAACAAGTTCCGAAAGACCTGTGTCGATACCCCAGATTATCAAACCTAAAACAAATACGCAGAGCAAAACTATGCCTGTGCTTTTGAGAACGGTTTTTGAATCCGGCCATACGACCTTTTTGCACTCGCCTCTTAAATCCTTAAAGAACTTTTTGATATTCTTGCCCATTGAGGCAAAAACATTCTTCTTTTTCTTAGGAGCTTCGGGCTTGTTTTCTTTCTTGGACTTTTTTGCGGGAGCAGCGGCAGAATCCTTTTTAATTTCGTCAGCCATTGTTTTAACCTCCGCTTACTTTGTTTCTCTGTGGAGAGTATGTTTCTTGCAGAATCTGCAGTACTTGTTCATCTCCAACCTGTCCGGTGTGTTCTTCTTGTTTTTCATTGTGTTGTAGTTGCGCTGTTTGCACTCTGTGCAAGCCAATGTAACCTTTACTCTCATTTTCGGCACCTCCATTATTAGCGTTACACGCTTGTTTAGCCTACCTCAAAAAAAGCGGGCACAAAAAAAGAACCCTCTTTCAGAGGTACAAGTAATATAACATAAACCGTTGCGTAAGTCAAGAAAAATTTTCTCAAAAGCGGTTATTTATGCGAACAATCTTATAAAGTGTTTATATTCGCCTTATATTATAATGAAAAGCGACTGTAAAAACAATGTTTTCGCAGCCGCCTTTATTTAATAGATTATAAGGAATTAAGGTCATAAGGAGTTCTTTGGTAGACAAAATAGTTAAGCCAATTTTGAAACAAAAGACTTCCCACCCCACGCCAAGTAATCGGCGGTGTTTTCCTCGGGTCATTGTCAGGAAAATAATTGTAAGGCATTTTAATATCCATACCTTTTTTCAAATCCCTGAAATATTCCTTTGCAAGCGTATCGCTGTCGTACTCGGAATGTCCCGTGCAGAAGAAGTTTCTGCAAGCCATATCGGAAATAAGATGCACGCCTGCCTCGTCGGAATAGGACAAAATCTGCAAATCCTTGACCTCGGCAATATCCTCCCTGCGAGTTTCGGTATGCCTTGAATGAGGTACATAATAAACGTCAGAGAAGCCACGGAGCAACGGATGATACAGGTCAAGCGGTCTGTGCTTGAAAACACCGAAGAGCTTTTCGTCAAGTATATGCTTCGGAACACCGTATTTATAGTACAATGCCGCCTGAGCGCCCCAGCATATATTATAGGTGGAATAAACATTGGTCTTTGCCCAATCGAAAATTTCGCAAAGCTCTCCCCAATAATCAACCTCTTCAAACGGCATCATTTCAACAGGTGCACCCGTTACAATCATACCGTCAAACTTGCGGTTTTTAACGTCGTCAAAGGTCTTGTAAAATTTGAGCATATGCTCCTGTGATACATTCTTTGCGACGTGCGACTTAACCTGCAAAAGCTCGACGTCAACCTGAAGCGGAGAGTTACTCAAAAGACGTAAAATCTGCGTTTCGGTTTCGATTTTAGTCGGCATAAGGTTAAGGATTATAATGTGAAGCGGACGAATATCCTGCGTCATTGCTCTGTTTTCCGGCATAACGAAAATATTTTCAAGCTCAAGGCTATGCCTTGCCGGAAGCTGATTATCTATTTTAATGGGCATTTGTCCACCTTCTTTCTTAAAATTCGCAAAAAGTATTTTAACACAATATTTTTAATATATCAACCTTGAAATAACAGTATTTGAAAGCAAAAATCCGTTTCGGGTAAGTCTGATACCCTCCGAATCTGAAATTACAAGCCCGTTCTTTTGTAAAAATTCAGCCTCACGACGCATTTTTTCGGGTATCGGATAAGAAAACCTGCGTTCCGTTTCCGCTTCGGTTATCCCCTGATTCAGCCTCAGCTTCAGCATTGCATATTCCGAGAAATCTCCGCCCTCGCCGTCGGGAGCACAGATAAATTTGTCCGTTCTTTTCTCGCAGTAAAAGCGTTTCCCGTCAATAAAGGAATGAGCCGAAGAGCCGATACCTAAATATTCCTCACAATTCCAATATTTCAAATTGTGACGGCTCTCAAAGCCCGTTTTAGAGAAGTTCGATATTTCGTATTGATTATAGCCGTGCTTTTCGAGGTATTCGCACATAAACAAGTACATATCGGCTACCGTATCATCGTCCGGCAGCGAAAGAGACTCTTGCATTTTATAAAACGGCGTATTTTCCTCAATTTTAAGGATATAACAGCTAATGTGCGGTACATTTTGTTCTATACAAAAATCAAGCGTCGCTTTCAAGCTGTCAACGGTGCTTTCGGGTATACCGAGCATAACGTCAAGCGAAATGTTTTCGATACCTGCTTTTCTTGCAAAAGCAACGGCATTTTCGACCTCTTTTTTACCCGATATTCTGCCGAGCCGTTTTCGCTCATTATCGTTTGCCGATTGAAGTCCGAGCGACACTCTGTTGACGCCGACATCGGCAATTTTTTTGAAAAATTCGGCATTTACGGAGTGCGGATTACACTCGACCGTTATCTCTGCATCATCAGTCAACGAAAAGTTTGATTTTACACATTCCAACAATTTACACAAACGCTCAAACCCTATACACGACGGGGTTCCTCCGCCTATGTAAAGTGTATTTGCTTTACAGCTGATTTGCCCTGATTTTGACTTTATTTCGTCACATAAAAGGTGTACATATTGCTCTTTTTCGTCATCCTTGCAGCGAAAAGAATAGAAATCGCAATACGGACATTTTGAGTCGCAAAACGGAATGTGAATATATAAGCCTATATCCTTTTTCATACTTTTATAAAGCGAATATTGTGCGAAGTGCTTTCGACATATTTAATCATATCTTCAAAGCTCAAAAGCACGGTAGCCGTGTTGTCGTTCGGATGGAAGCCGAGGCACGGAAGCGTTTTCAAATCCTCGTCAAGATAAACCTCAACCGCATCCGCAGTATCGTTTATGATACCCAAAAGAGAAACAGAGCCTTTTTTAACGTCGAGATACTTAGAAAGTCGCTCATCCGAAGCAAAGCTCAATCTCGTTGAGCCGATTTCTTCACGGATAAGCGGCAAATCTGCGTGCTTATCCCCTCGCAAAATTACAAGAGCGTGTCTTTTACCCTTGTAATCACGAAGAAATAGGTTTTTGCATATTTCGTTGTTATCGTTGAGGTGCAATTTGTCAAGCTCTTCCATTGTGAAAGCGGCAGGGTGCTCCTTTAGCTCATACGGAACAGAAAGCTCGTTTAATCGCTGTAAAATGTTATCTCTGTTATTCATCTAACTTCAGAACCGACATAAACGCCTCTTGCGGTACTTCAACCGTACCGAACTGACGCATTCGTTTCTTTCCTTCCTTCTGTTTTTCGAGTAGCTTTTTCTTTCTTGTAATATCGCCGCCGTAGCACTTCGCAAGCACGTCCTTACGCATTGCCTTAACGGTTTCACGGGCGATTACCTTTCCGCCGATTGCTATCTGAATCGGAATTTCAAACATCTGTCTCGGAATATTCTCTTTAAGCTTTTCAGCAATCTTTCTTGCCCTTGTATATGCCTTATCAGAGTGAATGATAAATGAAAGGGCGTCTATTACATCGCCGTTTAACAGCACGTCAAGCTTAACAAGCTGTGATTTTTCATAGCCTTTGAGCTCGTAGTCAAAAGAAGCATAGCCTCTTGTTCTCGATTTGAGAACGTCAAAAAAGTCATAGATTATCTCGTTAAGCGGAAGAATGTATTTCAAATCAACTCTGTCCGCGTCAAGATAGGTCATACCCTCATAGGTGCCACGTCTGTCCTGACACAAGTCCATAATTGCGCCGACATATTCGGGCGGAGCGTAAATGTGAGCCTCGACAACGGGCTCTTCCGAATAATCAATCGTAGCGGGATCGGGATAATTAGACGGGTTGTCGATTTCAACCACCGACTTATCGGTAAGATGAATTTTATATACAACGCTCGGGATTGTTGTAACAAGGTCAAGATTATATTCCCTCTCAAGGCGTTCCTGTATAATTTCAAGATGAAGAAGTCCGAGGAAACCGCATCTGAAGCCAAAGCCCAACGCTCCCGATGTTTCAGGCTCAAAAGAAAGAGCCGCATCGTTCAACTGCAATTTCTCAAGTGCGTCACGGAGATTTTCATAGTCCGCACCGTCAGCAGGATAAACTCCGCAGAACACCATCGGATTTACTTTTCTGTAACCGGGAAGCGGCTCTGTGGCTGGTCTTTCGGCTGTTGTTACGGTATCGCCGACACGAGCGTCGGAAACGGTTTTGATTGAAGCCGTGATATATCCGACCTCGCCCGAAGAAAGCTCTTTTGTGGGCTCAAGAGAGATTGCTCTCATATAACCTGTTTCAACAACGGTAAATTCCGCACCCGTTGCCATCATACGCATAGTGTCGCCCGGTTTGATTTTACCGTCCATAACTCTGACATAAACGATTACGCCACGGTAACTGTCATATACAGAGTCAAAAATCAACGCTCTCAACGGCTCACCGTCTCTGTCTTCGGGAGGAGGCACAAGGTTTACAATTTCCTCCAAAACAGCATCGACATTTTCACCTGTTTTTGCGGAAACCCTCGGAGAATCAAGACACGGGATACCGATTACATCCTCAACCTCATGAGCTACACGCTCGGGATCTGCGGCAGGCAGATCTATCTTATTTATAATAGGTACAATTTCAAGATTGTGGTCAAGTGCAAGATATGTATTTGCAAGAGTCTGCGCCTCAACGCCCTGCGAAGCGTCAACGATAAGCACCGCACCCTCACAAGCCGCAAGAGAACGGGATACCTCATAGTTAAAGTCAACGTGACCGGGGGTGTCAATCAAATTAAGCTCGTAGGTCTTGCCGTCCTTTGCGGTATAGTCAAGCTTTACGGCGTGCGCCTTGATTGTAATACCTCTTTCACGCTCAAGATCCATATTGTCGAGCAACTGATTAGCCATATCACGCTTTGCAACAGAGTCGGTAAGCTCCAAAAGTCTGTCGGCAAGAGTTGATTTGCCGTGGTCAATGTGAGCGATAATAGAGAAATTTCTGATGTTTTCCTTTTTTGCCATAAACTACCTCTTATATGAATTTACAGTTTTTCTTTATTAAAACCGTTGCCGAAAATATCATCTGCATCGGTAACTATCATAAATGAATTTTTGTCAACCTGACCTATAAGTTTTGAAAAATACGAAACCTCTTCGGCTCTCACGGCACAAAAAATTATCTGCTTTTCGTTTCCCGTATATGCACCCTGAGCCTTAACAGACGTGACTCCCCTGCCGAGAGTGAAAAGTATTTCCTGCGCCATTTCTTTCCCGTGTTCGGTAACAATAAGCACGGTTTTTGAATGTGAAAAGCCCGAGTTTATAAGGTCTACCGCCTGAGTTGAAATGAAAACGGTAACAAGTGCATAGAGTATTGCGTCTACGCTTTTATATGCGAAATACGACAGCAAAACTATCGTAAGGTCAACTATAAAAATGAGCCTGCCCATTGAAAGGTGCGGATATTTAAGTCTTAACAGGGTTGCTATGACATCCGTTCCGCCCGTTGTCGCACCGTGCAGGAAAATAAGCCCCAGTCCCGTGCCGAGCAGCACGCCGCCGAAAGCAGCGCTTAAAAGTCTGTCGCCCGAATAGCCCTTCATAAAGCTTGCAAACAGGTCAATAAAAAACGAGCTTTCAAAGGTGGCAACAAATGTTTTTATAACAAATTTATATCCTAATTTCAGAAAAGCAACAACAAATAACGGCACATTCAAAAGGAATACCGTAAGACCTATCGGAAAGCCGAAAAGAAAATTTGCAACCGTCGCAATTCCCGAAAAGCCGCCTACAGTTATCTCATTCGGCGCAGTAAAAAGGTTGATTGCGGCCGCAAAAAGTATACTGCCTAAAGTCCACCAAAGGAAATCCTTGAATGTGTTTTTAATATCAGTCCTTGTCGCTACCCGTTTCAGAATTGAGCACCCCGTCGCCGTTGATTATTTCAAATAGCTCACGAAGTCTTTTTTCCTCGCCCAAAAGATACAGATAACCGAAAAGTGTTTCAAGACCCGTGGCGTAATGATAATCGCCCTCGGACTGATTTTTCGGAGTGTGCTTTGTGTGGGTGTTTCTGCCACGCTTAAACACGTCCGATTCCTCTTGAGTCAAAACAGATAAAAGCTTTTTAGCGCCCTTTGCCTGTGCGGCGGCATTTACCTGCTTTATCGAAAGCGTATGTAGTACACCCGCAGGTCTGTTACATTCAAGAACGAGCTTTTCACGCACCAAAAGTCCGTAAACCGCATCGCCCAAAAATGCCATTGCCATAGGACTGTAATTTGATATGTCATTTTTGTTTACAATTTTATTATTGTCCATTTTTCACCTGATATAAAAAAATAGGTTGTTTATAGGTTATTTATTTTATATAAAATTTCCTTAAAGGTTCGCTCCGTCTCAGAGGGAGCTGTCGAACGCAAAGCGTTTAACCGAGGGAGTAAAACAGATTTCATCAAATTATAAAAATTGCTGTCTTGCCCTCTTGCGGCGCCCAAAGATGTGGCGGAAGAACTAATCAAATTTGATTGACCTGTGGAAGGAGTAAATTCTCCCGAATTCAGGCACCCTTTTGTCCGTTTTGTTACACTCTATCGTAGTTAAGGACTTAAAGGTACAAATAATATCAGACAGAGTAGGGCGGAGGCTTACTCCCGCCGTTAAATTACATCAAATCAACGGTTACAAGCAATTGTATTTTTATATTATACCGTAGGGGCGAACTGTGTTCGCCTATTTTTATCGTCAGATGAAATTGACAGGCGACCACAGGTCGCCCCTACGGGTTGTGCTTTGATTATAATTTCATATTAACCGTAAATTATCATATATCAACAGCAATCTAACGGCGGCAGCAAGCCACCGCCCTACACTGTCGAGGTTAATTTGATATTAAACGCAACAACGCAGTATCACGCAAAAAGCAACAATGGATTTTAATTTTGAGTGATTTTTGTGCAAGACAAGGCGTAAGTGCGACGGCGTATGAATATACTCCGAGCACGCAACAACGCAGTATCACGCAAAAAGCAACATTCATTTTTAATTTTGAGTGATTTTTGTGCAGAGCAAGGCGCAAG
>DAVZHW010000003.1:9672-38157 GCA_052273625.1 Candidatus Fimenecus sp. | reverse complement strand
AAAAGCAACATTCATTTTTAATTTTGAGTGATTTTTGTGCAGAGCAAGGCGCAAGTGCGACGGCGTATAAATATACTCCGAGCACGCAACAACGCAGTATCACGCAAAAAGCAACATTCATTTTTAATTTTGAGTGATTTTTGTGCAGAGCAAGGCGCAAGCACGACGGCGTATAAATATACTTCGAGTGCGAAGCAACGCAGTATCACGCAAAAAGCACCATTTATTTTTAATTTTGAGTGATTTTTGTGCAAGACAAGGC
This sequence comes from Candidatus Fimenecus sp., assembly GCA_052273625.1. Classification (GTDB taxonomy): domain Bacteria; phylum Bacillota; class Clostridia; order Oscillospirales; family Acutalibacteraceae; genus Fimenecus. Next base: position 37,895 of record DAVZHW010000003.1, on the reverse strand, counting down.
GTAAGTGCGACGGCGTATGAATATACTCCGAGCACGCAACAACGCAGTATCACGCAAAAAGCAACATTCATTTTTAATTTTGAGTGATTTTTGTGCAGAGCAAGGCGCAAGCACGACGGCGTATGAATATACTTCGAGTGCGAAGCAACGAAGCTATGCGCAAAAAGCACCAAAATTAAGGGATGTAATCGAATTCGAGGTCGTAGATCGATACTGTATCCCCTTCATGAATACCCTGCTTGATAAGTTCATCAATTATACCGCTGGATTGAAGAACATTTTGGAAGTATTGAAGCGAGGAGTAGTCGTCGGGGTCGGTTTTGAGGAGAATTTTGTAGAGCCATTCAGCCTCGACAATGTAAACGCCGTCCTCAACGGTAACTTTGAAGCCGTCATTTTTCTTCTGTGCCATAACCTCAAGCGGAATTTCTTCCGATTCGTATTTTTTGACAGGCGGAAGAGAAGCAAGTTTTTTCGCTACGGCGTTGATAAGTTCTTTTGTATTGTGTTGAATGGGAGCACAAATTTCAAAGTATTCGTAACCCTTGCTTTCAATGTAATTTCTGAAAGCTGCAAGCTGTTCATCTGTGGCAAGGTCGATTTTGTTACCTGCAACAATCTGCGGACATTTTGCAAGCTCGGGATTGAATTTAACAAGCTCTTCGTTAATCTTTTCAAAGTCCTCAATCGGGTCTCTGCCCTCGCTGCCTGCAACATCAACTATATGCACAAGCATACGGCAACGCTCAACATGGCGTAAAAATTCATGACCTAAGCCTACACCATCAGCCGCACCCTCGATAAGTCCGGGAATATCGGCAATTACAAAGCTGTTTTCGGGGCCCATTGAAACAACTCCCAAAACGGGGATTATAGTTGTAAAGTGATAATCGCCGATAATCGGCTTTGCCTCACTGACAACGGAGAGAAATGAGGATTTTCCGACATTCGGGAAGCCTAAAAGTCCCACGTCGGCAATGAGCTTTAATTCAAGGCTTACCTCCCACTCCTCGCCGGGAGCGCCGCTTTTTGCAAAACGGGGCGTCTGCCTTGTCGGAGTTGCGAAATGAGAGTTACCCCATCCGCCGTTACCGCCCTTTGCCGCAATGAACGGTTCATTTGAGGACATATCCGCCATAACGACACCGCTTTCAACCTCACGAATTACCGTTCCTCTCGGGACTTTGATAATAAGGTCCGGAGCTTTTTTCCCGTTACAACGGCTGCCTCTGCCGTTTTCGCCGTTTTGCGCCTTGTATTTCCTTTTATAACGGAAGTCGGCAAGAGTTGAAATATTATCATCAACCTGAAAAACAATGTTGCCGCCTCTGCCGCCGTCGCCTCCGTCAGGTCCGCCGGAAGCCACATATTTTTCTCTGTGAAAAGCAACGGCACCGTCGCCGCCGTTTCCCGCTTTTATACGAATTTTCGCTTTATCTACAAACATAATTAAATTCCTTTTCTTTTATCAGCTTTATTTTAACCGATTTTGTTCGGTTGCTTCCGAACAAAAGCTCAATATTTTTATCAAGATATTATATCAAATTTTATCACATTTATAAACAGTAAAGTGATAAAAAGTTGTATTTTTTTACTAAAATTGCATAAATTGTGCTTGCATTAGTTGACATACACTATATGTTGTGGTATTATATTTGCAGGACAGGTCATATAATGAAAATGAACAAATTGGCAGGTTATCGGATAAAATTGAGTAAAGTCCTTTTATGCGTACTCTGCTTAAAATATTTTCGAACATTTGTGTTGACAAATAAAAAATGCATGCTATAATAAGGGTGTAATGAGCAAGAACGAATGTTCGACAATGAACGGAGGAAATTATTATGTTAGCTATTTTCGCAAAAACAAGTATTGAATTGGCAGTTGTTTTACTTCTTATATACGGTTTTATTCACGAAAAAGAGGTTATCAAATTTGAACAGTATATCAAGATGGTCATTGTCGTAAATTACCGCAGATATAAGAAAAGAAAAAGAATTGAGCAAATGAAGAAGAACAGAGAGCTCCGTGTCGTTAAGGGCGGCAAATCGCCTAACGGTGATGCTCCTCATTCATTTGACGTGGCTTAATGCAGCCATATTAAATCGCTACCTCTTTCCATAATAGATTTTTCACACACAGACAAGCAGGAGACGGATTTTTATCTGTATCCTGTTTGTCTTTATTTGATAAATGTGGTACAATATTTTCATGTTAGGAGTGTTTGCTTTGAACAAAGATAAGAAATCAACCGCCAAGCTGATAATTCGACTTGCGGTAATCTTCGCCGTTATGGCGGTTGCGATAATAAATTACGATAAGCTATCCAATATAGATATAAGAAGTATTGTGGCAAATTCGCCGTCGGTCGCTCTTGCCATTTTGAGTGTACTCGGAATATACGGCATAAAGGGCGCTGTTTTCGTAGTTCCCGCTTCTCTTGTTTATATTTCGGTGGGAATGGCTTTCCCGACAGCACAGGCTGTAATAATTAACATTTGCGGAATTGCGATTGAGGTAATCGTTTCATATATTTTCGGTTGGTTTGTCGGCGGTGAATATGTAAACAACCTTTTGAAAAAGAGCAAAGGCGGAGAAAAACTGCTTGCATTTGAAGAAGAAAACAAATTCGCTTCTATATTTGTAATTAGATTTTTGCCCGTGTTCCCTATCGACTTTGCAAGTATGTTTTTCGGCTCAATGAAAATTCCGTTCGTAAAATATTTCTTAGCTTCCGTTCTCGGAATTGCACCGAGAGTAATATTTTTCACAATTCTCGGCGACGCAGCTTATGACTATATACCTATGAAGTTAATTGTTATAGGTATAATCTGCGCAATACCGATTGGTGCAATTTATTTGATTACAAAGTGGTTAAAAGATAAAAAAAGCAAAGAAAAATAAAGCCGGCTATTGTAAACAAACGATAGCAATGCTAAAATATAAAAAATGATTGAATTGAGGTATGTATATGATATATGAAAGCATAAAAAAATTGGTTACCTACGGACTTGAAACAGGTCTTATCGAAGAATGTGACAAGGTTTATGTTACAAACAGGATTCTTGAGGCTCTTCGCCTTGATGAATATGACGAGCCGTCAGAGAATTTCCAAAATGTTGACCTTGAAAGCACTCTTTGTGAATTGTTAGACTTTGCGGCTGAAAACGGTATTATTGAAAACAGCATTGTTTACCGTGATTTGTTCGACGCAAAGCTTATGGCTTGCCTTATGCCTATGCCTCACGAGGTTATCAGAGCTTTTAACGCTCTTTACAGCGAAAGTCCCGAAAAGGCCACAGATTGGTTCTATAAATTGAGCAGAGATTCGGACTATATCAGAAGATACAGAATTAAAAGAGATATGCGTTGGTCCGTTCCGAGTGAATACGGCGACATTGATATTTCAATTAACCTTTCAAAGCCCGAAAAAGACCCGAAGGCGATTGCCGCAGCAAAGCTTCAAAAGCAAAGCGGTTATCCCAAGTGCCTTTTGTGTAAAGAGTGCGAGGGTTATGCAGGCAGAGTGAATTTCCCTGCAAGGCAGAATCACAGAATTATCCCGATTACAATCAACAATACAGCTTGGGGCTTCCAATATTCTCCCTATGTTTACTACAACGAGCATTGTATCGTATTTAACGGCGAGCATACACCGATGAAAATTGAAAAGGCAACATTTATAAAGTTATTTGACTTTGTAAAATTGTTCCCCCATTATTTTCTCGGCTCAAACGCAGATTTGCCGATTGTCGGCGGTTCCATCCTCTCCCATGACCATTACCAAGGCGGTCATTACACCTTTGCAATGGCAAAAGCACCGATTGAGAAGCACTTTACAATCAAAGGCTTTGAAGATGTTGAATCGGGTATAGTTAAATGGCCTCTTTCGGTTATTAGACTTCGCAGTAAGGACAGCGACAGAATTATTGAGCTTGCAGATATTATTCTTAAAAAATGGAGAGATTACACAGACGAATCTGCTTTTGTATTTGCTGAAACCGACGGCGAAAAGCACAACACGATTACCCCGATTGCAAGAAAGGTCGGCGACACTTACGAGCTTGACCTTGCACTTCGTAACAACATAACGACAGAGGAGTATCCGCTCGGCGTTTATCATCCGCATGACAAGTACCATCATATTAAGAAAGAAAATATCGGTCTTATCGAGGTTATGGGACTTGCGGTACTTCCGTCAAGACTTAAAGAGGAGCTTGCAATTCTCGGCGATTACATTGTAAACGGCAAAGATATTCGTTCAAATGAGCAGATTGAAAAGCACGCAGATTGGGTTGACGAATTCAAAGCAAATTACGGCGAAATCACAGCAGAAAATGTTGATGAGATACTCAAGGCAGAGGTCGGCAAGGTGTTTGTCGGAGTGCTTGAGGACGCAGGTGTTTATAAATGCAACGAGGACGGCAGAAACGCATTTATGAGGTTTGTAAACAGCATATAATCATCAATAAAAGCACAAAACGACTGTAAGGGTTGTAACCCTTTACAGCCGTTTTTTATTAGTATCTACAAGGGTGTGCCTTTTTTTACAATCAAAACACAAAATATCCGAGCAATCCCGACAACAAGCCTATGCCTGCACCGACAAGCACATCAGATAGATAATGCACGCCGCCTATCACCCTCACGGCACACAATAAAACGCCGATTATAAACAGCGGTATGCTCAGCACAGGTTTCACATACAAAAAGGTCATTGCTATCATAAAAACAGAAAAGATATGTCGGCTCGGCATTGACTGACCTTTTTTATCCTTATTTATAAGCGGTCTGATATTCAGCGTTTCATAAGGTCTCGGACGGTTTATGACCCGACGGAGTCCGCTGACGAACAAAAGCATACCGGCAGGTATCAAAACGCACCGAAACAGCTTTGTTCTGTCTGAAAATGCAAGATATGCCAATAATGACGGATAAGCGATATAAACTATTACCGTCAAAGCTGTATTCAACAAATTAAAGCCCAACACCGAGTTCTTATTTTTGCGAAACGGCGCCGAAATCTTTCTGTATTGGCTCGAAGTCATTTGCTTCACCTCCCTACAAGTATATAACAATATAAACCCGCTTTCAATCTTTTTTGACAAATTCATTCGTTCTTCATTGACAAAGACGCTTTATAAATTTATACTATATATACTTATTTATAATATAATTTTCAGGAGATAAAAATATGAACCAATATTCTCAAGAGGACAAAAGAAGACGACAGATGAAGCTCTCCGGTAAAGCTGCGGCTCATTCAAAGGAAAAAAGGACTATTTTAATTATTGTATCGTGTATTCTTGCAATAATTCTCATTGCAGGCACAATCGCACTTGTAAAGCATTTTAAGAAGCCCGAAACGCCATTTGTTCCCTCGCAGAGTGAGCCTGCCGTATCAGAGCAACAGACCGAAGCTCCCACGCAGGCACAAGCACCCGAAACCACAACTACACTCTCGGAAGATGTTGTCATTGCAGATTACTCGGCGACAATGTATTCGACAACCGTTACATTGAATGTCAGAAGCGCACCGTCAACAGACAGTCAAATTTTGGGTCAGCTCGGTCAGGATACACCGATTAAGGTAACGGGCAAATGCTCAAACGGTTGGTTTAGAATTGACTTTAACGGTCAGACAGGCTATTGCTCGGAAAAATATCTCAAGGGCAGTCAAAACCTTTCGGATGCACCTTACTATATCAAGGTCAACCGCACACAGAACATTGTCATTGTCTATACGAAGGATGCAAACGGCGGCTACACCGTTCCGTACAAGGCTATGGTTTGTTCGGTAGGCTTGAACGGCGCAACGCCGACAGGCTCGTATAACACGACAGACAAATACACCTGGCGACTTCTTTCGGGCAATGTTTACGGACAGTATGCAACGAGAATTACAGGACACTATCTGTTCCATTCCGTTCCGTATGTTACGCAGAACAAGGCAGACCTCGAATATGACGAGTTCAACAAATTGGGCGAAGCTGCTTCGCTCGGCTGCATTAGACTTTCCGTTGAGGATGCAAAGTGGATTTACGACAACTGTCCTAAGGGTACACCCGTTACAATTTATGACAGCAACGAACCCGAGCCGTTGGCTAAGCCCACACCGATTAGAATCGACACAAACGATACAAGACGTGTTTGGGATCCCACCGACCCCGATCCGTCAAACCCGTGGAAGCAGTAATTTTTATACACATTCAAAGGCATATTTCGTTATGAAATGTGCCTTTATTTTTTTACGGTTTTTCAATTCCACTCACAAAATGTTTTGATAAGAAAATATGAAGGTATCAAATCAGAAGTCTGAAAACCCTTGATATTGCGTGGTTGCGGAGCTTCGCAACCAAAAGTTTACTTAAAAAACAGCATTTGCAAACTAAAGTTGGTAGCGCAACCGAAGGTTTTTTTGTAAGATATCGGCGTACCGAGAAACAAGGACACCTACATCTCGGATAACTGCAAAAGCTACTTTTTATCAACAATAAAATTTGACGCACAAGGAGACAAACATTATGAAAAAAATAAACACAATACACTTTGGAATTCAGAGAAAAATCGTTTCAAATATGACTGCTGAAAGCTGGGAAACAATCCCTCATGTAACATATAATTATGAACCTGATGTAACCGCTTTTATGCGTGAATATAAAAGACTGAATTTCGTAAGAGACCGCAACGATAAGATAACGATAAACACTCTTATGTTAAAGGTTATCACGGAGGGTCTCAAGGCTGCACCGATTCTCAACTCGCACTTGAATTTCAATCGTAAGCTTGTAAGAGGAGAGCTCAACACCTATGAGGACATAAATATTTCAATGCCCATGATTCTTCCCAACGGCGAAATGATGACGGTTAATCTTCACAATTTCGAAAACAAAAATCTTGACGAAATGACAGCCGAAATCAAAGACGTTACCCGCCGTGCAGAGAACACGGATTTGAACGAGGTAATGTTTGATGTTTCACTCGACAACACTATTACCGCACTTAAAAAAGGTAAAATTATGCAAACCGTTTGCAGACTTATCGGCTCAAAGACAGGCAAGCACAGAGTTAAAACTCTCAGCGGTAAAGCTAAAAAGACTTATGAGTCGATTCCCGTTGAGGACAGACTTACGAAGCACGATATTGAGCAAGGCACAACGACAATTTCAAATATCGGTTCAACCTATCGTCAGCAGAGAGGCTCAACCTGCCTTCTTGAAATCATACCGCCGCAGGTTACCGCTTTTGCAGTAGGCGCCGTTCAGGATAAGCCCGTCGTTGTAACAAATGAATTCGGCAAAAAAGAAGTCGAGGCAAGACAGGTAATGCCTATTTGCATTGCGTTTGACCACAGAGCACTTGACTTCGGAGATATAGTTCCTTTCCTTGAAAGGCTCGACGACATTTTTGAAAATCCCGAGCAAATTCATTCGTGGGTTTCAAATGATGAAGCCGACGGTTTTCACAAATGCATGGCGCTTAACTAACTTACCCATCCCTATCTATATAAATACCTTAAAGCATGACACCGCCGTACCCGAAAGAGTGCGACGGTGTTGTGCTGTTTATTATTAAAAATAAGTTTTAAGCCTCAATTTCTTTCATTGCCTTTTTGAATTGGAAGCCAAACAGAACAGATGTGAATATAACCGCAATAATATCCGCTATCGGCTCTGAAAGGAATACGCCCGTTGTCTGATTCGCTGCCAAGTGCGGCATTATATAAATCAGCGGTATTAGCAACACGAATTTTCTTACAACCGCAACAACGATTGAGTTTACAGCCTTTCCGAGAGATGTAAAGGTCATTTGGCAAGCAATTTGAATTCCGAATAAGAATATTCCCGCAAGATAAATCCTGAGCATAGGAGTTGCAAACTCGACAAGGCTTGCGTCCGATGTGAAAATGCTTATAAACGCTTTCGGGAAAAGCTGTACCGCACTGCAAAGCAAAACGGAATAGCTCAAGCAAGTTACAAGCAATAATTTGAATGTATTTTTTACTCTCGGCGAACATTTAGCACCGTAATTGTAGCTTAAAATAGGCTGAGCACCCTGCGCTATACCCTGCAACGGAAGCATAGCAAACTGCATCACGCTCGATAAAATCGTCATTGTTCCGACCGCAATATCTCCGCCGTATTTAAGAAGCGAGGAGTTAAAGCAAACCGTTACAATGCTTTCGCTTGCCTGCATAATGAATGTTGCAAGTCCTAACGCAATGCACGGTAATATAATATTCTTTTCAAGGCGTAAATTCTTTTTCTTAATATGCAAATAAGTCTTTTTGCCTCTAAGGAACGAAACAACCCATACGGCTGAAATCGCTTGTGAAATAACAGTTGCAAGCGCACCGCCTTTTACTCCCATATTAAGTCCGAATATGAAAATCGGGTCTAAAATAATATTGCAAACGGCACCGATAAGAACAGACACCATTGAGATATTTGTAAAGCCCTGTGCGGTAATAAATGCGTTCATTCCCAAGGTCAGCTGAACAAAAATTGTACCGAGAGCATAAATTCCCATATAATCGGTTGCGTAGAAAATTGTGTTTTCACTTGCTCCGAATGCCAACAAAATCGGCTCGTTCCATATCAAAAGAATAACTGTCAATACACAGGAAATGATTATCTGCAACGAAAAGCAGTTGCCGAGAATTTTCTCCGCCGTGTCGTTGTCCTTTTTTCCCATATAAATCGAGGCTCTCGGCGCACCGCCCGAGCTTACCAACGCAGCAAATGCCGTAACGATCATAATAATCGGCAAGCAAACGCCCACACCCGTCAAAGCCAAGCTGCCCTCAACGGGAATATGCCCGATATATATCCTATCGACGATATTATAAAGCATATTGATAAGCTGTGCGATTACCGTAGGAATAGACAGCTTTAACAACAGCTTTCCGATTGGATATGTGCCTAAAATGTTTTCATCTTTTTTCAAATTAAACTACTTCCTTTATTTTGACTTATTTATTGAATTTATCTATATTTTCCAACAGGGCGGAATTAAGCTTTTTTCTTATCCTCATAAATTCTTCGATTTCCTCTTCGTCCAAAGCCGCCAGCACGGCTTCAAGCTTTTCAATGGCAGTTTCCCGAAGCTCCTTAACTTTTTCAACCCCTTTCGGAGTTAACACGATAATCACTTTTCTGTTATCCTTATCATCACATTTTCTCAAAATCATACCTTGCGAGTCTAAATCGCCTAAAATTTTAGCAATTCGTGCCGTGCTGACAGCCATTGCGTCGCTGATTTCTTTCGGGTAGGCTTTGCAATTATGCGTGTACAAATAATTCAGGACAAACGAGTCGCCCTGTGATATTTTTATAAGCCTTCTGTCCATTATCAGCTGCCCTGTGCTTGACAACTGTTCCAAAAACCTTATCGTCAAATCCTCCGATACCATAAGAACACCCCTCAATGAATTGCTAACATTGTTAGCTATTTATATATTATATCACGCAAAATTTCAATGTCAATTACCTATAAAGACAAAATCAATTAAAAACATTTGAATTTAAATCACCGTATTAAACGCCGTTTTCTGCGTAAAATATTACAGGATAAAATTAACTTTACAAGGAGAACGGTATGAAAGCAACAGGAATTGTCAGAAGAATTGATGATCTCGGCAGAGTTGTCATTCCAAAGGAAATCCGCCGTACAATGCGTATGCGAGAGGGCGACCCGTTGGAAATTTTCACAGCGGCGGACGGCGAGGTTGTATTCAAAAAGTATTCACCGATAGGCGAATTTTCGGATTTTGCCAACCAATACGCAGAGGTTTTGAGCAAAACTACGGGAATGACGGTTATGATAACAGACAGGGACCGTGTGGTATCGGTTTACGGATCGCAGAAAAAGGCTTTGACAGACGGCAGAGTTTCGTCAGAGCTTGAAAATCTTATGTTTGAGCGTGGTTCGTTTACAGCAAAATCGGAAGTCGGAATTAAGCCGATTATGAACAGCGAGCTTGAAGCGTCGATTGTTTATACGATTATCGGCTCGGGAGATGTTGCAGGCTCTGTTGTGATGATGTTTGACGAGCAAAAAACTCCGCCCGACGCCACAAAAGAAAAGCTTATTTCCGTTGCCGCTTCGTTTCTCGGAAAGCAAACGGAGGATTAAATTTATCAGCAAGAGCGCCAAACTTGTTTTTACACAAGCTTGACGCTCTTAATAATTATATACATTGTGTTTTACACATCTTTATTTGCCATTCACCTTATACAATTCCCCAACCGTCGTCCCTTGAGGATACGGCGATTGGGATTCTTTCAGAGTAAATTTATTCTTATATCATCTTACCAGTAATACAGTCATATTGAAATTACTTAATCACAAAAAATTCAACATGCATGTTTTTTGAACCAAATTATGTTTTATTTATTGAGTGTTTGTGAAACTAAATCTAAATATGTATTCAAATTACCTATAACATAATTTTCGGGTTTATCTGTTCCTCCCAGTAAAATCCATGGTTTAAGAATAAATGCTTCTCCATATTTGAGATAGCCAAATAGTGATGTGATTTTTTTAAATTTTTCCTCTTGTAGTAATCCCGATTTTATACTTGGGTGATTGAATGCCTCGTCAAACAATTCATCTATATTTTTTGTAATCATATCGTTAGTATTGTATTGTGGCTGAAAATAGTACACATATTGGTTGGCAACACAATACAAAAATAGATCACCAAATGCAGTTGCTACAATAGGAATAAATCTTTTATTGAATTTCCAATTCCAACTTTTAATTATATTAACAGAAGTATCGATATCCAAAATGCTGAAAATACCATCTCCGTAGTTTCCAGCGGATAATTTATTCTTTCCTTTCGTAATATAATCAATCGTCGATTGCACTTGATAGTATTCTGTAAGTTTATATTCATCTGAAAATTTCATTTCTATATTCCTTTCTACTAAAAATGTAATCAATCACATTCACTTTTACTGATATGATTGAATCACAGATTTCATATCCTCATAGGTGAGTGACCTTAACAAGATGGCATTATCGTTTTTATCAGAAATGAATTTTTCCAACTTTCTAAATATATCAAAATAATTCATTTCAAATACGATTGCATCTTCAGTTGTACTGACAAAAACCAATTTCTATATATTCACAGGCTTGTTTTCTACCATAAATTGCTTTTGTGGATAGATTGGAAGAATTGTATCAGTGCCTTCGGTTAGTGCAAATGCACCGAAAATGCGACCTTGTTCATCAGAATAAAAACGGGGAGTAGGTTTAAATTCTGAATTCCATTTCGCTTTTTTTGCCCAAAATTTCATAGCAACCTCCAAAATTCAAATCAAGCGGCTTATAGCAATATAGACTTATAAGTGCTTACTGCTGTGGTTACAATTTAATATCAAACCAAAATTCCACGCCGTTTTCGTGATTTATTACTCCGTAATCAAGTCCGTAAAGCTTTTGAATGGCGCTGACGATTGACAATCCCAAGCCGTATCTGCCCTCACTTCTGCTTCTTGATTTGTCGGCACGATAAAAAGCAATCCAAATTTTATCTATATCCTCGTCGGCTATCGGCTTGCCCGTGTTAAAGACGGAAATTCTGTATCTATCGCCCAAATCAGTGCTTGAAACAACAATTTGCTTTTCTCCGTCTGCGTGTGACACGGCATTTGAGATATAATTGTTTATTATCATTTCCGTTTTCACTCTGTCGCCGACAACCATTGTATTTTGGGGGATTTCGTTTGTAAAGGTTATGCCCTTTACACTTGTTTTGATAAAATTTGCGTCTGCGTAATCTTCTGTCAAAGCGGAAATGTCAAAGGTTTCATCTTTCAGAGCAACATTTCCGGACTCGTACATTGAAAGCTCCAAGAGTTGCAGTACAAGTGTATTCATCTTTTCGGTTTCTCCGACAATAACATCGCAATATTTTTTTGCCGACTCGGTTTCGCCGTTTTCAATCATCAGCGACGCACCCTCGGAATATCCCCTTATTATAGAAATCGGAGTTTTCAGCTCGTGTGACACATTTGAAATGAAATCCTTTCTGATTTTTTCAAGAGTTTTCTCTTTTTCAATATCTTTCAGAAGTCTTTCGTTCTTGCTATGCAAATCATCAAGGGTTTCATTAAGCGAGTTGGACAAATGGTTGATACTCGACGAAAGCACACTCAATTCATCATTGCCCGTAACCTCGCATTTTTCGGAAAAATCCATTTCAGCCATTTTTCCTGTGACCTCGCTCATTTTAATAAGCGGCTTTGTGAATTTACCGGAATAAAAATAGATAACGCCCATCGCCGCAAGCATTGCGACAACGCTTGTTACGCTTGTAATCACAACTGCAATATCAGCCGTGCGGTCAACGTCGTCCTTACGGGAATACATTTCAATTTCCTCGCCGCCCGAAAGGTGTGATCCGTAAACTATATACTGTATATTTTCGTTTTCAATCGTCTGAATTTCAAAAAATGAGCCGTCGTCATAGTCCTGCCTCTTTGAAACGGTAATTTTACCCTTTGACGAGAAAATGTCCGTCGTACCGAAATAAAGCGGATCGCCGTTTTGAGAATAAATATCAATGGAAAAGCCGTACTTTTTTTCGAGCGAGCTCAGCTGCGATACATAATCGCCCGCATTAAAATCAAAGGTGCTTATTTCATTTTTAACATCAATCATAGACCGCTTTTCGTTTTTTGCGTAAATCGTCGGCAAAAGGAAATTGTTAAGCGACAAAATAAGCAGTACGGCAACAACCACAACTGCCCCGACCTGCAAAAACAGTCGGGTGCGGATGCTTATTATCTTTTTACGCTGCTTATTATTCATCGGATTTCTCCTGAAGCTTATATCCGACCGCATAGACGGTTTTCAAATGAGCCTCCCCCCACTCTCCGAGCTTTGTGCGAAGCCTTGCAACGTGCGTGTCAACAGTCCTTATATCTCCGAAATAGTCATAACCCCACACGTCATCAAGCAGCTGCTCACGGCTGTAAACCCTGCCGACAGACTGAGAAAGCTTTTCAAGTATCTTAAACTCCTTGACGGTAAGGTCAATTTTCTTTCCGTCAATACGAACATCAAGAGCCTCGGGGTCAATGACAAGCCCCCACAAGCCCTCTTTTTCGGACTTCAATGCGCCGTTGCGGCGAAGCAACGCCTCCACCCTCTTAACAAGCACAACGGGAGAAAACGGCTTTGTAACATAGTCGTCTGCGCCCGAATCAAAGCCTGTTATCTGGTCAAAATCCTGACTTCTTGCGGTCAAAAGCATAATCGGAACATCCGAAGCGCTGCGTATCCTGCGGCAGACCTCCCAACCGTCAAGCTCGGGCATCATAATATCAAGAATACAAAGTGCAACGTCCCTGTTTTCATTAAAAAGCTCAAGTGCTTTTGCTCCGTCCTCAGCCTGCAAAACGGTATAGCCTGCCTTTTCAAGAAAATCTGCGACAAGGCTTCTGATAAGCTGCTCGTCATCTGCAACAATGATTTTTGACATAAAAATACACCGCCCTTTCTGTTAAATTGTAACACAAAGGACAGTGTTGTTCAATATTATTTAATGTACTTTTTGAGCTGCGTCTTTTCAACCGCTATAAGCAACGGAATTCCTGCGGCATAGCATACGGCAAGCTCGCCGAGACCGACCCAAAGCGCCTGAATAAGATAGCCGTAAAATGTAAAGCCCTCGGGAAGAAAGGCTGTAATCTCCGCACCGACAATAAGTGCGTTGCTGATTACGGGGAACAGCGGTGCCAACACGGATATACCTTTTACTTTGACATTTCTTGTCTTATAGGAAAGAACTGCGGCAACAAGCGTCGCAAGAGTTCCGCAGATAATATCAATCATACCGTACGGGCTTCCGAGATTTCCCAAAAAGCAGCCGATTGTAAGCCCGGGAATTGCTGCGGGAGTGAGTGCAGCAAGCACCGTAAGAGCCTCCGAAAATCGAAACTGAACGGCTCCGTAAGCAAGTCCGACCGATGATGCGGCGTAAGTCAATGCGGCGTAGAGTGCGGCAATTACCGCACCCGAAACGAGTGTGTAAACCTTTTTGTTTTTCATATTCAATTCTCCTTAGTTTTGATTGACACATAGTGTCGGTCAGGATGGTTACGAACTGACCGCTTCGCTTGAAGCAATGAAATGATACAGTATATCCCCTGTTTTGTCAAGGATAATCAGTGTGAAAAATCACACTAATCACAATTACATTGCCTATGAGAAATTTACAAAAATTTTTGCAAAGTTTATTGACTTTATCAAGGTAAAGTGCTAATATATTAGTACGACAAAGCAAAGGAGCTATCGCAATGGCAGATTTCAGAACAGAGGCAACGGATCGCCTTTTTCAAACCTTTCTAAATCTTGAGAGTCTTGACGACTGTTATAAATACTTCGACGACCTATGCACAAAAAAGGAAATTATCGATATGGCGCAACGTCTTGAAGCCGCTATAATGCTTGAAAGGGGTACAAATTACCTTACTATTTCAAAGCAAGTGGGCATAAGCACCGCCACGATAGGCAGGGTCAGCAACTGTCTGCGCTACGGCTCGGGCGGATATGAAAGCGCAATTAGGAAGCTTGAGGAGAGTGAAAAGAAATGATAATCGAAACCGATAATCTCAAATTTGACGAGCAGGCTGTGTTTCTTCTTCGCTCGCTCTATTCAAAATACGGCTACAAGCAATACAAAATGCGTAAATTCGAGGAATACGACCTCTATGTTCGCAACAAGGATTTTTTAATTTCCGACAGTGTAATAACCTTTACCGACACCAACGGCAAGCTTATGGCGTTAAAGCCCGACGTAACCCTGTCGATAGTCAAAAACACTAAGGACTCCGATGGTTTTGTGCAAAAGGTCTATTATGACGAAAACGTTTACAGGGTATCAAAAGGTACTCATTCATACAAGGAAATCAAGCAGGCAGGTCTTGAGTGCATCGGCAACGTTGACACTTACTGTGTATGCGAGGTTTTGAGCCTTGCCGTAAAGAGTCTGATGACGATAAGCGAAAGCTGCGTCGTTGACGTGTCCGACCTTGCGATACTTTTTGCACTTTATGATTATATCGGTCTTTCATACGAGGCAAGAAAAAGAATGACCTCGCTCATTTCCGACAAAAACACCCACGAAATGAAGCGTCTTTGTGAGGCTATGTCGGTTTCGGCAGAAAGCACGGCGCTTTTGGAGGAGATTATCTCCTACAACGGCACTCCCGACGAGATTTTGCCGAGGCTCAAGGCTATGGCTGAACGAATAGGCGCACAGGCTGAATTTTCGGAATTTGAAAGCGTTGTTTCATCACTTGACAAGGAGCTTCAAAGCAAGCTGCGTATTGACTTTTCGGTAGTGAGCGATATAAACTATTATAACGGTATTGTTTTCAAGGGCTTTATCGACAAAATCCCCGACAGCGTGCTTTCGGGCGGCAGATACGACTCGCTTATGCAGAGTATGTCGAGAAAATCAAAAGCGATAGGCTTTGCCGTATACATAGATATGCTTGAACGCTTTAATATAAAGGAAAGGGAGTTTGACTATGCTGCGGTTTTGCTCTATTCTGAAAACGACAGCATTTCAACAGTCAAAGATGCAGCGCAAAGGCTTATAAATGAGTACGGCTGCGTATTCACGGCAAAAAAGCTCCCCGAAAAAGTAACCTACGGTAAGCTTTTCGAGCTTCAAAACGGAGAGGTGATTTTAATTGAAAACAATGCTTAATGTTGCTCTCCCAAAGGGCAGGCTCGGCGAAAGGGTTTATTCCATGTTTGAAAAAGCAGGCTTTCCCTGCCCGTCAATCAAGGAGGTAAACCGAAAGCTTATATTTGAAAACGAAGAGGCAGGCGTTCGCTACTTCTGGGTTAAGCCCTCGGATGTTGCCATATACGTCGAAAGAGGCGCCGCAGACATAGGCGTTGCAGGCAAGGATATTCTTCTTGAATATGAGCCGGATATTTATGAGCTGCTCGACCTCGGAATAGGCAAATGCAGGATGGCGGTCGCCGCACCTAAGGGCTTTCGTGACGACGTTCGCAAAACGCTTCGGGTTGCAACGAAATTTTCAAACATAGCTCAAAATTATTACGCCTCACTCGGCAGAGATATTGATATAATACATCTTAACGGGTCAATCGAGATAGCTCCGATTTTAGGACTTTCCGACGTTATTGTAGATATTGTCGAAACGGGTACAACGCTTAAAGAGAACAATCTTGAGGTCGTTGAAACGGTCGTTCCGATTTCGGCAAGGCTTATAGCAAACAAGACGGGCTACAAGTTCAAAACGGCTCAAATTGAAAAGGTTACAAATTGCTTAAAGCGGCAGGTGGAGTGTAAAAATGATTAAGATAATGAAATACGGCGAAGTGCCGAACAGTGAAATTTTTGCCCGTTCCGTTCCGAAAATCGATGTTGCCGGAACGGTTGCCGAAATCATAAAAAATGTAAGAGAGAACGGCGACAAGGCACTTTTTGAATACTGC
Source organism: Candidatus Fimenecus sp. (assembly GCA_052273625.1). Lineage (GTDB taxonomy): Bacteria > Bacillota > Clostridia > Oscillospirales > Acutalibacteraceae > Fimenecus. Next base: position 21,404 of record DAVZHW010000003.1, on the reverse strand, counting down.
GAAAAATTTGATAAGGCGCAGCTTTCCTCTCTTGCGGTAACAAAAGAGGAAATTGACGAGGCGTTGAGCCTTGTAGAGCCTGAATTTTTGAAAATACTTGAAAAGGCAGCAAAAAACATCAGAAAATTCCACTCCCGTCAGGTACGCAACAGCTTTATAATCAACGACGAGGACGGAATTGTAATCGGTCAGAAGATAATTCCCGTTGACAGGGCAGGACTGTATGTGCCGGGAGGTACTGCGGCTTATCCGTCAACAGTTCTTATGGACGCCATCCCTGCAAAGATAGCAGGCTGCCGTGAGGTCGTTATGGTAACACCTCCGACAAAGGACGGCAAGGTAAATCCCGTTATACTTGCGGCGGCGCACGTTGCAGGCATTGACCGAATTTTCAAAGTCGGCGGAGCGCAGGCAATAGCGGCACTCGCATACGGAACGCAGAGTATTCCTAAAGTGGACAAAATCGTAGGTCCGGGAAATGCCTTTGTGGCTGAAGCTAAAAAGCAGGTTTTCGGCGTTGTTTCAATCGATATGATAGCAGGTCCGAGCGAGATACTGATAGTTGCGGACGGCAAGTCAAATCCGGCGTATGTTGCAGCGGATCTTCTCTCACAGGCGGAGCACGACAAAATGGCGAGCGCAGTGCTTGTTACCGACAGCGAAGAGCTTGCAAGAAACGTCAGCACGGAGCTTGAAAAGCAAATCCCGTTACTTGAACGCTGTGAAATCGCAAGAGAGTCCATTGATGTAAACGGCAAAATAATCGTTGCCGAAACACTTGACGCCGCAATTGAAATTGCAAATGAAATTGCTCCCGAGCATTTGGAGCTATGCGTTGACAATCCTTTTGACAAGCTCGACAGCATACGTCACGCAGGCTCGATATTTATGGGCAGAAATTGTCCCGAGGCTCTCGGTGACTATTTTGCAGGACCTAACCATACCCTGCCGACAAGCGGAACGGCAAAATTTTCAAGTCCGCTTTCCGTTGACGACTTTATAAAGAAAACGCAATATACTTATTACACAAAGGACGCACTCAAAAAAGTTGCCTTCGACGTTGCGGCCTTTGCGAAAAAAGAGGGCTTGACGGCACACGCAAAGAGTGCTGTTATCCGTGTGGAGGACGAGCAGTGAGCAGATACTTTTCAAAAAAATTCAAGGCTCTTACCCCCTACACCCCGGGAGAGCAGCCAAAAGAGATGAAATACATAAAGCTGAACACCAATGAGTCTCCGTTTCCGCCGAGCGAAATGGCAATGAAAAAAGCAGCCGAAGCGGTTAAAAATCTTCAGCTTTACTGCGACCCCGAGTGCCGTGAGCTTGTAAAAAAGGCAAGCGAAGTCTTTTCGGTCGATACGGAGGAAATACTTTTCACAAACGGCTCTGATGAAATTCTGAACTTTGCCTTTTCGGCATTTTGCGACGAAACGCACCCTGCGGTTTTCCCCGACATAACCTACGGCTTTTATCCCGTATTTGCCGAGATAAACCGTGTGCCATATAAGGAAATTCCGTTAAAGGATGATTTTACAATTTCGGTTGACGACTACATCGGAATAAACAAAACGATTTTTATAGCAAATCCCAATGCCCCGACAGGTATTGCGTTAAGTCTTAACGACATTGAAAAAATTGTTTCCTCGAACCCCGAGTCGGTCGTTGTTATAGACGAAGCGTATGTTGACTTCGGCACGGAAAGCGCTGTAAGCCTTATTCACAAATACAGCAACTTGCTTGTTACGCAGACCTTTTCAAAATCACGTTCGCTTGCAGGCGGACGGCTCGGCTTCGGAATTGCCTGCAAGGAGCTTATAGCAGACCTTAATACAATCAAGTATTCCACAAATCCATACAACATAAATTCTCTTACACAGGCTGTGGGAGCAGGTGTTTTGGAGGACGAGGAGTACACAAAAAATAATTGTAGGACGATAATCGAAAACAGAGAATATCTTACAAAAAAGCTTGAAGCTATGGGCTTTTTCGTTCTTCCGTCAAAGGCTAATTTCGTGTTCGCAAGGCACGACAAAATAGACGGACGGGCGCTCTATGAGGCTCTCAAAAGCAAGGGCGTGCTTGTAAGGCATTTCGACAGCGAAAGGCTCAGGGACTATAACCGTATCACGGTAGGAACAAAAGAGCAAATAGACATACTCACACAAAGAATCACAGAGAAAGGCGATTAAAATGAGAACTGCAAAAATTGACAGAAAAACCAACGAAACCGATATAAAACTCTCGCTGAATATCGACGGAACAGGCAAAAGCGACATAAACAGCGGCTGCGGCTTTCTTGACCATATGCTGACTCTTTTCGCCTCTCACGGAAAATTTGACCTTGAAATAAAGTGCGACGGCGACACCTATGTTGACGACCACCACACGACCGAGGATATAGGCATTGCTCTTGGGCAGGCATTTTCACAGGCACTCGGCGACAAAAGGGGTATCGTTCGCTACGGGGACACAATTCTTCCTATGGACGAGGCTCTTATTCTTACGGCGGTTGATTTTTCGGGCAGGAGCTGTCTCAGGTACTCGCTTGACATTCCTGCGCAAAAGGTCGGCTCCTTCGACACAGAGCTTGTAAAGGAATTTTTCATCGCATTCACAAGCAACGCAAAGCTCACGCTTCACATAATGCAGCTTGACGGCGAAAACTCACACCACATAATTGAGGGTGCGTTCAAGTCCGTCGCAAGAAGCATCAGAGCTGCGGTAAAAATCGACAGCGATTTTGCCGATGAAATTCCGTCCTCAAAGGGTGTGTTATAATGGTTGCAATTATTGATTACGGCGTGGGAAATCTCTTTTCGTTAAAAAGCTCATTTTCCGCTATCGGTGCAGACGCCGTTGTTACAAGCTCAAAATCGGAGCTTGAAAGGGCGGAGTCGATTATCCTGCCGGGTGTAGGTGCGTTTTGTGATGCCGCAAAAAAGCTCAAGGACAGCGGACTTGAGGACACGGTTATTTCCCTTGCGAAAAGCGGAAAGCCGCTTATGGGCATTTGCCTCGGTATGCAGCTCCTGTTTGAGAAAAGCTATGAATACGGCGAGCACAGGGGCTTGGGGCTTATTGAGGGCGAGATAAGACCTATCGAAGCCGTCATTCCGAAGGGATATAAAATTCCGCATATCGGCTGGAACAGTCTTGAAATTCGAAAGCCCACACCGATTTTTGAAAACGTAAAAAACGGCGAATACGTTTACTTCGTTCATTCATATTATGCCGCCGACTGTGAAAGCTCGGTAACGGCGGTATCAGACTACGGTGCACCGCTTACGGCGTCGGTGCAAGCGGGAAACATTTTCGGCTGTCAGTTTCATCCCGAAAAAAGCGGCGAAACAGGACTTAAAATACTTCGCTCATTTGTAGCCTTAGGGGAGGGAAAATAATGTTTATCTATCCTGCAATAGACCTTTACGAGGGCAAGGCGGTAAGACTTTTCAAGGGCGATTACGCACAAATGGAGATCTTTTCTGAAAATCCTCCCGAGGTCGCAAAGGATTTTGAGAGCTGCGGCGCAACGCACATACATCTTGTTGACCTTGAGGGCGCAAAAAACGGAAAAACGCCGAATTTTGATACGGTTATGAAAATTCACAACGCAACGGATATGTTTTGCGAAATCGGCGGCGGAATACGCAGCATGGAAACAGTCGAAATGTACCTTGAAAACGGGATTGACCGTGTAATTCTCGGCACGGCGGCTGTAAACGACAGAAAATTCCTTGAAAGAGCCGTCGGAAAATATAAAGACAGGATCGCCGTCGGCGTTGACATAAGGGACGGCTTTGTCGCAATCAAAGGCTGGACGGAAAAATCGGAGCTTGAGGCGTTTGCGTTTTGCAGAGATATGCAGGCTCTCGGTGTTTCGACGCTCATTTGCACAGATATTTCAAAGGACGGTGCAATGAAAGGCACAAACCACAGCTTATACAAGGAATTGAGCGAGCAGCTGAAGATGAACATAATTGCCTCGGGCGGCGTTTCCTCGCTCGATGATGTCAAAAAGCTTCGTGCGCTCAATATTCACGGTGCGATAATCGGCAAGGCTTATTATACAAAGGCTATCGATTTGAGAAAGGCGGTTGAGTTGGCTCTGTGATTACAAAAAGAATTATTCCCTGCCTTGATGTCAAGGATGGGCGTGTTGTAAAGGGCGTAAATTTCAAGGGTCTGCAGGACGTCTCATCTCCCGTTGAGCTTGCCAAATATTACACGCAGAACGGCGCCGACGAGCTTGTGTTTTATGATATAACTGCTTCCTCGGACGGCAGAAAACTGTTTACCGACATACTTTGCGAAACTGCAAAAAGCGTATTTATTCCGCTTACCGTCGGCGGCGGTATAAACACCGTTGAGGATTTTGACAGGGTGTTAAAATGCGGTGCCGACAAGGTCAGCGTGAACTCCGGAGCTATCAAAAGCCCTGATTTAATCTGTAAAGCCGCAAAGCTTTACGGCGACCAATGCGTAGTGCTGTCGGTTGATGTCAAAAGGGTTGACGGCGTTTTCAGAGTTTTTGCGAAGGGCGGCAGAGAAAATACGGGGATGGACGCAATTGAATGGATAAAACGCTGCGTTACAAACGGCGCAGGCGAGGTCGTTGTCAATTCCATTGATACGGACGGCGTAAAAAAGGGCTTCGATCTTGAAATGCTCGAAAAGGTATGCGATGCGGTAAACGTGCCTGTAATCGCCTCGGGCGGAGCAGGAAAAATCGAGGACTTTATAACTCTTTTCAATACCGTTCCAAAAGTTGACGCAGGACTTGCCGCTTCGATTTTCCATTTTGGAGAGGTCAGCATAAACGACCTGAAAAAAGAGATGAAACGCAATAACATTCCGACAAGGATATAAGGAGAAAACTATGTTGAACATTGACGAACTTAAATTTGACGAAAAAGGTCTTATCCCCGCAATCGTCGTTGACGCAAAGACAAAAAAGGTCTTGACCCTCGCATATATGAACAGAGAAAGCCTTGAAATTTCGCTTAAAAAGGAGCTTACCTGCTTTTGGAGCCGTTCAAGGAACGAGCTGTGGCTCAAGGGCGAAACAAGCGGAAACTATCAGCACATTGTTTCGATAACGGCTGACTGCGACAATGATGCTCTTGCAGTTATGGTCGAGCCCGACGGTCCTGCCTGCCACACAGGCTCATATTCCTGCTTTACAAAGCCTGTTTTTCAAAGTGAGGAACGCTCGGAATTTTCCTACGAGGGACTTATGGAGCTGATAAGAGGCAGAAAGACAAATCCGCAAGACGGCTCATATACCACCTATCTTTTCAACAAGGGACTTGATAAAATTCTTAAAAAGGTCGGCGAGGAAAGCACAGAGGTAATCATTGCCGCCAAAGCCGAGGACAAAAAGGAAACCGTTTACGAAATTGCGGATCTCGCCTATCATATTATGGTGCTTATGGTTGAAACGGGAATTTCACTTGACGATATAAGAGACGAGCTGGCATCACGCCACGTTATCGACCACAAGGTAAAGCAGGAGAAGATGACCTGATGGAGCTTTTTGATTTACACGTTCATTCCGTTTTCAGCGACGGCAGGGACACGCCGAGGGATATAGTTATTTCGGCGATTGAAAAGGGTGTAAAAACGCTTGGCTTTTCCGACCATTCTTACACCGAATTTGACGAGCGATATTGCATACAAAGGGACAAGCAAGCTGAATACATCCGTACAATTAACGAATTGAAAAATGAGTTTTCGGACAAAATAGAAATCCTTTGCGCCACCGAGCAGGATTTTTATTCAACCGCACCCATGGCAGGCTATGATTATGTCATAGGCTCTGTTCACTATGTTTTAATTGACGGGGAGTATATTCCCGTTGACGAAACCTCCGATATATTAAAGCAAGCGGCAGATAAATATTTTTCAGGCGATATTTTAAGCCTTTGCGAAGCGTATTTCGAAAACGTCGGCGAGGTTTATGAGAAAACCAAGTGCGATATTGTCGGACACTTTGACCTGATAACAAAATTCAACGAGCAGCAACAGCTTTTTGATGAAAACGACCCGAGATACATAAAAGCGTATCAAAAAGCCATTGATAAAATAATCACGGACTGCAAGGTGTTTGAAATCAATACGGGTGCTATCAGCCGAGGTTACCGGACTACCCCCTACCCGTCCGAAAGTATACGAAGCTATATTCGTCAGAAGGGCGGAAAATTCATTCTGTCAAGCGACAGCCACCAAAAAGAAACGCTGTGCTTTGAGTTCGATAAATTCCGCAATTTGCTGTAATAAAAATAAAAATCTGTAAAAGCCAAATATTTTTCAAATTACACTTGCAAAGCCCGAGAAATTTATATATAATATAAAGGCATTTTGTGAGAACAATAAAGTTTTTCTGAAATGTATAATTGCTGATATGGCTCAGTTGGTAGAGCAGCGCATTCGTAATGCGCAGGTCGTCGGTTCGAGTCCGACTATCAGCTCCAAAACCTGCGTAAACACGGCGTTTATGCAGGTTTTTTCTTTTCAGAAAATAAATTTCAAAATTCAATTCGCAACAAAAAATCTCACTCTTTTTTTACGGAGTGAGATTTTGTTCGTTTATTCGATTTTCAGCCCAAGACCATCTATTGACCGGTTACGAACGGAAAGCGGGATAAAAACACAGCGCTAAATTAAAAAACAGTCATTTCAAGGTATAAAAGAAATGGCTGTTTTTTGTTGGTTAGGTATTAAATAAATCACTACCTTATAAAAGCAATTATTATATTATACGGAAGCATCAAGTTCAGCTTTTGCAAGATTCATAAAGAAAAAGGTCTCTTTTTCAACCTGTTTGAAAGTAAAACCGCCGGCTACCTGAAAACCGTATTCTCTGTCAGGATCGTCCATTCTGAAAAAGTCAATCGAAATATAGGGTTCAACACCGTTACACGGTCCGTCATCAATTCCATTGGCTGTGATTTTTTCGTTTCCAAGTTCAAGTTCAGGCAGATAATCGGTGTAATTACAGTAAGAATCAGGATCGGGATTTATTTCTCCTTCGGAAATCAGGCTTCGGATTAAATTCGGAATTTCCATTGCCTTACTTCGTGCCTTGTGAGAACTGTCGTTTCCGATAAAAGCAAAAGATAATTTACTCCAACGCTCATCCTCTTCTTCATCGTCATCATACGAAGAATCATCAAAATACTCTTCAAACTGTCTTAAATAGTCCTCGCCGTCAAATTTGCTACTGCTTAAAAAATACTTTTTAAGAGCATTAAAGTAGTTTTCCCTTGCATTTTCAAATGTTTAATAAGTCCAAATACTATGTCGGTTAATTCTCTCCCCATCCTTTTCAAATTCTTCGTTTAAAATTATGTTCCAAACATATTTTTTATCCATTTTAATTCTCCTTATTTAATCTAAATATTCTAATGAACCGACTTGTTTTTTACTGCTCAAGCCATGTTCCTGTTTTTGTGTCGGTGTAAATGCCTAACTGCGAGTCAACAAGATTGTGGATTATGCGTGAGAGTGCCTTGCGTTCAATCGTGACCTCGTAGGGCATTCTCTCAAGAAGTTCAAGTATCTCGTTCTGTCTTAAATGCTTTGCCGAACTTGAGTGCTCCTTTAATATAAGATAGACAAAAAGCGGTGCCATAGTCTTTCTCTTGTTTTGTTTTAACGGTTTGTAAAGCTTATCGAGCAATTCGTCATCATCGGTGTAGAACTGTTCAAAATATTTTCTTGTAGAGTCGTCAACTGCTTCAATTGATATACCGTAGTCATGCATAACAATCATTGCAGCCAGCTGACACGCTTCTGCATTGACAACACAATCGGGTGCGTTTAGAGTAAGAAGCTTGTAAACTCTCTGTGCGTGGCGAACAAGGCTTGCAGCACGAATATTTGTTCCTACCCTGTTCTCGCTTTCGGCAAACAAACTGTTTATATACTCTTTATAATAGCTCCTCTCCTCATCGGTAACCGAAACATCTATATAATCTCGCATAAACTCCTTTTCATCGTCCCCGAGTTTTCCGTTTTTGGCGTAAGTCTTTGACAAATCCTTAATCCAATCAATCGTTGACATTCTGTCGGAAATATCGTTGATTTTGTTCATATCAAAGTTATCGGTACTGAAGGTTTTAACATAGGTAGCCCAGATATAGAACAGTTCACCGTCACCTAACACCTTTTTCGCATTTTCATTCGTTCCGTCAAGCTTATCATCGTATTCTGCGATTTTCTTTAACGCATCAAAGAGTGAAGCAAATTTTTTCTTCGCCTCCTTTCTTCCTTTATTGTCCCAATCGATACGGCAACGGTAGCTAAAAGTCCCTCCCAAGTATTTTGAATCGTCGTCGTACGGACCCGGAATAAAGGTTACTCCGTCTTCGTTAAGGTTGGCATACATAATGTCTATAAATTCCTCTGGAGTGGTTTCTGTTGTAAAGATATGGGTATCCTCAACATAATTAAACATAAATATCCCCTTTCATCAATTAAAAATTTACATAATAATACCAAAAAAAGCTGTACCAAAAATGGTACAACTTTCTAAACCGTAATTACTATATCATACCCGATGTGAAAATGTAAATAAAAAACGGGGAAAATTTTTGAAAGTGAAGCAGATGCACCGTTTAAGGCACATCTGCTTGCTGTTCTCCGTTAAACAGGCATAACAATCCAACCGGAAAGCGTATGTCCCGAATATCTTGCCTCTACAATTCTTTTAGCTTCTAAAGAACTGATAGCCTCGACCATTTCGGTAATTCTCATGCCCTTGTTATCAAGAAAGAACTGGCATTTGTAGGTACGCATTTGTAATTTCTCCTTTCTCATTAAACTCCGCAATTTGCGTTGCAAGACTATATTACAATAACGGTATGTCCCAAATTTGACCGCACCCTGTTTAATATAATAACGGCACAGCAATAAACTCAAAATGAGGAGGAAAAAAATGAAAAAGATTATTGCACTTTCGCTCGCAGTTGTTTTACTTGTAGGTACATGTGCGTTTATAGGCTTGTGCACCGTAAAATCGGACGGCTATTATGATTACGGCGACGATGACGAAGCGGCAGCCGAGTATTATGCAACATACAATTTCGAGGACGATTACACAACCGAGGCACAGACAAAATATTACCCGTCAAGCGCAAATCAAACTCAAACAAGGCAGGCAAGCTATTCCGCAACGACAGCGTATCAAGCACCGACAAAAACATATATAAACCATGTTGCGTTGCAGGGTGCTGTAATTGTTGAGCAAGACGGCACCTCAAGATTTACATACTGCCGAAAATGCGAGGCTTGCGGATATGTTGAATCAAACATGAAAAGATACACAGGCGGTTCATTCGGAAAATCAACATCAAGCTTCTACTGTCCTAAATGCAAAAATAATCAAAGCATTGAAATTCAACATTTCAGTTATTAGTAAAAATTAACTATATACTATAATATATAGTTAACGCCGTCGTAATATCCTTATCACAACCCCGTCCTGTTTTTAGGGCGGGGCTTATGCACCTAAAAAGGTACATCGTAAACGGTATAATATATGCGTAAGAAAAAGTTGGAGATATGTTATTTGCTTTTGGAGGTATGTTATGCGTTTTTACAGAATTGAAGCTACTATTCTTTCAGATGTTGAAATTCCGAAAAGAAGAACGGAGGATTTCTATACCTTTGCCGATACTATGCAGAGCTTTTCTCAGTCATTTTACATAAGCTCGGATAGAAAAGACTATGTTTTTGCCATAAACACGGGCAACAATAACACTATGCGCTTTGGTGCGATTATCAACGAGCATAGTGATATAAAAAAAGTCCTCGACAAATATATGAAGTTGTGCGGATTCAAAGTTGAATATGACTTTATCGAAGAACAAGTTTTTAACAGCTTAAGAGCAAATCTTAGAATGGCTGACGGTGCAGATTTCATAAATGATGACGAAGAGCTTGCCAAAAACTTTGGAATTCTCCCGTTGTTTGAAAATCACTACGGTAACGGCTTAAACTATGACGAAAATATTATAGAAACTAAAAGTCATGAGCAAATTGTCAAAGAGGCACAGACTTATCTCTATTCGGACAGTTTTCTCCCCGAGATAGACAGAATTTATGCAGGTAAAAGCCTAAAGCGCCCGATTGGTCATCCCGTTCACTATTTTGTGAGAACACGCTCAGAGGAAACAAGAAAGGAACTTTTTCGCTCGCTGATTTCGGCTCTGTATGAAAACGGAAGAATTTTCAACAAACGGTATACCTACATAGATTTCTATGCCAATTCCATTTTTAACGAAAGCGACCTTGAAGCACTTTACCGAAGCTGTGGCGGAGGTGTAATAATCGTTAGATATTACTCTGACAGCACCGAAAACAACGGTCCTTTTGCTCGAAACAATAATAATAACATTGAAAAAATTTGTAAAATAGCAAAAATGTTCTATCGATCCGTATTGACTGTTTTCTGGACAAATCTTGATTGCGTAAAAATTCGTGATTCCTTTCTCGAAAATTTAACTTCAATGCCGATAGTTGAAATTACAGAGGATATGGCAGACGCAGAGCGTGCAAAGGTTTATCTGACGGAAAAGGCAAAGGTTTGCAAGATTAAAGCCGATAGCACGCTTTTCAATAACATTAAAGACGGAAACAGTTTCCATATTGCAGAACTGAATCGTTGGTTTGACGAGTGGTACACGGACAAGCTACACACCGTTGTTTACACTCAATACAAGGATGTTAAAACGGCAAAAGCAGAAATTGTAAAATCGGCACCAAAAGGAAATGCATCTGCCGAGTTGCGTGAAATGATTGGTCTTGACAGTGCAAAAGAGATTATCGAAAATGCCGTAAACTTTTTCAAAATGCAAAAGCTATATTCGGAAAAAGGTTTAAATGTCAACCGCCCGTCAATGCATATGATATTTACAGGAAATCCCGGTACCGCAAAAACCACAGTTGCCCGCTTGTTTGCGCAAATAATGAAAGACAACGGACTTCTCACAAAAGGCGATCTTTACGAGGTAGGCAGAGCTGATATTGTCGGTAAGTTTGTTGGTTCAACAGCTCCGCTTGTCAAAAAGCATTTTAATATGGCAAAAGGCAGCGTGCTTTTCATTGACGAAGCGTACTCATTGGTTGATGACAGGGACGGACTTTACGGTGACGAAGCTATCAACACGATTGTTCAAGAAATGGAAAACAACCGTGATGACCTTGTTGTTATCTTCGCAGGCTATCCCGATAAAATGGAGGAATTTCTCAATAAAAACCCCGGTTTGCGCTCAAGAATTGCGTTCCATGTAGACTTCGATGATTACAGCACCGACGAGCTTATTGATATAGCCGATTTAATGATTAAAAAGACAGGCTTTGAATTTGACGAGCAAGCTCATAAAAAACTCAACAAAGTCTTTGACACCGCAAGAGAAACGAACGATTTCGGCAACGGAAGATATGTTAGAAATTTGATTGAACTCTCGACCTTAAAACAGGCATCTCGCCTTGCAAAATCCGATATTGACAATTTGACAGATGAAGAAATGAGAACTATAACCGAAGCGGATATTACCGCACCGATTTCAAGTCATGATGAACTTTCGACAGTTATCGGGTTCTGATAAGGCGGAGTTAACAATTTTGCGACCGGTTATTGACTTCTGCAAACGTAATTTCAAAATTCAATTCGCAGCAAAAAATCTCACTCTTTTTTTACGGAGTGAGATTTTGTTCGTTTATTCGATTTT
>DAVZHW010000003.1:0-9572 GCA_052273625.1 Candidatus Fimenecus sp. | reverse complement strand
CAGCTCAAGACCATCTATTGACCATTTATGAATTTGCCGCATTTCCGCCGAGTAAATTACCCATTGCGTTTGTAACATTTTCTTGCATTGAATCTGTTACGGTACTAAAAATCACAACGGGTATGAAGTACGAAAAACCGTACAAAAGCCGTAATGAACGAAAAAGAGTACAATCACCTTGCTATATTTAAGCAAAATGGAGGTATAAATATGAATCCGTCAAAAAACGAGTCTATAATTGAGCTTGCAAAAAAATTTATTGGTAATTGCGACAATTTTGAAATTAAAGATTTAGATGCCGACAAGCAGTGTCTGAACAACTCGCCCGCAATAACTCTTTGTGCCGATTATATTAAAGAAAGATTTGATTTGTTTGCAAATGAACAAGAGGAAAATCTGATTGAAACAGGCAACAATGATTTAGACTCTCTTTGTTTATTTAAAAAAGGTATGTTCAGGCTGTTTTGTACCGATGAAATTAACACTCATCTTACAAGAATGGTAAACAGTTTTATAATCGAGGCAATTAACAACGGCAAACGAGTCTTAATTATATCGCCGTTTATCGACACTTTATTTGACGACCTGGTATTATCTGTAAAAAAAAGATATAAGCAATCATATTCAAATTGGCAAGACGACAAAAAACTCTATTTTTGCGAATATTCGCCGAACGATAATATAATTGAGTTAATTGAAAAGATTAAGTCAAAAATTTTTGAATTAAATATTGATATTTTGTACATCCCCTATCTTGAAAGTATAATTCAAAATAATAACGCCGAACTGCAAACTGACGCTTTGAAATACCTCTATAATTTTACTTTTGAAAAGAAAATCAGTGTTGTTTCAACCATAACATCTCATGACCGTTTTGACGGCAAAAGCTATACTTCTTTGCTTCATCTTCAATGCAAATTAAATATTTGCTTATTAAAGCAGCAACTTCCGCAGGAGGCACTGTATATCACTTCCTTTTCAAAATACATTGCGAGTTTCGAAAATTGGGATATATGGGATACTGATTATGATGTGCCTTCAACAACCTTTATAAAAAGCTCAGACGATTTCTATACTTTTGATTCGATAAGCAACTCGTTTGATTCAAATGATTTACCACTTTAATTTAATGGATTTTATACCCTGTTATTTAATTATGTTCGGAAAAAGTCGCATAGTCTATTGCATAATGTGAGCATAAGATATATAATAAGTTCGAGGTGAATATTATGCTTGGAGCAAGACCTAAAAAAATGATAAATATGTATATTTACGATATACTTAAGTTAAACACAGATTCGGAACACCCTATGACACAAAGGGAAATTCAAAAGCGACTTGAAATCGACTATGATATGATTGTTGAACGAAAAGCTATCAAGGCTAATCTTGAGGACTTAATCAATGACGGCTCATATAATATTGAATACGCAACTAAAATTCGTTTGACGCCAAATCGTTCAACGGGTGAAATTGAGAAAAATGAAATTTTAACGGGTTTTTATTACAACAATGTATTTACCGATTCAGAGCTTCGTTTGCTTATGGATTCCGTGCTGTTTTCAGGAAGTATTCCGACTAATAACAAAAAGGAAATGCTTGGCAAATTAAAGGGTTTGTCAAACAAATATTTCAAATTCAGCACTTCCAATATTCAGTCGTACGAGAGCGTTGACAGAGAGATTAACAGGGAATTGTTTTATACCATTGAGGTGCTTGACGAGGCGATTTCAAAGGGTTTGCAGGTTAAATTTCTTTACAATGAATATGGCACCGACAAGAAGCTTCACCACCGCTTAAATGCCGACGGAGAAGTCAGAGAATACATAATCAATCCGTACACTATGGTAGCAAACGGCGGTAAATATTATCTTATTTGCAACTATGACAAGTACGATAATCTTTCACATTACCGTATTGACCGAATCAGTAATATTGAGATTTTGGACACTCCGAGAAAGCCGAAAAATCAGGTTGAGGGGCTTGTGGGGCTTGATGTTGCAAAGTATATGCAGGAGCATATTTTTATGTTCGGCGGCAAGTCAATCAGGGCAAAATTTGAAATGCCGAGATACTTAATTTCAGATGTCCTTGATTCGTTTGGCGCAAGTGTTAATTTCACCGATATTGATGATGACAATGTACTTTCAAGCGTTAAGGTGAATGAAAACGATATGCGTTTTTGGGCAAGACTTTATGCCAGCCAAATTAAAATCATCGAGCCGAAAGAGCTTATCGATATGTGCAAGCAGGATATGGTTAATGCATTAAAATTATATGAAAATTAAAAGGAGAAAAAAATGGATTCAACATTATTCAGAGTTATATGTGAAAGATGGAAATACGATTATATTGCATGCAAAAATCCGATGGCTTTTGGCGAATACGATTTTGACTATGACGATTTTTCCAATCTTATGCAGCAATCGTATTATTTCTTAAAAGAAATATTTGACTCTTATAATTTATCAGTTGCTGATTTACACAATTCAAATCCAGACTTTTTGTTTGCTTATGCCGAAATTGTTTCTTTGATTAAAAGCTACGGCACAACAGAGATTTTTCAAGATTTTCCTGAGGAATATTTAACAACTATGTTGATTGCTAAAAAGTTTGCTGAAAACTGTTGTACGCCACATTCAACATTGGATAGTGTACTTTCATTTTGTATGGGTTTCGCAGAGGAAGACAATATTAAATACGATATTGAAAAAGGTGATTTTTCAGATATTATCGAACACGCTTATGATTTTCGTAATTATTTGATGCATTAAATTACTGTTTCTTTTCTTTTTCTTTCTGCAAAGCTTTGGCTTTCTCTTCCTGCCAGATTATAAATTCAGCATAAAATGGGGTTGTAGGATATTTAGTTTGTTGTTTTAAATAAGCTCTGATTTGAGTTTGTATCCATAAATATGAGAATTTATCATTGTAATTTCCTTCCCTTAAATTACTCCAAGCATGTATTTCCTTTTTATTAAATTTAAAATCATTATTTTCTTTTACCCAATTTCTAACATCTTCTAAAAACCAATTTAAAGTATAACTGTCTAAAGTCATATGACAATATTTAAAATAATCGGAAAAATAATCGGAATTTATATTGTTATCAAAGCAATATATATACTTAAATGTCATATTTACTATTTTTTGTGCTTTTCCATATGATATTTGGGATGTCTCTTTATTATAGTTTTCTAAAAGATTGTTGAAATCTTCTTGGAATTTTTCACAAACATCTTTATGCCAATTATCAAATTCCGTTTCACTTTTAATGGCAGATTTAAAATAATTTATGAATCTATCTGCTAATTCAGATAATATATTATCAAACGCTTCATTAAATGTTTTATTATGTATATCTGCAAGACCCTTTATTGTTCTTGGAGTCATATCAATATAAGCCTTTTTTACAGCAAGCAGTATATCCTCTTTATTTGTTGAAAACATATTAAATTCTTTACCATTATAACTTTTATTAAAAAAAGTCCCCTTTATAAACCAATCAACTAAATTTTCCCTTTTATCCATAATTCAACCTCCGATAATTTCTGATATGCATATTATATCATAATAAATGCGACAAAAACAACACATCTATGATATCCTGATTTTATCTAACTATATAGTTTGTTTTGTTTGTGGGCTAATTTTCAGTTTTATATATTGTTTGTCATCAGAATTTAAGGTAAGGGTGCCATAAAATATGTAGTGCACCCTATCTTTTTCTTTGAAAAGAATAAAATTCAACGACCACTTATTGACCGATTATGAATTTGCCGCATTTCCGCCGAGTAAATTACCCATTGCGTTTGTGCATTATTTTAATGTACAAAAAACAGTGCATGATTTCTCGTATAATATGATTTATGAACACACCTTGGAACAGGATAAGGATTTTATACGAAGTAATCGATTAACGAAAGGAGTGCGTTATGAATATACGAGATACCGTAGAATATAAAAGCTGCGATTTTCATATTGTTACTTGCCCGATATGCGGGAATGAAACCCTTGATATGTACTGGATTTGTGAGTATTGCGGTTGGGAATACGATTACAAAGCAGACGAAGACGAGAAATCAATTTCCAACGGTATGACAATAAGAGAATATCGTGCAGAATATCTTAAAAGCCTATAAAATAGGTTACGGTTCTAAAATCACAACAGTTACGAAGTACGAAAAACCGTACAAAAGCCGTGGTATATTAAGTAAAATGTGTAGTTGACGAAAAAATACAATTTGCTATAATGAAAGCAAATAAACTATAGGGGTGTTTTATATGAGTTTTGATTTAAGCACAGTGCCGACTTGTAAGCTTGTTGAGGAACTCAAGAAGCGAGAGGGCGTTTGGGCAACCTCGATTGAGCCTTATGAGGATTATTCAATCACCGTCGGCGAAGAGAAAATCAAGGATAGCGGACCGGTTGTTTTATTGAAAATTTGGGATTGAATTAAAAGGAGATTTATTATGGAAGAAAAAAGGGGATTCATTATGGAAGAATTAGAAAATAATTTATTTGGAGATAAAAATGCAACAGACCTTGCGCATTATTTGCTTGGAAAAATAATACATTGTGCTAATGGCGATTACTTAATAACAGTAACCGAAGCTTATCCTGCAAATGATTCATACAGTTATATTTACAGAGCAACTCATTATGAAGATGGTACTAAAAAAAGTGAAAACGATATAACAAAAAGTAATAAAGCTTATAAAATTTTAACAGATAAGAACATGGTTGGTAAGTTTTTCCTTTATGGTGGAATGCTTCATTTAGCCGGTAAAGAAAATAGGTCAGAAAATGAAAATAAACAAATTGAGCTTGATAATGTACTTATAAGAGGCGCTATCAAAATAGAAGATAACACTCTGATTATTGATGATAATATAAAAATGAATTTTGGCGAAGGCAGACCGACGACCTTAGTAGACACTTTGAAAATCGAAGACAGTAATCTTCCAGAATGGAAAATCATTGACAGTTCATTAGCATTTGAATCCAAAGGAAGTGAACGAATAGGGTTAAAAGATAAAGATAATCCCGACGCAGAAGCAGAGTACAGGTTTTTCATAAGTAAATTAAAATATTAAGTTAATAAAATATGCTCTATTTTTCATCTAAACTAAACACACAAAAATACAAGCCTGCGGCGGACAGAATGTTCGCCGCACTCGATTTATTTAATATAAAATATAAATTATTAAATAATGCAAAAGATATTTGGCTTCGGGATTTTATGCCCGTGAAAACTAAATCGGGCAAATATGTATCGTTCAGATACGAGCCGAGTTATCTTAATGATTATCCCGAGCTTCGCACCGATTTTCGCAGAGAAATTGCACCGACTTTCGCTATCAAAAATCTTGTTTATTCCAATATAAATTTAGACGGCGGAAATGTGGTGTTTTCCCCGTCAAAAGAAACAGTTGTCATCAGCGACAGAGTTTTTACGGGAAACTTGAAATATTCTTCTGTCGAATTGGTACAGGAATTGGAAAATCTGTTAGAGGCACGGGTGATTATCATTCCGTCGCTTCTATCTGATATGACGGGACACGCTGACGGTATGGTGCGTTTTGTCAATGAAAATACCGCTGTCGGCAATGCCTCTCGCTCGCTGTTCGGATTGGAGGCGCATATCAAAACCACCTTACAAAATCACGGAGTCGAGGTCATTGATTTTCCGTATTTTGATTCAAAGGGCGACAGCGCTGTCGGTTGCTATCTTAACTTTTTAGAAACCGAGCAGGCAATATTTCTGCCGGTGTTCGATGTTGAAACCGATAACATTGCTTTAGATACGGCAAAGAGCATTTTTGACAAAGAAATAATCCCTGTTAATATAAACGAAATAGCCGTAAAAGGCGGATTGCTAAATTGTATCAGCTGGGAGGACTAAACAAAAAAAGCGTTGGAGTTTGATTTCTCCGACGCTTTTTATGATGTTTTGATTTCAGTAGACGGAAATATATTTACAGGATCAAAACAGGATTTTACAAATATTTTTCATGGCAGCAGAGAAAAATCACAGAACCGTCCCCTGATTTTTTTAATTTTTCCTGCCTTAATTGGATTTCAGTTGATAAAGCACCGAAGCGTGGGGCGGTAAAGCGATTTGCAAGTCTTTGGTGTACGCACAGTCCGTATGCGACCACAAATCGTGTAAAGCACTGCAAGTGCGGTATTCCACGGGGAGTAAATCGTAAAGGCAAACCGATTTTTCGGTTTCGCCCACGTTGAACACTGCGACCACGGGATTTTTTTCGGCGTCCGAAGCGCACCACAAACGCAAATCATCATCCGGCACGTGCAAAGGCTTCGCACCAAACCCGTTTTGGTTGAGGGAAAGCACCTCGCGGTTGGTTAAAAGCGACAAGGTAAACGCATCGGTTTCACGCAATTCGCCGCCCAAAATCAAAGGCGAACGGAAAATGCTCCAAAGCGTGAGCATGGTGCGTTGTTCGTCTTTTGTGAAGTGTGTCATTCGGTTTTGGTCGCCGCAATACGAGGCGGTTTTGCAAAGTCTGCCGAGCGGCAACATATCACAATCGGGAAATGCGCCGTTTCCCACAAACGGATACCATGTTTCGCAACGCTCGAACATCGCATACAGTTTATCCCAACTGTCCCAAAAATCGCCTGTCATACGCCACATATCGGCATTTTCCGCTAAATGTTCTGCAAATTCCACCGGTGCGGGACCCGGCGAAAGGCTCAAGACCATATCCCTGCCGCAACGGTCCATTGCAGTACGAATCATTTCGATTTCACGCTTTGCGGAATACGGTTCGTGCGGTTTGAACTCGGTATTTGCAATATCATCAACCTTGACAAAATCCACGCCCCAAGAAGCGTAGAGCGTGAAAAGCGAATCGTAATATTCCTGTGCGCCGTCTTTGTCAGGGTCTACGCCGTACATATCGGTATTCCACGCACAAATGGAAAACGGATGCGCAATTTGCCGCGCGGTTTTGTCTGTGCCGAGCAGTTTTGTGTTTTGATGCACCGCCTGCCGTGGGATGCCACGCAAAATATGGATGCCGAATTTCAACCCCATTTCGTGGATTTTGTCGGCAATCGGGCGAAACCCTTTGCCGCCTGCCGCAGAGGGAAAGCGGTTTTCGGCAGGGATAAGACGAGAATATTCATCCATACAAAGCTCTGTAAACGGGTGGTAATCATTGCCGACGGCGCTCGGCTCATACCACTGAATATCGCAGACGATGTATTCCCAGCCGTACGGTTTTAAGTGTTCCGCCATATAGGCGGCGTTTCCGAGCAGTTGCTCCTCATTTACTGCCGCGCCGTAACAATCCCAACTGTTCCAGCCCATCGGCGGAGAAGATAAGCGTTTTCTTTTTGACATTTTTTCACATCCCGAACGGTTTTTGTTTATTTTAGCATATCTTTTTTGGCTTGACAATGAAAATCATAGAACCGTCCCCTGATTTTTATTTAAGTATTCCGAGCTGTTATTAATATCGCCTGTTACATTAAAGCGCAATTCTTCATTTTCCATATAAGTTGAAATTGTGTATTCGTGCTCTAATGCAGTATAAGTCAAGCTGTAATTACTGATATCTTTAATATAAACCGTAGTTGTGCTTGACATATTACCGTTGGCAAAATTAAATTTGTGATTTTCGGAATCTGACACGCTATCGGTGTCAACACTACCGAAAACAGTCAAATAATAATCATTGGTATCTTTTAAATGGTAAAAACTTACACTCACTCCCGAACCTGAACAATAGTAAATGCGTTGGTTCTTTTTTGGAAATCCGACTATATATTTTCCGTCTTTTTTCAAAATCACAGCAGACCTAAAACTGTTGGGAGAGGACTCCTGCCTAAATGAAACAAACGCCGAATCTTGACCGTATTCTATAAAGTCGATATTTCCCGAATACATATAATCAAATACTTCTTCAACATTATCGTGTTTGTGTATTTGTTCAATCGGAAAAACAACAGAAAGCTGATATAAAACCGCAACCATAACAAGTACAATAGCGACAATGCGTTTTCTATTTTTAGTACGTTTTGTAAAAAGTAATGCAAGCAAAACTGCAATACATGCTATAACAAGTCTTATTATATAAAACATAATGACCCCACTTTTTTAATACTACACAATATATGCAACATCTATTTCTTGTTAACTTCTTTCTACCTTTCGTTAAGTCAGAAAAGCACTCGTGTATTTCATAGATTTTTAAATTTGCTTATCATTGCTTTTGGTATATCGTTTTTTATTAAAAATAAACATGCAATCAACAATTCCATAAGCATAGATATAATAAATAATAATTTAACTGAAAATTCTTTTGAGGTTAGTTCATACAAAACATTTTTATTGTTATCGATAATTTTATATCGACCGAAATTGTTTTTCAAGAAATACTCATTATTATCTGTCTTGAAATGCTTTTTCGATTTTTCAATATCCGTATATGTTTTTGAATAAACATCTTCGCTTTTTTCAATTACATTGCCGCTTAAATCGATTTTATATACAAACTCTGATGTAGATAAAACAATAATGTCATCATTTATGGTAAACGCATATGCTCGTGAAGTTTTAGGGTTTATATTAAAAACTTTTTCGTTGCCTTTGTAAACTTCTATTGCATTGTCTCTTCCGACATATAAAAGATTCTGACTGTCAAGCGCAAACCCATAAAAAGATAGTGTATGAAAAGCACCAAGAAAAACAGAAACATTTGCTAAAATACCAAAAAATACAAAGCAACAAATAAGTTTAATATTTTTCATAACCTCAATTACCTTTTTTATTCATCCACATCATTCAAGTAATCAATAAATTTGTTACTTATTTTCTTTTCTTGGCAAATCAATAAATAAACTTTCAAAAAATAACCGCCGTTGCCGCCGATAAGTATTCCGACAATCATCAACATTCCTAACATAAATCCGTTCTGAACATCAATAAGTGAAAACAAAATGCGACCTGCAATCACACCGCTTATTGAGAAAGCCGTTATTATAGGAACAGAAATTTTATCTGCCTTTTTTAGCTTGTCTTCGGAAAAAGCTTTTTTCTTAATACTTGAACATCCAAGAACAACAGTTATTGCACCGAATAAAATAATCAAAATGAGTTCTAAAAAGAAAAACAACAAATAACGCTTCGTAAATCCAGCAGCAAACAAGCAGAACATAATACTTATAAATTCATTTCTTACACCGTCAAAAAGAAACGTTCTTTTCTGACTGTCAAAAAACTTATAAATGAGAACACTTGCTATTATGTATGCAATGTCAAGAAAAAATGAAAAATATGTTATTATTGGTTTTTGAACATTTATCGGTACGATTAAAAAAGTGAAAAAAGCCAACATGAAAAATCCGATAAAGAAATCGGAAAAGGTTAACTGCTTATAATTATAGTTAATAAAATCTTGTATGTGTTTTTTCATAAACGCTCCTTAAATTTAACCGAAAGAATTATAAAAAATCACAGAACCGTCCCCTGATTTTTATTTTTTTCGCCCATTTTATGGGCTTGCTTTGCTGTGCCCTTTTTTCCTTGTGACCACCCTCG
>DAVZHW010000002.1:0-171760 GCA_052273625.1 Candidatus Fimenecus sp. | reverse complement strand
CGCAGGCAGAGCCGAAGTAGCGCAGATAATTTACAATATGTCAAACAAAGGCATGCTTTAATCAGTTTAGCATAGTTAAATATCAATACAAAAACACCCGTAATCTTTGATGATTACGGGTGTTTTGATATGTAGATTGTTATTTAAGATTGCTAACATGATAACTCAATGTCATTAAGCTATCTGAAAGATGTACATTTTCAACAGCGACATTTGGGTGTGCCGAAGCTATGTCATAATGACTGAAATTCCAAAAGCCTTTAATACCGAGTGCAATAAGCTCGTCGGTAATTTCCTTTGCATTATCACTTGGAATACACAAGACTGCAACAACAGGGGAGTTGTCCTTACAGAAATTATACATTCCGCTTATGTGTCTTATCGGAATATTTCTGACAAGTTGACCGGCAAGAGCCTCATTCTTATCAAATATACCTATAAGGTTAAAGCCTCTTTCCTCAAACGACATATGAGAAGCAACGGCTTTTCCGAGATTACCTGCACCGACAAGGATTGTTTTAACATTGTTGTCAACGCCTAAAATCTTACCGATTTCCTTATAAAGCTGTTCAATATTATAACCATAGCCTTGCTGACCGAAACCGCCGAAGCAGTTTAAATCCTGCCTTATTTGAGAAGCAGTAAAGCCCATTCTTTTTGACAGTTCACCGGAAGAAATTCTGACTGTACCGCTGTTTCTCATTTCGCCTAAAAATCTGTAATATCTCGGCAATCGTTTTATAACCGATGCAGATACAACTGTATTCTTAGCCATAACTTATCCTCACTTTGAAAGGTTCTTTACGGTTTCCATTACATAGTCACCGAATTGAGAGCAAGTAGCACCGTCTTCACGGCCTGTAATAATATATTTCTTGTCCTCAAACATACAGTAATCAAGCGCCTTTTCGAGAAGGTCTGCTTTTTCCTGCTTACCGATATG
This sequence comes from Candidatus Fimenecus sp., assembly GCA_052273625.1. Classification (GTDB taxonomy): domain Bacteria; phylum Bacillota; class Clostridia; order Oscillospirales; family Acutalibacteraceae; genus Fimenecus. Next base: position 170,817 of record DAVZHW010000002.1, on the reverse strand, counting down.
TGAAAGAAGCATAACAGAAGCACGAAGCATAGAACAAGGATCGGCATATTGACCTCTGCCTTCTTTTATCATTCTCGGCGCAGAGCCGTGAATAGCCTCAAACATCGCATATCTCTTACCGAGGTTAGCACTTCCTGCTGTGCCTACACCGCCTTGGAACTCGGCAGCTTCGTCTGTGATAATATCACCATAAAGGTTGGGAAGAACAAATACTTTGAAATCTTTTCTTCTCTTTTCATCGATAAGCTTTGCGGTTGTGATGTCGATATACCATTCATCAGTTGTTATTTCGGGATATTCCTCACCGACTTTTTTACAAATATTAAGGAATTTACCGTCGGTTGTTTTGATAACATTAGCCTTGTTAATAATTGAAACACGGTCTTTGTTATTCTTCTTAGCATATTCGTATGCCATTCTTGCAATTCTTTCCGAGCCTTCTGAAGTTGTAACAACAAAGTCGATAGCAAGGTCATCATCAACATTAACGCCCTTTGAGCCTACTGCATAAGCACCCTCTGTGTTCTCACGGAAGAATGTCCAGTCGATTCCTTGGTCTGCAACCTTAACGGGACGGACATTTGCGAAAAGGTCAAGTTCTTTACGCATTGCAACATTTGCACTTTCAATGTTGGGCATACCGCTTCCTGCTTGAGGAGTGGTTGTAGGCCCTTTAAGAATAACATGGCAGGACTTGAGTTCTGCAAGTACATCATCGGGAATTGCTTTCATATGCTCAATACGGTTTTCGATTGTAAGACCGTCGATAACCTTAAATTCAACCTTGCCGGCTTTAACTTCGTCATCAAGCATATATTCAAGAACTCTTGCCGACTCCTTAGTGATAATCGGGCCTATGCCGTCGCCGCCGCAAACGCCGATGATGATTTTATCAAGATTGTCATAGTCAATAAATTCTTTATCAGCCTTAATTCTGTCAGAACGCTCTGACTGTTCACGAACAAGAGCTTCAAACTTTTTAAGAGCTAACTGCAAATTTTCTTCTGTCATTATTTTGTCCTCCGTATTTTATATGTTTTCTTTTGTGTAGTTGAGCAAACCGCCGTCAACGATTATATCCTTCTGACGCTGTGAAAGGTCATATTTAAGCTCGTATTTCTCACCTTTTGTGATGTTTTCGAGATATACGGTTTCGTTGTTGAGAATAGCGGTTCTGATATTGTTAAGAGCAAGCTCGTCGCCTTGGTCAATTCTGTCATAATCGTCTGCGTTAGCAAAGTTGAGAGGAAGAATACCGGCGTTTATAAGGTTTGCACAGTGAATTCTTGCAAACGACTTTGTAATAACAGCCTTAATTCCGAGATAAAGCGGAACAAGAGCAGCGTGCTCGCGAGAAGAGCCCTGACCGTAGTTTGCCCCGCCGATAATAAAGCCCTTACCCTCAGCCTTTGCACGCTCTGCAAACGTTTCGTCGCAAACTGCGAAGCAGAACTGTGAAAGGTGCGGAATGTTTGAACGGTAGGGGAGTATCTTTGCGCCTGCGGGCATAATATGGTCTGTTGTGATGTCGTCGCCGACCTTAAGAATTGCCTTAGCTTGAATACTTTCGGGCATTTTCTCTGTTGTCGGGAAAGGTTTAATGTTAGGACCGTAAAGAACCTCAACCTTGTCTGCATCTTCAGGAGAAGCCGGCATCTCAACCATATTGTCATTAACGATAAATGACTCGGGCATAAGAATATTAAGGGGTTCACCGAGTGTTCTCGGATCGGTAAGCTTACCTGTCAAAGCCGAAACAGCGGCAACCTCGGGGCTTACAAGATAAATTCCTGCATCCTTTGTTCCCGAACGGCCGAGGAAGTTTCTGTTAAAAGTACGAAGAGAAACGCCTGCCGAATTGGGCGACTGACCCATACCGATACAAGGACCGCAAGCACTTTCAAGAATTCTTGCACCTGCCGAAATCATATCGGAAAGACCGCCGTTGAGAGCGAGCATATTAAGCACCTGCTTTGAGCCGGGTGCGATTGAAAGGCTAACTGACGGGCAAACGGTTTTGCCTTTGAGAATAGCGGCAACCTTGAGCATATCCATAAGAGATGAGTTTGTGCAAGAGCCGATACAAACTTGATCAACCTTGATTTCGCCTATATCCTTAACTTTTTTTACTCTGTCAGGCATATGAGGCATGGCGGCCATAGGTTCAAGCTCAGAAAGATTGATTTCGATTGTTTCGTCATAAACTGCATCGTCGTCGGCTTTAAGCTCTGACCAATCTTCTTCTCTGCCTTGAGCTTTAAGGAATGCCTTTGTAACGTCGTCTGACGGGAATACGGATGTTGTAGCACCGAGCTCGGCACCCATATTTGTAATTGTAGCTCTTTCGGGAACGGAAAGGGTTTTAACACCGTCGCCTGTGTACTCGATAATCTTGCCGACGCCGCCCTTAACAGTCATAATTCTCAAAACCTCAAGAATTACATCTTTAGCCGCAACATAAGGCTGTAAAGCACCTGTAAGATGAACATTTACGATTTTAGGCATTGTAATATAATAAGTACCGCCGCCCATAGCAACCGCTACGTCAAGTCCGCCTGCGCCCATAGCGAGCATACCGATTCCGCCGCCTGTGGGAGTATGGCTGTCAGAACCGATAAGAGTTTTTCCGGGCTTACCGAATCTCTCAAGGTGTACCTGATGGCAAATTCCGTTACCGGGGCGAGAAAAACGAATTCCTCTCTTTTTGGCAACAGACTGAATAAATCTGTGGTCGTCTGCATTTTCAAAGCCTGTCTGCAACGTATTGTGGTCGATATAAGCAACCGAAAGCTCGGTTTTAACACGCTCAATGCCCATAGCCTCGAATTCAAGATAAGCCATAGTGCCCGTAGCGTCCTGCGTTAAGGTCTGGTCGATTTTAAGACCGACTTCGCTTCCGACTGTCATGTCGCCGCTTACAAGGTGAGTTTTAATCAATTTTTGTGCTACTGTAAGTCCCATAGTTTGTTTCTCCTTATAAAAGTTGTTAACTTTTTTAACAAAGTTAATTCTATACTATAATATATAATTTGTCAATAATTTATCAATGGTAAAAGAAAAATTTTTCTTAAAAAACAACTGTTTATTGATATATAATGTGTTTTATGATACAATATCTTGAAGAAAAAATAAATCTGCGTTAAAGGGTAATAATTTTAACGGAGGATTTATTTATGAAAAATGATATAAACGAATTTTACAAATTTCAGACAGGAACAGTTTCCGATCCCGAACAAAAGGACGAGTCAGACGAGCATGAGCAGTCGGATTTTCCAAGGGAGCAGCAGATAGTCACAAACGGCTCAATTACCGTGTCTAAACTCGGACATTATATCCATTGTATTACGATAATCGGTCAAATTGAAGGACATTTTATCTTGTCGCCGCAAAACAAAACGACTAAATATGAGCATGTTATACCGCAGCTCGTTGCAGTTGAAGAAAGTGACGATATTGAGGGACTTATTGTTATTCTCAATACGGTCGGCGGCGATATTGAAGCAGGTCTTGCAATAGCAGAACTTATCAGCGGAATGAAAACGCCTGTTGTATCGTTAGTTCTCGGCGGAGGCCATTCGATAGGCGTACCGCTTGCTGTTTCGGCAAAGCGTTCTTTTATTGTACCGTCTGCCACAATGACTGTGCATCCCGTACGAATGAACGGACTTGTTTTGGGTGTTCCGCAGACCTTATCTTATTTTGATAAGATGCAAGAGAGGATAGTTAGGTTTGTTACAGCCAATTCGGGCATTTCCGCAAGCAGATTTCGTGAACTTATGATGGACACGGGTGAACTTGTTTTGGATGTCGGAACGGTGCTTGACGGCGAGTCTGCCGTAAAAGAAGGTCTTATCGACGAACTTGGCGGTCTTTCTGACGCACTTGACTATTTATACGGACTGATTCTTGATAAAAATGAAAAAGATGTAAATTGATTTTAATTCTCGGAGGAAGAAAAATGGCAACCGCAAAGAACGGCAAGAACACAAAGAAGAATGCGACTAAACCACGCACACAAAAAACTCAATCAAGACCTCAAAAGTCGGAAAACACAAAGCAACCGCAGGATAACGCTTCAAAAAGACAACTTTATGCAATAGTGCTGTTTTGCGTTTCTTTGCTTTTACTATGTCTTGTATTCATAAAAGGCGAAAGTCTTTGGGGATTTTGCCGTGAGATGATGTTTGGACTTTTCGGCTTTACATCATTTATTTGGCCTATAATACTCATTTATATAGCTATTATGGCAACGCTCAATAAAATTGACTCAAAAGTCGGTTATAAGGTTGCCGAGGCGGCATTGCTGACGGTTTTAATAAGCAGTGCCATACATATTTTCACATTCAAAGGCGACGTGGTTGACTATTTCGTAGATATAGCCGATGCTTATAATTATTTCAGAATTGACGGCAGCGTATTCGGAAGCGGTGCGGTAGGTGCAATTCTCGGCGGTGCGATTTTACTTATTACCGGCAGTTCAAAAGTACCGTCTGCCGCAATAATACTTGTACTTATTTTCCTTGCTGTTATGCTCGTTACAGGAACTACTCTTATCAAACTTATTAACGGTATTGTTAATCCGGCAAAGAAAATCGGCAAAATGACAAATGAAAGAATGCACGAAAAGTTTGATGCAGATAATGAAGATGATAACGAAAATGAAGAATCGGAAAATGATGATGTTATAAGCTACGAAGAGGCGCAGAAAAAACGCAAGACTAAAAAGCAAATTGATTTTGTTTTACCCGCCGAAGAAAGTCCCGAAGAAATACCGCAGGCGGTTGAACCTCTTAATTCAAAGCCTGTTCAGCTTGATGATATAATTAAAAATATGAATTCGGGCAATACAGATGCAAAAAAGGCTGAAACCGTAAAACCTGCACCTGAAAAGACTGCTGAAATCAAGGCAAATGATATATCTCTCAATGCAGATAAAAAAGATGATGAAAATGTAGATAAAACAGAAGAAGATTATGTTTTGCCGACTCTTGATTGTCTTACACAGCCAAAGACCGGTAATTCTGCAAATTATGAAGAAGAACTTAAAAATAACGCTACAAAGCTTGTTGATACTCTTAAAAGCTTTGGAGTTGAAACACGAGTAGTTGATATCAGCAGAGGTCCGTCTGTTACCCGATATGAAATTCAGCCTGCCGCAGGTGTTAAAATCAGCCGTATTACAAGCCTTTCCGACGATATTGCACTTAATCTTGCCGCTTCGGGTGTTAGAATTGAAGCACCGATTCCGAATAAAGCGGCTGTCGGAATTGAAGTCCCAAACAAAAACAGAGCAATGGTTTCATTGCGTGAGCTTATTGATACTGACCTTTATAAAAAATCGGTTGCAAAGTCAAAATTAAGCGTTGCACTCGGTAAGGATATTGCAGGTAACTGTATGTATGCCGATCTTGCAAAAATGCCTCACTTACTTGTTGCGGGTACTACGGGTTCAGGTAAATCCGTGTGTATGAACTCGATGATTGTATCAATTCTTTATAACGCAAAGCCAGATGAGGTTAAGCTTCTTATGATTGACCCGAAACAGGTTGAATTTACGGTTTATAACGGAATTCCGCACCTCATTGTTCCTGTCGTTTCCGATCCGAGAAAAGCTTCGGGCGCTCTTGCTTGGGCTGTTACCGAGATGCTTCAAAGATACAAGATGTTTTCGGAAAATAATGTGCGTGATATTGAGGGATACAACAGTATTTGCCAAAGTATCGGCAGAGATAAATTACCGCAGATTGTTATTTTCATTGATGAGCTTTCCGATCTTATGATGGCTTCTCCGCACGAAGTAGAGGACTCAATTTGCCGTCTTGCGCAAATGGCTCGTGCGGCGGGTATGCACCTTGTTATTGCAACGCAGAGACCGTCGGTTGATGTTATCACAGGTCTTATCAAAGCTAACATTCCGTCAAGACTTTCTCTTAAAACATCTTCTCAAATTGACTCGAGAACAATTATTGATTCCGCAGGTGCAGAAAAGCTTCTCGGTAACGGCGATATGTTGTTCTATCCTGTCGGAATCGCAAAACCGTTGAGAATTCAAGGCTGTTTCCTTTCTGATAAAGAGGTTGAAAATGTTGTTGACTTTATAAAATCACAACAACAGTCAGAATACAGCGATGATGTTATGCAGGAAATTGAGCGTCAGGCGGCACTTGATAAGAAAAAGAACGGCGGAACGGCAGGACAGGATTCCGACAGTGACTCCGAAGCTGACGAAATGCTTCCAAAGGCCATTGAAGTTGTGGTTGAAAATCAAGCCGCTTCAACAACCTTGTTACAGAAGAAATTAAAACTCGGTTATGCAAGGGCTTCACGAATAATTGATGACCTTGAAGAAAGAGGAATCATCGGACCGTTTGAGGGCAGTAAGCCTCGTAAAGTGCTTGTTTCAAAACAACAATGGTATGAAATGAACGCTCTTGCACAAGGCGGTGCACCGGAGCCTACCGATGCTACCGATATTCTTTCGGTAGATGATGAAATTTCTCCTATTGATACGGACGAGGCATAATATGGCGAAGAAAAGGCGCACACGCTCATATGATAAAAAATCTATTATAAAATCAGTACTAACCACTGCTTTTATAATTGTTTGTATCTTGCTTGCCATTCTACCCAATGCACCTACTTGGGGAGACATTTCAAAATGGACAAAAGTAAATTCAGGTGTCGTTGAAAAAGAGGGTAATTTCTATGTCCATTTTATAGATGTCGGGCAGGCGGATTGCGTACTTATGACTTGTGGTGACAAAGCAATTATGATTGATGCGGGTGAAACCGATTCTTATAAAACGATTGCTTCATATCTTGCAATCAACAATGTTAAGAAACTTGATTATTTGATTCTTACTCACGCTCACGCTGACCACATAGGAAGTGCCGACGATATAATCAACAATTACGAGGTTGAAAATGTTATTATGACTCGACTTACAGAGGAAAATACACCAACCTCGGATGTTTATTCAAATTTGTTGAACGCTCTTGCAAACTCAAAGGCTAAGGTTTATGCCGCAAAAGCAGGGGATACCTATAATCTTGATGATATCAGATTTGATATTTTAGGGCCTGTAAAGGATTATAAGGAGTTAAATAACACTTCGGTTGTTGTTAAAGTAACGTACGGTAATACAAAATTTCTGTTTCAAGGCGATGCGGAAGCGAAAGCTGAAAAAGATATACTTTCGGCAGGCTATGATGTTTCTGCGGATGTTATAAAACTCGGTCATCACGGAAGCAGAACATCAACAGACCTCGATTATCTTCGTGCGGTAAATCCGCAGGCAGCGGTCATTTCCTGTGGCTTGAACAATGCTTATAAGCATCCAAATCCCGAAACAATAGCCAAATTAGACAGTATGTCAATTCCGTATTACAGAACCGATGTTCGTGGCAATATTGTTATCGAATGTGACGGGAATAATTTTTCTTTTAATTGCGAGAGGTAAAATATATGGAGCTGTTTTCTGTTGACAGAATAGAAGAAAATATTGCGGTTCTTATAAAAGACGGTAAAACATTTAATTATCCTTTAGGCGATTTCGATTTTGACCTAAACGAGGGTATGTTGCTTTCAAGGGACTCTAACGGTAAATTTCACTATGAAAAAGATGAAACCGAAAGATTAAAAAAAGAACTTTTTAAGAAACAAAACAATTTATTCTGTAATTAAATAAAAAAATATTAAAAAAGCACTTGAAAATCTTGCTTTCGAGTGGTATAATGCTTTAGCAATTCACACACATAGGGATTATTGCAAAATTGCATTTTATATGTCTTGCAGTAAGTTGAACTGTGTGGAGGATAAAATAAGGAGGACAAAATAATGTCAGTAGTATCAATGAAACAACTGCTTGAAGCAGGTGTGCACTTCGGTCACCAGACCAGAAGATGGAATCCGAAAATGGCTGAGTACATTTTCACAGAAAGAAACGGAATTTATATCATCGACCTTCAGAAGACTGTTAAGAAGTTGGAAGAAGCTTACATGGTAGTTCGTGACATCGCTGCCGAGGGCGACGAAATCCTTTTCGTCGGCACAAAGAAGCAGGCTCAGGATTCCGTTAAGGAAGAAGCTATCCGTTGCGGTATGCCTTATGTAAACGCTCGTTGGCTCGGCGGTATGCTTACAAACTTCAACACAATTAAGAAGAGAATTAGGAGACTTGCTCAGCTTAAGACTATGCAGGAAGACGGAACATTTGATATGCTTCCGAAGAAAGAAGCTGCTAAACTTGAGCTCGAAATAGAGAAGCTTGAAAGATTCTTGGGCGGTATCACAGAAATGAAGAAGCAGCCCGCTGCTATGTTCATTGTTGACCCCAGAAAAGAAAGAATCGCTGTTGCTGAAGCTAAGAAGCTCGGTATTCCGATTATCGCTATCGTTGACACAAACTGTGATCCCGACGAAATCGATCATGTTATCCCCGGTAACGACGACGCTATCCGTGCAGTAAAACTTATTGCAGGTGCTATGGCTGACGCAGTTATCGAAGGCAGACAGGGTATGGCAGGTGCTGCTGCACAGGACGATGCAGAAGCTGAAGCTACTGAAGAAGCTGCTGAATAATTGATTTTAAGTGCCCGTGCATAATATTTGTGCGGGCATTAAATAAAAACGGAGGTAAATATTATGGCATTTACAGCAAAAGACGTTGTTGCTCTTCGTGAGAAGACAGGCGTAGGTATGATGGATTGTAAAAAGGCTCTTGTTGAAACCGATGGTGATATCGATAAGGCTATTGAAGTTTTGAGAGAAAAGGGACTTGCTTCTGCTGCTAAAAAGGCAAGCAGAGTTGCTGCTGAGGGTGTTATCGCTTCTTACAACGACGGTAAAGCAGGCGCTCTTGTTGAAATTAACTGTGAAACTGACTTCGTAGCAAAGGGCGAACCTTTCGTAAACCTTGCAAACGCTGTTGCAAAGACCGTTGTTACAGCTAATCCCGCAGATGTTGACGCTCTTCTTGCAACAAAGGTTGCTGACGGCGACAACACAGTTGAGGAAGCTGTTCAGGAAGTATTTCTTGCACTTCGTGAGAATATGAAAGTTCGTAGATTTGCTCGTATGGACGGTCACGTCGTAACATATATCCACGGTAACGGTACTGTTGGCGTTATGGTTACTTTTGATACAGATGACGCAACAGCTGCTAAACCCGAGTTCAACGAAATGGGCAAGAACATTGCAATGCAGGTAGCAGCAATGAACCCCGAATACTTGAGCAAGGATGATATTTCTGCTGATGAGCTTGAGAAGATGAAGACAATCGTTGTTGAGAGTGCTCTTAACACACCCGCTTCATTGCCGATTCCGATTCTTAACAGCATCATCGAAGAAGCTATTTCTGAGAAAAAGTGGAGCGATGAGGATATCGAGATTTACAACGGTCTTGATAACAAGCAGAGAAAGAACTTTACAAACTTTATTTCAAAAGAAGCTTATGCTACACTTGCTGAAATCGCTGTTTCTCACAAGGCTGAAATCGCTGACAACAAGATTTTTGCAGGTCTTGTTCAGGGTCGTATTTCAAAGCAGATTAAGGAAGTTTGCCTTTCAGAACAGCCGTTCGTTCGTTCTGACCTCTTTGACGGTTCGGTTAGCGGTTATGTAAGCTCTGTTGCAAAGGCTCTCGGCGCAGATATTAAAATCAATTCATTTGTTCGTCTTGCTAAGGGCGAGGGAATTGAGAAGAAGCAGGAGAACTTTGCTGACGAAATCGCAAGCATGGTAAAATAATCAATCTTTTAATGATTGTAACAAGGGGGATGTTCACAAGGCATCTCCCTTTACTTTTTAATGTATGTGTGATAAAATAATTCGGATAAGAAAGTAGGTGATTTTTAGTGTTAGGAATGAATATAGGCGTTGATTTTGGCTCATCATCGACAATTATGGTTGTTGACGGTAAAGGCATTGTACTTGACGAGCCTACTGTTATCGCTGTTGACTCCGAAACTAAATATCCCATTGCTTTCGGCAATAATGCTTACACGATTGAGGGCAGAACCGACGATAATATCGAGGTTATTCATCCTGTTGTGAACGGTGTGATCTCAAACTATACTATGGCGCAGAAGCTTTTAGGTCATTATCTGCTTAAAATTTGCGGCAACAGGGTTTTGAAGCCGAATGTTATAATTGCAGTTCCGAGTGCTTGCACAAACCTTGACAAAAGAACGTTTATCGATATTGTTACCTCTGCAGGTGCAGGCAGGGTGTGCTTTGTCGAGGAGTCGCTCGCATCGGCAATCGGTATCGGCTTCCAAAAGGACGCTCTTTCGGGCAGGCTACTTGTAAATATGGGCGGCGGCGAGGTTGACGTATCCGTTGTAACAATGGGCAGCATTGCGGTTGCGGATACCGTTAAAGTCGGCGGACTTTCGATTGACGCCGCAATACAAAAGCATTTGAAAAAGACTCGTGATATAACCGTCGGCTCTTTGACGGCGGAACGAATTAAAATATGTCTCGGAAGTGCGATACCGAGAGAAGAAGAGCTTGCAATGATAGTATCGGGGAAGAGCGAAACTGATAATATGCCTATTTCCTTTGAGGTTACATCAGAGGAAATTTACCCTTGCGTGCGTGAACAGGTTGATTTGATAATGAACGGAATACGAAACGTGCTTGAAAAAACACCGCCTGAGCTTGTCGGAGATATTTCGGACAACGGAATTATATTGACGGGCGGCACGGCGCTTCTCAACGGAATGGATAAGCTCGTTAGCACCGTTACGGGGATTGAAACGGTTGTTGCAAAAGATCCGTTATACAGCACGGCAAGCGGTGCAATGGATATAGTTAAAAATATCGATAAGCTTTCAGGCGTATATCAGTTCCATACAATTCATCAGATAGATTGAATATAAAAGCTTATATTATATAACAAAAAGACCGTTTGAAACGGTCTTTTTCCTTTGGTGCACCTGACAGGGATCGAACCTGCACACCTCTCGGTATTAGATCCTAAATCTAACGCGTCTGCCAGTTCCGCCACAGGTGCATACTATATATCTTTTCGCTTGTGTATTATAACAAATATTTTATAAAATTTCAATAGACAAATTCTTGTATTTGTTATAAAATAGGCTTATTAAAGGAGGTTGTTATATGGATAGCTTATGGACAGAAAATGTTGACAGAAAATTACCCTTGCCGGAGTATCCTCGCCCTCAATTTGAACGCCCTTGTTGGCAAAATCTCAACGGAGAATATGATTATTTCATTTCTTCAAGAGGGGAAAAGTGGATTTCTGATTTTTCGGGCAAAATAACCGTTCCCTTTGCGGTTGAAAGTATGCTTTCGGGGGTTGAAAAGCCTCTTAAGCCGAGTGACAGACTGTGGTATCAAAGAACATTTGTAGTTTCTGACGCATTAAAGGGTAAAAATATACTTCTTCATTTTGAAGCGGTAGACTGGCAATGCAAGGTCTATATCAATAAGCAGCTCGTGGGCACTCATACGGGCGGTTATTGCGGTTTTTCGTTTGATATAACTCAATATCTCCTTGACGGAGAAAATACGCTTACAGTATGCGTATACGACCCCACAGAATCGGGCTGGCAGCAGAGGGGAAAGCAAGATAATCATCCGCACGGCTTTTGGTATACGGCTACCTCCGGTATTTGGCAGACGGTTTGGCTTGAGGGCGTAAATGAGTGCCATATTGAAAAAATTAAGACAACTCCCGATATTGACAGAGGAATTGTAAATATCAAAGCAAATGTCTCAAACGACGAAATAACAACGCTTTCCTTAACGGTGTTTGACGACGGCGACGAAATTGTTTGTAAGGATATTTCCCTTAACGAGGATGTTGAACTTCCGAGCTTTAAGCTGTGGACTCCCGAAGAGCCGAAGCTTTACTATTTCACGCTTGAAATTAAAAAAGACGGTAAAATTCTTGATAGTATTAAGAGTTATTTCGGTATGAGAAAATTCAGCTTTGGCACGGATAAATTCGGTCTTTTAAGGCTGTTCCTCAATAACGAGCCGTATTTCCAGCGTGGGCTTCTCGATCAGGGTTATTGGCCTGACGGAGGACTGACTCCGCCCTGTGATGAGGCAATGATATTCGATATTAAAGAGATGAAACGTCTCGGATTTAATATGCTGCGAAAGCACATTAAATTTGAACCGATGCGTTGGTATTATCATTGCGATAGGCTTGGAATGATCGTTTGGCAGGATATGATGAGCGGTGGCGCATACATAGGCGATTTATATGCCGGTGTGCTTCCTAATCTCGGCATAAAGGTCAAGGATGACAATTACAAAATATTCAACAGAGAAGAGAAAAAGGCAAGAGACGATTTTAAGCGTGAACTTGGCGAAATGATAGAACAGCTTTACAATGTTGTTTCGATTTACTGCTGGGTTCCGTTTAACGAGGGCTGGGGACAGTTTGACGCTCTCAAAATATGCAACTATGTAAAATCTCTTGATTCAACAAGGCTTGTTGACCACGCAAGCGGCTGGTATGATCAGGGCGGCGGCGATATTCAGAGTATGCACAAGTACGTCCTGCCTGTCAAAATGCCGAAGCTTGACAAAAAACGTGCGTTTGTAATTACCGAGTTCGGCGGATATCAAAACAGGGTAGATAAGCATACTTGGTCCGAGGATAAAACCTTTGGTTTATACCTTAAATTCAAGAATAAGAGCACACTTACAAATGCATATAAAAAGCTTTACGAAAAGCAGATAGTACCGCTTATTGATAAGGGTCTTTGCGGAACGATTTACACACAGGTATCGGATGTCGAGAATGAGTATAACGGCATCTACACCTATGACCGCAAGGTGCTCAAAATAGAAGAGGATGTTATCAAAGAAATAAACAATTCACTCAAATATTAAGGAAAATTACTATGCCTAACAAATATAATCAGAAAATCAAGATACTTTATATCCTGAAAAATCTTATGAGGAACAGTGATGAAAATAATCCTCTTGATACTGAAAGTATTATTTTAGACCTTAAAAATCACGGAATCGAAGCCGAAAGAAAATCCATTTATAAGGATATTTCAGTTTTGCAGGAATTTGGGTATGATATTATCAAGACACGTACACCGAAATCAGGCTATTTTATTGCGGACAGAGAATTTGAGGTAGCGGAAATCAGACTTCTTTGCGATGCCATACAGGCAGCTAATTTCATTACACAAAAGAAAACAAAGCAGCTGCTCTCGAAAATTTATTCTCTTGTCAGCATCTCGCAGGCCGAGAAGATCAAAAATCAGGTTTATGTCGATAACCGACCTAAATGCACAAACGAAAATATTTATTACACGATTGATAAGCTTCACACTGCAATTCAGGATAACAGACAGGTTCAAATTGAGTATCGCAAGCGAAAAATAACACCTGCAAACGAAACTCAATATGAGACAAAAACACATTTTATAAGCCCTTATGCGCTTATTTGGTCGAATGACCATTATTATCTTGTCGGAAACAACCGCAATTACTCAAACATTATGATTACAAGAGTTGACAGGATAAAATCTGTTGAGGTGCTTACCGATTCCCCGTGCAGAAACTTTTCGGATGTGTCTGAGTATAAGGACTATTTTGACTCTGCCGATTATGCGAATAAGCATTTCAGTATGTTTTCGGGCGATCCGGAATCTGTCGAGCTTATTTGCTCAAATGAGCTTATTGATGATATGATTGACAAGTTCGGCGATAACGTTCCGATTTTGAAGCATGGGGACGAAAGATTCAAAATAATCATCAATGCCGCAGTCAGCGAAGGTCTTGTGTCGTGGATTATTCAGTACGGCAATAAAATCGAAGTTAAAAAGCCCGATAGCCTTAAAAAAATGATTTTAGACAGGATAGATGAAATCAAAAAGGTGTACCGTATTCTATAATTCTATGATTTTATCAATTAAAAAAATAAGCTACAGGACTTGAAATATTTACAAAATTATTATAAAATATAGCGTGAAAGAATTTGAAATTTGAAAGGATGTATCTCTATGAGCAGTGCATTGAACAAAATGACTGTTGAAGATTTTGACGTTAGGGGCAAGAGAGTTCTTGTTCGTTGCGACTTCAACGTAAAAATGGAAAACGGAGTTATTACAAGTGATAAGAGAATTGTTGCTTCGCTTCCCACAATCAAATACCTTATCGAAAACGGCGCAAAGGTTATCCTTTGTTCTCATCTCGGTCGTCCGAAGGGCGAGTTTAATCCCGAATTTTCAATGAAGCCTGTCGCTGAAAGACTTTCTGAGCTTCTCGGACAGGAAGTTAAAATGGCTGATGATGTTGTTGGCGAAAGTGCGCAGAAGCTTGCTGCTTCTCTTAAAGACGGCGAAGTTCTTCTTCTTGAAAATGTTCGCTTTGAACCCGGTGAGACAAAGAATGATCCCGAACTTTCAAAGAAATTTGCATCACTTGCAGATCTCTATGTAAATGACGCTTTCGGTTCTGCTCACAGAGCACATTCTTCAACAACAGGTGTTGCTGATTATCTTCCTGCTGCTTGCGGTTACCTCATTCAGAAGGAAATTCAGTTTATCGGTGGCGCTCTTGAAAATCCGAAGAGACCTCTCGTTGCTATCCTTGGCGGTGCAAAGGTTTCAGACAAGATTGGTGTTATCACAAACCTTATCGATAAGTGCGATACTCTTATTATCGGTGGCGGTATGGCTTATACATTTATGAAAGCTCTCGGTCATCAGATCGGTAATTCGCTTCTCGAGGCTGACAAGATTGACCTTGCAAGAGAAATGATGGAAAAAGCTAAAGAAAAAGGCGTTAAGTTCCTTATCCCCGTTGATAATAAAGTCGGTAAAGAATATAAGCCGGATACAGAGGCTATGGTTGTTAATTCAGATGAAATTCCTGACGGTTGGATGGGACTTGACATTGGTCCTAAGACACAGGCAATTTTCGCTGATGCTGTAAAGGATGCAGGCACAGTTATTTGGAACGGACCTATGGGCGTTTCAGAGTGGGATAACTTCGCTTCAGGTACAATCGCAGTCGCAACGGCAATCGCTGACAGCGACGCTATCTCAATCATCGGTGGCGGTGACTCTGCTGCTGCTATTCAGAAGCTCGGCTTTGCTGATAAGATGTCACATATTTCAACAGGCGGCGGTGCTTCTCTTGAGTATCTTGAGGGTAAAGAACTTCCCGGTATCGCAGCTCTTAATGACAAGAAATAATTTTTTATTTGCAGGTAGGTTATTCTTACCTGCAAATTTCAATGAATAGGAGAAAAATATTATGAAAAAATCAGTAAGAAAAGCAGTTATCGCAGGTAACTGGAAAATGAACAAAACTCCGTCTGAGACAACAGCTCTTATCAACGAGATGAAACCTCTTGTTGCAGATGCGGATTGTGATGTTGTTCTTTGCGTTCCTTATATCGATGTTCCGGCAGCTGTTGAAGCAGCTAAAGGCTCAAACATTAAAATCGGTGCTGAAAACATTCACTTTAAGGCTTCGGGTGCATATACAGGTGAGATTTCAGCTGATATGCTTAAAGAGGCAGGCGTTGAATATGTAGTTGTCGGTCACTCGGAGAGAAGAACTTATTTCGGTGAAACAGACCAGACTGTTAACCTTCGTACTCTCGCTGCTGTTAACGCAGGCTTTACAGCTATCGTTTGCGTTGGTGAAACTCTTGAGCAGAGAGAACTCGGATACACAGAAACTCTCCTTAAATACCAGACAAAGATGGCGCTTACAAATGTTAAACCGGAACAGCTCAAAAATGTTATCGTAGCTTATGAGCCTGTATGGGCAATCGGCACAGGTGTTACTGCTACTGCAGAGCAGGCTGACGAGGGTAACGGCTATGTTCGTGCTGCTATTGCTGAAGCATACGGCGCTGATGCTGCTGAAACTGTTACAGTTCAGTACGGCGGTTCAATGAACGCTAAAAATGCTGATGAACTTCTTGCAAAGGTTAATGTTGACGGCGGTCTTATCGGTGGTGCTTCACTTAAAGCAGAGGACTTCTCAATCATCGTTAAAGCAGCTTCTAAATAATTAAGTAAAGGTGAGAATATGAAAAGACCTGTTGTTTTATGTATAATGGACGGCTTTGGTAATAATCCGTCTGAATACGGCAATGCTATCAAGGCGGCAAAAACCCCTAATCTTGATAAGCTTATGGCTGAATATCCTATGACATATATCGGTGCATCCGGAATGGATGTCGGTCTTCCCGACGGACAGATGGGCAACTCCGAGGTTGGTCATACAAATATCGGCGCAGGCAGAGTTGTTTATCAAGAGCTTACAAGAATTACAAAGTCAATTCAAGACGGCGATTTCTTTGAGAACGAAGCACTTGTCGGTGCGATTGAAAACTGCAAAAAGAATGGCACAGCTCTCCATTTAATCGGATTGCTTTCAGATGGCGGTGTTCACAGCCATAACACTCATCTTTACGGTCTCTTGAAGCTCGCAAAGGATAACGGACTTGAAAAGGTTTATGTTCATGCGCTTCTTGACGGCCGTGATGTTCCTCCCGCTTCAGGTGTTGAATACATTGAAGAACTTGAAGCAAAGATGAAAGAAATCGGTGTTGGCGAAATTGCAACCGTTATGGGCAGATTTTATGCTATGGACCGTGACAATATGTGGGATAGAGTCGGTATGGCTTATAACGCAATGGTTAACGGCGAGGGCATAAAGACCGATAATGCGGTTGAGGCTGTTAAAAAGTCTTATGAAACTATTGACGGCGACGGCAAGCACCTTACAGATGAATTTGTAATGCCGACTGTTTGCTCAAAGGGTGAGAATATCAGTGAAAATGACTCTGTTATTTTCTTTAATTTCCGTCCTGACAGAGCAAGAGAAATTACAAGAACATTTGTTGATCCCGATTTCAATGGATTTGAAAGAAAAGCATTTTTCCCGCTTTACTATGTCTGCATGACACAGTATGATGCAGAAATGCCCAATGTTCATGTTGCGTTTAAGCCTGAGGCTCTTGTCAATACAATGGGCGAGATTATTTCAAAGCACGGATTAAAGCAGTTGAGAATTGCCGAAACACAGAAATACGCTCATGTTACATTCTTCTTCAACGGTGGTGAGGAAAAAGTTTATCCCGGTGAGGACAGAGTTCTTATCGACTCTCCGAAGATTTCGACTTTTGACCTTAAACCCGAAATGAGCGCTTATGAGGTTTGCGACGCTGCTTGTGAAAGAGTTTTGAGCGACAAGTACGATGTTGTTATTCTTAACTATGCTAACTGTGATATGGTTGGACATACAGGTGTGTTTGATGCGGCTGTTAAGGCTGTTGAAACCGTTGACGAGTGTGTTGGCAAGCTTGCTGACGCTACGCTTAAGATGAACGGCGTAATTCTTATCACTGCTGACCACGGTAACGCTGATAAGATGTATGAGGATGACGGTTCACCGTTTACAGCTCATACAACAAACCCCGTTCCGCTTATCATTGCAGGCTATGGCAACGATTTCAAGCTCAAAGAAAACGGCGGTAAGCTCTGCGACCTTTCTCCGACAATGCTTGATATTATGGGTATTGAGAAACCGAAGGAAATGACAGGCGAATCACTTATCGAAAGATAATAAACACTTAAAATTAACGCAGTACATTCTTATTGAGTGTACTGCGTTTTTTCTGCCAAATGTTGACGGTTTTGACAAATTATGTTATAATCACACTTGATTTGGCGGTGATATTATGAAATCGACAGGAATTGTCAGAAGCATTGACAAAATGGGAAGAATCGTGCTCCCTATGGAAACTCGAAAACTTCTTTCACTTACCGAGGAAGGCTCGGCAGTTGAGATTTATACCGATAACGATATGGTTATTTTGAAGAAGTATACTCCTGCTTGTCTGTTTTGCAACAGTGCCGACAACCTTATTGAATATCATGGGGTAAGAATATGCCAAAACTGTGTTAAAGAAATGGAAAATCTTTTATAACAGAGGCAAATTATATGATTATTATTGATGCGGACGGTTGTCCTGTTGTAAATTTAACTTTGGATATAGCCAAGAAATTCGAGGTTAAATGTTGTATTGTCGCTGATACCTCACATAGCTTTGATTTTGGAGATAAAGCTGAAATTATCACAGTTTCAAAAGGTGCTGACAGTGCCGATTTCAAAATTGTAAATCTTATTAAAAACGGCGACATTGTTATAACTCAAGATTACGGACTTGCGGCTATGTGTCTTGCAAAAACCGATTGTGTGTTAAATCAAAACGGCTTGATTTATTCACAAAATAATATTGATTCTCTTTTGGCACAACGCCATATTTCAAAGAAAATCAGGCGGGCAGGGGGCAGAACAAAAGGCCCTGCAAAACGAACTGCCGAACAAGACGAAAAATTTTCAAAAACACTTATATCAATACTTGAAAAAAGGACTTTGGTTTAACCCAAAGTCCTTTTTTATTGTGCTTATTTGTTAAATTCACGCTCAAGGCTTTCAATTGCAGACTCGACAAAATGTTTGTCAACAAGTAAGGAAATGTCAACTTCCGAGGTTGTAACCATACTGACTTCAACTTTTGCTCTTGAAAGCGCATAAAACACCTTTACGGCAACACCTGGAGTACCACGCATTTCCTCACCAAATACTGAAATTTTACAGTTTCCGCTACGCAAGGTTAATTTCATATCGGGATAAATCTCACGCAATTTAGCTGTAATTTCAAGCATTTTACCTACATCCTCATCCGAAACTGTAAAAGACAAGTTCGGAGTATGTGAATGTGGGGGAGTTTGCGAAATCATATCAACATCAATATTGTTTTTGGAAATTTCAGTGAATATATCGGAAATCAAGCCAATGTCGGCAGGAGAATCCTGTAACGATACAAGCGTAACATCTTCTGTAACTGAAATACTCTGTATAACACTCATAAAAACACCTTATTTCTCGTCAACTAACTGTTTCATTGAATACATACCTGCGGGCTTGCCTTTAAGGAAAATGCCTGCATTCACAGCGCCTACGGCAAAGAGGTCTTTTGAGCGTGCGGAATGTGAAATAGTAATTATTTCATCAAGTCCCGCAAAAATAATCTCGTGTTCACCGACAATTGTACCGCCTCTGATTGAATGAATACCGATTTCATTCGGATCTCTTTTAGCGCGCTTTGAATGTCTGTCAAATTCATAGGTCGGCTTGTTTGTTAAAGCGTCTGAAATGCTGTCGGCGAGCATAAGCGCCGTTCCCGACGGAGCGTCGATTTTTTGATTGTGATGAGCCTCGACAATTTCAATGTCAAACGAACCTTCCAAAACTCTTGCAGCTTTTGCGGCAAGCTCTGAAATAAGATTTACGCCGATTGACATATTTGCCGAAAAGAACATCGGAACTTCCTTTGAGGCGTCTTCAATTTCTTTTTTCTGCTCATCGGAAAGTCCTGTTGTCGCAATGACAGCGGGTATTTTATTTTTCTTGCAGTATTCAAGCAACGATGCGAGAACTGACGGATGCGAAAAGTCGATAATTACATCAGCATCAACATCAATCTCGGAAAACGAAGTGAAAATCGGGTAGGTGGCATCACATTTGTTTATATCAACACCTGCTACAATTTCACAGTTTTCTTTGTTCTCAACACATTTTGTAATAACGTGTCCCATCTTACCTGAACAACCGCTTAAAATGATTTTAACCATTATTTACACATCCTTGAAAAATTTATATCAGCTCGTATTTTTGAAGAACAGATTTCAATTTTTCTGTATTTGCAGGTGTCATATCGCAAAGAGGAAGTCTTAACGGGCCTACATCAATTCCCATCATTCTCATAGCAACTTTTACAGGAATGGGGTTTACATCCATAAACATAGCGTTACAAAGTTCAAGATACTTAAGCTGAAGCTCAGCACTCTTTTTGAAATCACCGTCAAGTGCAGTCTGCGCAATATCATGTGCAACCTGCGGAAGAATATTTGAAAGTACCGAAATAACACCCTTTCCGCCTAAAGACATAATAGGAGTAATTTGGTCATCGTTACCCGAATAAATTGCAAAATCATCGGGAACAAGTGAAATTGTCTTTGCTATTGAAGAAAGGTTGCCCGTTGCCTCTTTAGCACCGTAAATCATCTTGTGTTTAGAAAGTTCAGCATAAGTTTCGGGCTTGATTTCACAACCTGTTCTCGAGGGAACATTGTAGAGAATAATCGGCGTTGAAACTCTGTCTGCAACATAGCTGAAATGCTTTATAAGACCTTCCTGCGAAGCCTTGTTGTAATAAGGAGTAACCATAAGAAGACCATCAACGCCGAGTTTTTCAGCATCATTTGAAAGTTTAAGTGCATAAGCAGTATCGTTTGAGCCTGTTCCTGCGATAACGGGAATTCTGCCTGCTGTAACATCAACCGCAACTTTAATAGCTTGTGTATGCTCATTATGGTCAAGAGTTGCACTTTCGCCGGTAGTACCGCAAATAACGATAGCATCTGTTGAATGTGAAATCTGATATTCAATGATTTCTGCCAATACCTTTTCGTTTACTTTACCCTCGGCGGTAAACGGAGTAATTATGGCAACGCCTGCACCTGTAAAAATTGGGTTCTTCATAAATTTTCCTCCAATCAATCCATATAGCCTTCAGCGCAAAGAAGCTCTGCAAGAAGAACTGCTCCGCCTGCGGCGCCTCTCAATGTGTTGTGAGAAAGGCAGACAAATTTATAATCGTACTGTGAATCTTCACGCAATCTTCCGATTGAAATTCCCATACCGTTTTCAATATCTCTGTTGAGTTTTGTCTGAGGCATATTGTCCTCAACGAAATAATTAAGGAACTGCTTGGGAGCTGACGGAAGTTTAAGCTCCTGCGGTCTGCCTTTATAATTCTTCCAAATGTCGAGTATCTGCTCTTTGGTGGGTTTATTTTCAAACCTTACAAATGTTGCGCCCATATGACCGTTTGTAACGGGAACACGAAGGCACTGTGCCGTAAAGTTAGGTCTTGTTGAGTCAACAATTACATCGCCCTCAATCTTACCCCAAATTTTAAGCGGCTCTTTTTCTGATTTTTCTTCTTCTCCGCCGATAAAGGGTATAACATTGTCAATCATTTCCGGCCAAGTTTCAAATGTCTTGCCTGCGCCTGAAATAGCCTGATATGTGCAAACAAGAACATCTTTTACTTTAAAGCCTGCTTTATCAATCGGGAAAAGAGCAGGTACATAACCTTGAAGTGAGCAGTTGGGCTTTACAGCAACGAAGCCTCTCTTTGTACCAAGACGCTTACGCTGTGAAGGGATAATTTCAATATGCTCGGGATTAAGCTCGGGAAGAACCATCGGAACATCGGGTGTGTGTCTGTGAGCGCTGTTATTTGAAACAACGGGGCATTCAGCCTTTGCATATTCCTCTTCAAGAGCTTTGATTTCATCTTTTTTCATATCAACAGCACAGAATACAAAGTCAACCTGTGATGCGATTTCTTTTATATCATCTGTTGCATTCATAACAACAAGATCTTTAACATTCTCGGGGATTTCAACATCCATGCACCATTTTGAGCCGACAGCGTCCTCATATTTTTTACCTGCAGAACGAGCGCTTGCAGCAACAACCTTTACATTAAACCACGGATGATTTGCAAGTAAAGTCAAAAATCTCTGTCCTACCATACCTGTTGCGCCGATAACTCCGACATTATACTTCTTTTCCACTTGTAATTACCTCCAAAAAATGTTATTCTATTATCTGCAAAAAAATAACCGGTTTTGCTAACCGGTCACCATTGAGAAAAAGAGCAACATTGAAAATTTTATTTCAATGCAGATAGCACTCCATCAAACAATGATGACAGTTATATTGTTATTCACAATATCCCCAGATAAAGTTTATCAGCAGTCGCCTTATCTTCGGCAAAAACACCTTTTGTTATACGGTCAATGAATTGCTGAATTCTGACGCAAACTACTGATTGTTTTCGCACCTCTATCGCAGTTAAATATATTTTACCACCAATACCTTATATAGTCAAACAATTTTATAAATTTTATATATTTGTAGGAGAAGCCCAATGAAAAAAGAAGATTTTTATTACGAATTGCCCAAAGAACGAATTGCTCAAACGCCTATTGAGCCGAGAGATATATCTAAAATGATGGTAATTCACCGTTTGGAGCATAGAAATGAGGACAAACACTTTTATGATATTGTCGATTATCTAAATGAAGGTGATTGTCTTATACTCAATGATACCAAGGTTTTACCCGCACGACTTTACGGAGTGAAGGAAGAAACCGGTGCTCATGTTGAGTTCTTGATGCTTACACAAAAGGAAAATGATGTGTGGGAAGTTATTACCGGCCCGGGCAGGCGTGCGAAAACAGGTTCGAAATTTGTTTTTGGTGACGGAATATTAAAAGCGGAAATAGTTGATGTGCTTGAAAACGGTAACAGACTTGCAAAGTTTACTTATGAAGGAAACAATATTTTTAATGTTCTTGAAAAAGTCGGAGAAATGCCGTTACCTCATTATATTACCGAAAAATTAGAGGATAATGACCGTTATCAGACTGTTTATGCTAAAGAGTTAGGTTCTGCGGCGGCGCCGACGGCAGGCTTGCACTTTACACCCGAAATTCTCAAGAAAATCAAGGATAAAGGCGTAAAAATAGGCTATGTTACATTGCATGTAGGTATTGGTACATTCAGACCTGTTAAGGCTGAAAATATCGAGGACCATAAAATGCACTCGGAACATTATCATCTTCCGAAAGAAACCGCCGATTTGATAAACGAAACGCATAAAAACGGTAAAAGAGTTATCGCTGTCGGTACAACAAGCTGCAGAACTCTTGAAAGCGTCGCAACATATAACGGAGAAATTACCGAGGCTGACGGTTGGACTAACATTTTCATTTATCCCGGATATAAATTTAAGTGTATTGATGCTCTTTTGACGAATTTTCATTTGCCCGAAAGCACATTGATTATGCTTGTTTCGGCATTTTATAACAGAGAAGATGTACTCGCTTCATACAATGATGCGGTTAAGAAAGAATATAGATTTTTCAGTTTCGGCGATTGTATGCTTTTGATATAGTAAGGGGAAAACAATGTATAAACTTATAAAAACAGAAGGAACTGCCCGTAGAGCAGAATTTGAAACGGTACACGGTACTGTGCAGACACCTGCATTTATGAATGTTGCAACAGCAGGTGCGATTAAAGGCGGACTTGATGCCGATGATCTTAAAAACATCGGTTGCCAAGTGATGCTCAGTAACACATATCATCTTCATGTAAGACCCGGCGACGATTTAGTAAATGAACTCGGAGGACTTCATAAATTTACAGGTTGGGAAGGACCTATACTTACCGACAGCGGTGGATTTCAAGTCTTTTCGCTTGCAAAACTCCGTAAAATTAAAGAAGAGGGCGTAAATTTCAATTCGCATATTGACGGAAGACATATTTTTATGGGCCCTGAAGAAAGTATGCAAATTCAATCGCATTTAGGCTCTACTATTGCTATGGCGTTTGATGAATGTGTTGAAAATCCTGCCGAATATAGCTATTCAAAGCAGTCCTGCGACAGAACGGTTCGTTGGTTAAAACGCTGTAAGGCTGAAATGAACAGACTTAATTCGCTTGAGAATACAATAAACAAAAATCAACTTCTTTTCGGCATAAATCAAGGCTGTACCTTTGATGATTTAAGAGTTGAGCACATGAAGCAGATTGCAGATTTAGACTTAGACGGTTATGCGATCGGCGGACTTGCGGTAGGCGAACCGAAAGAGGATATGTACAGGATTATTTCTGCGGTCGAGCCTTATATGCCTAAGGATAAAATCCGCTATCTTATGGGCGTCGGAACA
Source organism: Candidatus Fimenecus sp. (assembly GCA_052273625.1). Lineage (GTDB taxonomy): Bacteria > Bacillota > Clostridia > Oscillospirales > Acutalibacteraceae > Fimenecus. Next base: position 146,982 of record DAVZHW010000002.1, on the reverse strand, counting down.
CCCGGTAATATAATCGAGGCTGTCAGCAGGGGAGTTGACCTTTTTGACTGCGTTATGCCGTCAAGAAACGCAAGACACGGTCATCTTTTCACTCATGAGGGAATTATAAACATCAATAATGAAAAGTACCGCAAGGATTTAGATCCTATCGAAAAAGGTTGCCAATGTCCAACCTGTCAAAAACACTCAAGAGCGTATATCAGACATCTGTTTAAGGCGGGAGAAATTCTCGCAATGCGACTTTGTGTTATTCACAACCTTTATTTCTATAATACGCTGATGTCGGAAATTCGTGACTCACTTGATAACGGTACGTTTGAGCAGTATAAATCGAAATATGTTGATTTACTCGATAAACGCATATAAACTCTTGCAATATCGGCAATTTAATTGTATAATACTTTAGAAATAAAACACTTGGAGGAAAATTATGAATTTTTTCTATTTACTTGAAGCTGCAAACGGTGCAGCCGGCACTAAGGGCGGCATGGCATCAAGCATTATTCTTATGGTTGTTCTTTTCGGCGGTATGTACTTCCTTATGATCAGACCTCAGAAGAAGCAGCAGAAGAAAGATCAGGAAATGAGAGACAGCACTCAGGTTGGCGACGAAATCACAACCATCGGCGGAATTATGGGCAGAGTTGTTACCGTTAAGGAGGACTCGCTTATCATCGAAACAGGCGCTGACAGAAATAAAATGAAGATTACCCGTTGGGCTATTCAGACAAATAACACTGCCGCTGAGAAAGCAAAGGCAGAAAAAGATGCTATCAGAGCCGCTGCTGAGAAAGAAAAGACTCAGAAGAAAAAGAGCAAAAAAGAAGACTGATTTATTCATAAAACAATTTACCCTTTCATACTCTTTAGTAGAAGTATGAGGGGGTTATTTTTATGCGTGAAAGCTCTGTAGGCAAACCTGCTTTTGATAAAAAGTTAATTAAGCAGTTGCTTTTAAGCTCACTTTTCGGAGTGATTTTATTTTTGGTATTGAGCTGTTTACTTTCATTTGTTATTATGAAAAACTCGGCTTTTTCCGATAAAACGTTTGTTTTTTCACTTGTAGCATTGATTGCTTCATCGCTGTTTTGCGGATTTTTATCTGCTAAAAAGAATAAAATAAAAGGTGTCATAAGCGGAAGTATCTCCGGATTTGTAATGTGTTCCGTAATATACTTAATAACAGCGTTTGCAAGCGGATTTTCCTTTTCTTACAAGGCGATTATCATTTTACCTGCGGTAATTATTTCAAGCGTTGTAGGCGCAATACTTAAAAAGAATATATAAATATCAAGGAGAAAATCAATGAAAAAGAAAAGTATGAGAATTAAAAGATTTAACGGAAAAATACTAAAAAGTAATCAGACATTGACTATTTTATGCGTGTTACTTTTAACAGGTATGTTTTTGGGTGCGGTTTGCGTAAAGCACGCAGACGAAGCTGTGCTCGAAAAAATCAAAGTTATTACAGGTGCATATATTGTAACAGGTAACAAAAACTCGATTATTAAAAATTTTCTTTCATATATTTCAGCTGATACGCAGTTTATAATCTTGTCGGTTTTATTTGGCCTGTGTTTAATCGGAGAACCGATATTATGGATTTTGCCTATGATTAGAGGTCTTGGATTGGGTATAATTACAGGCTATGTTTACAAAACTTTCAATGTTCAAGGTGTGATTTACAGTACGGTTTTAATTGTAATTCCCGCAGTTATTTCTTCGCTTGCAATGGCTGTAAGCTGTAAAGAGAGCATTTTATCGTCACGGGAAATACGAAGCTCATTAAAGCAAGACGGCAAGCAGTTTAACTACCGAGAGTTCGTAAAGCTGTTTGCCGTCAGGAATTTGATTTTATATGCTTTTGTTGTTTTGTCGGGAATTATCGGATGCATTTTGACTTATTTATTCTCGTCTAAAATCATTCCTCTTTCTTGATTTTTGGCGGAATGTTTGCCTTTTTCTGCTTCACGTTTGCAAGCGGATTGTTGTCAACTGCCGTCTTAAGCTGTTCATCAACAATATGTGTGTAAATTTCGGTTGTTCCGAGGTTTTCGTGTCCTAAAATATCCTTTAGTACAAGCACATCAACATTTCCGTATTGATACATAAGCGTTGCGGCAGTATGCCTTAGCTTATGTACGGATAAGCCCCGTCCTGAAAGCCCTGCTTTTTCAAGATACTCATATACCATATGCTGAACGGTTTTAGGGCTTATTCTCTGTAATCGCTTGCTTAGAAATAAAGCGTCTTTATCCTTAACGCCGTCAACGGGACGAACTGCCATATAGCTTTTTATCGCTTCAAGACAAGCTTTGTTAAGATAAATTGTGCGTTGCTTATTACCTTTACCTGTAACGGTCAATGTGCCGTTATCCCTTATATCCTGATAATTTATCGAAACAAGCTCCGAAAGACGAAGTCCGCAGTTCAGAAACAGGACAAGTATGCAGTAATCTCGTTGCTTATATTCTCCGTCAACGCAATCGAGCAGCTTCAAGCTTTCATCAAGGGTCAAATATTTCGGATTTGCTTTCTTTTTCTTAGGGGTCTCAAGGTTTTCCATAGGATTTTCGGTTAACAGCATTTTCTGCACGTGTAGATACTTGAAAAACGCTCTTATGGCCGAAACCTTTCTTGCTCTTGCAGCAGAATCGTTGTTTCTGACATCCTTGCAATATGAAAGAAATTGATAAGCGTCCGAAAGAGTAATTCTTTTTATAAACTCAATATCAATATCCGATACGTCAATTTCGGAAAGCTCCGAAGAGGAGGGGGCAAGACCTTTATTTTGCTTCAAAAAACGCAAAAACATCATATTATCAATGCAGTATTCCTCAACCGTCAGCTCGGATTTGTTTTTAATAGCGTAAATGTGTTGTAGAAATTCCCTTAATAACGCAGGAACTTCGGGCGAATTTGCATATTTCATAAAAGAGTACACCTCCGTGAAACCGTTTCACAATATAGCGGTCTTTATATAGTTACAGTCACATATAAATTAAAAAACAATTAAATTTAATCAGATATATACAAAGGGTAAACAGAGCTTTGAACTTAACAGATTGCTGTTATAAATAGCTTATAACTAAAGCTGTGAACTGAGTAAATATAATTTATATAACAGCCGGCTGATTAACGCTTGTAAAACAAAAGCTCACAAGATCTCAAAAAATCCATCGAATAGAAATGTTTTGATTTAACAAAGTATCGTTGAAAAAAATTCTATCGTCTGCAATCGAAACTTATTTTTTTAAAAAAGCTCAAATTAAAATTATAAACGTAAGTTAAGAACAAATATAAAATATTATCATAAAAGAGCTTAGAATAAAAAGTAGATTGTAAAATCAAATAAGATGATTGTACATAAATCCTTAGAATAGATTTTCAATCAAGCAGCAAAACGTATTATAAGCGATATACAATGAATTAAGTAGCTCAAAGTGGCAAAATATTGCAAAATCAAGCCTTTTACCATATTATGCCAATAATTAAAATCCCCTTAATTATATAAAACATTGATTATGTATAATTATATAGCAAATTTGCACAAATGTCAATGCATTCTTAAAATTAGTTCTATGTCCCCTGTAATTCGTTTACAAATAGCGAGTTCACGCTCTGCAACAAATAATTGTTCGAAAGCCGTCAGACTATGTATTTTATGCTTGTTAAAATCATTTTGAACAGCAATTAAACGATTTTCAAAATTTACCTCAGTATTCCATAAATAGCGGTATAAATCGACTTTTAGCATATCATCCATAAAATTACACTCCTAACACTAATTATGCGTTCTTTCGGCTTTTGCGAGCCTATTACGCAAACTTTGGATATGATAACGAATTATAGAAGAAGCTCCGGGGTCGCATAAAACACAATGCCATGTATCAGGGTAACAATCACGAGCAATAGCATTTATTTCAGAAATCTCTAAAATTCTATTGTCTTCGATAAATTGTTCTATCTCCCCTATCATCTCATAGCGCTCTGACGGGGAAGGCTTAAGATAATCATCAACGCAGGCACCGCCGTGACAAACTAAATCAGTAACAGAATAACGATACTTTTCAGGGTTGTCCCAGTGCATGAAGTACCTAATTAAACCTTTTACATTGTGACACTTTTGCGGATAAGTACAACCGGGAATAGTTTCAGATTTTCCATGATTAAAAGAATCGCGCAAGATATCAACCAATTGGTCATAACTTTTTACATTCGTAAATTGTACTAAAACATGGATATGAGGCTTTTTCTCCTCGCCTGTCGGGTTTAAGTCCTTATCATGAAAAGGACTTTCAACCCATTCCAAATGAAGCGAATCAAGCATAGTTCGCCAATTATCGCATATTTCGCCCGGATAAACAATAAAAGTCCAAGAACGAGCTCTACCGTCTGCCATCAGAATCCCAACTTTCCAAATCAAAATTTTTAAGTAACAAAGGCTTATTAAAGCTGTCAAAGTCTTTATAGTACAAAGGTCTGAAACATACCTCACCTAATCTGATAAGACCGAGAAAGGATAAAACAACCTCAAAGAAATTCGGGAATCTGTAACCGGTAACAATCTCTTTAGTATAATCGTTAATAACAATCGTTCTAAAAATCTGCCGTGTGCGAGTAAAAAGCGAAAACGGAAAAAGATAAGATTTACGAGCATAATATAGCGTTTGAGTTAAATTACGAATCTTTTTATCTACAGCGTCCCATTGTTGAGTATAATAAAAAATATCGCAATCATAATGCCGGTGATAAACAAAGCCTTCAACGGATGACTTCTTAAAGTTCTTATAATCTCTGTTATCTGCATCGATAGTAATCTCATCAAGAATAATCGCACAGTTTTGAATATCTCTCGAACCAATATCCGTGAAATCAACCTTGTAACACCCTCTACACTGAAAATTAGTTAAAACATAATCATATTTACATTTACGAGATTTACCTTTAGCAACACGCTTTTTATCACGAGCAATTAAACGATTAAAATACCGAGCTCGTTTAGCTGCAAGCGTTGTTTTGCCACATCCGGGTAAACCAAAAGTACCTACTATCATAATTTCACCCCAAAAAATTTGAAAATTAAAGATAAAACACAAGAAAAAATAAAAGCTCCTACAAGATACAAAAACAAAGGTAAATCTAATATAGAGCTAAAAACAGATAAAATATAATCCAAAATATAACACCGCCTAACTATTCATTCAGCTCAGAGTAACAAAAGCTACTCTGAGTGAACGAATAAAAGCAATTAACCTCTGATGAGGCGACTTGCAAGACCGATACCGGCACCGGCTACAAAAATGCCAACCGGAATAAGGAGAACCGGCTCAGACATGATAACAGTAACCATACCACTAAAAACAGTTTTAATAAATTCAAAAGCTGTAGTTAAATTGGCAAGTGTCGAAGCTTCAGCTGCGATTACAACGGGCATAACCTTTTACCTCCATTAAAAATATTATCTGAACAGTCTAAAAGGACTGAACAAAGCGTTAAGAATATTTGTTGTTACAATAACTACAAGAACACAAGCGGTAATATATAAAATGTACTGATATTCAGCAGGAACATTACCGATAATTTGAGTTAGCCAATCTATCATACTTTATAACCTCGCATACATGTAAAACCTACTTTAAGTAAAAAAGCAAAAAGCAAAATATATAAAATCGGAGTTAATACAGAATGTAAATAAGTTTCTAAACCTTGAACAACCGAAATTAAACGATTGACAGCGTTAATTAAATCATAATAGTTATACATACAAAACCTCACATACCGTAATAATCAGTTTTATCGTCAAAGCGTTTTAAAGCTTCTTCCTTACCTTTACGGCCACGCTCAGAAGTAGGAACAAGAGAAGATGCTTTAACAACATTGACTATACCGGACACAACAACACCGGTTATTATACAAGCTATCAAAAAATAATAAACGCTAACACCAAAGCCGGTGGGAATCTTCTTTAATGCCTCTATGCCAATGCGTATTACATCAATTAAAAAATTAAAGCCGGAACGAACAATATCATTAGCAACATCTAAAAAAATCATGAATTATTACTCCTTCCTAAAACCAAAAGAACAATAGCAACAGTAATAGATATAGTAGCGAACGGTAAAATCAGATCAGGTAAGTTAGATATACTACTTACAAGCATAGAAATTACTGTAGGAAGTACACGAATAAAATCTATCAGACCGCCGAGCAAATTCCAAATAAGCCTGAAAGCTGAAACGATAATATTTACTAAAGAAGAGAAAAACTGACCTAACCATTGAAAAAAGTTTATCATCCGCCCAACCTCCGACCTATAACATAAATTGCAAGGCTGAAACCTAAAACAAAAATAATCAAAGATGAAAAATCAGTAGAAGTTATCACTATATCAAAAACATTATTCAATGCAATAAAAGCCTTGTTAAGCTCTGTTACGCTAAAAATATCGGACTTAAAAGCATTATCTAATTTATCTTTAGTCAAACCGCCATTAAGAGAAGAATTCAAATCACTATCCGCACTCTCAAACTCATCAGAGATATTACCGGATGAATCAAGAGCAGGACTATCGTCAGGCTTATCATAATCAGGACCGTGAATGAGCTGATTAAAATAATCGGTTATATTACTAAAAAAAGGCTTTAACTTGTTATCCCATAAATCAGTAAAAAAGGTACCTATCTTGTTACCGAGATTAGTAAAGCCCTCTTTTAATTTACCAAACAAGCCGACAGATGAGTAATCACCATCAGAACACTCACCGCCGACGATAGCAATAAAAATATGCTTAATCGTTCCTAAAATACCATCGAAAAAATTAGAATTATCATCCAAATCAATAAATTGAATATCAGTTATTAAAAAATGCCAATTATAAGCAAATTGTTGAGGAATTGTTAAAATAATATATAAATACAAACCATTATTAGATACAATATTAGAATTATTCAAAGTAAACTTAACATCGACATGCCGGAGTCCATAACCATTAATATCATTAGACAAAATATCAGCACTAAAAGAATTATTATCAGTTACAGACATGGATACATTATATTGAATATTAGCATTCATCATATAATCAAATTTAACTTGATACTGTGTTTTTAAGTCTAAATCGCCTATAGCTATAGCAACAACGTATTTAGCTTGACCTGAAGCATAATAATCACTGTTTGTATTATATATTTCGTTAAATACATAAGACTGCCCACTTACAACATGTGTAACCTTTTGATTAACTGACGTAGATGAAAAATCTTGAGAGCCACGGTGCATATTTATTGTAGCTGATGATAAATCAATTGTCGTATCGTTAGAAGCGTAAGACAAGATACTAAAATTAAGTATTAAAACGAATACAAGCACTAAAGAAATAAGGTGCTTAATGTATTTAATTTTCACACTAAGCACCTCTTACGTAAATTATTCAACTTTTGAGTAGCTACTCAAAAAGGCTTTATGACCGTCAAAATCATAATGTAAATCAATCTGTTTTCCAACCTCGGGAACAAAACCAATATTGTTAACAAGATTTTCTGAAAGCCAAACTTTCATAATATCCATACCGACGAAATCGGTATCTGTGGGCTCTGTAAGACACTTGAGCGATACACCTTTAACAGCCTTTCCCTCTCTGTCTTTGAAATCACATACTTTGTAACCTACTACATTAACTATCATCTTCATCATTACCTTTCTCATCTGAAATAATAAATTGATTGAAATTGCTATCTAACGGCTTTACATTATCGCCAAACATTTTTTTGAATTTCTTTTGTGCAAGCTTACGAGATAATGCAATTACAATTCTTTCTGCTAAAATTCCCCAAAGGAAACTGAAAAATGAAACAAAAAACACAAGATAAACAAAATTGTTATCTATCATTTGTATCACCCTTTCTTTTTTTCTACCTCAGCAGATAGACGGCTCCGAAGTAGCGACCAACAGAGCACTATTAAGTCTATCTATGGGGTGATTTGATAGTCTGAAATAGACTATGTATAAATTATAGTCCACATAAGACTTTTTGTCAATAGTCTATTTTAGACTTTGTATAATCATAGAGAGGTGATTATATGGATTACATCGACAGATTAACAAACATCAGAGAGGACAGAGATATTAAACAAGAAGAAGTAGCAAAATTGTTAGGAATAAAACAAAGCGCATACAGCAAATATGAAAAAAGAAGAACAAAATTACAAATTGACGACTTAATAATACTATGTAAATTTTACAATGTAAGCGCAGACTATATACTCGGGTTATCAAATGACAAAAAAATAAAACCGATAGTTTGATTTTTAACAGAAAATTAAACTAATATTACAATTTTGAACCGTGAGCACTGAGCAGTATGGGGGGTCGTAGTACCCCCATACTGCTTTCAGACCGCTTTGCGGTCTTTTTTTATGCATCAGCTCACGCCGATGCAAGCCTTCGGCGGTCGCCCTGCGGGCTTCGTGGGTCATTTTTTTTACTTCCTTTTCAACTGCTTGTAAGATCTGCACCTTTGAGTTTCTTCATCGCCGTTTCGCAAATATGATGTACAATAATTATTTATAAACATAAAGGCTAAAATGAATAAGAAAAACTAATGCCCCGCTTTTGCGGGGCATAATTTTTTCTAAGCCTTGACATTTATAAACAATTATTGTAAAGAACCAAATCAGGCGAAACGGCGAGAAACTCAAAGGCACAGAACAACAATCAGTAAAAAAAGGAAGTAAAAAAATTCCAAATCTTAACGGCTCACAGCTCAAAATCTAAAGGCACATTTCCGAAAAGCTGAAAACTACACCGATTAGGCGGTGTTTACATAGATATTCCACTTCAAAAGGGGGTGGAAAAATGGTAATAAAAAAAGTGCTTAGCCTGCTACTAAGCACAATTAAAAAAATTACTATAACGATATCGTTTAAGTAATTCAAACAGAAGTTACAATGAATATGTACCTATTCACTGCATATTCATTGTAACACACATTATTTAATTTGTAAAGGTGAATTTATTATGAAACTTAAAGAACTTAAAAAAGGCGATTTTTTCACATTAAAAAACATAGCATATCCAAAAGAAAATCAAGTTTATATTAAAGGCTATTACGTTTTTAACGATAAATATTATATTTGCCATGCATTTAATGATATCAATAAATTTAAATATTTCAAAGGCGATAAAGAAGTTTTTACAAATTTTACTTTTTAGAATACAATAAAAATTAACTAAATAATAAATAAAAGAAAAGTGGGCTACATAAAATGTAGCCCACTTTTTTGTATAATATCACTATAAAACTATGCTTTATTACATATATTATGTATAATTGTAAATCAAATTTTCTGACTTGTCAAGTGTTTATTCCCTGTTCTTGAAAGAATAATTTTGACAATAAAGTTATATATGTTATAATGAATAAAAACGGTTTAGGAGTTGTAAAATGATTTACAGTATTTTAATTCTTGCAATTATCGGATTGATTGTTTATTTAATTATCAGCAAAAAGAATACCAATACAAACGTTCAAGTGAACATCCCCACTACCACTGACAATGATAATATCGATAATAATGAAGATTTACAAGAAATAAAATCTGAAAATATGTTTTTGCCATATGTAAGAAAAAATCTAATGACAAAAAACGAATGGTATTTTTATAAACAATTAAAACCTGTTGCGGATAAGCTTAACTACTCTATCCTCTGCAAGGTCAGAGTTGCCGATTTGGTTGATATTGAAAAAGGATTAGATAAGAGCCAATGGCAAACCGCATTTAACCGAATAAACAAAAAACATATCGATTTCGTTTTATGCAAGCCCGAAAATTTATATCCGGAGCTTTTGATTGAGCTTGATGATTCAACACATAAGAGCGACAAAGTTGCGAAGCGTGATGAATTTATTGAAAAATTGTACGAAAAAACCGGCTACAAGCTTTTAAGAGTTCAAGGTGGCGGAAATATTGAGGATAAGATACGCACAGTTTTAGATATTTCGAAAGATATTAAACCCGAATAAAATTTAAGCCTTATGTTTTACATAAGGCTTTTACTTTATCATTTGGTTTACGTTTTCTTCAACCGTTTCCGTATTATCAACCGTATTTTTACTCGGAATGAAGCTTGCGAGCTTTAATAGTTTATCATCGTCCGTATTTAAAAATTTATTTATTGCATATTCGATTGTTTTTGCGACATCAATATTGACAAGTTTTGTATCAACAGGCTTTTCGCCGTATCTTTTTGCGAGTTTATTAGCGGAAATCATAACTCCCGCAACAGTTGTTCCTGCAAGCGCAGAACCGAATAAATTTGCCCACTTACCTTTTTTCATTTCAACATCGCCTTTCTTATCTTTAATCGTTTTCAAAAATCGGAATAAAACTTCCTATATCATAAAGCCTTTCATTGTTAAGACTTAATAAATCTACTTTATAGTTTTTGCAAAATGCTTTTATATCGTCATAGTTTTTATGTGCTTTTGCATTTCCGAAAAAAGCAAGTACATCTTTTGATGTTTTGCAACAAGCACCGCCGATAAAACCGTAGTCATATCCGTCGAGAGCCACGCTCCCCTTTTTGACCTCTAAAACATCATAATTGGCATTTTTTAACGCTTGATATATAGATTTATCATCTGTTATAAAAGCGTTTTCGGAAACAGCACAAACAGAGCATTTTGTGTATCCTTGATTGACATTGATTATATTCCTGTTATTCGCCAATTCCTTGATTTTAGCGGATGTAATATCATAATTACATATTAAATCTGTTGAATTTGCAATGCAGTTCAACAGACAATCGTCAGGATAAGCATTTTTCAAATCTTCGCCGATAATATAACATTTACAGCCGAGCTTTTCAAGTGCCGCTTTTAGCTTTGTTTGCGTTTTGGACAAGATTACATTACCGTTACCCATATAATTCACGCATAAATCTGCATGATTTATAACAGGTGACGGTAAATTTGGTTCACTGTCCGTTATAAGCACGCTAACTCCGAGCTTTTCAAGTTCGTTTGTGTATTTTTTTACTCCTGCACCTGCCACGCCGATACATACGCTATTTTGTGGCAAATACGGTGTATTTATAAACTTCATAGCATCAATCCATTATAGCTTGAAAAGCCTGTCTTATATTGCTTACACCGACAACCTCGATATTATCCGTAAGCTTGTTGCGGATTTTTTGAAGATTGTATTTCGGTATGACGCATTTCCTAAAGCCTAACTTTGCAGCCTCTCTGATTCGCTGTTCACAGGAGTTTACGGCTCTTATTTCTCCTCCGAGTCCAATTTCGCCGAAAGCAAGCAAATCCTCGGGCACAGCGTAATCTTTAAGGCTTGAAACTATTGCAAGTGCAACTGACAAATCAGCGGCAGGCTCGTCAATTTTAAGACCGCCGATTATATTTATATAGCAGTCCATATTTCCGATAAAGTACCCTGCCCTCTTTTCGAGTACCGCAATTAACATAGCCATACGGTTATAATCTATACCCGTCGCCATTCTTCTCGGAGTGCCGAAGCCTGTGGGTGTAACAAGGCTTTGAACCTCCGCCATAATCGGCCTTGTGCCCTCCATAACGCAGGCGATACAACTTCCCGAGGTATTCTTCGGCTTGCCCGAAATGAGCATCATAGACGGGTTGCTAACCTCCGTAAGACCTATATCCTGCATTTCAAACATACCGATTTCATTTGTAGAGCCGAAACGATTTTTTACGGCTCTCAAAATTCTGTAAGAGAAATTTCTGTCGCCCTCAATATACAAAACGGCGTCAACAATATGTTCAAGCACCTTCGGACCTGCAATATTTCCGTCTTTGTTTACATGACCGACGATTATCATAGGAATATTAAGCGTTTTTGCCGTTCTCATAAGCATATTTGTAGTTTCACGCACTTGCGTTATGCTACCCGACGAAGAGTTTAATTCCGCAATATTCATAGTTTGGATTGAGTCTATCATTACAATATCGGGCTTTTCGGAAGCGATTACCTCACAAATATACTGTACGTCGGTTTCACAGAGAATTGAAAGATTTTCCGATTTAACATTAAGCCTTGTAGCACGAAGTTTAATCTGATGAGCCGATTCCTCGCCCGATACATATAGAATTTTAAGTGCTTTGCCGAGATGCTCACAGATTTGTAGCAACAGGGTTGATTTACCGATACCGGGATCACCGCTTAAAAGCACTATTGAGCCTTTTACAAGACCACCGCCGAGTACACGGTTAAGCTCGTTTAAGCCTGTGTCGAATCTATGTTCCGTATCCGCAGTTATATCGTTTAATGTATATACCTTACTTCTGTTACCCGACAAAAAAGCCGACGAGGATTTCTGCGTTGAAGCGGTAGTCCTAACCTCTTCTTCAAGCGTACTCCACTCCTTACAGTTCGGGCATTGACCAAACCATTTTGAATATTCGTGTCCGCAAGCAGAGCAGACATAGACAGACTTAACCTTTCCCGCCATAATCAACTTCCTTTGTTTACATAGTTAAGAATACCATCTGCAATGGAAAACGCCATTTTACGCTGATATTCTTCATTTTTCAGCAATTCTAAATCATTATAATTTGTTATAAATCCGCACTCGACCAAAACAGCAGGCTTTTTTGCATTATAAATCAGATAAACGCTTTTTCCACATTCTTTAATTTGTCTTGTGTTATCTTTTTGAAGCAGAGAAACCACGCTTTGTTGGATTTCACTTGCCAAAACCTTACTTTCGGGTGTGTTGGGAGAATAAAAAACCTGTGTACCCCAATATTTTGAACTGTTATATGAGTTTTGATGAATACTGATAAAAATGCAATTATCGGTATTTTCCATTACGCTCATACGGTTGTGAATATCAGATACTTTTATTTCTCTAACCGTTTTTGCGTGTTGTGAATGAACCGAGCAATCGCTTTCTCTTATCATAACGGTATTGAAGCCGTAAGATTTCAATATTTCATTAAGAAACAGCGATATTTCAAGATTTATATCCTTTTCGTATGTACCGTCAATACCTAATGCTCCGCCGTCAATTCCGCCGTGACCCGCATCAATAATAAAAGTCGGATTAAAACGGTAATCGGCAGAACCTTGCACATTTTTGGCAAGCTCTATATTAAAAGCAAGAAATATCAGTACGGAAATTATAATTACAAGAGTAAAGAAAGAAAAAAATTTTCCGATAATTTTCAAAATATCATCTCCTATATTATATAGCCTAAAGGTGTGTATTTCAAGTTAATCCTACTTTAATATTTATGAAATAATATTCTAAAAATGCAAAACCTCCGAAACATAAAGCCTCGGAGGTGAATGTTGTGTAAAATTATCAATCAATCGGATAAGTCCAACCGAATTTATCTTCGGTCTTGCCCCACTGAATACCCGTAAGAGTGTCGTAAAGGTGCTGCGTAACCTCGCCGATTTTGCCGTCATTTACGGTATATTTTATATCTTTATAGCAGAGTTCACCGATTGGAGATACAACGGCAGCCGTGCCTGTTCCCCAAGCCTCTTCAAGAGTTCCGTTTTTCATTGCCTCTGCAAGCTCGTCAACGGATATTCTTCTCTCAACAACCTTGTAGCCCTCGCTTCTGAGGACTTCAAGGCAAGATTTTCTTGTAATACCGGGAAGAATTGAGCCTGTAAGCATCGGAACGACAATCTCGCCGTTAATCTTGAACATTACATTCATAGCGCCGACTTCTTCAATATACTTTCTCTCAACACCGTCAAGCCAAAGCACCTGTGAATAACCTTTTTCCTCTGCTCTCTCTCCTGCTCTGTTTGATGCTGCGTAGTTACCGCCGCATTTAGCCTCACCCGTACCGCCTACAACCGCACGGACATCTTCGGACTCAATCATAATTTTAACGGGATTGATACCCTCTGCATAATATGAGCCGACAGGAGAAGCGATAATCATAAATGTTGCGTTATGAACTGCGTGTACGCCGAGTGATTCGTCATTTCCGAACATAAACGGACGGAGATAAAGTGATGTACCCTCTGCCGACGGAGTCCAATCCTGCTCTGTTTCGACGAACTTTGTATATATTTCCAAAGCCATATCCTCGGGAATTTTGGGAAGGCAAAGACGATCGGCAGAATTGTTCATTCTTCTTATGTTTTCAATAGGTCTAAAGAGCTGAACCTTGCCGTCTGCCCTTCTGTATGCTTTGAGTCCCTCAAAAATTTCAGAACCGTAGTGAAGACAGGTGGATGCAGGATGTATCGAAAGGTTGCCGAAAGGCACAATTCTTGCGTTCTGCCAACCGGTTTCGTTGTTCCATTCCATCATAAACATATGGTCGGTAAAAATTTTACCGAAACCGAGCGTTGACGGATCGGGCTTTTCTTTAAGCGGTTGTGCTTTAGTGAATTTTATTTCCATAACATTGCCTCCTTAATGAGCAATAAAAATTACAAAATTGTTTTCTGATGTGTCTATTATTTTTTCTTAAACTGCTGTTTAAGTCTTAAATCCTTTGAAAGAATTTTCTTGCGAAGTCTGATTGACTTGGGAGTAATCTCAACAAGCTCGTCGTCGCCGATAAATTCCATTGACTGCTCAAGGCTGAGAACGGTGTGAGGAACAAGTCGAAGTGCGTCGTCAGAGCCTGAAGCACGGGTATTTGTAAGGTGTTTATTCTTACATACATTACAAACAATATCCTCGCTCTTTGCACATTCGCCGACAATCATTCCCTCATATACAGGAACGCCGGGACCTACAAAAAGTCTGCCTCTGTCCTGCGTGTTGAAAAGACCGTAAGCCGAGGTTTCGCCTGTTTCGTGAACAACGATTGAGCCACGCTCTCTTGTCTGAATATCGCCCTTGTATTCCTCATAGCCTGCAAAAAGGTTGTTCATAATACCGTTGCCGTTTGTGTCTGTAAGGAACTCTGAACGATAGCCGATAAGACCTCTTGCAGGGATTCTGAATTCAAGGTGAGTTGAGCCGCCCTCACGGGTGCCCATATTTTCAAGCTCGCCACGTCTTGAGCCGATTTTCTGCATAACGTTTCCGACATATTCCTCGGGAACTTCAATTATAAGAAGCTCGATAGGCTCTAAAAGCTTACCGTTTTCGTATTTTGTGATAACCTGCGGACGTGAAACCTGAAATTCATAACCTTGTCTTCTCATAGTCTCGATAAGAATTGAAAGGTGAAGCTCGCCTCTGCCCGAAACCTTAAAGCAGTCGGTGCTGTCTGTTTCCTCAACACGCATACTTACGTTTGTTTCAACCTCTTTGAAAAGTCTGTCTCTGAGGTTACGAGAGGTTACAAACTTACCGTCCTGACCTGCAAACGGGCTGTCGTTTACCATAAAGTTCATTGAAAGCGTAGGCTCATCAATTTTAACGAATGGCAACGGCTCAACATTATCGGGGTCGCAGATTGTTTCGCCGATATTAAGGTCTGTAATACCTGAAACACAGATTATATCACCTGCCGCTGCTGACGGAACTTCGACTCTTTTTAAGCCGTCAAACTGATAAAGGCGTGAAATTTTTACATTTTCACGAGAGCCGTCTTGCTTGCAAAGTACAACCTTATCATTTACATGAACAGTACCGCGCTTAACTCTGCCGACACCGATTCTGCCGATATAATCATCATAGTCAAGGCTTGAGAAAATGCACTGAAGCGGAGCGTCAACATCGCCTTCGGGAGCTTCGATTTCTTTGATGATCTCCTCGAAAAGCGGTCTCATATCGCCTTCTCTTGCATTTGGGTCAAGAGAAGCATAGCCGTCTCTTGCGGATGCATATACAACCGGGAACTCAAGCTGGTCATCATTTGCGCCAAGCTCGATAAACAAGTCAAGAACCTCGTCAATAACCTCGGCAGGTCTTGCGCCCGGTCTGTCAATTTTATTGATTACAACAAGAACTTTTTTGTTAAGAGCAAGAGCCTTTGAAAGAACAAATCTTGTTTGAGGCATACAACCCTCGAATGCGTCAACCAAAAGCAAAACTCCGTCAACCATTGTAAGAATACGCTCAACCTCGCCACCGAAATCAGCGTGGCCGGGAGTGTCAACTATATTGATTTTAATTCCGTTGTAATGAATAGCGGTGTTTTTGGAAAGGATAGTAATTCCTCTCTCTTTTTCGAGGTCATTAGAGTCCATAACTCTGTCCTGAACAACCTCGTTCTGTCTGAATATACCACTCTGTTTAAGAAGCTCGTCAACCATTGTTGTTTTACCGTGGTCAACGTGTGCAATTATCGCAATGTTTCTAATGTCTTCTCTACGCTTCACTTTACTCACCTATACCTTACTTTTCTTAATATTTCACAAATAAATATTTTACCACCGAAAAGCTTTAATATCAACACTTTTTGCTACAAAGTACACAAAAGATAAAAGTTGAATTTTGTCTATTTTACTAAAAAATCGGGAGAGTCGTTGTTTTTGACTCCCCCGACGGTTAATTTTTAAGCTTTTCTCTTGCTATGTGAGCCGCACCGATAACTCCGGCTTGGTTTTTGAAAAATGCCTGTTTAATCTCAAGCGTCTTGAAATTTTCACGCTCCGAGTTATGCAAATCGTTTGAAATATGGTCAATTATATATTTTTCACTCATTATTCCACCGCCGACAACGAACATAGGAACATCAAAAATATACATAAGAGTTTTTATACCCTTTGTGAGGTCATCAATCCAGCTGTCTACGGAAGCTTTTATTGTAGGATTGGAGAAATTACCTTCATCAAAAATTTCTCTGCCTGTAAGCTCTCTGCCTGTGGCTGATTTTACTCTTTTAACGAGAGCAGTTGCGGAGGCAAGATTTTCAAATTTGTCCTCGCCTGTTATCATCTCGCCAAAGTCTCCGCCGCAAAGATGGTCGCCTTTATAGAGTTTTCCGTTGAGAATTATCGCACCGCCGATACCCGTGCCGACCGTGAGGCAAACAAAATTTTTAACATTCTTACCTGCACCGTAATTTGCCTCTGCCGTTGCAGCGCAATAAACGTCATTTTCGACGAACGCAGGCTTTGAAAATCGTTCGGTTATAAGCTTTGCAAGCTCTGTTCCCGTGTATTCGGGTATGTTTTCATTTGCAAAAATAATTCTGCCGTTTTCGTTGTCAACACGACCTGCCGTGCTTATAGAAATCGCATCGCAATCGGATATATGCGCTTCGATTATCTTATATACCTTTTTAAGCAAAATCCTTGCTCCGAGCTTTGCCTCAGACGGAATTTCAGAAAAAGATGAAATGTTATTGTTATCATCGATAAGAGCGTATTTAATAGCCGTTCCGCCAATGTCAATCGCAAGTATAGTCATATTGCTCTCCATTTATTTGTTAAGATATGACACAAAGCGTCTTGTAATATCTCTCGGTCTTGTAATCGCAGTACCGACAACGCAGGAAAAAGCACCGTTTTCGTATGCCTTTACAAGCTGTTCGGGATACCAAATTCCGCCCTCTGCAATAACCGTAGCGGAAAGTTCCTTACTGTATCTTTCAATAAGATTGAAAGCAGGAATAGCTTCGCCCTTTGTGTAAGGAGTATATCCGCACATTGTTGTACCTATAAGGTCGCAACCAAGCTCCAAAGCAAGCTTACCCTCTTCAAAACAGGAGGTGTCAGCCATAAAGAGCTGTTCGGGATATTTTTTACGAATTTCAGTGAAAAACTTAGTAAACGATACACTGTTAGGTCTTGTTCTGTTCGTTGCGTCAACTGCGATTATATCAACACCCTCATTGTAAAGAGCGTCGACCTCAGCAACTGTCGGTGTGATATAAACATCGGAGTCGGGATAAACGCTTTTGATAATGCCTATTATCGGCAAATCAACCGTCTTTTTAATTTCTTTTATATCCTCAACCGTATTTGCTCTTATTCCGACTGCGCCGCCCTCGCTTGCGGCAAAAGCCATTCTTGACATAATGTAAGAATCATGCAGCGGCTCTTCAGGTAACGCTTGGCAGGAAACAATCAATCCGCCTTTAATCTTTTCAAGTATTTTTTTGTTTTTTTCATTCATCTTTATCACCGATTTTTCAATATTTTCTATATTATATTTTATTTTAGTAAAATGTTCAACGAATATCATTGATTTTGTAGAAAAAAGATATATAATTCTCATATAGGAGATGAATATATGAAATACGATTTAACAAAATTCAACGGAGTGTTCGTCGCACTCAACGCAATTTACGACGAAAACGATAACATAAATGTCGAGGAAATCAAAAAGCTTGTTAAGACTTACATTTCAATCGGCATAAACGGCGTATACGCTTGCGGCTCGACGGGCGAAGGCTTCCTTTTGAGCACCGAGGAAAGAAAGCAGGTTGCAAAAGCCGTTGTTGACGCATCCGAGGGAAAAATTACAACTATTATCCATGTAGGCGCTGCTTCCACAAAAGAGGCTTGCGAGCTTGCTCGTCATGCTGAGGAAATCGGCGCTGATGCTGTTTCTGCCGTTCCGAGCGTTTATTACAGACTTTCGGAGGCTTCCATTGAAACACATTGGAAAACAATCATTGCTTCAACCGATTTGCCGTTCTTTATTTACAATATTCCTCAGCTTACGGGATATGACCTTTCATACTCGCTTCTTGAAAGAATGATTAAAGAAGAAAAGGTTATCGGTATTAAAGATTCTGCTGAAAGCACATATCAGATGGAGCGTTTCAGAAGAATTGTCGGCGATGATTTCATTATCTTCAACGGACCGGACGAGCAATTCCTTGCAGGCAGACTTATGGGTGCTAACGCAGGTATTGGCGGTACATACGGAAGTATGCCCGAGCTTTACTTGAAACTTAATTCTTTGATAACCGAAAACAAGATTGTTGAGGCAAAAGCACTTCAGGTTAAAATCAACGACTTTGTTCAAAGACTTTGCTCTTTCCCCTCTCTTTACGGTGCAAGCAAGGCTGTTATAAAATTGAGATACGGTATTGAAGCAGGTATACCGAGACTTCCTATGCTTCCCGTTTCTGTTGAAGATCCTAAACTCATTGAACTTGTTAATGACATCAACAAGGCTGTTGAGGAAATAAAAAATTCTTGATATCAATAAAATACGCAATGTATTATTTCCCGCAAACCGTCATATAAATAACCATACCAATAAAATGAGGTGTTTATATGAGTGGAATTGCGGGAAAAATTTTATTTTCTGAAAAATTCAACGGACAATGCAAAGAGCTTTTCGAAATGGGCGATGCAATAAGGCATAGAGGCTCATTTCACGGCGAATATACAACCGAGCACGCTGCATTGTATCAAGGCTCTGCAAGGCAAAATAAGGCTGATTTTAAGCTGCCGCTAAGGCTATGGAATAACGAAACGGAATATACAATCGTTTTTGACGGACTGATATATAATAAAAACGAGTTGAAAGAAATTCTGCTTAAAAGAAGCTGCCGCTTTGAAACCGAAACGGACGAGGAAATTGTATTAAAAGCCTATTTGGAGCTCGGTGCAGACTGTTTGAAAATTATCAACGGTGCTTTTGCACTTGCGATTTGGGATAATAAAAGCGAAAATCTTTTCATAGCGAGAGACCGCTTTGGAATAAAACCGTTTTTCTATTCCGTGTTAGACGGCGGTTTTATATTCGGATCGGAGATTAAAGCACTTTTTGCAAGCGGCAGAATTAAGCCTAAAATCAATCTTGAGTCAATTCTTGAAATAATGCTTATAGGACCGGGTCGAACGCTCGGTTACGGTGTGTTTGAGGGAGTTTTTGAGCTGTTGCCCGCAACCTACGGATATTTTACAAGAGACGGATTAAAAACACAGAAATATTGGACTTTATATCCGCACGAGCATACAGACACGCCCGAACAGACGGCGGAAAAAGTCAGATTTTTGGTTGACGATTCAATAAAAAGTCAATCGGAAGCCGACACTCCTATATGCACAATGCTTTCGGGAGGACTTGATTCAAGCATTATTTCCTCGGTTGTTGCAAAAGCTCTTGCCCGACAAGGGAAAACACTTGACACCTACACCGTAACTTATACTGACAACGATAAATACTTTACACGCTCAAAATTTCAGCCAAATAACGATAATGAGTTTGTAGGCATAATGAATAAGTATCTAAATGTTCAAAATCATTTGATTGAAATTGACCACCAATCGCTTGTATCGGCTCTGTTTTCTGCGGTTGAAGCCCGTGATTTACCGGGTATGGCTGATGTAGACTCTTCCCTGCTCCTGTTCTCAAAAGCGATTGCGAAAGATTATAAAATCGCGCTTTCCGGCGAGTGCTCGGATGAAATTTTTGCAGGTTATCCGTGGTACAGAGATCCTGCTTTGCGAAATGCCGATTCTTTCCCGTGGGCAAGGTCAACTTCATACAGGCAATCATTTTTTACGGATGAAATAAGAAATACGGTTGATGCAGAAAACTTTGTTCATCAAAAATATGAAAACACATTAAAGGAAACTATGAAGCTTAACACAATCGATACCGACGAGCGTACAAAAGAGCTTATGAAATTAAATCTTGATTGGTTTATGATGACGCTTGTAGACCGTTCAGACAGGATGAGTGCGTTTAATTCGCTTGATATAAGAGTTCCGTTTTGTGATTACAAAATTGTTGAATATATGTATTCCGTTCCGCTTGAAATAAAGGATTATAACGGCTATGAAAAAGGCATTTTACGCAAAGCATACAGCGATATGCTGCCAAAGGAAATTCTTTGGCGTAAAAAAAGTCCTTATCCAAAAACACACAATCCTATATATTTACAGTTTGTTCGTGCAGAACTTGAAAAAATATTGCAAGACGATTCTTCTCCTATGTTTAAATTTGTAAGTAAAGACGCACTTAATAAGCTGTTACTCGAAAATAGCTCGCAACGATTTTACGGACAATTAATGACCACACCGCAGACAATAGCATATTTTATTCAAATTGATTATTGGATAAAGAAGTATAATATTGAAATAGACTTATAGACAAAAACCGACAGCTATTGATTTAGCTGTCGGTTTAACTTTTTATTCCGCATAATTTAATATCTTTTGCAAACGGTGATTTACGCCTGAACGGGAAAGCGGTGGCTCAAGCATTTGACCTATTTGCTGCAAGGAAAGCTCCGGATTTTCAAGTCGTAAGACTGCAATTTTTTTGAGCTCGGGAGAAAGTTTTTCAAAATTGCCTTCTCTCTTTAATTTTTCAATTGCTTGTGTCTGTCTTAATGATGCATTGACTGTCCTGTCAAGATTGGCATTTTCAAAGTTTGTACGCCTGTTAACATTGTTTCGGACGTCCTTAAACACCTTTACGCCGATGTATTCAAGCGCAGAATCGTTTGCACCCATCAAGGTCAGCAGCGTAACAATTTCGTCGCTGTCCTTGAAATAGAGCACATTTTGACCGTTTCGTTTGATTTCCTTTGCTTTGAGTTCAACCTCTTCAAAAATGCGAATTAAATCATTTCTTAAGCTGTATGGAACGGAAAATTCGATATGATAATTTTTTTCGGGATCGTTTATTGTTCCGCATGCAAGGAATACTCCTCTTAAAAAACCTGCAAAGCAACATTCATCGGATATATTTGCCCAATTTACTCGCCTTGAACGCTCATCGCCCGAAAGCCCGAAAGCCTCAAGGATTTTCAGTCTACCCTCCTGCTCTTTGACGGAAACTTTACATTTCCCCGATTTTGAGCAGGTGTATTCAACCTCGCATTTGCTGAGCCTTTCGGCTACGTTTTTATATTTTTCGGCAACCTCGCCGTTTTCCGTGCTTATATAGATTTCACGCTTTGAGAACATTTTTCCGAACAACAAGAGTCCGTATGTTTCCGCCAAAGCGCAACACGGCTTAACCTCGTCCAAGCTCATAAGCTCGGTTTTTAACTTTGAACAAAAAGACATATCTCTACCTTTTAATATCTCTGTGGAATACGCCGACATCACAACCGTTTTCAAGCAAATGCTTGTTGAGAAGCTCGGCAAAAACAACCGAACGGTGTTTACCGCCCGTGCAGCCTACCGCTATTGTAAGCTGACTTTTGCCCTCTGTCATATAAAGAGGAATTAAAAAATCAATAAGGTCATAAAGCTTCTTTTCAAGCTCCTTTGACTGACTGTATTTCATTACAAAATTGCGTACCTCCGCTTCAAGCCCCGTGTGACTTTTAAGCTCGGGAACATAAAACGGATTCGGTAAGCAACGCACATCAAAAACAAGGTCGGCGTCTTTCGGCAGACCGTACTTAAAGCCAAAGGACATACTGTGAATTTTAAGCGTGCTCGATATGTTATTGAGAAACAGCTTTGCGATTTTCTCCTTAAACTGCGAGCTCATAACGTTTGAGGTGTCTACAATATAGTCCGCCATCTGCCTTGCGGGAAGCAAGACCTCACGTTCCTTTGCAATAGCTTCGGCAAGCGACGGAGTATCAAATTCGTCTGCAAGCGGATGCTTTCTTCTCGTTTCTTGATAACGGCGCATAATAACCTCATTATCCGCATCAATAAACAAAATTTTACAGTGGACCTTCGTCTTGTCAAGCTCCTTTAATATGTTGAACAGACTTGTGAATTCTTCGCCCAATCTAATATCCGCAACAAGCGCAACCCTGTCTTTTTCGTCATTCGACTCCATACAGAGCTGAACAAAAGTGGGAATAAGCTTCGGCGGCATATTATCAACGCAGTAAAAGCCTATATCCTCCAAAGCCTGCACAGCTCTCGATTTTCCTGCGCCTGACATACCTGTTACAATTACCAAGTCCATAAATTCACATCCTTAAAATTCGCCTAAAAATCTAACCTCGGGTTCAAGCATTACACCTTTATTTTCATAAACGGTTTTTCTGATAAAATCGATAAGTGAAGCAATTTCGGTTGAGGTCGCATTCCCCTTGTTAACAACAAAGCCTGCGTGCTTTTCACTTACCTGTGCACCGCCTATCGAATACCCTTTCAGAGCACATTCCTCAATCAATGCGCCTGCAAAATAGCCCTCGGGACGCTTAAAGGTACTGCCTGCGCTCGGAAATTCAAGCGGTTGCTTATCCTTACGCTTGCCGAGATTTTCGTACATTTTAGCTTTTATTGACTCCTTGTCGGATTTCTCTAAGCTCAACTTGAGAGAGGTTATAATATATCCGTTGTCGGAATATGCACTTTTTCTGTAAGAAAGACCAAGCTCATCACCTGTTAATTTACCGACGTTCAAATCGGTATCAATGTGCGTGCATTCTATAAGCACATCCTTCATTTCTCCGCCGTAAGCACCTGCGTTCATAAAAGCCGCACCGCCTGCCGTACCGGGAATACCGAAAGCAAATTCAAGTCCGCTTAACGAATTCTCAAGTGCAAAGCTGCATAGCTTAGCCATTGAAATACCGCTTTCGCAAATAATTGTGTTTTCATCGGAAAGCTCAATATTTGAAAAATCCGAGCCGATTTTAATGACTGCTCCCGATAAACCGTTATCGGAAACAAGAATATTGCTCCCGTTTCCGATAATATAGGTTGTTATTTCGTTTTCACGGCACGCCTTGAGAATTGACGTAAGTGATGCGACACTGTCGGGAAAAACGATTATATCGGCATTTCCGCCCGTTTTGAAGCTTGTAAAATCATGCATACTTGCATTTTCAAGATACCTGCAACTTAGCTTTTCTGCGGTTTTATTTACAATGTCAGTCACATAATCACCCTTCATTATTCGTCAAGCAATGCAGCGCCGATAACGCCTGCATCGTTGCCGAGCTTAGCAGAGCAAATTGTAGTTTGCTCCTCGGAATATACGCTGTATCTTTCCTGATAAACAATCTTTCTGACAGGCTCAAGAAGATACTCTCTCTCATAGCCTATTCCGCCGCCGACGCAGAGCATCTTAGGCTGGAATGTGTTTATAACGTTTGTTATACCGATTGAAAGATAATGAACATACCAATCAACAAGCTTTTTACCTGCTTCATCGCCTGCACGCATTGCGTCAAAAGCTGTTTTTCCGTTAGCCTTATCAATGTCTCCGCCGACAATTTTCCACATCTTTGAGTCTTTATTTTCAAGCATTGATTTTTTAGTCTCACGAATTAAAGCGGTCGCCGAGGAATAAGCCTCCCAACAGCCCTTTCTTCCGCAGGTGCAAGGCTCACCGTCTGCACAGATAACCATATGACCCATTTCGCCTGCCGCACCGTTACAGCCGCTGAGGATTTTGCCGTCAACAATAATACCCGAGCCGACACCTGTTCCGAGTGTAATAGCAGCAAAATTCTCAACTCCGCCGCCTGCGCCTGCCTTAGCCTCTCCGAGAGCAGCGCAGTTAGCGTCATTTTCTATATAAATCGGCTTATCAAAATGACTCTGTAATATTTTTCTAGCGGGAACATTTGAAAAGCCGAGATTGTTTGCATACTGAATTATTCCAAAATGCTTTTCAACCGAGCCGGGAGTTCCTATGCCGATTGAACGAACGTCTGCAAGAGTAATTCCTGCATCCGCGATAGCCATTTCAACCGCTTTTGCAACGTCCGCTAAAATTTCAACAGCGGGACGGGGGCAAGCGGTAGGCATTTTACCCTTACCGACAATTTTATAAAATTCATCCACTACACCGGCAACAATATTCGTTCCGCCGAGATCAACACCAATTCTGTACATAATGTCCTCCAAAAAAGTAATATATTTTCAATTTAATAGCTTTGCCAAATTTCAAGCTCTTCCGGCTTCGGCTCTTCTTCCTGCATACCAAGCTGATGAAGAAGCTCCTTTGCGGCGTTATAGCCCATTTTCTTTTGCCTGTTGTTCATAGCAGCAACCTCAATGATAATTGCAAGGTTTCTGCCGGGCTTAACGGGTACGACCGTAATAGGCAAATTGACATTCATAATATTTATATATTCGGTATCAACGCCCATTCTGTCATAAACCTTGTCGGGATTCCATTGCTCGAGCTTAACAACCATATTGATTTTTTCCGAAACCTTAACAGCACCCATACCAAAAATACGACGTGCGTTTACTATACCAATACCACGAAGCTCAATAAAGTGGCGTATATTATCGGGAGCAGAGCCAACCAAGGTTTTTGCGGATACCTTTCTTATCTCAACCGCATCGTCTGCGATAAGTCTGTGACCACGCTTGATAAGCTCAACGGCTGTTTCACTCTTACCTACTCCGCTGTCACCTACAATCAAAACTCCTTCTCCGTAAACCTCAACCAATACGCCATGCCTCGTAATACGCTCGGCAAGCTCAGTGCCGAGATAGCTGATAAGTGCCGACATACAGCTTGAAGTCGGTTCAGCGGTTCTGAAAAGCGGTACGTTATACTTTTGCGCAAGCTCTTTGGCACACTCGGGCAGCTCAAGATTTCTTGTAATTAAAACAAAGGGCGGCTTGTGGCTCATCAATCTTTCAATGCTTGCAAATTGCTCCTCGGGAGGAAGCTTTTTAATAAGCTCAATTTCCGAAAGTCCGAGAAACTGTGCACGCTCGGCATCAAAGAAAGCGTCTCTGTCAACCAAAAGCAAGCCGGGTCTGTTTACGTCGGGTGAACAAATTGTATGCTCTTTGAAATCCTCAGGTAAATAGATGACCTCAAAGTCAAATTCTTTAAGCACCTTATCAAGTGATACAAAATACTTGGCAGACAAGCATATCCCTCCAAAATAATGTTTGTAGCTATTATAAACTATAAATCAAATCAATTCCATACTTTTTTGCAAAAAAATTGTAAATATCTAACTGTATTTTTTTATGAAATTACCCATTTCGTCGATTACGTCCTCAGCTTGCGGAAAAACTCCCATTGCATTTAAGTATCCGTGTCCCATTCCGTTGTAAACGACGACTTTTACGGGAACCCCTGCATCGTGTAATTTCCGTGCCCAAGCAATGTTTTCAATTTTAAGATAATCGAGTGCACCGACTGAAATTAAGGTCGGAGGATTTCCGCTTGCATCAAAGCTATACGGATTTAATCGAATATCGGGCTCAGCAATATCAAAAACGCTGTCAAAGCTGTCAGTCATCATTTCAAGCTGACGTGTTATGCAACGGGAAAGCTTTTTCTGCGACGGCTCATATTTGAAATTTTTAATGCTCTTATTAAAATATCCGCCCTCAATACCCATCGGATTTAACGAAGCATATAAAAGTATCTGCCCTTTGACTCTTCCGTTCTCTTTGTCGGCGGTCGAAATATATTGTGCAAGATTTCCTCCTGCACTGTCGCCGCAAACAAAAATTTTTGATTTATCAAAACCGAGCATTTCAGCATTATCGTAAATGTACTCGAATACTCTTTGACAATCATTATACAATGTAGGATAAGGATTTTCGGGCATAATACGGTATTCAACACTGATAACAGGCATATTGAATTTTTCGACAAATACCTTCCACGCCTCGTCATAAGGAGTCATACTTCCTGCAATAAAAGCTCCGCCGTGAATAAAATACAAACAGCCGTTTTCGGAAGAACAGTTTTTATTTTTATAAATTCTAATAGGTATTTCATATCCGTCATCGGCAGTAACCGTGCTGTCGGAGATATCAACACCTCCCCTGACGCAAACCGCACTTGAAATCTTATCGCACACCGTACGAAAAGAAGAGAGCATTTTTTCGTTAAATTTAATTTTAATTCTCTTGATAACAAATTCGGGAAGCAAGCGCATTGATTTGGCGGTTTTACCCATAGGGCCGCCGAGAAGTCGAGGGTCAATGCCAAGCGGCGATACGGCGTCGGGTGCATATTTTACCGTTATGGGCAAAGAGCCGCACATTTCAGTATATTGAGTTTGCTTAAGCTCGTTTAAGAACTTATCCGTGTACCACTTTTTATCCCAGCTCTTTTTCTTTTTCATATAAACAATCCTCAAAAATCATTTTTTACATTGTATCATAAAATAAATCAATTTCAAAACAAAAATCCATATATTAACATTTATAACAAAGACAAATTTGCAAATGATATTCTTGCAGACGCAAATAAAGAAAAGGGGTGTTTTTAATGGCTACAGTACCCGAAGCAAAGGAAGCTCTCAATAAGTTCAAAATGGAAGCTGCTTCTGAAGTAGGCGTAAATTTGAAGCAGGGCTACAATGGTGATCTCACATCTAAGCAGGCAGGTTCAGTCGGCGGTCAGATGGTTAATGTAATGTGTCCTGTACGAACTGTGCAATTTCAGCGTACAAATTGGACGAAAAATAACCAACTTCAGCCGATTACATACGAATTTTGCATAGCGGTATAAAAACCCACTGCACACAACAAAAACATACAAAACCATACAATTGATTTAATTAAGAACAACATTCAAAAGCTACAAATAATAAATATAATGAACACCCTCTGATGTGAACTGTCCCAAATTGTGCAAACAAGAAAATGTTGTATATAAAAGCCAATTATGGTACTATGATAAAAGGAGGATAAATCGCTATGAAAGAACAAAAAACCGATCTTAAAGAAATGAATAAAGATAATAATCAAGGCGAAATAGTTATTTATCAAACCGATGACGGTGATACGAAAATTGATGTTCGATTTGTTGACGAAACGGTATGGTTGACGCAAGCACAATTATGTGAACTTTATCAAACGAGCAAATCAAATGTAAGTGAACATATTAAAAATATTTTTGAAGAGGGCGAGCTTGAAGAAAATTCAGTTGTTCGGAAATTCCGAACAACTGCGAGTGACGGTAAAAATTATAACGTTTCATATTATAATCTCGATATGATTATTTCACTTGGTTACCGAATCAAATCAATCACTGCTACTCAATTTCGTCGTTGGGCAACCGAACGCTTAAAGGAATATATGATAAAAGGTTTCACCATGGATGATGAAAGGCTTAAAAATCTCGGTGGTGGAAATTATTGGAAAGAACTTTTAGACAGAATCAGAGATATTCGTTCTTCCGAAAAAGTTATGTATCGTCAGGTTCTTGACCTTTATGCGACAAGTGTTGACTATAATCCGAAAAGCAGCGAAACTGTTGCTTTTTTCAAAATGGTTCAAAACAAATTGCATTATGCGGCACACGGTCATACTGCCGCCGAAGTTATTTACGAGCGTGCAGATGCAAATAAACCGTTTATGGGAATGAATGCTTTTGACGGCGATTTTCCAACTGCCAAAGACATTTGTGTTGCAAAAAATTATCTTAATGAAGATGAGCTAAAAGTGCTCAATAATATTGTTTCAGGTTATTTCGATTTTGCGGAAATTCAAGCTATGCGTCACAATCCCGTATATATGAGCGATTATGTTGACCAACTTGATAATTTGATTCAAGTAACAGGCGGAAAAGTGCTTGATAATGCAGGAAAAATCAGCCACAAGCAAGCACTTGAAAAAGCAAACGAGGAATACAAAAAATATGTGAACCAAAATCTTTCACCCGTAGAAGAAGCGTATTTGCAGACTATTAAGCAAATAGAAAAAACTGCAAAGAAAGAATCAAATTAATACAAATTTTTTATATGAAATACGAACGATATCAATACTATTTTATAAAAGAAATATAAAACAAACGCGTTGGAGAAATCAAACTCCAACGCTTTTTTAACTTATTGATTTTATATATTCTTCAATTCTATTTACAAATTTCACTGCATTCTCATATTGCTCTATAACATCAAATTTTGAAACAACATAAAAGTCGGAATAATCGCTTTGAGTTCGAACAGAAAAAGCACTTTTAGCAATTTTTGCATAATCTTTTTCAATCAAATTTTCTTTAACATAATGCGAATTAAAATCAGAAAGAACACCTGAATGCTTTTTATATCCGACGCTTCTAGTCGCACAAAGTGCATTCATGGAATGAAATATAGCATAATAAGATCTGTTAGCACTGTCAGCGTACAGCCCATCATCAAGAAGTATTTTTGACGCCTTCAAGCAATCCTTTGCCTTATCTATTCTATAATTGGCAAGAGCTAATTCATCAGCATTAGGCAACCAAATCAACTCCTTCCTTTTCTATGTTTCTAAAGAAAGGATAGGTATTTTTATATCTGTCATAAGTTGATTTATCTTGAATGGTGATTGAAAGCACTACATCGTTTTCCAAATCAACATCAACAGAATATTCTGTGAGTTCTTTATTAAATTTAGGCATTTCTGATGTTGATATATCTGCAATAATCATTATATCAATATCCGATTCTTCGTCATAATCACCACGGGCATAAGAACCATAAAGAATAACCGCTGAAAGCTTTTCACCTAAAATAGCCTTAGCTTTCTCAACAACATCAGCTGTTACAACCGATAATTGACTTTTAGTACACATATCAACACCTCCTACTGTTATTATATTATACACTTTTAATGCAAATTAAGTCAATAGAATAACCAAATTCAGCTGATTACATACGAATTTTGCATAGCGGTTTGAAAAACATTTCACTGCCTGTATATCCACAAAATGAGCCAAGAGGTAATCCCTCTCGGTTCATTTTTTGTAATCAAGTAACATCAAACACCTCGCATTCAACAATATTAAAACGCATAAATTCAGGTATAGAATTAGTAACGGAATCCTTCAAAATGCTCTCATCATTCATAACCTTTGCCTCAGCTACAACACTTGCCGGGTAAATAACTTTACTAAGTTTTGCGGAACGATATGAATTGTATTTTTTGCAAATAGGAATATTATTTATCCTGCTGACATAATCAAGCATTGCCAATAGATACAATGCTTCAGGGTACCATTTTTTGTTCATATAATAGGTAACTTCATCAGTTTTCAAAACAGACACAATGAATTTTTTGAATCCCAATTCTTTAAGCTGATGGCGAATATTACTCTTAAAAGCCTCGAAATCATAACGAACATCATTGTCTTTATAAAGCAAATCTTCCATTGAAACATCAAAGAATTTTGATAATTCATACACGGTTTTGGCATTACAGTTTTCAAGCGTAGTTTTCCCATTGCAAATATCGCTTATAGTAGAGTACGGTATGCCGGTTGATTTTGATAAATTGTATTTGGAAATTTGCTTTTTGGCAACTAAATAATTAACATTCACGCCATCATCACCTTAATCAAATCATAACGGTATTCCGTGATAACGTCAAGTGATAATAGTATATGCGGTTTTGAATATAAATTAACTATAATTATTAATTCTGAAATATATATTGAAAATTACAATAAATATCTTATAATTATAAGATATAACCATATTTTAAAATTCTACAACACAACAACCAATAAACCAATATTATTTAATCAAATAAAAAAATGGGAAAATAAAAATGATTAATAAAATCAAAATTATCAATGACTATATTGAAAATGAACTGTTTAATAGTTTATTTATATTTCATCCAGAATATTCAATTTCTGGAAAGCTCACAAAAGAAATGTGCTCAAAGGTTAATAATTTGGGAACAGAAGTAATTATTTCAATAGACAGAAATGTTCTATCAGATATTTTAATTGCTGCAAAAAACGGCTGCTTTGATGCATGCAAAAACAAAAAAGAAACAACTGCTTTCTTATTTTGGATAATAAAAAACAATTATGGAATAATGCCATATGATGCACTAAAGGAACAGGCGTTGGTAAAAAGTGATAATATTTCTGGTAATAAAGAATTCGATATTTTTGACAAGTTTTTCAACAATATCAGAATAGACAAAATTATAGACGCATTTTTTTATGATAATATTAAATTTCCAGCCACAGAATATAAGAAAGCTTCTGAAATTGAAAGACTTGATTTTTTGGAATATAATTCAGACTTTCTTTTTCTGTATGCGACAATTCTGCATTTAGCATATGAACTGAGAAGTGAAAAAGAATTTGACGAACAATTTGAAGGAATGATGAAATGGTTTTTTAAAGAAACATTAATTTCTGCAACCGCTTTAACATATTGTTCTTTAATTTTCACTAAGGACGGAATAACTCGCCCTCATAATTATATGAATAATAATGAGATATTTCATGGGTGTATGAATCAAGCCATGGACTTATATTACTTTCAAGAAATAGATCCAAGAAGATATTCAAAAGACGATTATACGATTATGCTTGCAACACACGACTTAGTTATGAAAGAAATATTTACAACAACATGTGATTCAAATGGAATAAATACCCTTGACGATTTTATAATAAAATTATGTAATAATATATCAGATAAAAAAAGAAAAAAATATACAAATATTATTATGAATGAATTTAAAAATCATAAACCAATTGATGTTAATAAAGACAATGCATATGAAATCGCAAAATCATTATGTGACAAAGAAAAAACAAGATTAAAATCACTTTTAAATATACAATAAATAAAGAGTGTAACACAATCAAAAAAACAGATCACAATTAACAATGATACAGATATACAAATCAAAAGTAATTGTAAATACTATAATAAAAGTCAAAACAAAAAACAAACTAGCCAAAAATATTTCCAATATAGCAACAAAGGAACTGTCCCACTTTTAATGGAACAGTTCCTTTACTATTTGTAGTTCACTAATTTTGTTGATTCAATGAACGTGAATATTTGTTGTTCTGTTTTTTCAAGTTTATTGCACCTTTCACAAATCATTTTAATTGCATTCGCAAGATAATGTGCTTGCTTCTCAGTAATTCCGAATTTTAGGCAAGGGGTATACTCATTACCTTTGAATGGCGGTTTAATAGATTCTGATGTATCTGTAAACATAGGAAATTTCTTGTTATCTAAAATCCATCCCGCACCTGCTTCAAGAATCGGTGGCCATTTACTTGCAAAATTAGAACTAAGTACATAAATAACACAGATATCAGGTTTCATAACAGTATCAACAAAAAAATCATGAAGATAATCATAAATATCAGTATAAGCATTAGGGTATCCCGATTCATAATTGTTTGAACTAGTATATAATATTTCATTCTTTGAAAATCCACAAAAATGCAATATTTTTTCTAACTCATCAATAACTGGCTTATCTTCACTGGCATGGCTAATCATAACTTTCTTGTATTTCTCTTTTAAAGAATTTTTCAAATCATAAATATCTTCAAGAGATTTCTTTATATCGGGAGAATCTTGAAATGCTTCTTTAATTTTCGGATTGTTTACGATTCGCCTAATTGACTCATCAAATTTGTTTTTATCTTCAATAGTCCTTTTTTCTTTTTCTCTGTTTTTTAAATAATTTTTTTCTTTTGTCGCATCAACCTTTAATGAAAGAACTGCATTTAGTGCTCTTGTTTTAATTAATTCTTTGGTCTGAACTACTCTTTCATCGTCTTCTTTGTAACCTTGTCTGTTACTGGCGGCTATATCAGGCAATTCGGTGTTTTCAAGTAAATCAACATAAAACTGTCCTACCACATATGCTTCTTGCATTCTATCCGTAGAAATATCCGGTAAAATATCAAATTGTCCTAATTTATCATTTGATATTAAAGAAATATGATTTGATGGAAAATCTGAATCTTTCTTCTTATCTCTTGTCGATGCATAAGTAGCAATCCAACCTTCTATTTTCAAATCATAAATCTTATTGCTCCCATCATTATTTGTTAATTCAATTTGTTTAACTATTGCAGACTGCTGTTTCTTCAATTCTTTTTTTGCTGGTAATTGCTGTGGATCCAATGCTTTCTTAATTGAATCATAATACCTATTATCATTAAAAATATCATGAAAAGAAGATAGATATGTATAATATTTACTTTCGGTATTACAAAAAGTTATCAAAGAATCTGATAAATTAATAATATCTGATACAGAATCATCAATTACAGTAGTCTTGTTTGTTAGCATATCTTCTAAATGAATTTTGAATTCTTTGCACGCAAACGGAAAAATTAATGAAATATTTCTTTTTGCAGATTCTATACTCTTATGAATTGAATATCTTGAATTTTCCATTATTATTGCTGACCCATTTTCACCATCTTTTATATGATGAAAACAAATGTCAGTAGTGTCAATACTAGGTATCTCATATTTTCCGTCATTGTTTTTTTGAGAAATATCAAGTGATAAAACACATCCTGACTTGTCACCATCTTTTTGAGAAATTACTTTTATTCTATCTGAAACAGATAATGCTGCCAGTTTTCCGATGCCTTTTCTTCCCATCTTTTTTCGCTTTTTAACAGGAGTATATGTATTAAATTCATTTGTTCTTGTTTGAACTCCTATTGGCAAAAATTTATCATTTATTTCATCATAAGACATACCATTTCCGTCATCTTCAATAGTAATTGAATTCTTTGCTGAATTATATATAATATAAACATTTTCTGCATCTGCATCGTATGCATTTGCTATAATTTCCCCTAAAACATAGTAAATGTTTGTATATAGATTAGGACCTAAAAGTTGCAATAATTCTGGTCCAAAATCCACATAATACTTTTTATCCTTCATCACATTACCTCAATATTTTTTAAAAATCGATATTATTGTTTGCTAAATGATTTATGATAGATTGACCTATAATTTCACCCAACCTTACAGGGACTGCGTTTCCTATATGTCTCGCTATATCTCTAAAGCAAAACGGAACATCTGGATTTATGAAGTCATAATTCGCAGGAAAAGTTTGCAACAATGCTCCTTCTCGTAATGACAATGCTCTATCCTGATCAGGATGACCATGTCTGCCGGTTCCGTATGCATAGAATTGAGTTGTAATTGTTGGGCCTATTTGATCCCATGATAATCTGCCATAAACGGAACTATATGTTTGTCCGGTGTCTTTTTTATGGCATTCACATCGTAAATCTTCCGGCCAGTCATGCCACGTTCCTCCTTGTACAGACGCTCGTATTCTTCTTAAATTCAATTCAGATAACCGTGCTGATCTGTGCAAAGGATCATTAACATCAGTTTCTCCGGCACCAATTTCAGGTAAGCCTTCAATAAAATCCCGTATAACAACATCTTGTCTGTTATGTGTTGGATCAATCAAATCAATATTGCCCAACAATGAAGCCAACAACACGAATCTTCTCCTTGTTTGTGAAATTCCATAATCAGGACAAAACACAACTTTAGCCGAAATATGATAACCCAAACGCTCAAGCAAATCATAGAAATCACTATATATTGAAGTCGTTCTTATTTGCGGTACATTTTCCATTGAAACTACAGTAGGATGAACTGCTTCTATCATACGACCGAATTCAGTAAGAAGATTATACTTTTCATCTTCATTGTTTGTTTTGCCCATTTTAAACCTCATTTGAGAAAATGGTTGACAGGGTGCACATCCAACAAGGATTCTTGTAACATCATCATTATAACAATTAATAATTTCATTACCGTTCATGTTTCTGATATTTTCATTATGAAAATGTGCGTCGTTATTATGTTCATAAGCATATTCACATGTTACATCTATATCAAACCCATCGGTAACATTTAATCCTGAATTAATTAATCCTCGGGTTAATCCACCAACCCCGCAAAACAAATCGACAACTTGGCTAGGCATATAAATTTCACCACCGTATAAATTCTATTCTGTCTGTTATTATACTACAAATATATATCAAATTCAACAAACAATTGAATGCTTGTAAAGTCCCAAAAACAAAGCAATTAACTTAAAATCAACATGTTCGTGTTGATATTTGCAAAGCCGTATGTTAAAATCATTGTTGAAAAATCATAAACTTTAATAATTGAAGTAATATAAGCTATGGATAATCACTCACCTGAACAAAGACATAAAAATATGAAAGCAATAAAATCCAAAGACACAAAGATAGAAATTATGCTTAGAAAAGAGCTTTGGGCAAGAGGCTTGCGCTATCAAAAAAATTCCAAGAAAGTGTTCGGTAAACCGGATATTGTTTTTATAGGCAAAAAAGTTGCGGTATTCTGTGACAGTGAATTTTGGCACGGTTATGATTGGGATAATAAGAAAAAAGAATTCAAATCACATCAAGAGTTTTGGATTCCTAAAATTGAAAAAAACATTGCTCGAGATAGTTTGGTAAATGAAACACTTGAAAATTTGGGTTGGACAGTACTTAGATTTTGGGGCGATGACATTAAAAAGAATTTACAGGCGTGTGCCGATGAAATTGAGAGGACGGTAAAAGGTAATAATGGTAACATATAACTCTATTGATTTGTTTGCGGGTATCGGCGGTATTCGTCTTGGATTTGAACGAGCCTTCGGGGATGAAATTAACACGGTTTTTGTAAGCGAGTGGGATGAATATGCTCAAAAAACATACAAAGCAAATTTCAAAGATGATTTTGAGATTGCCGGAGACATAACAAAGATAAACGAAAATGATATTCCTCAATTTGATATATGTCTTGCCGGGTTTCCTTGCCAAGCATTCAGTCTTGCAGGAAAAAGGCAAGGGTTTAATGATAATTATAAAGGATTGTGCCGAGGCACTTTGTTTCTTGATGTTGCGAGAATTTGCGAAGCAGACAAACCCAAGGTTATTTTCTGTGAGAACGTTAAAGGACTTAAGATACATGACAGAGGAAGAACATTTGAAATAATCAAAAATACTTTTGAAGATTTGGGATATAAAGTTTTCAGTCAAGTATTGAACAGCAAAGATTTCGGAGTTCCGCAGAACAGAGAGAGAATATATATCGTGGCTTTCAGAAATGATATTGCACCCGAAAAATTTGAATTTCCAAAGGCGACGGATGATACAAAAAGGCTAAAAGACATTATAGAAGAAAAGCCTGTACCGGCTAAATATTATTTAAGTGATGTTTATGTTGAAACCCTCAGAAGACACAAAGCTCGTCACGAGGCTAAAGGTAACGGATTCGGATACGAAATTCGTGAATGGGACGGCATTGCCGGTGCTATTGTATGCGGCGGAATGGGCAGAGAACGCAATCTGCTGATTGATAAACGTCAGAAAGATTTAACGCCGACAACACACATAAAAGGTGAAGTTAATAAGGAAGGTATTAGAAAAATGACTCCGAGAGAATGGGCTCGTTTGCAGGGATTTCCCGATACTTACAATCTGCCTCTTGCCGATGTCCATCTTTATAAACAATTCGGAAACAGCGTAACCGTAAATGTTATTGAAGCTATTGCAAAACAAATTAAGGAGGTACTCGACAATGCCTAAACTTTCGGGAAACAAAGGCGAATGGAGCGAAATATATGCTTTTCTTCGTTTGCTTGAAATAAAGAAATTGTATGCTGCGGATGCCGAATTGAATAAAAAAGATGATATGTTTTATAACATAATCAATATAATTCGTACCGAGCCTATCGGTACACTTGAATTCAGAATTAACAAAGCCGATGATACCGTATCTGTTGTCAAAACAGATACAGAGGATGTACTGCTTACATTATCTTGTGACGAATTCAAGACTGCCGCCGATAATCTTTACAATGAAATAATCAATGCAAACAAATCATCTTTTGAATCGCAGGATACCGAAGAATTTTTAGAGCAACTGAATATAGGTGTACTTAAAGCAAAATCAACCGATAAAGCAGATATTCGGATTAAAATTCATGATATAAACACAGGTTATGAAACTGTTCAGGGCTTCAGTATCAAGTCAAGATTAGGCAGTCCGTCCACACTTATCAATGCAGGCAAAACAACAAATTTTGTTTTTGAAGTTACAGGTAATATAAACGATGATGTGATGAACGGCTTTAATACTTGTTCCAAGAAATTCAAAGACAGATTTGATTTTCTCTCCGGTTGCGATTGCGACATAAAGTATTGTTCAATGGATAACGATATTTTTGAAAGTAATTTGCAGTTGATTGACGGTGACCTCCCTGAAATCTGTGCATATATGCTTAAAGAGTACTATTCATCCGGAGTTAATACAGTAACAAATTCACTTGAATCGTTAAATGTAAATAACCCAATCGGATATAATTTATCAAAAGGTCATCCGTTTTATGAATACAAGTTCAAAAAATTTCTCGCAGAGTGCGCCCTCGGCATGCTTCCGTCAAAAGTTTGGGACGGTACTGCCGACGCTACGGGCGGATACATAATAGTCAGAGAAGACGGAGAAGTATTGTGCTATCATTTGTTTAACAGAAATGAATTTGAAACTTATTTGATAAACAATACCAAGTTTGAAACCGCAAGTACATCCCGTCACGGATTCGGCTCGATATATAAAGAAAACGGAAAATTTTATATTAAACTGAATTTACAAGTTAGATTTATAAAATAATGAAAGATAAATATAAGGTATGCAGTTTATTTGCCGGCATCGGCGGCATTGACTTGGCTTTTCAACAAGCGGGATTTGAAATTGTATGGGCAAACGAAATTGATAAAGATGCCTGCAAAACATACAGATACAATTTCCCTGATACGGTATTGACCGAATGCGATATAAGAAAAATCGGTGCAGATGATATACCGGATTTTGATATTCTCGCCGCAGGATTTCCGTGTCAATCGTTTTCGGTATGCGGTAACAGAAAAGGTTTTGCCGACGAAAGAGGCAATATTTTCTTTGAAATAATGAGAATAGCAGACGCTAAAAAGCCCAAAATTATCTTTCTTGAAAATGTCGCAAATCTTACGGAACACGATAACGGCAAAACCTTTAATCGTATTCACAATGAGTTGTCGGAAAGAAGTTACTACATAAGATATATTATTGCAGACGCTTGTAACTACGGAATACCGCAACACAGAACGAGAACATATCTCGTTGCTTTTAAGGATTTTGATATGTGTAATAAATTTCAATTTCCGAAAGAACAACCGCTCAAAAAGCACATATTTGATATTATCGACCGAAGCGTGAAAGCGGACAACATCTTTTATCTTAATGAGAATTCTGTACAGTATCAAAAGATGAACGCTGCTATAACAGACGAAAATCAAATATACAGATTTTCTGATTACGGTATTCAAAAAAGTAAGGACGGTATTTCTTTTACGCTTAAAGCCAATATGGGGACTTGGTATAATCGTGTGCCAATTATAAAAGACGATTTCGGTATCAGAACAATTACGCCGAAAGAGTGTCTTGCCTTGCAGGGCTTCCCGAAGTCTTTTGACTTTCCAGATATACCGACAAAAAGTATGTATAAACAATGCGGAAACACTGTAGCTATCCCTTTAGTTAATAGCATTGTAAAACATATTCAAAATGTATTTTTATTTAAAAGGTAAATATTATGAAAGATTCTGTTCTACATAATTTCAGCGAATGGATGAACGAACACACAAATTTATCTGAAAGTTCAATAGAAAAATATACAAGAGCTGTAAACACGATATCTAACGATATGCTTTCGGCCGGAATAATAAATAACAGTTTGCTTAATATGTCTTTAAGTGAACTTGATTTAGCTGTTGCTTTAATTCTTGTAAATCCTGAATTTATTGCAAAAAATCAAAAAGGAAAGCGTATGTACAGTAACGGTCTCAAACAGTACCGATACTTTGTTTTAGATACGATTGACGGTGTTGATACCAAAGAACTTGAAATCGTAGATTCCATCAAAGCAAATACGGATATAACCAAAACCGAAAAAGAAGCACTTATAAAATCCAGAATCGGACAGGGAAAATTCAGAAAGTCATTATTTGAAAAATATGATGGCAAATGTGTTGTTACGGGAATAGACTTATCCAAACTTTTAATTGCCAGCCATATTAAGCCATGGTCTGTTTCGGAAAACGATGAAAGATTAAGTACTGATAACGGAATCCTACTGAGTGCCGATTTTGACAGACTGTTCGACAGCGGTCTGATTACATTTGCAAATGATGGTTCAATTGTTGTGTCTTCATTTGTAAACGACAACAACCGAACCATTTTAGGTTTGGATAAAAAAATAATTGTGAATTTGAAATCGACACCTTCTATGATTCATAATTTAGAATATCACCGAGATATTATTTTTGTTGCATAAACATATTTAATCAACAGTAAAGTTTCTTATGATGCATAACGCATTGTAAGAAACTTTATTTTTTTGTAAATTTTTCTCAAAACACATCAACAAAACTTGAATTTTTCTCTGTATTATAGAGGGATATTTTTTTCTTTAGTGAAATCAAATGTAAACAAGGTGTAAAGATTTTTGAAAAACACCCGAACAAAATGAGGATTTTTCTCTGTATAGTAGAGGGAGTTTTTTGAACGGTGTTTTTCTTTTGGTTTTCACTTGATAAAAATATTCTCTCGAACAATTTAGAAGGAGGTTTTCGTATGCGTAAAAATTGCAGTGGGCAGTTTTTTCTATTGCCAAACAGGATTTTTGATGAACGGTTATCGCCCAACGAGTTCATTGTTTATTCTTTTCTCGTTCGAGCAAAGGACTCGGCGGGGCAAAGTTTTTGGTCGGTGCCAATGATTGCAAAAAGCTGTTCGATGTGTGCATCCACTTGCAGAAAAGTTTTGCATTCGCTTGAAAGCGGTGGGTACATAACGATCTCGAAGCGATTTATTGGCGGCGAACAAAAGAGCAATCTATACACGGTCAACAAGATTTAATGCACCGTGCTTTAGGGTTTATCGGCAAAGAATATGAAAGGCTTTAATTTTGAAATTTTATGATTTTTGAAACGAAAATTGATGGCTTTTGAGTGGGTTTTGGAGCAAATTTCAAGCCGTCGATTTTAAAGCAGGATAAAGGGGTATGATTTTCGGGCGTTAAAATGCCCGAAAACGCCGTCCGGCAAGGCCCGTCGGATTTTCGATTCGTAATACTTTTGCGTATGATTTCAAATTCGTATGCAGTTGAGGCTGTTTTTCGCCGAAAATCAAGGCTTTTGCGTATTCAGTAAAGCTTTGCCGTATGATAAACCTATTTATGAAAAATCAGGCAACGCTGTAAACAAAAATTGACGAGTTCAATCTAAAACAGAGTAACTCGTCGGACTAAAACTAAAAACGGATTACAGGCGATTTGTGCAAGCCTGTGAGCGAGATTGGAGGTTAATATGAACTACAAATTTACAACGAAAGGCAAATCAAATTAAAGGAGGCAGATATAAAATCATAGCAAGCGTGTTGCCTTATGGCAGCAAAGGAAATAAATTCTAAAGCATCAGGCAATAATAGTATTGAAAAATCAAGCGGGAGTGAGCTGAAAATCAATACACAAAACATTGCCGATGAGAGAATCAGCACGGAGCTTTGGATGCAGCATTTTGCAAACACTTTGCTAAACAAAAATGCCATTGACGACAAAACCTATCGCAAATTGATGGGAAAAATCAGCGTGGAAGTCAATCGCAGATACGGAAAAATAAACTGAAAAGCTCTGTAAAACATTACCAAAACAGGTATCAATCCCCTAATGAACAGAGGGGTGAAATACTGTAAAATAAAGCTGGATAATAGAAATTATTTGTGATATTGTCTGCTTGGAAAGGAGTAAAAATATGGATATATATTCAACTCGTGAGAGAATTAGAAAAGAAAATATCAACTTTATGAACCTGCCGCTTAGAGTAACATTTTACGCTCGTGTCAGCACGGATTTTAATGTTCAGTTAAATTCACTCGATAACCAAATAACATATTACACCGATTTCATCAGGAAAAATCCGAATTGGGAATATGTTGACGGCTATGTTGACGAGGGCATATCGGGCGTGTCGACCGCAAAGCGTGAGCGATTTAACGAGATGATTGAGGATGCAAAGGCAGGGATGTTTGACCTGATTGTAACCAAAGAGGTATCGAGATTTGCTCGTAACACGCTGGACAGTATTCGCTTTACCCGTGAGCTTTTATCAAGCGGAGTGGCTGTGTATTTTCAAAACGATAATATAAACACGCTTGACGAGGACAGCGAACTGAGGCTAACGATTATGTCATCTATGGCGCAGGACGAGTCGAGAAAAATCTCTAATCGTGTGCGATTCGGTCATCAGCAAGCTATCAAAAAAGGGACCGTACTCGGCACAAACAATATGTACGGCTACATCAAAAAAGACGGCAAGCTGATGATTGACGAAACGCAAGCCGACTTTGTGCGAGAACTGTTTGAAATGTACGCCACGGGAAAATTCAGTATGAAGCAAATGGAAAAGCATTTTTACCAAAAAGGAATACGAAATTCAAAGGGCAAAATGCTGTCCCATTCCACTATGAGCAACATCATACGCAACCCGAAATACAAGGGTTACTATGCCGGAAACAAGGTGCGAATTACTGACTTATTCACCAAAAAGCAAAAATTTTTGCCCGAGGAAGAATGGGTTATGTATAAAGACGAAACCGGTGAAACAGTACCTGCAATCATCAGCGAGGAATTATGGGACAAGGCAAACGAAGTGCTGTATATGCGAAGCCAGGATGTTATTACAGCACAGCACAAGACGGTGCATCAAAACCTGCTGACAGGCAAATTGATATGTGCGCACTGCGGTAAGCCCTACTATCGCAAGGACGCAGTAAGCAAGGGCGGAGAAAAAATCTCAAAGTGGGTATGCTCGGGCAAGATTAAAAACGGTGCGTCAAGCTGTCCGAGCCGAGCGATTTACGAAAGTGAAATCAAGCCGATTATTGAGGACATTTTCAAATCGGGGCAACAGCATATAGAGGAACTTTCGGCGTGTGTATTGAAACTTGTATCCGAAGTCCTTGACACAAACGAAAACAGGGATGAACTGAACAGGCTGAACCAAGAGCTTGTCACACGGCAAAAAATGAAAGCGAAGTTATTACAATACAACGCTGACGGAAGAATGGACGACAGCGAATTCATACGAATGACTGCCGACTGCGATAAAGAAATCAAAGATATTGAGAAAAAATTAAACGCCTTGAACAAAACATCAAAAACCGAGCGAAAGATGAAAAAAGAGCTTGCCGAAATCAAAGCCATACTGAAAGCGGCGGAAAAGCACATTGACGGTGAGGAAATCGACAGAGCGTTTGTTGACCGATATATAAGCGATATTACGGTCTATCCCGAC
Organism: Candidatus Fimenecus sp.; assembly: GCA_052273625.1. Classification (GTDB taxonomy): domain Bacteria; phylum Bacillota; class Clostridia; order Oscillospirales; family Acutalibacteraceae; genus Fimenecus. The sequence continues at coordinate 105,095 of DAVZHW010000002.1, read as the reverse complement.
GAGGAAATCACACGCTTTGAGATACACCTGAAAGCCGGAACAACAGTCACTAAAACCCTTCAAAACCTTACGAGCCGTGCAGGCAGCAATAGTAAGAAGATGATCAAGGCTTACGAAGACAGCATGAAATAAGGTTGTTATATTTTCGGACAAAAAGGTCTGCCGGAATACCGACAGACCGATTTTTTGTGAATTATAAGTTAGATTTACGGTTTAATTGTCGTTTGTCTGTTATTAAATTTCAATTGTTAGTTCGCAAAAAGAATAAAACGCAGATAAGAATTTACTTATCTGCGTTAGTTGAGAGGATTTTATTGTCCGATTAAGCTGTCAATTTGATATATTGCAAAAGTTATTTCTCCGACTCCGCTTTCATAAATAATTGCAACATTTCCGTCTTTCGTAAGTGACATACAAGAGTACATAAACGCATCTTTTTTAACGGAAGTTGTATTTTTGAGAGTCATATTGCACTCATTATCCAAAGAGAAAGTGAAGATTTTGCCGTCGGCTCTTACGTGTTTTGTTTCTCCCTTATCGGTTGTTTCCGTACCTGTCGGGCATGAAACAAGAATATAATTCTTTCCGTCATTATTTACATCAATTACACTCAGCATACAGCTGCTTGTGATTTCAACGTCCGATATGACAATATCGCCCCAAATGTATTTTCCGTTTTCTTTTGCTGCGGCAATATAGCAAAGTCTGTTACTGTTGTTTCTGAAGAAGCAACGCAAATTACCGTTCGGAAGCTCTGCAATTTGGCTTTCTCCCGAATATTCACACTGTTCATTTGATGGTAAATTATCACTTCTTAGCCAAGTGTTACCGCCATCCTCCGAATAAATAAACAAAAAAACTGATGTCCTTTTTTAATGTTTGCAAAATAAGCCGACATTATCATAGTGCCGTCGGAGGTAACAACTCCCCTGCCCGGTCCGACACCGTAACAAGCCTGCCGTTTTCAAGCGTTATAATTGCAGGGATTCTGAAGTTTTCACTGCCTCCGCTTTTGTTTTTGATAAATGGTTGGTCAGAAGTTACGGCAGGGCTCGGTTTATCAGCGATTTCAATTTTAGAACTGTCGCCGAGCATTGACAAATACACGATTCCTGTTATTATCAAAGCGAGTACTACAACGCTGAATACGGATAAGCAATTTTTTTTAATTTTGGGTTTATTCATAATTTCCTCCAAAAAAGGCACAAAGCTTTTATGGGTCATCCCAAATTTTACATTTAATATATCATTTTATCCGTCAATTAGCAAGTAAATCGGTATTTCAAAAATATATACATACATTTTTGTCCGCATATTAAATATATCATATACAGAAAAACCATATACTTTTTGTTTCAAAAATTTTTTCATTAAAAATATATATGCAAATATGTTATAGAAATATTTGGAAAATCTCTCTATAATAATAAGTGTGAAAGAAAGGAAGTGCAGATTATATGTTCAGAACTGCAACCAATGAAGAAATCGGCAAATATTTGTTTAAGCTCATTGAAGAAAAAAGTGATAAATTTAAGTCGGGAAGGGATTTTTGCAAGCAGTATCTTTTGCTTGAAAAAGGAGAACAGCCAAGTGATGATGAAATCCAGAAGCAAGCGAACAGGCTGTCCGGAATAAAATCGGGTAAATACGGGCTTCAAATTCAAGATTTAGGCTACTATACGGAGCTTTTGGAGATAACCTGCGAGGAGCTTTTGAGTGCCGGTAAATCAAAGCCTGCATTCCCCGACAGATATTCAAATTATACCTTTGCGCACTCAACCGACAGAGGCTATTGGGAAAGGTACATAAATAATGACGACAAGCTTTTTCTTAATGCCGACGAATACGGAAAAACCATATTGGATTATGCTTTTGAATGTGAAAATTATGGTCTTATTAAATTTTTAACGGAAAACAATTACATAACTATTGTTGACAATGATAGCACAAAGGATTACGGTATGACCTTTATCCCTTTTAATAAGGCAATGCAATGTGGTTCGAGAAACACGAACAAGCTCAATGATGAAATTATAAATAACGATAAAATCCGCACAACTGTTGTTGCATTGGCGATTAAGAAAAACGACAAGTTCTTTTTAACAAAGCTGCGTGCGAGAGAAATACCCGCTCTGTATACCGTTTGCGACTATGGCCTTTCACCACAGCTTGACAATTTTGAAAGTTGTTATTATAACGACAAATTAACTACTGCCGTTGCAAACGCAGACAAGGAAATACTCGGCTACTTTTCAGAGCCGTTCAGTATAAAAAGCAATAATAACGAAGGCGTTTTCATATATCCGTTTTTGGGACGCCTGTTGGACAAAATGATATGCGAGAACAATAAAAATACCGTTTATGCCCTTGAGAGAACTCTTGATTATAACAGAAACGTGCTTAACGAGCTTGGCGAAAAGATAGCACAGTCTTATATAATATATAAAAAATACTGTGATGATGAAGAAGCTTTTTCAAGTGCGGTAAGATATTTCGATATGAACGACAACGGAGTTTTTACTTTTATAAATTACGACCCGAGCGACACCTCGAAGCCTATAAAAATGAACTCAAATGTCATTTGTATAAGCAAAAAGTCAAAGGATGAAAAGGTCAATGAGCTTATAAGCAAAATAAATAAGATTTATTTTGCTATAAAAAATCAAAGAAAAGAAGCTTTACTTATAACTGATTAAAAAAGGAGTGGGTTTATATGTATTGTAAAAATTGCGGATGCAGTCTCCCTGACGATGCGACAAAATGTGAAAATTGCGGAGCTGTATTGAGTTATGGCTTTGAAGCGGGTAAGACTAACCCTGTTAAGGAGGAAAAAGGCTCTGTCCTGCTTGGAATTTTAGGCTTTATGTTTCCTCTCATAGGCTTGATTTTATATCTTGCAATGATGCACAGCGAGCCTAAGAAAGCAAAATCCGCAGGCAAGGGTGCGTTAACCGCATTCATTATTTATTTAGTTTTCATTGTGATAGTTACAATTTCGGTTATGGTTCCTGTTATAGATACATACCGTAAATCATCGCAGTCCGACGGCTCACCTTACGTTGAAAGCTATGATTACGACGATGTAAGATACTCAAACGATGCTTATAACTATAATTATGATTACGACTATCCAATTGATTACTGATAAGCTATAAACAAGCTAAACACCTGTAACAAAGTATTTTAATCAAGATATAATGATTGTAGATACTCGGTTACAGGTGATTTTTTATGTTAAGAACAATTTTGTCAATTCATATGCCGTTTGTCGGAACGTCATTAGGCGCTTGCTCGGCATTCTTTATTAAGAATAAAATCAATCAAAAAATCAACAGAATAATACTCGGTTTTTCGGGAGGAATAATGCTCGCGGCGAGTATATGGAGTCTTATTCTGCCGTCAATAGAGCAATCGGAGCATTTGAACAAAATGTCCTTCTTCCCTGCTGTGCTGGGAATTTGCATTGGAATAGCTTATCTGATTTTAACAGATAAGCTTATAAAACAAGCAAAGGGAAAATCGGACAAAAGCAAGCTGCTGATTTTTGCGGTTACGCTTCACAATATACCCGAGGGTATGGCAGTTGGCGTGGTTTTCTCGGCGCTTGCTTCGGGAAGCCCTAACATAACCTTTGCTTCGGCTTTTGCTCTCGCACTCGGAATTGCAATACAGAATATTCCCGAGGGCGCAGTTGTCTCCCTGCCCGCAAGAGCAAAAGGCTATTCAAAAACGAAGTCGTTTATTATCGGTGTCCTGTCGGGTGCGGTTGAGCCAATCGGCGCAGGACTCACGTTTTTAATGTCGAGTACGATCACCTCACTTTTGCCTTATCTTCTGTCCTTTGCCGCAGGCGCAATGATTTATGTTACGGTAAACGAAATCATCCCCGAAGCTAAAGACAATAAGGACGACAGTATTTGTGCTCTGTCATTTGCGATAGGATTTTTAATTATGATGATATTAGATGTTGTTATGTAACAAAAAGCCTTAGAGATGAAAGTTGTATCTCTAAGGCTCATTTTAATACTGTGAATAAGTTTTCAGGAAATCCGCAAGCTCATCCGTTGCGTGTGTAAGCTCTTTTACAGTCGGCAAATAAACAATTCTTGCGTGGTCGGGCGTCGGGTAATTAAACGCCGTACCCTGAACAAGCAAAATCTTTTTCTTTTTAAGGAAATCAAGAACAAACTGCTCGTCATCGTTTATATGGAATTTATCCATATCGAATTTCGGGAAAATATAGAAAGCGGCTTTGGGCTTTACAACGCTGACTCCGTCAATTGACGAAAGAGCGTTATAAACACATTCTCTCTGCTCATAAATTCTTCCGCCCGGTTTTAAGAGAGCGTCAACGCTTTGATAACCGCCCAATGCGGTCTGAATAATCTGCTGTGAGGGAACATTTGAGCAAAGTCGCATTGAGGAAAGAAGATTAAGCCCCTCGATATAACCCTTAATTCTTGATTTATCGCCGCTTATAACCATCCAACCGCATCTAAAGCCTGCAATGCGGTGCGATTTTGAAAGTCCGTTAAAGGTAACACAAGGAACATCAGGCGCAAGTGAAGCGATTGAAATATGCTTTAAGCCGTCCATAACAAGCCTGTCATATATTTCATCTGAAAATATAATCAAACCGTGTTGTCTTGCCACCTCAGCGATTTCAAGCAGGATTTCCTCGGAATAAAGAGCACCTGTCGGATTGTTGGGGTTGATAATTACAATACCCTTTGTTCTGTCGGTTATTTTCTTTTTAATATCCTCAATGTCGGGATTCCACTCGTTTCGCTCGTCGCACATATAGTGAACGGGTGTACCGCCCGCAAGCGAAACGGAAGCTGTCCAAAGCGGATAATCGGGCGCAGGAACAAGTATCTCGTCGCCGTTGTCAAGTAAGCCCTGCATAGACATTGTAATAAGCTCGCTTGCACCGTTGCCTGTGTAAATATCGTTTATATCAACATTCGGAATTTTCTTTATCTGACAATACTGCATTATAGCCTTTCTTGCCGAGAAAATACCCTTTGAGTCCGAATAGCCTTCGGAGTCCCTGAGAGTGTAAATCATATCCCTGATAATCTCATCAGGTGCCGTAAAATTAAATGGCGCAGGATTGCCTATATTCAACTTCAAAACCTTTATTCCGTTTTCGGTCATTCGGTTTGCCTCGTCCATAATCGGACCTCTGATATCATAGCAAACATGGTCAAGCTTATGTGATTTTTCAAAAATTCGCATTGTATCATTCCTTAACTTTTGTCTATTTATATTATACCACTCTTATTTGATAATTCAATGTCAAATATTTATAAAAAAAAACGGCGCAAAAGCACCGTTTATGTATCAATTTTTGACTTCCTTTTTAATTCCGAAAACCATACGCAATAATCCGCCTATTATCTTAGGATTGTCAAACACGATTAATTTCATATTGCTTTCCTCCTAACAGCATTTGCACAAGACAACGCCGCTTGCGGCAAGCGCAAAGGACAGGACAACGACAAGCGCCTTCGCAGGAATTGTAAATGCAAGAGCCAAGCCTAATCCAAAGACAAGTAAAATTGCCCCTATACCGATTTTCTGCTTGCGTTTGCCCATAAAATTACACCGCCTTTTTTCTTGTGCTATTACACTATATTCAAAAGCGATGAAAAGTGTTAAAAAGCTTCTTTTGAAACCTCCATAACAAGCAACGTTCCGTCTGTTACGGTTATTTTTGCGTTTGGGTCTGTAATTTCATTGCTTACGCCCATTGACTGAAACGGAGAGAGCTTATACCTATTCAGCGGATAAAACACGCCTTCGAGAGTAACCTCGGCAAAACCGCCGAGAGCAAATACCGATAAAAATCTGTTGTTTTTCTGCACATTGTGAGCTTCGTCTTTTAATGTGTAAATCTTGTGATAATCATCTAAAATTGTTATATTGATTCCTCTTTGCTTGAAATCGCCCAAAAGTGTAAAATTTGCAAATGTATGGTCAAGCCTGCCGCCCGTAGCACCGAGAATAAGAATATCTGAAAAGCCCTTTTCAACTGCCCTTTCCACTGCGAATTCCATATCGGTACAGTCTTTAATCGGATTTAAGGCTATAACCTCGACGTCAAGTTCCGGAGTATCGGAAGAATCAAAATCGCCGACAATTAAATCGGGAGTTATGCCCAAATCCGTCAAAGCTTTGTAACCTGCATCGGCACCGATAACAAAATCATCGTAAAAAACATTCTTTTTTAACAATTCGCTGTTTTCAATTTTAGCGGCGCCGACAATTACGCACCGTCTTTTATTTACAAGTTCCATTCCTTTATATCCTTAACCTCATTGTAAAGCTGAACATAGCTGTTATGCCTTGATTTGCTGATTTTACCATTGTTTACCGCTTCAACAACGGCACAGCCTTTATCTGCGGTATGAGTGCACGACGGGTAAAATTTGCACTTTTCAATATAATCGGAAAAATCTCTGAAGCAATAAGCAAGCTCATCCTTCAAAATTATATCGCTTTTATCAATTTCAAATGACGAAAAGCCGGGCGTATCAACAACAAACCCGTCGCAGACTCTGTAAAGCTCCGCTTGCCGAGTTGTATGTCTGCCTCGTCCAAGCTTTTTGCTTATCTGTGCGGTTTTAAGAGCAAGCGTTTCGTCAAGATTATTGAGAAGCGAGGTTTTTCCGACGCCCGAATTGCCCGTTAAAGCGCTGATTTTATCATTCAAAACCGCTTTTACCTCATCAACGCCGTCTTTTGTCTCATTGGATACGATTATTGTCTTAAGGCCTGCAAGAGTGTAAATATCAAATATTTCCTGCGCAGAGGAAAGATCCGACTTTGTAATAACGATTATCGGCTCGATATTCTTATGCTCCGCAACTGCTATAAGCTTATCAATCACAAGAGTTGACGGCTTTGGCTCTACAGTTGATACGACAATAATCAAATTATCGATATTTACAACGGGCGGACGTGTCAAAGCGTTCTTTCGAGGCATAACTTCATCAATGGTATTCTCTGCATTTTCGTTAATACTGATAGTTACCTTATCGCCGACAAGCGGAGATAGCTTTTCCTTTCGGAATACTCCCCTCGCCTTACATTCATATATCTCATCGGCGGCTTCAACATAATAGAAGCCGCCGATACCTTTTATAATTGTTCCGTTAAGTGTTTTCATATTATTCCGCCGTAAGAGTTATTTTCTGATCCTTGGAATATGTGTTATTGTCATGATTAGGAAGCTGTTCGATAACAGTACCGCTTGAAATTTTGTTGTTGTTTTTATCAAACACGGCAACGTTTGTAAATCCTGCTTTTTCAAGCGTTTTAACAGCATCGGAAACGCTCATTCCGACAACATTCGGAACAGAATATTTCTCAACATACGGAGTTTTTGAAATATTAGAAAGATCTGCGGGTGTTTTTGTAAAGTCAATATTACCGGTCATAACTGTCTGATCGTTAATTTTAACAGTAAATGTTGTTGAACCTTTACCCTTTACCTCAATGGTTTTTGTTCCTCCTGCAAGCAAAACATCATTGTAGGTCTGATAAGCTTCGCTGCCGAGATAAACCTTTACAGTACCCGAAGCCGAATTTACGGTCTGCGGAAGATCAATCGTAATCTTCGCCGTACTTTCGGACGGAGTGCCCGTACTTACATAAATTGTAACCTCTGTGCCGTTATCCGCTGCTTCGCCGCCCTTAGGAGACTGGTCAACAACCGTTCCTGCCGCCTCTGCGCTGTCGGTATCGGTTACCTTAACCTTAAAGCCGTCAGCCTTGAGGAGCTCTATTGCGATATCCTTACTGTAGCCGACAACCTGTGTTACATTTTTCGAGTTGGGATTTTCATCTGTTGAAACATAAATCGTAACAAGTGAGCCCTTCTCTGCATATGAGCCCTCAGACGGATAAACCTCATAAACAACGCCCGGAGTTGCACTCTTGTTATATGAAACGATTGTTTTAACCTGGAATCCGCTTTGTTTAAGTTTTGCTTCCGCCTCGCTGACAGAAAGACCCATAATACCTGAAATTTGAATACTTTGGTCATTATAAGCGATTTCAAGCTTAATAGTCTTGCCCTTTCTGACTTTTGAATCTGCATCGGGCGTCTGCTTTATAACTTTGCCCGCTTCAACGTCGGTTGAAAATACAGACTGCGTTTCAAACTTGAAATTATCGGTGTATTCGGAATTTGACATAATTTCATCGTTGTAATTAAGTCCGACAAAATTAGGCACGGTAACCTTTTGACCGTTTTTGAAAAGTAAAACGCCGACAAAGATGGCAATGATTACAATAACGCCTGCAATAACTCCGAAGATGATCGGCATAGTCTTATTAGGCTCTTTTTCTTCCTCTTCCTCTTCTGCGGGAGCAGGCTGAGCCTCATCAGGTTTTGTGACCTGCTGCTTTACTGCACCGGGGATAGCCTTTGTTGCGTCATCAACAAATTTTGTAGGCTCATTGTCAACAAAGTAATTATAATTGAACTTGATTGACGGATTACGCTTAAACTCATCAATATCAAGCATCATTTCAGCAGCCGAATGATAACGATTATTGGGATTTTTCTGCATCGCTCTCATTGTAATCTGCTCAAGTCCAAGCGGAATTTCAGGATTTATTTCACGAGGCGGCTTTGCCTCCTGCTGAAGCTGCATAATTGCGATCGAAACGGCATTATCCGATTGGAACGGAAGCTGACCTGTAAGCATTTCATACATAACAACGCCGACAGAATAGATGTCAGCCTTATCGTCTGTCAATTCGCCTCTTGCCTGCTCGGGGCTGATATAATGAACAGAGCCGATTGCGTCCTCGGTCATTGTCCTTGTATCGCCACGTGAAAATCTTGCAATGCCGAAATCTGTAACCTTAATCGTTCCGTCCTGCAAAAGCATAATGTTCTGCGGCTTAATATCACGGTGGACAATGCCCTTATCGTGTGCGTGCTGGAGTGCAAGAAGTATCTGACTTACAAAATGTACGGCTTCCTTCCAGTTGATAACCTTCTGCTGCTCAATATATTCTTTAAGAGTAATTCCCTCAACGTATTCCATTACGATATACTGAAGTCTGTCGCCGAAGCTTACGTCGTATACCTTTACAATGTTGGGGTGTGAAAGAACTGCAATTGCCTTTGACTCGTTCTTAAATCTGCGGCGAAATTCCTCATTGGCAAGAAACTCCTCTTTAAGAATTTTAACCGCAACTATTCTGTCGTCGATATTGTCGTACGCCTTATAAACAACAGCCATACCGCCGACGCCGATAATCTCTCTGATTTCATATCTTCCGTCAAGTCTTTTTCCACAATAGTTTTCCATAATAACACCTCTTAATAAGAAATTGCAACAACGGTTATATTGTCGCCGCCGCCGTTTTCGTTTGCCATATTGACAAGCAAATCAGCTATCTCATAATACGAATTATTTTTAATTACTTCGCTGAATTCAGCATTTTCAACATAGTTTGTAAGTCCGTCGGTACAAAGAAGTATAACTTCGTTTTCTGACATATCATACTCGCAATAGTCAATTTTTATGTTTTCCTCAACACCGAGAGCTCTTGTGATAAGATTTTTTCTTGGGTGCGATTTTGCCTGCTCCTGCGTAAGCTTGCCTGTTTCAACAAGCTCCTGAACGACCGAATGGTCTTTTGTAAGCTGTGCTACGGTATCGCCCTTAATAGAGTAAGCTCTGCTGTCTCCTGCGTGAGCGATATACGCTATGCCGTCGGCAACGACACAGCACACAACGGTTGTGCCCATCCCTTCAAGCTCTTTATTGGCTTTACTCATATCGTAAACGCTTATATTTGCGGCAGTAATCGCCGTCATAATCATATTCTTTATCGATTTCGGGCTCATTCCCGTTCTGTATGCAGAATTTATCTTTTCGGAAATAACCTTAACCGCCGTCGAAGAAGCGACACTGCCGCCTGCGGCACCGCCCATTCCGTCACAGACAACAGCCCAAGCCACCGAGCCGGGTAATTCGCCTGTTACATATGAATCCTGATTGGTGCTACGCTTTTTTCCGATGTCGGTTTTTGCAACAATTTTCAATGCCTGTATCCTCCGTTAGAGATTTTCCTTATTTGCTCTGAGCTGACCGCAAGAGGCGTTAATATCACTTCCGAGCGTACGTCTGACGGTAACGGTAAGCCCGTGACGCTCCAAAACAGAAATAAACCTCTTTATGTTCTTTTCGTTACTTCTCTCATAATTATTCTCCCTGACATTATTGACAGGAATAAGATTTATATGACACAACATACCCGAAAGCCTTGATGCCAATTCTTCGGCACACTCAACCGAGTCATTAAAAGAATCTATCATTGCATATTCAAACGAAATCCTGCGTGACGTAACCTTTGTGTAATAACGGCAAGCGGTTAAAAGCTCTTCGATATTCCACTTTGAGTTTACGGGCATAGTCTGTGACCTGATTTTATCATTCGGTGCGTGAAGCGAAATAGAAAGAGTTAAGCCGAGTTTTTTCTCCGCAAGCTCATAAATTCTCGGGACAACACCGCAGGTTGAAAGCGAAATATGCCTCATACTTATATTAAGACCTTTTTCGTCCGTCACAAGCTCCAAGAAGCGCATAACATTATCATAATTGTCAAGCGGTTCGCCGGTACCCATAAGAACAATATGCGATATTTTAATGCCTAAATCACTCTGCGCCGTATAAATCTCAGAAAGTATCTCACTCGCAGTCAAATGGCGTTTGAAGCCGCCGATTGCCGAAGCGCAGAACTTACAGCCCATCTTACAGCCGAGCTGTGTGGATACGCATATCGAATATCCGTATTTATATTTCATAACAACACATTCGACAAACTCGCCCTTGCCAAGCTCGAAAAGGTACTTAACGGTTTCATCAAGCTTTGAGCAAAGCTTCGTGTCGATTGTGCAATTCCTGATAACAAATTTTTTGTCAAGAGCCTGACGCAAATCCTTTGAGAGATTGGACATTTCCGAAAAATCTCTGACCCCCTTTTCAAAAAGCCAAGAGTAAATCTGATCTGTTCTGAATTTAGGGAGCCCGAGAGCCTTAACCTCTTCGGCAAGCTCTTGATAATTTAACGAACGTATATCAATTTTTTCCAAATTATATTCTCCTGAATACCGCTATAAAAAATCCGTCGGAATTGTTTATGTGTGGGAATAAAGTCAAATAGTCCTTATACTTTACAAAATTAGAATGTTCAGATAAAAATCTATCGCAAACATCTTCATTTTCCGCCTTGTTAAGTGAGCAGGTTGAATAAACAAGCAACCCGTCGGGCTTTAGATATTCGGACGCATTGATTAAGATATTATACTGTGTTTGAGTCAATTTGTCAATTGAAGCAAGGTCTTTATAGCGTATTTCAGGCTTTCTGCCGATAACTCCGAGCCCCGAACACGGCACATCACAGAGAACCCTGTCAGCAGTTCCGATTAAATCTTTTTGTAAAGAAAGTGCGTCGCCCTGTTGAGCCGAAATAATATCAATTCCGAGCCTTTCGGCACCCTCTGAAATCAGCTTAACTCTATGCTCATACAAGTCAAAGGCATATATTTTGCCTTTATTCTTCATATATTGTGCGGAAGTAAAAGTTTTTCCGCCCGGAGCCGAGCAAACATCAATAAAAGTCATATTTTCATCCAATTCAAGATTTTTTACACAAATTGCCGAAGCAATATCCTGAACGTGAAAAAGACCGTCTGAAAACTGCGGTAATCGCTCAACCGCACAATGTGTTTTGAATTCAAAGTGATTTTCAATATTTTCACAGAGAGAAATTAATGTTTTTTCATTCTCTAAAGACCTTTTAAGTCTGTCAAAATCGGTTTTAAGTGTATTTACCCTTGCAAAAATCCTCTGTTCGCCGATAGAGTGGCTTAAAATTCCCTCGGTATTTTCCACGCCGTAGTCCTTACAGTAGTGTGAAACCAAATCGTATGGGCATGAATAACGAATACTCATATCGTAAACGGGGTCATCGGTTTTTGGATATTCAAGCTTTTCCGCCGATACCTTTCGCAGCACGGAATTTACAAGACCCGATGCAAAAGCACAACCGTTATTCTTTGCAAGCTTTACGCTTTCATTAACAGCGGCGGAAGCAGGAACAGAGTCCATAAATTTAAGCTGATAAGCACCCATTCTCAAAACAGTAAGCACTTCCGGCTTGAGCTTTTTTATCGGCTGACGTAAGTATTTTGATAGAATATAATCGAGTGTAATCAAACGCTCTGTTACGCCGTAGACGAGAGCCGTAACAAAGGATGCCGAATATACCTCATCCGCATTACTTTTCAAATAAGAATCCAATAAAAGATTGGTATACGCCTTGTCTTTTTCTATTTTGTTGAGTATTTTGAAAGCTGACTGTCTGTCGTTCATTCACTCAAAACCGAGCCTTTCTCAATTTTATGTCCTAAAAGGAAATCCTTCGAGCTCATACGTTTTTTGCCCTCTGCCTGAACAGAAAGAATGTCAACGCAGATTCCGTCTCCGCAAGCAACGGAAATAACGCCGTCGGTTGATACGACAGTTCCCGGTGCAAGAGTTGTTTTACCGCCTATAACAGACGAATGAAGCTTTAGTTTTTTACCGCTAAGCGTTGCGGTTGCTACAGGCCACGGAGATAATCCTCTTATATGATTGTGAACCTCCTGTGCGCTCTTTGTAAAATCGGTCGGGCAAAGAGCTTTTGAGAGCATAGGCGAATAATTTGAAAGCGAATCATCCTGCTTTACAGGCTTCAGAGAATTTGCTTTAACCTCTGCTATCGTCTTACTCATAACCTCTGCGCCCATAATTGAAAGTGCGTCGTGAAGCTCTCCTGCGTTCATATTTTCGGTTATTTCAATTTTTTCGGACAGAAGCATATCGCCCGTATCAAGCCCCTCATTCATAAGCATTGAGGTAACTCCCGTAACCCTTTCGCCGTTTAATATTGACCATTGAATAGGCGCAGCACCTCTGTATGCCGGCAAAAGCGAAGCGTGAATATTTATTGAATTGTACTTTGGAAAATATAAAATTTCCTTCGGAAGTATTTTTCCGTATGCCACTACAATTGTTAAGTCGGGATTGAGCGTTTCCATAATTCTCAACGCTTCTCCGTCTTTCATTGACTTCGGTTGAAATACAGGAATATTGTACTTTATCGCACACTCCTTGACGGGCGAAAATGCCATTTCATAGCCTCTGCCCTTCGGTTTATCGGGTTGAGTGAACACTCCGACAACCTCTTCTCCGTCTGAAACAAGTCTTTCAAGGCACGGCACGGAAAAATCGGGTGTTCCCATAAATACTATTTTCATATTTTTAACCTTTCTGCTGATAAGTTTTTAAGCCGTTTACAGCTTTTAAGGCTTTTATTAGTCTATGTCGTTTTCAAATTTAATTTGGTTTATAACCTCTTCGGGTGCAAGCCTTTCGGTGTAAAGATGTCCGTCAAGATGGTCAATTTCATGGCAAAAGGCTCTCGCTTTAAGACCCTCTCCCTTGTACTGACACCATCTGCCGTCTCTGTTTTGCGCCTTAACCTTTACGCACATAGGACGCTTGGTAATGCCGCTTTTACCCGGCAAGGAAAGGCATCCCTCAACCTCGTACTGCTCACCTGTCGCCTCGATAATTTCGGGGTTGATAAGCTCCAAAAGACCGTCTCCGACATCTACAAGCACAACTCTTTTGAGCACGCCTACCTGAACAGCCGCAAGACCGCAGCCCTCGGCTTTGTATAAGGTATCCTTCATATCATCAAGCAAAATATCAAGTCTTTCATCAAAGACCTCAACCTTTCTGCTTGTCTTTTTTAATATCGGGTCATCATTTATTCTGATTTGTCTTATAGCCATTTTATACACCTCAAAACATATTTTCAGGATTTATATCCGCAAAAACGGTTACATCCTTAAATTTTCTGTCGTTCATATAATTTTTAAGCAATGTAGAAATATACGCCCTGAAGCTTGCGTTATTTTTACATTTGATTATTACTCTGTTACGGTATTTATCGGCAACCTTTTCAATTCTCGGCGCAATCGGACTTAAAAGAATTATTCCGAGGTCGGGATAACCGTAGCCGTGCAAATATTTCGCACTTTCAAAAAAGCTCTCCGCCGCTTGCTTGGTAAGCGCTTCGTCCTTACCCACAAAGTTTACGGAACAGAAATCACAGTAAGGCGGATAAATCAAAGCCTTTCTTATTACTATTTCAGAGTTGAAGAAGGACTCATAATCCTGCTTGGCAGCCAAGCGTATAATCTCATTATCGGGGAAGCCTGTTTGAATTATAGCCTTCCCTTTAACATCTCCCCTGCCTGCTCTGCCAACAACCTGTGTAAGCAAGTCAAACGCCCTTTCGGCACTTTTATAATCGTCGTTAAACAGCTGCTGGTCTACCGAAACAACACCTACAAGCGTTACGTTCGGAAAATCAAGACCCTTTGCAACCATTTGAGTACCGACTAAAATATCATATTTGCCGTCCGCAAAATCTTTAAGAGATTTTTCAAATGAATAACGTGCCGACGTCGAATCGGTGTCAAGCCTCAATACATTTGCGTCGGGAAATTTTTCGTGAAGCTCGTCCTCAAGCTTCTGCGTACCAAAACCGGAATATACAACAGCTTTTTCGCCACAATAAGAACAGGTATCTGTAAACGGCTCGGAATATCCGCAATAATGACACATTAAGCGTCTGTTTTTTGAATGATAGGTCAATGAAATGCTGCAATGCGGACAAACCTTAACCTTGCCGCAGGCTCCGCATGAGGCAAAAGTATTAAAGCCTCGTCTGTTTAACAAAAGAATAGACTGTCTGTGTTGAGAAAGAGCCTCGCCGATTGCATTTTCAAGCTCCTGCGAAAGATTTTTACGCACCTTTGAATCAGCAGCATATTTCATTTCGGTTGTAATTACCTCAGGTAAAACGGCATTACCGTATCGCTCGTCGATAACGCTGAGAGATATGGAGCCGCTTTTTGCCGCCGCATAATCAGATATTGACGGAGTTGCCGAAGCAAGCACAAGCAGGCAATCGTTGTATTTAGCTCTGAATTTTGCAACGTCCTTTGCATTGTATCTCGGGGTCATTTCCGATTTATAAGAGGCTTCCTGCTCCTCATCAATTATAATCAGACCTAAATTTTCCGTCGGTGCAAAAACCGCCGAACGTGTACCGACTGCAATTTTCGCTTTATTTTCGTAAACTCTTTTCCATTCGTCCTTGCGTTCGCCCATCGAAAGTCCGCTGTGGAAAACAGCGACATCATCGCCGTATCTCTCATAAAAAATCGAGAGCATCTGCGGCGTAAGTGAAATTTCGGGAACCATAAAAATAACGGATTTACCGTCTTTTATCGCATCGTCAATAAGCTTTAGATAAACGGTCGTTTTACCGGAGCCCGTTACTCCGAACAAAAGCGACGTATGAACCTTACCCTCTCGATATTTTTCGGACAATTCCGAATAAACCTTATTCTGCTTATCGGAGAGGACTAATTCCTTGCTTTTGTGAAGTCCTTTTTGAATTTTAGGCTTACGGTATGTTTCGTTTTCAAAAACCTCAATAATACCCTTTTTCTGCAAGGTAACGACAACAGCATAGGTAACACCGGTAAAATAACAAATTTCCTTAACGCTTGCAGAGCCGATATCCTCAAGTAATTTTATAACAGACTTTTGTTTGGTCGAAAACTTGGGTAGTGATTCACTTTCAAAGTAAAACTCGGTAAGCCTTGCGGTTTTAACGGAAGCATTTCCGACTCTTTCAACCGAAAAGGCATTGCTTATAATATAGCCTTTTGAGCATAAGTTTTTTACGGTATCGGTATTTTTGTCAAAGCCTAAATCCTTAATAATTTTATTTTCAAAGACATAATCCTTTGTTTTCAAATATTCTATAACAGCACGCTCGTCCTCGGAGAGCTTCATATCCTCATCATATACAAAATTGGGATTCAGCATATATGAGTTTACAAATTTCAGCCCGAAGCCCGACGGCAACATAGCTTTTGCACCGTCATATAAAGTGCAAAAGCAATGCTCCTTCAGGAAAACGGCAAGCCTTAGCATTTCATTATTAAGAAGCGGCGCCGTATCAAGCACCGCAGAAATACTTTTAAGCTCAACACTTGCTTTATTTTCACGAAGTGCAAAAACAATGCCCTGTCTTTTTGTATTTCCACGTCCAAAGGGCACAAGAACTCTGACTCCCGCTTTAACCTCAGAACGCAAAAAATCGGGAATGGCATAATCAAATGCCTCATCAAAGCTGTAAGCTGTGTTTTCCACCGCTACCTTAGCAATGATTTCGGTCATAGACATACCACCTCCCGACAACATTTACCGATAAAATTATAAATATCTGATTTCTTCCGGCTCGATAACCTTGATTTTGCCCTGAACAATTTCATCAAGTGCAAGGCTTACAGGCTTTTCTGTGAGAATTTCACCGTTTGCTTCAGCCTCTTCTGAAATTTCTCTCGCTCTTTTTGCCGTTGCGATAACAAGCGAATAACGGCTGAGATGATTTGATAAAACTTTTGTCAAATTTGGATTGAATACCATAAATATTACCTCTCTGAATGTTTTAATTATCTAAGATTTTAAGAACTTCGTTAGCAGCGCTTTCAAGATTGTCATTTACGATTATATAATCATAATCAACGCTTTTTTCAATCTCTGAAGTCGCAATTTCCATTCGTCTGATAAGGTCCTCTTCGTTTTCGGTGCCTCTGTTACGAAGCCTTTGCTCAAGAACCTCTATTGACGGCGGCATTATAAATATTGCGACAGATTCCTCCGGATACATCTTTTTGATATTTTCCGCACCGTGAACCTCAATTTTAAGAATAACGGTTTCGCCCTCGCTCAACCAATTATCAATCGGCTCTTTCGGTGTACCGTAAAGATTAACGCCGTATTGAGTATATTCGAGAACGCCGTTGTTGTCAATCATATTTTCAAATCTGTCACGGGATATGAAAAAATAATCAACGCCGTCAACCTCATTTTCTCTCTTTTTTCTTGTTGTAATCGACACAGAGTGACGAATTTCAGGCTTCTTTTCCAAGAGAATATCAAGTAAAGTATCTTTTCCGACGCCCGAAGGACCCGAAAAAAGAACAAGTCTTCCTTTTTTATTCATTTATCGGTTCCTCCGTATCGTTTTCTTCATTAAATCTGCTTAAAATTTTCTCCGTTTGGAGATAGGACAAAATAACATGATTGCTGTCGGTAATAATTACCGCCCTTGTCCGCCTTCCCTGCGTGGCGTCAATCAAAAGCTTTTCATCCTTTGCGTCCTGTATCAATCGCTTAACAGGTGCCGATTCGGGATTTACAACTGAAAGCACACGGCTTGCGTTTACCGCATTACCGAAGCCGATGTTTACAAGTTTCATTTTACAACTTCCTTATTCGATATTTTGGATTTGTTCACGAATTTTTTCTACTTCCGCTTTAATTGAAATTACACGCTTTGCAATTTCAACGTCCTGTGCCTTAGAGCCGATTGTGTTCGCCTCTCTGTTAATTTCCTGAACAAGAAAGTCAAGCTTTCTTCCTATTGCCTCATCAGCCTCTAAAAATGTACGAAGCTGTGATATGTGGCTTCTCAAACGAACGGTTTCCTCCGCAACGGCAATTTTGTCCGCATAAATAGCGGCTTCATTCAACAGCCTTTGCTCATCAACCGCCGCATCTCCGATAAGTTCCTGAATTCTCGCTTTAAGCTTTTCGTTATATTCCTTTACCGTCTGCGGTGAACGCTCTTCAACAAACTCAACACATTCAATAATGTAATCAGCTCGTGAAAGGACATCTGCTTTGAGCTTTTCGCCCTCAACCTGACGCATATTTATAAATTTGTCAATAGCATCCTTTGCGACGACCTTAACCGCATTCCAAATTTTTTCTTCATCGTCGGCAGCCTTATGAACGGAAAGTACATCAGGATAACGTGAAAGAGTCATAGCGGAAATTGTGCCGTCAATCGAGTAATCTTCGGCAAGCGTTTTAACTGCGTTGAGATACCCTTCGGCAAGCGCCTTGTTCACAACGATTTGAGTTTCTGAGTCCTCAAGGCATTCAATGCTGACATAGCATTCAATCTTACCTCTTGAAACAAGAGAATTTGTAAAGGCTTTGAGCTTTTCTTCAAGGAAGCCGTACACTCTCGGTACCTTTGCAAAAAATTCGAAATATCTGTGATTAACACTTTTAATTTCTACGACAATGTTCATTGAATCGACCGTTTCTTCAGCCCTACCGTAACCTGTCATACTTTTTATCATAATTATACCGTCCTAATTTAGTCCTAATATTTTACTATTTTTATCAACTAATGTCAATATTATCTTACCAAATACGATAAAATCATTTGCCTGCAAGATCATAAAGAGAGTTTACCTCATCTTCGGTCAAATGTCTGTATGCACCCTGTTTTAACATACCGAGCTTCAAATTGCCGACTTTTGTGCGTTTAAGCCTTGCGACCTCTATGTCGAGTGCATCAAACATCTTTCTTATCTGTCTGTTTCTGCCCTCATAAATTGTAACCTCGACAACAGTCCTGTTCTCCTGTGCTTCCAGCACTCTCAAGTCCGCAGGAGCAGTCATTCTGCCGTCAATTTCTATACCGTTTCTGAATTCAGTAGCCTGTTCTTTAGTAATAGTAGGTCTGATAGTAACTCTGTACGTCTTTGAAACGTGCTTTGACGGATGAGTGAGAGCGTTTGTAAATTCGCCGTCATTAGTCATTATAAGCAAGCCCTCGGACTCTCTGTCAAGACGACCGACAGGATAAACCCTTGTATTTATATCCTTAACAAGCTCTGCAACGCATTTTCTGTCGTGCTCGTCATTCATTGTGGTAATAAAGCCTCTCGGCTTGTTGAGCATAATATAAACGTTTCTCTTAACGCTTACAACCTTCTTACCGCTAACGGTAACCTTATCGTGCTTCGGGTTTACCTTATCGCCTATGAGAGCTGTTACGCCGTTAACCTTTACCTTGCCTGCTGCAATCAATTCCTCGGATTTTCTCCTTGAAGCAACGCCGCATTCGGCAAGATATTTTTGAAGTCTGATTTTATCGTCAGCCATCTTTTTCTCCCTTGATTTTTCTTAAAATTCTATGTATAAAGCTAAATTTAGCCGTCTTTTCGTATTCGGTTTGCCCTATATCATTTTTTATTATTATAGGCACGGTATCGGCAAGTGCTCCGTTTTGATAATAAAACAGAGAATAACCGACAACGTCATTTTTATTTACGGGTGCATATAAAAAATGCTCGATATACACCTTTTGAGTAATTTGCCCGTCGAGTGTGCCGATTTTCGGTACCCTTTGGAGCTGTGCATTAACAAAAGCGTCTTTACCGCCGACAATGCTGATTAAAAAATCTCTTTTGTAATTATCATACCGTTTTACTATACCAAAGCCGTAATCAAGCAGCTTTTTATGGTCGTTCCAATCATCCGCATCGTTCAGTGTAACGCAAATTAGCGTAACGTCGTCTCTTTCGGCAGCGGAAACAAGGCATCTGCCGCTTTTCTTGGTAAAGCCTGTCTTTATACCTATTGCATCGTCATACATTTTGAGCAGCTTATTATGGTTGGTAAGTCTTCGCTTATATGGTGGATTGCCGTAATCCACAACAGTCGACGAAGAAGAGCATATTTCTAAAAAGTGCTCATTTTTGATAGCGTAAGAGCCGAGCAGAGCCATATCATAAGCAGTTGAATAATGGTCATCGGCATCAAGTCCCGACGGTGTTGCAAAATGAGTTGAAAGCATACCGATTTGCTTTGCCTTATCATTCATCATTGAAACAAATGCGTCTGTACTGCCTGCAATGGTAATAGCAGTCGCATTCGCCGCATCGTTACCGGAGGAGAGCATCATACCGTAGACAAGCTCAGAAACGCTCACTCTGTCATTCGGTAAAAGACCCATTGATGTACCTTCTACCGACGTCATTTCCTGCGTTACGGTAATTTCCTCGTCAAGTCTGCCGCTTTCAATAGCAATAATCGAGCTCATAATTTTTGTCGTGCTTGCCATAGGTCGCTTTTCATAAGCGGATTTTTCAAACAAAACCTCATTTGAGCCGCTGACGAGCAAAACAGCCGAGGAAGCTGAAATATCTATTTGCACATCCTCGGCGTAAGCACCGACGCTCAACAATAATATCGTTATTATGGTCAACAATATTATTCTTATCTCTTTACGCAAATCAACCACCTACCTATTAAAAATATGCAGGCGGTGATTAAATTATTTTATATTTTATTACTCTGCGGTAACGCTTACAACAGGCTCTTCTGCCTTTGCAGCTTCACTCTTTTCTTTCTTAGCTTTATTAACAACGCTTGTAACCTTATCAAACATTTCGGGAACAAGGTTAACAACTCTTTCAGCCGCATTATCATAAGCTGTAATGTGTTTAAGAGTAACTTCGCCGTCAGAAACTACAAGGAATGCAACAGGTGTGATTGTAACGCCTGCTCCACCGCCGCCGCCGAAGATTTCTTTGTTGGATTTTGAGGGGAAGTCAGAACCGCCCGAAGCAAAACCGTATGTTACCTTTGAAACGGGAATAATTGTGATTCCGCCGTCAACCGTCATCGGATCGCCGATAATCGTGCTGACGTTAACAAGGTTTTTCACCTTTTCAATTGTTGTTTCGAGAATTCCTGCTGCTGACTGTTCTTTCATTGAATAGCACCGCCTTCTGTATTTTGTAATTCATTATTTATAGTGTCTTTTTTCGGTTTTGAAAAAAGAAATTTGAAAACAACATTAAATAAAAATCTAAACGCAAAAGCAATTGCAGAGTTTATTAAGAACAACGGTCTGAATGAGCAATTAAAAACAAACCTTGCGCTGCTTAATGTTCCGATAAAATCGGGATTTATCTCAATATCATATCTTTTAACCTTGAAATTAGAGCAAATATAGCCCATTGACGGAAATACATTTTGGCAAATATTACCGTATTCAAGTGCCGTACCTGCCGCATCATGGCTTTTCGATACCGTAACCCAAAGATACATATCATCAATGATGAAATGCTTTTTCATTCCTTTCATCATTGTTCCGAGAGCGTCTGCGCCGTTATTTACAAGCTCAATAACGCCGTCGAAGCCTTGATTTTCATAGAATTTCTTGAACGGGTTTTCCTTTTTGTTGATTGCTTCCTCTTCCTGCTTATCGTCCTCGGGCTCGGCAGGAGCTTCTTTCGGCTTTTTATCCTTAGTCATCTTATTTATTAGCTTGAAGATTTTTTCATCAAGCGGATAAATAGAAATCTGAAAAAACAGCCATTTGATTTTCAAGCAGAACTCCTCAAAATATTCCGCTTCTATCCTAAATCTAATGCTTAAAAGGAGAACAAAAAACAGGATTATCGCAAGTATTATAATCAACGCCTTCATATTCATCCTCCTTTTTTTATAATTATAATTTTATTTATTTTCACTGCCGCTTTCGTCCTTTTCTGACTCTGCGACAGCTTCGTCAAGCATTAACTGCCTGTCGGTATTTTGGTCATTAGGCAATTCAGGTAAATCCCCGAGCGAGGAAAACGAAAAGCACCTGAGAAAATCAGTTGTAGTCCCGTATACCAAGGGTCTGCCCGGCAATTCAAGCCTGCCCTTTTCCTCGATAAGCTTCTTTTGGCAAAGAGTTGCGATAACGCCCGAGCAATCAACGCCTCTTACCTGCTCGATAAAAGCCTTTGTAACAGGCTGATTGTAAGCCACGACCGCAAGAACCTCAAATGCAGCCTGCGAAAGCGGTGCATTTTTCTTAACCTCAAGAACTTTTCTTATGTAATTGCCGTATTTTGTTCTTGTTGACAGCTGATATTTGCCGTCAAGCTCCAAAAGACAAATTCCGCTGTGTCTTTCATCAAGCTCTGCCGCAAGATTTAATAAAATCTGCTGCGTCTGTTCGTCCTCAATGTCAAGCACCTCTGACAAGCGACTCAACTCAAGCGGCTCGCCGGAAGCAAACAAAACAGCCTCAACTATCGCCTGTAATTCATTTGCGTTTGCCATTAAATTATTCCCACTCTTCCGAATTCATTTCTTCAATATCGGTTGCGAGCAGCTCAATGTCAACATCCGCACCGTTACCGATAACATTTATCTTTTTCGATTTTGCAAGCTCAAGTATCGCAAGAAAGGTTGCGACAAGATCCGAACGGCTTTCGGCACCGTTGAAAAGCTCTGTCATCTTTTCTTTTTTACCCGCTTTTGAAAGCTTTGTAAAAATTGATCTGATTTTTGAGCCGACAGAAACTATCTTTTTCGCAACTATTTCACGAAAGACCTCGACAGGCGGAGGTAAATTACGAAGCTTCCTGCCTGCCGCATTGAGATAGGCACGCAAAAGCTCGTTTCCCTCATGAAGCCTTGTATATGTATAGTCAATTTCCAATTCAGTCGGCTTTCTGATGAATTTATCAAAGCCATCGGTCATCTCGGAAAGCTTCCCTGCCATAAGCTGACAGTCTCTGTACTCAATCAATTCTCCCGTAAGCTCACGCTTTAACTCCTCCGCCTCCTCATAAACAGGCAAAAGAGATACCGATTTAATATAAACAAGCCTTGCCGCCATTTCAATAAATTCACTCGCAACGTATAAGTCGTCATTTTCCATTGAGCGAACATAGGCGATATATTGATCGACAAGCTCAACAATCGGTATATCGTAAATATCCAATTTATGCTTAGAAATAAGGTAAAGCAAAAGGTCAAGCGGACCCTCAAAAGCCTCAACCTTATAAGAAATCTTTTCCATTAAATTATCCTTTGAAAGCTCTGAACGGCAAGCTGACGATATAATTAAGTGCCGAATAGAGATGATTTTGCAAGAATGCAAGCGGTGCGTCAAGCACACCGAAAACTATAAGTCCGAAAATAATAATAACAATATATCTTTCGTACTGCGCAAATTTATAATAGTATTTATCGGGAATAAGCAGCTCCAAAACCCTTGAGCCGTCAAGCGGCGGTATCGGAATAAGATTGAAAACGGCAAGTCCGATATTTATTGAAGCGGCAAATGAGAAGAAAACAAAAAATGCCTGAACAATTAACGAGCTTCCGAAAAGGGACAGAACGTTTGACAAAAACATAAAGACAACAGCCATTAAAATATTTGAAAAAGGTCCTGCAAGTGCCGTAAGAGCCATTCCTTTTTTGGGATTTTTGAAATTACGCGGGTTGACGGGCACAGGCTTTGCATAGCCGAAGCCGACAAATAAAATCATTATTGCACCCAAAATGTCAATATGAGCCATCGGATTGAGCGTAAGTCTGCCCGAAAGTCTTGCGGTTTTATCGCCCAACTTATCAGCTACAAATGCGTGTGCGTACTCATGCACGGGTAAGGTGCAAAAAACAACAAACAAGCGTGCCAAAAAGAGAATTGCAATCTCAATACCCGATGCGCCACGTAAAATACTAAATAACATATTTTTCTCCTGAATATTATATTATTATACATTTATTTTGACAGTTCTGTCAATATCGTTAAAGTCATACAAGACCGAAATTTTATCAGATTTATCAAAAAACATACTTTTTATATCCTCTGATTGCCCATCGCCACACTCAAGGACGATAATTCCGCCTTTTTTTACGCCGTCAAGCCATCTGTCATGTATCGCTTTATAGAAAACAAGTCCGTCCTCTCCGCCCTTCAACGCTGTGTCAGGCTCAAAAGAAACCTCTTTTTGCAAAAGCGGTACTTCATTATCCTTTATATACGGCGGATTTGAAAGCAAAACATCAGCTTTCGGTAAATCGTTTGGGAAGCCGTCAAAAATATCATATTTTAATATTTTAACATTTGAAAGTTCGAGCAAGCCTGCGTTTTCTCTTAAATATTTAAGAGCACCGTCGTATTTTTCAAAAAGATAGACGGTTACATTCGGATTATACCTTGCAACGCTTAGACCGATTGCACCGCTTCCAGCACACAAATCGAAAACAACCGCATTTTCCTTGTTTTTCAAGAGTTCGTTGGCTGTTTCAACAAGCATTTCGGTTTCGGGACGAGGAATAAGCACACCCTCCCCCACCTTAAAGGGAAGTCCCATAAATTCCCACTCGCCGAGAATATACTGCAACGGCTCGCCGTCAGTTCTTCTTTTAACGGCAGAAATAAAACTGTTTTCGGCTTTGGCGGAAATATCGTCGTCACGGTTAATAATCCGCCTTGTTTTATCAACGCCCGTAAAAGCTGTAAAAAGACAATCACAATCAAACGAATAATCGGTATTACCGCTTTCCCTGAGCATTTTTAAGCCGATACCGTAAAGCTCATTTACCGTCATTTTATTTCGTCATCCTCGGGATTATCGGTAAGGACAGCCTTAATAGCCTCAATTCCGACCTCGATTATATCGTCGGTAGGCTCTTTGGTTGTAATTCTCTGCATCCAAAGTCCGGGTGCAGAAAGAATTTTAACCAGCAGGTTATCGTGCTTGCCTGCGTATTTGATAAACTCATATCCGATGCCCATTACAAGCGGCATAATAAGAAGTTTAATAAGTATCCAAAGCATTCTGTTTATGTCAGCAAGATTCGGGAAAATAAGCACAAGCGCAGATGAAAGCAAAATGCTCAAAAGTATCATTACAAACATAAAGCTTGTACCGCATCTCGGATGAAATCTGCTCTGCTTTCTAACGTTTTCAACAGTCAATTCAAGTCCGTTTTCATAGCAAAAAATCGATTTGTGCTCTGCTCCGTGATACATAAAAACACGGTGAATATCTTTCATATGAGAAACAGCGAACATATAAAGAACAAATATTATTATTCTGATTATACCCTCAAAAAGCGGATGAAATTCAAGCAGCTTTCCGAAGGTTATCTTGTCAATAACAAATGACGGAAGCCACATAAACAAAAAGAAAGCAAGCGCAAAGCCTAAAACTGCCGATATCACTCCGACAATGTTCATCATTTTTTCGCCAAAGTGCTTTTCAATCCACTTATCGAATTTTGAAAGCTCCTCTTCGGGCGGATTTTCAAGACCTTGCGTAGATTTTTCGGCAGACTCCATAAGATAGCCATAGCCCGTAACAAGCGACTCAACGAAGCCGACAATGCCTCTTACAAGCGGCAAGGAAAAGAATTTATTTTTTTCTCTCCACGGCTTAACGTCCTTATATTCAGTCTCAATCGTACCGTTCGGAAGCCTTACGGACATAGCTGCGCCCTTAGGACCACGCATCATTATACCCTCAATCAACGCCTGACCGCCGACAGAGGTTTTATGCTTTTTGCTGATTTGATTACTCAATTTTATACCTCGCAATAATTATGAATTAGCTTTAATTGTCACTTGTACTGTATAATCACCGTTAGCCCAACAAGATGTGTTATCACGTATCGAAATATTAACGGGAACTGTAACCGTTCCGGATGTTGCGCTGACCTGTGAAACGTCAATATCGGCATATACGTTGTTTGGGTTTAGAGAGTCAATAACACTTGCAGGTCCGACAATTTTTACATTTGATATTGATTGCTGTGCGACAGTGGCTTCATAGCCTGCTTTTTGCTTTGCAACAGAAATATTTGACGACGGAATATTAACATAAGTTGATACAACATTGCCCATATTCACGCTGACTCTGAATTTTTCAACCGAGTCGGTTATCATATAATCTGTAATATCATCCTTTTTAAATGTGAATGTGTTATTACCTGCATCAAGGCCGTTAAAATCAATCGTTCCTACGCTGATTTCTTTAATATCATCAATTTTTTCAACGGGAATACCGACCTTAACGCTTGACGGATGCACAGATATATTCATTGAGCCCGAAAGATAATCGGCAGGTGCATTTTTAAGCGTAACGGTAGTCGGCAATATAACTTCCTTGAGAACAGGAACTGTAAGTGTAATTCCCGCATCTCCTATATCGACCGAGGTGTTGGCAAAATCCGAGCTCGGTGCACCGAGAAGCTGAATATCGGGTGTAAAGGTAGTCGTCGCTTCAATAACCTTGTCAACGTTTACGGTTGCGGCAACGCCGGTTACCTTGTTAACCTCCGTTGTCGGTCCGCTGACTCTGACAGTGCTTTTTGAAAATACTACATTGCCTTGAATACAGCCGTCAGGAACAATACTACTAAGCTCGGTAACAATATTTGCCTCTAACGGAAATTCCTTTTCTTTGTAGGTATCAAAATATACGGAAATATAGTTTTGCGAAAGCGATACGATTGTAAAATCTTGATTTTTTGTCGGTGTAGCCTTCAAAAGCAAGGATTTATTTCCTGCGGAATCGACAAAGTTTGTTTGCGCCGTAACTTTAATATCGTCCGCCGTAAGTGAAGAAACGACGAACTTTTTGCCCGAGACCGTAACATCAACCGTATAATTTGAATTTCCGAAAACCTTTAGTCCGAGCTGAGAAGGTACGCTGTTTTCCGTTTCAATATAAACGGGAACGGAAACTATAACGTTCTCAACAATCGGGCTTTTGTCAATGGATATCCACAGCCAAATGCAAAATGCGGCAAAAAGTGAAAAGCAAGCAACAAATTTGTTGTTTGAAAACCACTTATTGAAATTAAAAAAGCGTCTGAATTTAGATATATTTTCTTTCATTATTTACGACGCCCCTTTATAAAAGATTTGAAAATTCTTTTTTCATCATTGTCCGTGGGAATAAATGTTTTGGTGAGCAATTCACGTAAATCGCCGTCAGAGAGATTTCTTTTTAGATTTCCTTTTTCGGCAACCGAAATAGTACCCGTCTCCTCGGAAACAACAACCACCAAAGCGTCGCTCTGCTCACTCATACCTATTGCGGCACGATGTCTTGTACCGAGAGCACTGTTGATATTTGTGTTTGCGGTCAACGGAAGTATGCAGCCTGCCGCACAAATTCTGCGGTCCTTAATAATCATTGCGCCGTCGTGAAGCGGTGCTTTCGGGAAAAATATATTCTCAATCATTTCAACAGACGGCTCTGCGTCAATTCTTGTGCCCGTTTCAATTATCTGTCCAAGAAGCGAGCCTTTTTCGAAAACTATCAAGGCTCCGATTTTCTTATCGCTCATATCTGCGCATGAACGGCATACCGAGTTAATCATTCTGCTGACAGGCTCATATTTTTTTGTCTTGTCGTTACCCTTAACGATATTAACAAATGAGCTTCGTCCTACGCTTTCAAGTGCGTGTCTTATCTCCGGTGTAAAAATAACAATCAGTATTAAAAACAAATTCGGGAAAAACAAGGAGAAAATATAGGAGCTTGCCTGCATTTTAAGCACAGAAACAATAGCATAAACGATCCAAATCAGAACAAAGCCCTTTGCAAGCTGTATAGCTTTTGTATCCCTAATCAAAACCAATGCGCCGTAAATAATCAACGCAACAAAAAGAATATCGAGTATGTCCGAAATTCCGTTAAAAGATAAAATGGCGTTTTTTATTTCATAAAAAAAGTCTGACACAGCCATCATTTTTTCCATTAAACCACCCTTTTCGGCAAAAAATACAATATATCACGTCAAATAAAAATATAATAGTATATAATCGTGATATATTGTATCATAAATTTCAGCCTTTTGCAATTTTAATTACTGAATTTAACAATAAATTAACATCATTTTTATTTGTAAAAAACGACGGAGCAATTCTGACTGTTCCCGTTTCGACCGTACCGTAGGCTTTGTGTGCCAAAACAGCACAATGCAAGCCCGAGCGAACGGCTATTCCATTTTCGTTCAGAAGCCTTCCTACCTCTTCGCTGTTCATTTTTTCTATATTGAAGGAAATAAGCGGAGCAAAGCTCTCGTATTCAGCCTCAAAATCTGCATAAACTTTAACATTTCGAATTGATTTTAACTCATTGTTAATTCTTTTGACAACGGATAATTCGTGCGAGCGTATATTTTCAATACTTACCCTGTTCACGAATTTAATACCTGCATTTATGCCTGCAATCAAAGGCACGCTCAATGTGCCGCTTTCAAATCTTTCGGGCAAATTATTCGGCTGTGAAAGCACGGCGGAATAGCTGCCCGTTCCGCCCTCAACCACTGTTTCAAGCTGAATATCTCCGTTTATTATCATCATTCCCGAGGACATAGGCGCATATAAGCCCTTATGTGCGGCAACACAAAGAATATCGATACCGTCTCTCTTGCAATTTATATCATATATACCCGATATTTGTGCGCCGTCAACGATAAATTTCAAGCTGTAAATTTTACAAAGCGATGCTAACCCCCTTAAAGACGGCATTTTACCGAAAACATTTGAAGCACCTGTACATATTATCGCAACTGTATTATCTCTGATGAGCCTTTCAAAATTCATATAGGTTTCGCCGTCGTATTTTTCAACCCTTGCAATACTGTAATCACATACGCCCCTGTTTTTAAGCGTTTCAAGCGGTCTTACAACGGCATTATGCTCCAAAGAGGATATAATAAAATGTGAGCTGTTTTTAGCCAAGCCTTTAATCGCACAATTTAATGCGTAGGTGCAGTTCGGAGTAAAAACAACGTTTTCCGGTTTATCTACGCCAAACATATCACTTGCAAGCTTTCTTGTATCATATATCATTTCAGCCGTGGAATATGCCATATCGTGTCCTGCTCTACCGGGATTTGCACCGTAAAATCGCATTGCGTTTGAAACGGCATAAATCACACTTTCGGGCTTTGGATAGGTCGTTGCGGCATTATCAAAATACACCATTATTTCCACACGGCTTCCGTTACAGGAATTCCGTGGCTTTCTAAAAGCGAAACCGTATCCTTCGGTGCGTTATAAACATAGAGTATATAGCTGCATCCCTCTTTCATTTTAGGCCTCGGATTTTTTTCCACGGTTGAACGGACGCCCTTCAGCTTTAACGTATCTCTTGCCTTGAGAGCATAAGTAACCGAGGAAAGCTTTATTATAAGATTCATTATTTCACCGCCCGTAAAATACTTCATTACATTTTATGCACTCTTGCTTATTTGTTGAAAAGCGCCCCTCGATTTCTCGAAGGGCGATAAATTATACAGACGGTATGTAAAGCTTTTGATTTTGCTCAACAAAATCGGAATTTATATTATTTTCGGTACAAATCAAATCAACTCTTGTGTTATACTTCCTTGCAATTTCCCAAATTTCCTCTCCCTGTTGTGCAAAGTAAATAGTCAGAGCCGCCGAACGTTTTTTCTTTTTCTTTGCTTCGTCGCAGGATATACCCGAAATAATTTGTTTCTTCGAAGCGTCAAAAATCAAACCGCTTATTTCTGTTTCAATTCTGATATCAAGCTTGTTTTCGGCAGAAAGAATATAATCAATGCCCATCGGTGTAACATTACAGCTTGCGGAAAAGCTTTCTCCCAGAGTTGTTGCACGTTTATATTGAAAATCAAGCTCCCTGTCAAACGATTGTAATTCGTCCTCGGAATTAACGGCGAGGAAGCTGACATTTGCTTTTCCGCTTATGAGCATTTCATTTCCCGATAACGATACTGTATAATTTAATCCGTTACAGAAAATATCTTCAATTGATTTAACCGCCGAGCCGCTTATCTCAACCGAGCCCTTGCAAAGATAAGTGTCGCTAAACTTTTCAAATATGCTTTTAAGCTCAACGCTTTCTCTTTGAAAATCCGTTTCATATTCCGTTGAATACGCATCGGTAGTATACTGTATTTCCTCATTTTCATAAACGCTGACATCCGCCCTTATTACCGCCGACACATCAATAAGTCGCAATGCACCGCTTGAATCTGTTTTTGCATGCATCTCGACGGACGGAACACTAAGCGTCACAAAATCAGAGCAGTTCTCTGTCGCCGCAGCCTCGATTATTTGACTTATGGGCATTGAATTTTCAATTTTTTCCAATACACACTCGCCGTCGGTCAAGAAAACTACCTTGACCTTCAATTCGCCTTTAACAAGGATTTTGCCCGCAACAAGTTTTGTGCTGTCAAGAACGGCAATCGCATCACAACGAACAATCTGTCCGATAGAGCCCTGTGAAGCACCGATTTCAATCGTTTCGTTCATTGAGAAGCATCTTGAAACGCAGTCTTTTAGATTTGAAACGTTCGCAGCTTTAGTCCTCAGCTGAATATTTTTATTCTCGCACGAAGAAACAATCATTTTATCGCATTTTTCGTATGCCTTAAAATCAATCCCTATGCTGCCTCTTATATCAATTCTCCGCTGACTGATAACACGGCAGTTTACATATTGCGTTTTTGCACTCGCAACACATGTGCACTCCTCAGCCTTTGGCGTTTCAACATATTTTGAAACGGGAATTTTCTGCTCAAAGCAATGCAACTTACCGCTTTCACATATGTAGAGAACAGAAATAATTGCGTTTCCGTCAGCGGTTATACGATTTCCGCCCGAGGACACCGAGACAATATTTGCTTTTAGCGTGCATTTTATTACCCTGACAATATCAGGAAAATAATCGGGTAATGTTATGTCGCTTTCTATCTGTTGCTCGGCAGCTTCCTCAAAAGCAAGCCTTTTCATTGAAATATCGGTATTTACCGTGTTGATATTCATTTGCGTTCCTCCTTAAAATTTACCTATAAAAATATATTCAGAGAAACGGACAATTATTCAATAATTTGAAGGTTGAAAAAAATATAAAAATCTGTCATACTGTTATGGGTGAAAAATTTATGAATGAAATGTACGAAAGAACACAAATGCTTTTCGGCAATAAAAATATGGAAAAGATTAAGAACTCCCATGTTGCGGTTTTCGGCGTCGGAGGTGTAGGCTCGTTCGCCTGCGAAGCGTTGGCAAGAGCAGGTATCGGCAAATTAGACCTTATCGACAATGATGTTGTCTCCCTGACAAACCTTAACAGACAATTAGTTGCTCTCACAAGCACAATCGGTCATTATAAGGTTGACGTTATGAAAGATAGAATTCTTGATATCAATCCCAACGCCGAAGTGAACACCTATAAAACATTTTATCTGCCTGAAACGGCAAATGAATTTGATTTCTCAAAATATGATTATATAATTGACGCTATTGATACGGTGGCAGGTAAAATTGAGCTTGTTATCAACGCAGATAAAGCAAAAACGCCGATAATTTCAAGTATGGGTGCCGGCAACAAGGTAAACCCCGAAATGTTTGAAGTTGCCGATATTTATAAGACCTCTGTTTGTCCTCTCGCAAAGGTTATTAGAACACAGCTCAAAAAGCGTGGAATTAAAAAACTAAAGGTTGTTTATTCAAAAGAAAAGCCGATTAAAAGCGAAGCGGGCGTGCGTTACCCCGGCAGTACCTCGTTTACCCCCTCTGTCGCAGGGCTGATAATCGCAGGCGAAGTGATAAAGGACATTACAGGCTTTAGGAATAAAGAGTAAAAAGACAGCAATGCTGTCTTTTTTATTTTCCTTTAATTCTGTTTATTACATTCTTTTCAAGCCTTGAGACCTGTGCTTGCGATATGCCTATTTCCTTTGAAACCTCCATTTGTGTTTTCCCTTGCATAAATCGAAGTGAAAGAATACGTTTTTCTCTTTCGGACAAGTCTTTTATTGTTTCTTTAATGACAATTTCGTCAAGCCAATCGGAATCAGTATCGAATGAGCTTACTTGATCCATAACGTAAATCGTATCTCCGCCGTCATTGTAAACAGGCTCAAACAAGCTCACGGGGTCGACTATTGACTCAAGGGCTATAACAACCTGCGAGGGTTTAACGTCAAGCTCCTTTGCTATTTCTTCGACCGTCGGCTCACGGTTTAATTCGTTTTGCAGTCTTTCCTTTACCTGCATTGCGTGATATGCCGTATCTCTCATTGAGCGTGAGACACGGACAGCGTTGTTATCCCTCAAATACCTGCGTACCTCTCCGATAATCATCGGAACGGCATAGGTTGAAAATCTTAGGTTTAAGCTGATTTCAAAATTATCTATCGCTTTAATAAGCCCGATGCATCCTACCTGAAACAAATCGTCAAGATTTTCTCCCCTGTTAGTAAAACGCTGAATTACAGACAGCACAAGACGTAAATTGCCGTTAATCAGCTTATCTCTTGCGGTTTTATCGCCGTTATGCATAGCTTTCAGCAGCTCAATTTTTTCTTTTTCTTTAAGAACAGTTAATTTCGAGGTATCTACTCCGCATATTTCTACTTTACTGTATTGCACATAATCATTCCTTTTTTGAAAATATGTACAAAACAGAACCCCTGCTCTTATTATGAACAGGGGTCGTAATTTTTATAAGATTTTAGTTAAATATTATTCCGAATAGCAATGCTCGTTGTCGCTTGATGTGATTTCAACCATAATAGGTTTGCCAACCTCAAATTCCTTGAGTCTTGCCAAAACAGGAGTGTAATTTGCGGTATAACCGAAAACAAAATCGCCGTCACGCTTGGTTTCGGGGATAATTTCAACCGTTTTACCGATTTGCTCTTTTAAGAAATTGCTTCGAATTTCCTCGGCAACCTGTGAGAGTACAGCAACACGCTTTTCTTTAACAGACTTTTCAATTTTACCGTCAAAAGAAGCAGCCCTTGTGCCCTCTCTTACAGAATAAGGGAAAATGTGAATTTTCTCAAAGCCAACTTTCTTTGCAAACTCAACAGTATCATTAAAATCCTCATCGGTTTCGCCTGAAAACCCGACCATAATATCGGTTGTTAAAGTACAATCGGCAAAATTTTCACGCAGCTTTTTACAAAGGTCATAATACTCATCGGCGGTATAGTGTCTGTTCATTCGTTTTAACGTATTGTCGCAACCGCTTTGAAGTGAAATGTGAAACTGCGGACAAAGCTTTTCACATTTTGCAAGATTTGACAAAACTTCATCTGTCAAATGGTCCGGCTCTAAAGAGCCAAGTCTGACACGCTTGATTTTATCGTTATCGCAAGCCGCCGCAACTGCATTGTAAAACTTTTCACCTGTGTCCTTGCCGTAAGCCGAAAGGTTAATTCCGACAAGCACTATTTCCGAAAAGCCTTTATCCGCAAGGGTTGAAACCTCGCTTTTAATCTGCTCAATCGGCTTTGAACGCACTCTTCCTCTCGCATACGGAATTACACAATACGAACAAAATCTGTCACAGCCGTCCTCAATTTTTACAATCGCACGGGTTCTCTCGTTAAACTCATAAATCGGATTGCCGCAAAACGCCTCGCCCGATAAATGCTGATTTATCTCAACAATTCTCTCCCGATTGTTTATAAATCTTTTGAGCTTTGCAACCAAAGAAATATTATCTTTATTTCCGATTACAACATCCGCCGCCGTAAGCTCGCTTGCCATCTGCGGAAAAGCCTGCGGCATACAGCCTGTTAAAACAACAATGCTGTCGGGATGATTTCTTTTAAGATGGCGTACGGTCTGTCGAGTTTTTCTGTCACTCTCGGCGGTTACCGTACAGGAATTGACGACAAAAACATCTGCTTCGTCGTCTTTTAATGTGACAGAAAATCCGTTTTTTAATAAATCCTCTGTTATTTCCTGTGTTTCATATTGATTGACCTTACAGCCAAGCGTATAGAGCTTAACTTGCATTGATAACTCCTATTTTAGATTGATTTTACACGGAAAACACGAACTCCGTGCGGTGCAACACGAGCGTTAATAGCGCCTGAGGTTACGTCAATTTCCTTACTCCAAAGGTCTGTATACTGATAAGCACCTACATCGGACAGCTCAACATAGCTGAGATTTGCAACCTCTTTTAACAAAACGCTCATATCCTTTTCGGTATTTGACTTGTTAAAGAAGCATATTGCGACTTCGCCCTTATCAAGAGGCTTAACAAGAATATCTGTAATAGCGTTAGTTTTCATTCTTCTGCACTGAACGCCCTTTTTATCCTGGTCAACCGCAATAAGCTCTCTGTTGGTTACAATCTGCAAAATTTTGTTGTTATAATCAACATTTCCGTCAGCGTCGATAAATTTTCTTATATCGTTACCGAGTATAAGCGGAGCAGAAAGCATACACCAAAGAGTAAAGTGTGTCTTGTTTTCCTCAACGGTAAGCTTACCGTTGCCGACCTCAAGCATATCGGGGTCGTTCCAGCCGCCGATACCCGAATAATCCGCAAGTTTAACATTGATTTCATAAATTCCGAGAATTGAACTCCACATAGGTCTGATGTCCAAGGTGGTTCTCCAAAGGTTACCTGCCTGTGCGCCCCATTTCCACGGCTTATTTTTGCCCCACTCGCAAATTGAATAAACAATCGGCTTCTCGGGTACATTGTTTTTTTCAGCATAAAGCTTTGTAGCACGCTTTAATTCCTTACCCATATTTATATACTGAGTAGCCGCAGAATCCATTTTTGAGCCAATAGGGTTTTTAATTTCTATTGTATTATCGCCCTTGTTGAGCTTAACGGCAATTTGGCATCTTCCTGTTCTGCTAAAAGCCTTTGTGGGCGGAATATCAACAGGATAAGTGTCACGGTCATTAACTGTAACAACCGCATATTTATCAGCTTCGAAAGCCTTTTTAACAACGATTGTAAGCGCATATTCGCCGTCCTCTGCAATATTGACAAAGCTAAATCTAACGCTGCCCATATTACTGTCAAGGTTTGCGACATAGCTTCCGTTTTTATCTTCAATAATTCTTGCCGTGCCGTAAAGCTCGCCGTTTTCAGCCTCAAGAACCTGCTCGCTTCCACCGTTTTTATCGGTAATTATAACCTTATCGATAAGCGGAGCTTTTGAGGTAATTGGCTTATTGTGGCAAAAATCGTATTTGAAATATTCAATACCCCACTCGGCAAAGGTTTCCGCATCAATTCTCTCATGACCGAGAGAAGCCGGCAAATCCTCGCAAGTAAGCGTACCGTTTGAGGAATATATACCTGCCTTAAAGCCCATTTTATTCAAATCCTCAACAAGCGGTTTAATTCCTCTCGGGAAAGTTGCAAGGTCTCCCTGCAATTTGCCGTCCTTATCTCGTATTGAGCTGTGCCAGCAGTCGTCAAGGTTTACGAAATTATAACCTGCGTCAAGCAAGCCGCTTTTTTTCATAGCTTCGGCAATTTGAAGGATTTTTTCTTCTGTAATTTCCGTTCTGAAGGAGTTCCAGCTCGACCAACCCATAGGAGGTGTAAGAGCCACTCCGTTATCATATTTTTCAGTTGTTTTGATATGCACTCCTAACTTCGCAACAGCCTTACGAATATCGCACATAGGACAAAAATCAGGATTTTTCTTTTTTGCAATATAACCTGCGGCAGCAGCCACACCTGCCAAAGCTGCGGCTGAAATGATTTTTCCTAACATAGTACAATCCCCTTTATATAAAATAAAGAGGATAGCAAAATAACATTCACTATCCTCCTTGATTTAATAAATTAAATTATTCCTCAACGGGAGTTTCCTCAGCAGGAGCTTCAACTGCTTCTTCAGCAGCGGGAGGATCGAGGAGAGCCTTTATTGAAAGGCTGACACGCTTCTTGTCAAAGTCAATGTCAAGAATCTTTGCTTTAACTTCCTGACCAACCTTGAGAACATCAGCTGTATTTGCAACATGGTCATACGAAATCTCGGAAATGTGAATAAGACCGTCGATTCCCGGAATGATGTTTGCAAATGCACCGAATGTTGTAAGTCCGACAATCTTTGCTGTGATTTCCTTACCAACGGGATAATCTCTCTTGAGAATTTCCCACGGATTGTCCTCAACCTTCTTAAAGCCAAGAGAAATCTTCTTGTTTTCACGGTCAAGAGCCTTTATGTAAACCTCAACAGTGTCGCCTACATTAACAACCTCTGACGGATGCTTAATTCTTGTCCATGAAAGCTCAGAAATGTGAATCATACCGTCAACGCCGCCGAGGTCAACGAATGCACCGTACTTTGTAAGTGAACGAACTGTACCTGTGTACTTCTGTCCCTCTTCAGCCTGTGCCCAGAACTTCTCTGCCTCTTCCTTACGGATATCTCTGTTAGCAGCCTTGATTGAGCCTACAACTCTGCGTCTTCTCTTATCTGCTTCAATTATCTTGAACTTAACAGTCTTGCCGACCATATCCTCAAGAGAATCGTTTCTGCTGAACTTTGAAAGCGACGCGGGAACAAATACACGGATTCCGTTGTACTGAACATAAAGTCCCTTGCCGTCACCAACGACGCCTGTTACCTTACCTTCAACAGCCTCATCGCTCTCGGGATCGATTGTTTCCCAAGCCTTAGCTGCATCGTAACGCTTCTTTGAAAGCATAACCGTACCTTCGGCATCGTTAGTTTTCATAATGATAAGGTCAAGCTTGTCTCCGATTTTAACTTCTTTTGTGATGTCGCATGAGGGATCATTGCTGAACTCGCTGGCAGGAACATAACCTGTATGCTTTCTTCCTACGATTTCAACCTCAACCTCTGAAGGCGAAACGCCTACGACTACGCCTACAACTTTTTGGTCTGTGCTTTCATCTATATATTCTTCAAGCATAGCAGCAAAAGATGTATCTTCAGCCATTGTTGCCTCCTCCTTTACTGCATTTGTGCTGACATTTTGTTCTAATTTCTCGGTCATTGTTTTTAGTACCTCCTTAATTATACTGTCAGGAGTCGATGCTCCCGCAGTAACGCCGACTGACTTAAACCTTGAAAAATCGATGCCGTTCAATTCTTCATAAGTCTCAATCAGATAAGTAGGGCAATTGGATTCACACACAGCCTTAAGCTTAGCCGTATTAGAACTTTGACGGCCGCCTATAATAATCATAGCATCGTTTTTAAGCGAAAGCTGAGTGGCTTCCTTTTGTCTTTCTTCTGTCGCATTACATATTGTATCAAAAATTATGGCGTTTGTATAGTAATTTTTAATTTTTTTTGCATATTTTTCAAAAGATTTTATCGAAAAAGTGGTTTGAGAGACAACTATCAGACGATTTTTAACTAAACTCGGGTTGGAATTGATGATTTCGTCAAGTTCTTCCTCTGTATTGAACACAAAAGACGGTCCCTTGCAGTAGCTCCTGATGCCTATAACCTCGGGGTGTTTCTTGTCCCCTGCAATAAATGTTACCGTGTTTTCATCCGATTTTTCGCTGACGGTCTTGTGAATTTTCAAAACAAAAGGACACGTAGCGTCACAAAAATTCGGGGAAACACTCTTAACCTCTTGCAAAAGGTCTTTTGTAATTCCGTGAGTTCTGACTACAATCACATCGCCGCTTTTACACTCGTCGGGATGCTCTATAATGCGGACTCCTCTCTTTTCGAAAGAAGAAATGACCTGTGGGTTATGAATAATCGGTCCTATCGTGCATACACTTTTGCCCTCGTCAACCATTTTTTCAAGCAAATTTATCGCTCTGTTAACGCCGAAGCAAAAGCCTGCCGACTTGGCAAGTGTTATTTCTCGCAATGTCCTTCCTCCCAGAGTGCCGTAATTTCGCCCATAATACGCTTGGTGGCGTCTTTAAGCTCCTTTGTATTGTGAGGCTCGTCGGTAAAGCCGAATTCTTCGTTTTTAATTACCTTACCGAAGCGAACAGTCAAGCGTGTACCTTTTTTGTATTCGTCACTTGTATAAATTGAAACGGGTAGAACGTCTGCTCCCGTAACCTTAGCGATAAGAGCCGTTCCCGATTTACCTCTTGCAGGCTTGAAGTCCTTTGAACGTGTGCCCTCTGGGAAAACGCCCAACACATAGCCTTTTTTAACTATATTTTCTGCATAATCAACAGCAGTTGTGTCGCCCTGTCCTCTTCTTATCGGGAAAGCGTTTAAGTGTTTAATGAAAATCCCGAGAGCTTCGTTTTCAAATAGCTCTTCCTTTGCCATAAAGTGAATTGTACGCTTTACGCCTCTGCCTAAAACGATAGGGTCATTACTGCTTTGATGATTGCAGGCAATTATAAGTCCGCCGTCTTTCGGTATGTTTTCAAGTCCGACATAGGTAATCTTAAACTTGAGACAATAGAGTTTTGCAACCCATCTCAAGCCTTGATAAAGCTTATATTCTTTAACATTATTAAAATCGAATTTCATTAAATTCTCTCCTTAATGATATTAACTATTATATTTTTAGCCTCATCAAAATTGTAATCAGAGGTATCAACAATAATGCTGTCCTCGGCAGGCTTCAAGGGTGCAATCTCTCTGTGAGAGTCCTGATAATCTCTTTTTTCCAAGTCTGCAAGGACTTCTTCGTATGTGTCCTTTGCTCCCTTTTCAACAAGCTCCTTATATCTTCTTTTCGCTCTTTCTTCCGCAGAAGCCGTAAGGAAGATTTTGATTTTAGCGTCGGGCAAAACAACCGTACCTATGTCTCTGCCGTCCATAAGGCAGTTGTTTTTCTTGGCAATGTCTCTCTGTAAATCAAACAAGAATGCTCGAACACAAGGAATTGCCGATACATCAGAAGCCGCCATAGATGCTTCAGGTGTTCTTATTTCTGTTGAAACATCTTCTCCGTTTAAGAAAACGTGCTGAACATCGCCGACAAACTTCAATTCGACAACTATGTTATTAAGAGCCTTTTCAATATTTTCAGAATCCTTTGTGCCAATGCCGTTTCTCAGTGCATAAACACCGACTGCACGATAAAGAGCGCCTGTATCGACATAAATAAAGCCGAGTTCTTTCGCCGCCGCTCGTGAAATTGTACTTTTTCCTGCTCCGGCAGGGCCGTCAACAGCAACATTAACCACCATAAGTATTTATCCTTTCTTATACGCTTTTTCCGGCAACATGACCGGTTGAAAACGCAATCTGTAAATTGAAACCACCCGTGTAAGCATCAACGTCAATGACCTCGCCTGCAAAGTAAAGATTTTTGCAAAGCTTTGACTCCATCGTCTTTGGATTTATCTCCTTGCAGTCAACTCCGCCGGAAGTAACAATCGCTTCATCAATTGAGCAAAAATTGAGAACGGTAAGCTTCATATTTTTAATTGTTTTAACAAGGCTTTGACGCATTTCCTTTGTAACCTGATTACATTTTGTAGACGGTCTAATCCTTGAAAGTCTTATAACGGGATTTATTATAGCTCTCGGCAAGAGCATTCCAAGTGAGTTTGAAATTGCCTTGTTACAGTTATCAAGCAAATCCCTCTGTATTCTCTCATCAAGCTTTTGCTCATCCAAAGCAGGCTTCATATCAATAAATATTTCATATCTTCCGCTTTCCATATTTCTCATATGGGCACTTGCGGAAAGAATCATCGGTCCCGAAACGCCGAAGTGTGTAAACAACATTTCTCCGAAATCCGAATAAATCTGCTTTTGGGTTTTTGTGTCAATCACTCTGATTGCACAGTTGCGAAGCGAAAGCCCCATTGCTTCACTGCAATATCCCTCACGGCAGGTCAAAGCAACTAATGACGGTTTAATATCAACAATATTATGTCCGACACTTTTTGCAAGCGTATAGCCGTCGCCCGTCGAGCCCGTCTTCGGATAAGACTTACCGCCTGTTGCAATAATTACTTTATCGGCATAATATTTTTCGCCTTCGTCTGTAACAACACCTTTAGCTTCGCCGTTTTCTAAAATAAGCGCCGTTACTCTGCCCTGCTTACGCTTAACTCCGCTTTTTGTAATGTATTTATTGAGTGCGTCAACAATATCGACTGCTCTGTCGCTTGCGGGAAAAACTCTGTTTCCCCTCTCAACCTTTAGTTCAACACCGAGGTTTTCAAAAAAGCTGCGTGTATCACTCGTTGAAAAGTCTGAAAAAGCGCCAAACAAAAACCTACCGTTTTGCGGAACATTTGAAATGAGTGCTTGAATATCCGTTTCGGCATTTGTAACATTACATCTGCCTTTACCCGTAATTAAAACCTTGCGGGCGATTTTATCGTTTCTCTCAATTAAAATAACTTCATTTCCGTTTTCGGCAGCTGTTCCCGCAGCCATACAACCTGCTGCGCCTGCTCCCACTACAATTACCTTACTCATCGCCGTCATTTTCTTCCTTTTCGTAAACCTGATATTTATCCCATACGCTTTCAAGCTCGTTAAAGTTTTTATAAACCTCATTTTTACGGCTCAAGGTAACACTTGCAATCAAAGCATTTATAAGGCTGAGCGGTGCAACGAGAGAGTCTACAACCGAAGCCATATTACTTTTTGCTACAAGAAGATGGTCGCCGAAAGGTGCAATGGGAGAATTTTCGGTGTCGGTAATTGAAATAACCGTCGCTTTCCTGTCTGAAATAAATCTCAAAGCATTTACAGCCTGCTTTGAATATCTCGGGAAGCTGATTGCGATACAAACATCCTCCTCGCTTATTCTGAACACCTGCTCAAACATCTCCGAAGCACTCGAAGAATCAACAAGTATAACGCTGTCAAACACAAGATTGAAATAAAATGCGAGGAAATATGCAAGAGCAGCCGATGAACGAACGCCTAAAATATAAATCTTTTTAGCGTTGTTTATAGCCTTTACGGCATTGTCAAAAGCCTCTTTTGACACCGTTTCCGCAGTCTGACGGATAAGGTTAATATCGTCGTTGAGCACGGTGCTGATTATATCATTATTGCCGATTAAGCTTTGAGAAACCTCCATTCGCTGAACGGTGGTAAGCTTTGTTTTTATCATTTGCTGAAGCTCTTTTTGCATTTCGGGATAGCCCTTAAAGCCCAGCTCGCTTGCAAAACGAACAACGGTTGACTCGCTTACGCCGACTTTTTCGCCGAGTGCGGCAGCAGTCATGAAAGCCGCTTTGTCATAATTCGTTATGATAAAATCGGCTATTTTTCTATGACTTTTCGAGTATTTTATGCTTTTGTCATCAAGCCTTGACAAT
The DNA here is from genome assembly GCA_052273625.1 of Candidatus Fimenecus sp. GTDB lineage: Bacteria > Bacillota > Clostridia > Oscillospirales > Acutalibacteraceae > Fimenecus. The sequence continues at coordinate 64,306 of DAVZHW010000002.1, read as the reverse complement.
AAATTGTTTTTCATAAATACTGTTTTTCCCTCTTCAGATGAATATCTTGAATATTATAATTGAATTAAATTGATTTTGCAAGAATTCCTGCAAATTATTTTATTTTTTGAGGCATATATCTCATTTCCGCACCGCAAGGCTCGGTTTTTGAAAGTGAAAGCGAAAAAATATCCGTAGCCTCACATTCTTTTTTGAAAACACAATCCGCAATTTCGTCTTTCAATGCCGCAATATCCGAGTAGGAAGCTATAAACGGTAATTTTGCATTTTTAACGCATTTTCCGAGTGCTTCGGAAGCGTTTATGTTAAAGCCCAAAAGCCTTATATAAGGTGCTTTAATGCTTATAATATCTTTAGTTATCCCAAACGCAGAGGCTAACACAGCACGGCGAATTCTCGAATGTGTATATCTTTTCGTTTTAGCCGCATCAAATATTCCGTCAAGTATCGTTTCGGTTGAAATTGCAGATTTAACACGGTTTTCAAGTCCCTCGGACATATACGCTATGTTTTCATTTATATTTTCTTTTTTTGAACGCAATAGAGAAAGAGCGGAGAGTTCATAATTTGACATGTCAATTATTCTTCCATTATTTATTGCAGACTTGTAAATCTCCTGAATGTTTTCGGGGACAAAGCGTGAAATATCGTCTTTTTCACTAATCATTTTTCTCAAAAGCGTAGCCGAAGCAAAGCTTTCGTTATCATCAAGCGAGTTATAGCCTGCACCCTCTCTTTTTACGGTAACAGGCCTAATTTTATATCCGTTTTTATTTATCGCCTTGATATATTCAAAGGCAAGTATATCATTAGGGGAAGAAATGCTAACATCATCAGAGTAATCTTTAATCGCTTTTTCTCTTGCGACAGGATAACTTACACCTTTTTCAAGATAACGCTTAATTTTTTCATCAAAATCGGAATTAGCGGTTATTTCGGCAACTTTTTTAAGAGTGTTAATATCTCCGCATTCACTTCCGAAAACCAAAGTATCACAACCAAAGCTTTCTAATATACGAACAGCATTTTCGCAGAAGATTTCAGCGCTTGCGGTAGCATATATAAATGGAAGTTCAAGTACAATATCCGCACCGTTTTTTAACGCAGAATTGACTCTTATATCTTTTGGAAACATCGCAGGTTCACCACGCTGAACATAGTTTCCGCTCATTACACAAACAAGCGTATCCCCGTCTTTTTTTACAGAATCAATTAAATACTTATGTCCGCAGTGGAAAGGGTTAAATTCACATACAATTCCGATTATACTCATTTAATATTTTCCACTCCTTTATAAGCTTTTCTAATGAATATGCCGCATTTGCAGGGCTTGTTGACGGCAAAGTGATAATATCAATGCCCGTATTTTTCTTTATATACTTATTATACAAGCTCTGTGCGGTTTTACCGTTTGCGTATATTTTTTTGATATCGGCAACCGATAATATTTCCGATAAATCATTCGGTATAACGCTTTTTATTGTACTGTCAGCTGAGCCTGCTATTTCACAGGACTTTATGACGTCCCACACGGCGATTTTATTACTTAAAAGCATATTTTTCTTTTCCTCGACAGTTTTCGGAACGGGACAGGAATACACCGACGCCACAACCTTCCAAAATCTGTTTTGAGGATGAGCATAGTAAAAATTGTTTTCTCTTGATTTAACCGACGGAAATGAGCCAAGCACGAGAATTTCCGAATTTTTATCAAATATCGGCTCAAAAGTATGAGTATAAATATCTCCCATTCCGTCAGCTCCTGTCAAAATTTGCTTTTTAACTTGAAAAATTATAATGATAAGTATATAATATTTAAGGAAAAATTTCAACCGATAACTCGGAGGAGGAAAATAATGAAAATTCTTGTTATTAACGCAGGAAGCTCATCTCTTAAATATCAGCTTATAGATATGGAGCATGAAGCCCTGCTTGCGAAAGGTATTTGCGAACAAATCGGTGACGCCAACGCAACCTTTACTCATAAGGTTCCCGATTGTCCCGAAAAGACGATTAAAAGCGAACCTCACCTTATGGCTGACCACAGCGAAGCAATTCAGCTTGTATTGAATACTCTTGTTGACGCTGAACGCGGTGTTATCAAATCGATGGACGAAATCGGTGCGGTAGGTCACAGAGTTCTCCACGGTGCCGAAAAGTTCTCGGCTTCTGTTCTTGTAACCGAAGAAATGAAAGAAACCGTTAAAGAGTGCTTCAAATTCGGTCCGCTTCACAACCCTGCAAACCTTAAAGGTATTGAGGCTTGCGAAAAGATTATGAACGTTCCTCAGGTAGCTGTTTTTGATACAGGCTTCCATCAGACAATGCCCGACTATGCATATATGTATGCTCTCCCCTATGAGCTTTACGAAAAGGACGGCATCAGAAAATACGGCTTCCACGGTACGTCTCACAGATACGTTTCAGGCAGATGCATCGAGCTTCTCGGCGGCAAGGCTGATGGCACAAAAATTGTAACCTGCCATCTTGGTAACGGCTCATCTATTTCAGCTGTCAAGGACGGTAAGTGCTTTGATACAACAATGGGTCTTACTCCTCTTGAGGGTATCATAATGGGTACTCGTTGCGGTTCAATCGACCCTGCAATCATTCCCGTAATTATGAAGTCCCACAACCTCACACCCGATGAAGTTGACCATCTTATGAACAAAAAAAGCGGTATGCTCGGTCTTGCGGGCACAAGCGATAACCGTACAATAGAGCAGATGTCAAACGACGGCGACAAAAAGGCACAGCTCGTTGAAAATATGCTTTGCCATCAGCTTACAAAGTATATCGGCGGTTTTGCAGCTGCTATGGGCGGCGTTGACGCTATCGTATTCACAGGCGGTATCGGAGAAAACAACCCGCACTACAGATCAAGAGTTGCTGAAAAAATCAAGTTCCTCGGAACTGAAATTGACGAGGAAAAGAACAGCATCAGAGGCGAAGAGGTTGAAATCTCCGTTCCCGGCTCAAAGGTTAAGATGTTTGTTATTCCGACTAACGAAGAGCTTGTTATTGCAAGAGATACTCTTGAAATCGTAAATAACCTTTAATAATTAAACATTAAACTCCTGTACGCCTTTGTGCTGCGGGAGTTTTTTGAAAATAAAGAAAGGAATGAACGTTATGAAAGAAAACAGAAAGCTGCTTAAAGAGGTTTTACAGGAAATTCGCCACGATATGACTGACGAAGAGGTTTTGAATTTACTTGCAGACAGTAAAATTTCCGTTAATCCGAACAAGAAAAAAGAAAAATACACTCTCGGACAGCGTGCGGCGGATGCCATAGCGAAATTTGCAGGCAGCTGGGCATTTATCTTTTCTTTTGTTGCCGTGCTTGTACTGTGGATGGTAATAAACGTAATCCTTGCGGCAAAAGCGTTCGACCCTTATCCGTTTATTTTGCTTAATTTGGTTTTGTCCTGCGTTGCGGCAATACAGGCACCGCTTATTATGATGAGCCAAAACAGGCAGGAGGAAATTGACCGCCGCCGTGCCGAAAACGATTACAAGGTAAATCTCAAAACCGAAATAATGATTGAGGACCTTTACGATAAAGTAAATGCAATTCTTGCAAAACAAAAAGCACTTGAAAAGAAATTAGATGCTGAAAAAAGCGGAAATAATAAAAAAGACACCGAAAGCAAATGAAAAAAGCCACTCAATGAGTGGCTTTTTTTACTGCGCTTATCTGATTTTAATTGTTACAATTTCAAACGGCTTTAGAGTTATCGGAATTGAGTTTTCTTTTGCTGATATAACTTTTAAGTCATTTTCAAGCATATCGCAAACCGTTACAGACTCAAAGTCGAACCCCGTTTTAAGCACGGTGCTTGTTCGTCTGTTAAAGCTCTCATACATTCTGACAATGATTCCGTCTCCGTTTTCAGCTTTCTTAATTGTTTCGATAACAACATTTTCATCTTTTACGCAAACAAGCGAATAGCTGTCGGCGAGCTTACCTGAATGCTTATCAATCTTCATAGCGGTCATTGGATTATTAAGCTCATAGGCTGTTTTGATTGTTCCTGCCTCACGGTAATCCCCTGCGTGCGGATAAAGCGAATAAGTAAAATAATGCTCGCATTTATCGGCTGTAGGATCGGGATAAGTACCGCTTTTAAGCAATGTTAATGTCATAACTCCGTCGTGAATTGAATGACCGTACTTGCAATCGTTTATGAGACTGACGCCGTATCCGTACTCTGAAATATCGGAATACTTATGAGCGCAAACCTCAAAGCGTGCACTGTCCCAACTTGTGTTATAGTGCGTAGGTCTTTCAACAGAGCCGAATTGAATATCGTACGTTGCCTTGTCGGTATTGACGTCAACGGGGAACGCTGTTTTCAACAGAATATGCGACTCTTTCCAGTCAATATACGTTTCAAAATCAATGCGGTCAAGGTCATCATAAAGCCATATTTTTTGCTTTAAGGTACTGTTTAAGAATGTCTTTTCAATTTCAAGACCTGCTCTTGCACCGTCCTTTATCGGCTTTATCAACTTAACATTATTGACTTCCCACGATTTATCTGTATAGTAATTGCTGATTTCCCAGTTGTCGTAGTCTCTCGGCAAATCCTCATAAGCGGTAATAACATTACCACGCTCATTGTTTTTGAGAACTTGACGCATATTGCGTTTATCGAAAATTTCGGAAAGAGTACCGTTTTCATCAAGGGTAAGACGGAAAAACTTATTTTCGATTTTGTTGTCCGTTATTTTAACGTCGGCTTTAATTTCAGGCATTGCAATAACTTTATAGCCCTTTGCGGGGATGTCGCTGACACAATATGTAACGCCGTCAATTTTAATGGCACCGTCGCCTGTAAATGAATTCGGATTGAAAACCAAAATTCCGCCGTCTGTATTGATATTGTCGGCAATGTCGGTATACGCTTTTGAAGCGATTTCCCTGCCCGAAAGCTTTAGCTGCTCATACTGCTTTGAGGAAACCTCATATACCTCTTTTATCGAAGATCCGGGTATAATATCGTGAAACTGATTGAGAAGTATTGTCTCCCATCCGTCGTGAAGTGCTTTTTTCGGATATTCCGAGCCGTTAAGCTTTTCGTTCATAACGGCAAGAGCTTCTGCCTTTTCATAAAGGAATTCGCACTTACGGTTATTCCTCTTGTTTTTCGCCTGCGAAGTATATGTGCCGCGATGATATTCAAGATACAGCTCGCCCTGCCAAACAGGAGTTTTCGGGTTTTCCTCTGCTCTCTTTTTAACCCGTTCAAGCATCGAGCCTGCAAACTCCATTTTTGCAACGGGCACGCCCGAAATACCTTTTTTTAGAATATCGTAATATTCAAGGTCTTTTCTAATAGGTCCGCCGCCGCCGTCGCCAAAGCCAAAGGTAATCATAATATCATTATTTATATCCTTTTGCTGATAACGATCATATCCGCCTTGAAGCTGACTCGGATTAAGCTTTGCGTTATAGGTACAATTTGTTGCTGTCGGCACTCCCCTGTGCTTGTTCTGTGCTGTCATAAAATAAGCAAAAATATCCGTACCGTCTATACCCTTCCACCAAAAAGTGTCATAAGGCATACGGTTCGACTCATTCCAACCGATTTTTGAGGTTACGAATTTGTCAACACCGCTTTTCATAAGTATTTGAGGCAATGCGGCTGAATATCCAAACACGTCGGGAAGCCATAAAACCTTTGAGTCAACGCCGAATTCCTCTTTGAAGAAGCTCTTTCCGTAAAGCACCTGTCTTACAAGGCTTTCTCCCGAGGAGAGATTGCAATCGGCTTCGACCCACATTGCGCCCTCAACTTCCCAACGTCCTACCTTAATCATTTCTTTGACCTCGGCATAAAGCTCGGGACTTTCCTCCTTGAGATACTTATAGAGCTGTGCCTGACTTGACATAAATTTGTACTCGGGGTACTTTTTCATTAAGGCGAGCACAGTTGAAAACGAACGCTGTACCTTTTCCCTTGTCTGCGCAAGCGTCCAAAGCCAAGCAACGTCGATATGCGTGTGACCGATACAAATTGCATTGACATCTTCCGGTGTGCATTTTTTGAAAAACTCTTCATCAATATACTTTTGCGCCGCTTTTACGGAATTGTTAAATTCCGCACTTCCGATCACACGCATATCAAGAAGATTTACCGTATTCAAAATGTGCTTTTCTATATCAATATATGTTTTTTCGTCGGGATTGAGATATTCCGTAACCTCAAACGGTACTTTAAGACTGTAATAAAGCTTTCTTGCTTCCTCGTTGTAAACAACAAGCCTTGCGTCGAGGTCAAGCCAACTGTCGCCGTTCATACCCGTGTACGCATATATGTAAAGTTCATAGCTTTCTTCGGCGTTATCAAGAAAAATCTCCCTATGATTCATATCAAGTCCTTGAACAAGAGCACCGTTAAGGTAAACTATAAACTGCGGATTTATGGCGTCCCAGCTTTGATTATAGGCGTCGGTTGAGATTACAAGTTCAACGTTTTTACCCCTATACTGCTCGGGAATAATAAGCTTTTTATAAAACCAAGCGTGCTCATCCTGCTTACCACCCCAACGACCGATTTTATCGTATTCGACAAAGCTGCCGTCAATTTCAGGCAAGGTATTATCAGACTTGTATCCGCATTTTTTATAAAGGAAGCCGTCAACACGCTCCTGTGAAATTGTCATAAATTTTTGAAACGTGTCAAAAAACACTTTCATTCTGTCTTCGTAAAAATCAGTCATAGGCTTTATCTCCATTCTTAAATATATCGGAAAGCAAATAGAAAGAACCGCACACCAAAACGAACTGCGAATTTTCTACTGCTTTATGATAAGCGTTTTTCGGGTTAATTTCAATACTTATTTTATCAATATATTTTTTTGAGTATTCAAATAGCCTTTCAGGCGACTCCGAGCGTGGGTTATCGGGCTTTGTAAATATAACACGCTTACAATAGGGCAATACGTTTGAAAGATATTTTTCACAATCCTTATCCGCCATCATTCCGATTACAGCAGTTATTTCCTTATCCGAATACTCACTCTTCAAAACGCTTGACAACGCCCTTGAGCACTCCTCATTGTGTCCGCCGTCAATCAAAACATTATCGCCTATTCGTTCCATTCTGCCGTGCATAACCGTATGCTTTAACGAATACACAATATCCTCGTATTCAACTCTTTCGATTTTATTAAGAGCCTCGATAACACCGATTGCATTTTCAACCTGATGCCGTCCGTCAAGCGAAACAAAATATCTCTTATTTTTGTAAATAAAATCCGTACCGTTTTTACCTTCCGAAAGTATTTCAACATTATCAAAATCGGCAACGGTCAAATTCGTATTTTTCTCTTTTACCGTCTTTTCTATGACCTTAAACGCCTCGTTGTCTTGAAGAGAGGTTGTGACAACGGGTATTCCGTCTTTTATAATTCCGCACTTTTCAAAAGCGATTTTTTCGATAGTGTCGCCCAAAATATTCGTATGGTCCTTTGAAATTGAGGTTATTACCGCCACTTCGGGCTTTTTAATTACGTTGGTTGCGTCAAACCGTCCGCCCAAACCTACTTCCATAACCGCATAATCGCATTTTTGCTCGCTGAAATATAGCAGTGCGACAGCTGTTATAGCTTCAAATTCAGTTATAACAAGCCCGTTTTTGGAAAGCTCGTCAATAATCGGCTTTACTCTTGAAACAACATCCGCAAGGTCTTGCTTTGGAATGTTTGTGTCGTTTATTCTTATTCTTTCGCAAAAATCAAATACATAAGGCGAAGTGAAAAGTCCTGTTTTGTAATTTGCGCTTATCAAAGCATTTGAAATCATCGTCGAGGTTGAGCCTTTTCCGTTCGTTCCCGCAATATGTATAAATTTCAAATTATCCTGTGGATTTTCAAGCTTTTCAAGCAATACGTTTAATCTTTCAAGTCCCGGTTTAATACCAAAAACCAAAAGCGAATGGATATAATCCACCGCCTGCTCATACGTCATAAAATCATCTCCGAAAGAAGTATAACACAACAATTAAAAATATTAAAGATTTTTATTTACAATCTCTTTTTCAGGGTGTAAACTGAAATAAAATGACAAACGGAGGGTTATGCAATGACAGAAAGAAAATTAACAGGTAAGCGTAAGCTCGGCTACTGCTCGGGTGTAATTACGGAATCCTTGCTCTATAATATGTTCTGTACATATTATCTTGTATTCCTAACCGACATTATTCATATGAAGCCCGTATTAGCAGGTACGGTAAGCTTTATTTCGATTTGCTGGGACGCAATAACAGACCCGATTATCGGCGCGTATGCCGACCAAAACGGCGCAGACAAAAGAAAATATATGGCAAAATCGCTGTTTCCGTTAGTTTTGCTGTTTATTGCCGCTTTCTTTAATATCGGCACGGCTAACAGTGTTATTCAGTTCATTTATTATACCGCAATCGCCATGCTTTTCTGGCTTGCTTATACAATATATACAATTCCGTATTATGCAATCGTTGCTGAAATCACGCAGGACTATGACGAGCGAACGGAAATCAGAAGCACAAGCTCGCTTATCAATACAGCGGCAATCTTTCTCGGAAATGCCTTGCCTGCCGTTGTACCGTCGCTTTTTGCAGGCGTTGTAATCTCCGGAAAGCATATCGGCGAATCACTCGGTTGGGAAATAACTGCGATTATAATGTGTGTGCTTTCGCTTATGTTCGGTATCTTTACGGTCAAGTCCCTTAATGGAGTTAAGCTCATTAAGGCGGAAGCTAAAAATGTCACGGGCGAAAGAAAGAAAATCAAAGCAATATTCGCAGAAATGCTTGAAGTGCTTAAAATCAAGCCTTTTAAGTGGTTTGCAATGTTTATAGTTTTCTTCCTTATTGCCTCATCAATGATACAATCGTCATTTGAATATATGATTAAGGATTGCGTCGGTGCAGACCCCGAAATATACATGGTTGTGGTTATCGTCGAATTGGTTGTCGTAATGGCAGCGTTTATTCCGATAGTTACAAAGGTCGCAGAGAAAAAGGACAGAAGATTTTCAAGCCTTGTATTTATGTCAATAATGTGCGTCGGTCTTATCGGCTGCAAAATTGCAGGTGTTACCTCTATTGTTGTTGTGCTTATAATCACGTTCTTTATGGCTGTCGGTATGGCTAATTTCTGGACTGTATTTTACTCAATCGCCTATGACCTTGTCGAGGTTGACGAGTTCGCATACGGCTCACGCCGAGAAAGCGTAATAACCGCCTTACCACAATTTTTCCAAAAATTCGGCTCGGCAATCGGTGTTTGGACGGTAGGTTTTGTGCTTCAGCTTGCAGGCTACAACAAGGCAAACTCCGTACAGCCTGCAACCGTTGCAAAGGGAATCGAAAACAATGTAACGATTTTGCCTGCGGCGTTTCTTGTGCTTTCAATAATCGGCGTTTATCTCTACCCCGTCACAAAAGATAAATTCTCAAAACTTAAAGCTGAACTCGAAAAGAAAAAATCCGGTCAAGAATACTCAATCGACGGTCTTGAAAAATTGGTATAAACGAACATATATAAAAACAAGCTTCCTTTTGGAAGCTTGTTTTTATATCATTTTTTATATCATTTGATGTAGATTAAAGAATACCTTTTTTACTCATATTTTCAATCATTTGAGCCATTTCAGCTCTGCCTGCATTACCTGTCGGATTAAGGTATTCGGCACCGCCTACAATTCCGTTTTCAACTGCCCATGCAACCGATGCTTTTGCCCACGGGCTTGTATTTCCGCCATCAGGATAGCGAGCAAGGATTGTATCGATATTGCCGGACGCCTCGCCATTCAAATATCTGCAAAAGATTATGCAAATCTGCTCTCTCGAAATAGGTGTACCTACACCGAAATAATCACTTGAATAGCCGTTTACAATGCCCTCGGCTCTTGCCCAAGCAACTGCAGCCGAATAATAAGCATCTCTCTGAACATCGGAAAAGCCGCTGTCATTACCTTCATATTTAGAGAGGTCAGCGCCGGCAATTCTTGCAAGAATTACAACAAAATCCTGTCTTTGAATATTGTTTACAGGTCCGAAGCTTCCGTCCGAATAACCCGTAATATAACCTTTTTGTGCAACTGATTTAACAGCCGGATAATACCAAGCATCATATGAGGTATCAGGGAAAATCGTTTTGTGGTGCAACGCAAACGATGACGATAAATCTTCATTATTCGAGCCTAAAACATTATCGCCGAAGAATTCCAAAATCAAATCTGTCGGAACAGCCGATAAAACCTTAAATTTAACGGTAAAAATCACTTTGTTTTCAAAATCGGTATCTCCGCCGCTTGCCCAAGTAAAGTTAACCATACCCGGATTAGAGCAATTAACAGTATTGATTGAGCTTGCGCTCACTACCTGATAGACATCCGCATCATATTTAAGTCTTATACCGAGTCCGGAAATTTTGCTTGCATTTATAACAACCTCCGCAGTTGCTATTTCGCCAACCTTGTAGCTTGATTTATCCATTACAACAGATATTGAATTATCCGCCGCAAATGAGTTCAAGCCCATAGCAAACAAAGATGCAAACACCATCAATGCAGCCAAAAACAATGATAAAGTCTTTTTCATCACAACATCTCCTAAGTAAATATGTTGTAATTATATCATTTATCCGCATTGACTGCAAGAGAAAATATAAGTGAAAATAATGTTTACCTTTTTGTCAATGTTCCTTAAAGCTCATTTCCCTTTTGCTTTGTAAAATATGGATTATGCAGGTTCAAGTACTGCTGAAAATTCAAATAACAAAAGCGCCACAAGCGATATGTAGCTTACGAGGGTGTAAAGGCTTTGTATGATTTATGATAATTTACGGTTGAAATGGCGTTAAAAAATTATAACAACCGTAGGGACAGGGCTTGCCCCTGTCCGCAAAAAATTACATATTATATCACACTCACGGACAACCGCAAGGGTTGTCCCTACGGTTCGATGTAATTTTCAAATTTACGGATATATAACAACTAATCGGTTCGAATCCTGTCACAAATCTAAACAAAAAACAGCAGATGCATTTTTGCATCTGCAAGCTTAAAAAATCCGAAACAGAGCGGTAGCGAAACAAAGGCGTTGTGAGGGCGTTTACAACCGAACAGCCGACTTGAGCGTGATCTGTTTCGGAGAGGAGGAGCAGCGAAATGAGTGCGAGGCGATAAAAAATCGCCGCAAGCGATATGTAGCTTGTGGCGGAGTAAAGGTTTTGTATTATTTATTATAACAAACGGTGTGTGACAATTATTAAATAGATATGTAATTAAAAAATAAAACCGAAACAGAGTGGTAGCAAAACAAAGGCGTTGTGAGGGCGTTTACAACCGAACAGGCGACTTGAGCGTGATCTGTTTCGGAGAGGAGGAGCAGCGGAATGAGTGCGAGGCGATAAAAAAATCGCCGCAAGCGATATGTAGCTTGCGACGACGTGGTCGAGATGACAGGACTTGAACCTGCGGCCTCTGCGTCCCGAACGCAGCGCTCTACCAAACTGAGCCACATCTCGATAGCGTATGTTTTTTGACGCTCAAATATTATAATATAAAATGACAATAAAATCAAGTATAAATTTATATTTTTTCAAAACTGATAAAATTTATACTAAATACGCTTAAAAAGATGTTGTTGAGGCTTGATTTTTGGAAAAAAATAGAATATATTTATTTATATTATTTTTAGGAGGCAAAGAAATGAAAGAAGAAAACAGAGAGTATGGTCAAGTCGCCTTTGACGTAGTTGAACACGCTTCTAAAAAAATCGGTTCTCGTCTTCCCGGTTCTGAGGGCGAACGAAAATTCCACGACTATATGTGCGGAAAGCTCGAAGAAATCGGAATTACACCCGTAAAAGAAGAATTTGCGGTTTCTCCCCGTTCAAGCATCGGCGGATTAAGTTATGCGGGATATTTTGGTATGATCTTGAGTGCACTTACATACTTTGCACTCCATAACTACTATCTTTGGTTTGCAATGGCTTTTGCAGGAATTATATTCGTATTTTGGCTTGTTTCAAGCTGTTTCTTTTACAGAAAATGGTTTGATATGTTCTTCCCGCAGAAAATTTCAATGAACTCATACGGCGAGCTTCTTCCCGAGGACGGAAAGTATGATTACACAATCGTTCTTTCGGGACATACGGATACAAGCTGGACCTGGAGACATTCAGAAAATACATATAAACACAGAAACAAACCTGTTTTAGGTCTTATTACAGTTTACGGCAAGGTTGGCTTTGGTGCAATCTGCGTATTCTTAAATGTTGGTATTGCTATTGCAATGGCTTTGATTTACGGTGCAATGATTATTTCAACATCTTGCGGAGTTGACGCTTCAGGTTATTCGTTCACATCCGAATGGGCTGCAAATATGTACGAATGGGCATTTAACATCACTTCAAGCGCTTCATTTAAAGCGTTTACAAATATTGCTCTCCTCATTATTCCTATCATAACAGGTATCGGCAGTGCGTTTGTTTCAATGTGGGGCGACGCTCACGAGGAAAACGCTTCAAGAGGCGCTATGGACAACGCAACAGGTATCGGCTTGAGCTATGCTGTTATTAAATACTTCAAGGATCATCCCGAAAAGATGCCCAAAAACTGCCGTATTATTGATTATAACTGCGGTGCTGAGGAAGCGGGTCTTCGTGGCTCTATGGCTTTTACTGCGGAACACAAGGACGACGGTATGCTTGAAAACTGTTGGAACCTCAATATTGACTCTGTTGCCGACAAGGATTACTTCGAGGTTGTTATTAAGGATGATTGGCAGGGCTGCCGTTTCGATAAGGACCTTGAAAAAATGTTCAAGGATACATTTGCAGAGCTTGGCATTGAGTCAAAAACAAACGGTTGCATTCACAATCCCGTCGGCGGCTGCGACTCAACTCCTATGACAAGAGCAGGTGTAAAATCCGTTACATTTGCCGCACAGAATCCTATGCTCACTTATTATTATCACACTTGGAGAGATATGCCCGAGCGTTTCGAGGCTGAAACCGTATCAACGGGCTTTGACGTTCTTCTCAGCGTTATTGATAAGATTGATAAATTCCAGCAGGAAAACGGCTTTAACGGCGTAAACCACTAATATCAACAAACAACAAGGGCGGAGGATATTACTTTCGCCCTTGTTTTTTACTGCTCAAAATGGTATAATTTATTAAAAGTGAGGTAATAAATTATGATGGTAAACGGACACGATATTCCTGAAATTGCTTTTTTTGAAAACAAGAACGTTTTTACAGGCAGCGAGGGCGAAAATTTCAGATACAGACTTGCCAATTCCGACGGCAAGCTCCAAGTCAGCGTATGGTATGAGGATATATGCTTTGAATTAAGCAAGGACCCCGAAAGTGAGTTCTTTGACTTGAGCAATGACGCTTTACCGAGTGCTGTTGATTGGATTTTCAGCCGCAAAAAATAACAACAATAAACGCCGATGTAGTTTTTCATTGCTTACATCGGCGTTATTTTTATAAATTTTCATCAAGGAAATCAATCGCATTATCAATCCAGCCCTCAGCCTGCTTACCCTCGGCAAGACCGATACCGTGACCGCCCTTATCAAAATAAAGAAATTCATTTTTGACATTATTTTTATTGAGTGCTTCTTCGAGCAATTCGCTGTTTTCAACGGGCACGGACATATCATCCCTGTTATGCCAACAAAACGTCGGCGGATAATCGGGAGTTATGTGCATATAGACAGAAGCGGCATTTCTCTCCTCTTTTCCCGTGAGCATACCGAGAAAAATACGTCTTGAAACCTTATGCGTCAAATCTCCCATTGTAATAACGGGATATGTCAACAAAAGCACTTTCGGTTTAAGTGAATAATCTTTATTTTCGTATTCACACTCAAATCTTTCATATTGAGTAGCAAAAAATGAGCACAAATGTCCGCCTGCCGAACTACCCATAAGAGCTATTTTATCAGCATCAATTTCAAATTCATCCGCTTTTGATTTAATAAATTGCATCGCTCTGGCAACATCCTTTAGCGGATACGGAAACCTGCCGTTTCCGCTGCCGACGCTGTAAAACAAAACAAATGCATTATATCCCCTCTCGTTTAGCTTTTGGGCAAAAGGTTTTCCTTCGTTTGAATCGGAAATAAATTTATATGCACCACCCGGACAAATCAAAACCGTAGGGGCATTATTCCCTATTATATAGCTTTCAAGAGCAACCTTTTTCCTCTGCGGTCGCTCTTTTATCTCTTTTTTCGAATAAAGCTGATATGTCATTGTCATCACCGTCAATTTCAAATTAAATATATTTTATCAAAATTTGCATTTGTTGTAAATATGGATTATAATAATATGCCGTTGCGAATTGTTTTAATAAAACAGTTGCATAAACCGTTATTTTTTTATATAATACTAAAGTTAAATACTTATTAAAAAGGAAAAGGTATATTTATGCTTCAATTTGAAGAATTAAGATTAAGACTTTTAGGACACGAGGACGCTCTCAACGACCTTGCGGACGCACTCGGTCTTGAAAAAATGAAAAAAGAGATAGAAGAGCTTGACGCTAAAACCGCAGAAAACGGATTTTGGGACGATATCAAAGGCTCGCAGGTTGTTTTGAAACGCCAAAGCTCTCTTAAAAGCAAGGTAAACGCTTACGAAAAATTAAAGCAGGATTATGATGACGCTCTTGTTATGATTGAGCTTGCTAATGAGGAAGAGGACGAAAGCCTTGTTGAAGAATGTGAAGAGAGCGTTCAGAAAATCGAAAACGACCTTGAATCAATGACTCTTTCTACACTTTTAAGCGGCGAATATGACTCTAAAAACGCAATACTTACATTCCACGCAGGTTCGGGCGGAACAGAGGCTCAGGATTGGGCGCAAATGCTTTTCCGTATGTACTGCCGTTGGGGCGAAAGACACGGCTACAAGGTTACAACGCTTGACTATCTTGACGGCGAAGAAGCAGGTATTAAATCCGCAAGTATTCTTATTGAGGGCGAAAACGCCTACGGATATATGAAGAGCGAAACAGGTGTTCACAGACTTGTCCGTGTTTCTCCGTTTGACTCTGAAGGCAGACGTCACACTTCCTTTGCTTCTATTGAGGTTATGCCTGAAATAGACGACACCATTGAAGTTGATATTGCTCCCGAGGATATCAAAATGGACGTTTACCGTTCTTCGGGCGCAGGCGGACAGAAGGTTAATAAGACTTCTTCCGCAGTTCGCCTTACTCATATTCCGACAGGCATCGTTGTTGCGTGTCAGGTTGAAAGAAGCCAGCACCAGAACCGTGAGGTTGCAATGACAATGCTCAAGTCAAAGCTCATTGAAATTAAAGAACGTGAACACCTTGACAAAATTTCCGATATTAAGGGCGAGCAAAAGGAAATCGGTTGGGGAAGTCAGATTAGATCATACGTGTTTATGCCCTATCAGCTTGTTAAGGACAACAGAACAAACTTTGAAATGGGCAATATCGCAAATGTAATGGACGGAGATATTGACGGCTTTATCAATGCTTACTTAAAGCAGGAATCGCAGAAAAATCTTCAAAAATAAAATACAGGCATAAAAAATCCGTGAGTGAGAGCTTTCTCATTCACGGATTAGTTTTTGTTAAATCTTAAAGCATTTTTGGAGAGCCTTGTATTCGCCGAGTACAAGTAAAGTAATTTGGTCGGTCAAAAGCGTATCTGGAGAAACAGATGCGTCGAGCTTTCCGTTCTGTCTGTATGCCATAATATTTATGTTGTACTTTTTACGAATATCAACCTGTCCGACTGTTTTGCCTATCCACGCAAGCGGTACTTCAACCTCGAACATACCGTATTCGTCATCAAGCTCAACATAATCAAGAAGATGGTCGGCAGAATAGCGAATAGCTGCCCATTTTGCAACCTGCTTTTCGGGATATACTACTTCGTCCGCACCGTTTCTCAAAAGGAATTTTTCCTGAACGTCACGCTTTGCCATTGAAACAACATAGCTTGCTCCAAGCTCCTTCAAAAGAGAGGTGGTTTCAAGTGAGGTTTGGAAATTTTCGCTTATTGTGACCATACAAACATCATAATTTCCGATGCCGAGAGACCTCAAAAACTCTGCATTTGTACTGTCACCGATTTGAGCATTGGTAACAATAGGCAATATTTCATTGACCTTATCCTCGTTTATGTCAACCGCCATTACCTCATGACCTAAATCAGCAAGCTCCTCGGCTACATGCTTTCCGAAATGGCTTAAACCGATAAGTAAAATGTTTTTCATATAATTATCTCCTTATCCTACCGTAATTTTTTCATGCGGCAGCTTAGAATTAACGTGTTGTTTATTTGAAAATGCAGCATATATAAGCGTTAAACCGCCTACCCTGCCGAAATACATAAGTCCCATTAAAATCACTCTTGAGAAAAGGCTGAGTGACGGCGTAATTCCGAGAGTTAAGCCGACAGTACCGATTGCCGAAGCTGTTTCAAAAAGACAAACGGAAAGCGGAAGCTTTTCGACCACGCTAATCGCAACGCCCGATACGAAAAACAAGCCCGTATACATAGTCACAATCGTTGCAACGTTTTTAATTACGCTGTCCTCAATTCTTCTTCCGAAAAATCCGATGTTATCACGCCGCAAAAATGTTGCGCCTGCGGTTGCGAACAAAACGGCAATCGTCGTCGTTTTCATACCGCCTGCGGTTGAGCCGGGAGAGCCGCCCACAAGCATAAGCATTATCATTATCGCTCTTGACGAGCCGCTCATTTCTAAAAGATTTACCGTATTAAAGCCTGCCGTTCTCGTTGTCACAGACTGAAACAGCGAATAAAATATACGCTCGGATATTTTAGCGTCGGAAAAATCCGCAAAGAAAAAGAAAATTGCGGGTATAAACACAAGCAAGGCGGATGTTACTAACACAACCTTACTTTGCATACGGTAACGCTTTATGCGAAAACGCTTTGTGCAAATATCGTCCCATGTCAGAAAGCCTATTCCGCCTATTGTAATCAAAAGCATAACGGTTATATTAACAAATGGATTTGCGGCATAATCGGTCAAGGATGCAAATTTATTGTTTCCCGTTCCCAAAACGTCAAAGCCTGCGTTACAAAACGCCGAAATCGAGTGAAAGAACGAATACCAAATTCCTTTAAGTCCGAAATCCTTGCAAAAAGCAGGCATCATTAAAAGAGCTCCTGCCGTTTCAATTATAAACGTGCCGAAAAGGATAAATCTTGTAAGCCTCACAATTCCGCCAACCTCGGGTGCAGAAATTGCATTCTGCATGGTACTTCTCTGCATCAGAGAAATCTTTCTGCCCGAAAGCATAGCAAGCGACGCTGCAAAGGTAATAACTCCCAAGCCGCCTATTTGAATCAGCATAATAATTACAGCTTGCCCGAAAATCGACCAATAGCTTCCCGTATCAACAACAACCAAACCCGTAACACAAACAGCGGATACAGAGGTAAAAAGCGTCTTGTCAAAAGAAGTCACAACTCCCTGCACCGATGAAATAGGAAGCATTAAAATTAAAGCTCCTAAAATAATAACTCCGGCGAAGCCCAAAAGTATCATTTGAAAAGACGATAATCTTTTTCTTTTATGCTTTAACCTTGACATATGTCTACCTACTTTATTTTAATATCAATTAGAGTATATATAAATTATTAAAAAAATCAAGAGTAAATATAAATAATGAGTATTTTTTTATTTTATACTTGTAACTTGAGTAAAAATAGTATAAAATATAAGGGATATTCGGTTTGACCGAAATTTCATAAAAAAAGGATGAAATTGAAATGGACAAAAATCAGACAGAGAAAAGCCAAGCAGAGCTTTATCGTGAAGAGCGAAAGCAGAGAATGGAAAAGGCTGCTAAAAAGAACGCAACCAAAAGCCCTCAGCTTGCAAAATTCGGCAGAATTCTCGGTAAATGCTGTGGCGTTATCATTATCGCTGCTCTTTGCCTCACGGTAATTTACGGAATTTTATCTTTCTTCGGTGTTCCGCAGAAAGCTGCTACGGCTGCTAAAATCGGTAATAAGAGAGTATCGGTAGCTAAATACGATTTTTATTATTACGACATTTATAATCAGGTTTACAGCCAGGCTGCTCAGTATGAAAACTACAGTTCGGGTATGGGGCTTCAGATTACAGGCTTTGACATCACAAAAGCACCTGAGGATCAGAGCTATCCGTCAACACTTGAGGGTTATGATAATCCCACTTGGGCTGATTATATAAGAGAAACTGCTCTTACATATCTTCAGTCTTATATTACCTATTCGCAGCTTGCGAAGGATAAGGGTCTTACAGTAACGGACGATCAGAAAACAGAGCTTGAAGAGCAGATTAAGCAGCTTTCAACATACGCTGATAATAATGATTATTCTCTCAACCGTTACCTCACTAAGATTTACGGTAAGGGCGTAAACGAAAAGCTTATGCGTGAAATTTATGAGGAAAGATATCTTGCAACAAACTACGCAAGCGACTCACAGAAAGAAATTTCCGCAGCAGTTACAGATGAAGAAATAAATGCGGAATATGATGCAAACATTCAGTCCTACACAAAGTTCAGCGTTAATCTCTTTGAGGTTACCGCCGTAACACAGGACCTTGCAGACGACGCAACAGAAGAGCAGAAAACAGCAGCTCAGACAGCGGCAATGGCAGAAGCTAAAGCTTTGGCCGACGGTTATCTTGCGAAAATCACAAATGCAGCATCTGTCCTTAATGTTGCAACAAGCTATAAATCATCCTCAACGGAAGCATCTGTTAACCTTGTTGACACCGACGCTGCAACCGTTAAAAAGTCATACGGCGAAAACACCGTAAATTGGATTTATTCCGCAGACAGAAAAGTCGGCGATAAAGCAGTTATCGAGACTGACGGCGGATATGTTGTAATTTATATGGTTGCCGTCCCCTACCGTGAAAATACTAACGCTGTTGACGTAAGACACATCCTTGTTAAGTTTAACACAACAACAGACAGCAACGGCAATAAGACTGAGCTTACCGAAGCACAGAAAGCAACATACTATGCAAAGGCTGAGGAAATCTACAACACATTCCTTCAAAATCCGACAGAAGAAAACTTTGCGGCACTCGCTAAAGAAAAGAGTGAGGATACAGGCTCAAAGGAAAACGGCGGTCTTTACGAAAACGTAGCACCCGGCGATATGGTTGACGGCTTTAACGATTGGATTTTTGACGAGGCAAGAAAGCCCGGAGATGTTGCAATAGTTGAAACCACCTACGGCTATCATGTTATGTACTTTGTAAGCAATGACAACGAGCCTGTTTGGAAGCTTAACTGCCGTTCAGCAATCGCTACAAACAAGTTTACTGAAAACGACACAAATCTTATGGCAAGTGAAGACCACAAAATCACAAAGCATGACAAGTGCATCAACTGGGGCTCTGAGCAGATGAATAAAATCATAAAGAACTTCCTTGCAAACAGCAAGAAATCAAGCTCAAGCTACTCAACAAGTAACTGAATAAGCAACTGACAAACCGAAACCCCTGAGAAAATCTCAGGGGTTGTTTTTTTGCAAAACCAATACTATTTAGTTGTTTATATATTTTTCAATAAAGCTCTCAACAGTATTCCAATACAGCTCAGGCTCAACAGATGACGAAAGTGCGTGTCCTGCTCCGTCAACAGTTAAACATTCCTTCTCACAGCTTGCGGCAGAATACAATTTGCCGAGCATATCATACGGTACAAGCTCATCTTCAGAGCCGTGTATAAACAAAGTCGGAATACGGCTCTTTTTAACCTGCTCAATCGCACTCGCCTGCTTAAAATCATAACCGTCATAAAGCTTTGAAAGCTTAGATGCGACATTGAGTACGGGAAACCACGGTATGTGCAAAACGTCTGCTTCACGTCTGAACTCGTCCCACTCGGACGTATATCCGCAATCAGCAATTACAACCTTGACATTTTCAGGCAAAGCCTCGCCCGAAGTCATAAGCACCGTTGCCGCACCCATAGACACACCGTGGAGGATAATCTTGGCATCCGAATCCCAAGATAAAATTAGCTTTATCCACTCAATAACGTCCATACGTTCAGGCCAGCCCATACCGATTTTTGTTCCCTCGCTGTCGCCGTGAGCACGTGCGTCAACCGCCAAAACATTATATCCGAGAGAGTAAAACTTGTTGACAAACCCTGCCATATGCTTTGCCTTGCTCGTGTAGCCATGACACACAAGAGCATAATTTGAGCTGTCATTCTTAAATAATTTTCCGTGCAAGCGCAACGAAGCAGGCTTAATATAAATATCCTCCCCCTGCTCATCATACCATTTTTTCATCTCCGGCGTACCCGTAAGTCCGCTGTATTTTGCACTTGATTCCTCATCATCTGTACTTGTGTTTGTAGCCTTTTGAACGAGGTTGTTGAGTTTACTCATATGTATAGGCGACTTGGTATTTATAGAAAAATTATAAAATATCTCTGCCGATATTACTGTCAAAGCCGTAAGTCCGCCTAAAGCACCGATTGCAGCGCCCACATTTTTCTTATTCATAAAAATCCCACCTGCATTTTAATTATATATTAAACAACTTTAATTTCAGCCAATATGCTTTGATTTTGTAAGCCACCGCCTATAAGCATTCCCCTGTTAATTCCGCAATCGGCGAAATCCCTACCGTGGCTTAACTGCAAATAAGTATCGTCGATCATCCTGTTGTTTGTTACGTCAATGCCTATCCAAATACCGTTGTCATAAACTTCAGCCCAAGCATGAGTCTCCCCTATGCCCTTTTGTATTCCCGCAACATATCGTGCAGGTATGCCGAGTGCTCTTGAAACGGCAATAAAAATATGCGAATAGTCCTGACACACACCGCAACCGAGCTTTAGCGCCTCATCTGCGGTTGTTTTTATGCTTGTAGCACCGCTTTTGTATTTGAACACCTTATGAATTTCCTTCATAATTCGCTGTGCCGTGTCAACGGGAGTTGTAACAAAATCCTGCGGCAAGGTATTCAAAAACGCTGTAACAGTATCCCCTACCTTCGTATATTCGGAGGGATATTTATATATCCCGTTAAGCTTCTCGGGCTGCCTTTTCGAAAGATTCGTCTGTGCAAATCCGTGAACGTTAACTCCGAAATGACGGTGCGGAACGGTTATTCTGTCGGTTAAAACATTATTTCCGAAGCCGTCCTCGGTGAATGTGCGATTATTTGACGGAGAGATATCAACGGTTATTTCTTTTATCTTCTGAAATTCATTGTCAAACGGAATACATCTCAACGAATAGCAATGCTTTAGCACGTCCGAAGAAAAGCTTATATCCATTTTATAAGTAAATTCAAGCTCTGCCATATTGCACCTCAATACACAACCGTAGTTGTAAACAGCCTTGAAAGCTCATTGAGAATAATATTTTTATCCTCTTCAAACGAGTCTTTTTCAAGAATAATCGAAATTAAGCGATCGGTAGCGTCAACATTACATTCAATGCCCACTTTGTAAAGACGGTTTAACAAAATACTGAATTCCTTTTTTACAAGCTCGGGTGGATATGAAAAACGAGTGTATAAATCAAGCCTTTCAACGCTTCTTCCGAATTTGAGTATATTTCTTGAGGTCTCCGATTCAACGTAATCATCTGCACTGCCCCAAAAAGCGAAAATATAATCAAAAACCTGCTGAAGCTTCAATATAGGCGCATTACTGTACTTGTCCTTTTCAAGTGCGTCAACCGCCATTTGAACATAAGACATAGTTTCGCTGCTCAGCTCATTACGCATAATTACCGCATTGTCATACGCAGCAAGTAAATTGTGCATTACGGAATTCGGGTCATTTTCATCAAACAGAAAATTACGGATGAACTCCTGCTTATATGAATATTTATTTGCTATTCCGAGCTTAGAGCAAAAGTCCTCATAGTATTTTTCATCCTTATCAATCATTCTGTCATAATACTCGGTAAAAATTTTCAGGGTTGTGTAAACTCTTTCAATATATCTTCCGAGCCAAAACAGATTATCAGTTGATTTTATCGAGATAATACCCATGTATCCTTGAAGCCTCCTCCCTGTGAAGAATTAACAACGAGTGAATCGGCAGTCTGTGAAAATCTTGTAAGTCCGCTTCTCCAAACCTTGATTTCCTCGCCGTATAAAACAAAAGCTCTTAAATCTGCTTTTCGGTCAACCTGCTTATTGTCATCCGACAATACCTTCAAGTCTTGAAAATCAATTACCTCTTGCGCAATAAATCTTCGAGGCTCTTTTTTTATCAGCTCTCTGAAACGCTCCAAATCGTTTGCAGACATTGTATTTCCGAAAGCTACTCCGTATCCGCCCGACTCCGAAACATCCTTTACAACGAGGTTTTCGAGGTTTTCAAGCACATATTTTCTGTCATTTTCATAATAAGGAAGATATGTTTCCGCATTTGAAAGTATCGGGTCCTCATGAAGATAGTATTCAATCATTTTCGGAACGAAATAGTAAATGCCCTTGTCGTCGGCGACACCGTTACCGGGTGCGTTTACAACGGCCACATTCCCTGCCCTATAAGCATCAATTAAATGCGGAACACCCAACAGAGAATCGGGGTAAAAGGTCATAGGATCGATATATTCATCGGATATTCTGCGATAAAGCGTACCGACCTTTTTCTTTTCGCCCGAATATTCGCTGTAATAGAGGTAATTACCCTCTACAAATAAATCCTGAGGCATAGCAAACACAGCACCCGTTTTTTCCGCCAAATAAGAGTGCTCAAAGAATGCGGAATTATATCTGCCCGGAGTTAAAATTACATTTATTCCGTCCGTATTGACGTAATCAAATACCTCTTTCAGCAAATTACCGTATGACCGATTATCAAAAACGGAATTGTTCTGAAATGTGTCGGGGCTTGCTCTGCGACAAAGCTCTCTCGCAATCATAGGATAAGAAGCACCCGACGGAATACGCAAATTATCCTCTAAAACATACCATTTCATATCCTTGCCCTGAACAAGGTCGATACCCGAAATGTGATTAAAAATGTCTTTAGGCGGTCTAATACCCTCACAAGCCGGCAGAAAACCGACAGAGGTATATACGAACTCCTCGGGGATTATTCCGTCTCTTATAATAAACTTATTTGAATAAATATCTCTTAAAAAGCAATTTAGAGCCTCAACCCTTTGAATTAGTCCCTTTTCAAGAAAGGCAAACTCATTTTTAGGTATAATCCTCGGAATTGTATCAAACGGGAAAAGACGTTCGTTGAAACGGTTGTTTTTGTAAATTCCGAATTTAACACCGTAACGAGCGAGCAATTCGTTTATAACTTCCTTATGCTCGATAAGTCCATACATCAGAATTCCCCCTTTTACATATATGATGATTATACCAATTTTTAAGTGAATTTACAACAAAAAAATCCGCCGAAAGCATTAAAACTTTGACGGATTTTATAAAATTTCAACTTATAATGATTTATCCTTGAGATAAGAAGCGTCAACCGCACTTGTAACGGTAGCTTCAAAACCGTTTTCCTGCAAGGCACATACGCCCTCAATCGTTGTACCGCCGGGCGAGCAAACTCTATCGACAAGCTCCCATGGATGTTCACTGCTTTCAAGGATTTTCTTTGCACTTCCCAAGACGGTCTGCGCCGCAATTTCAAGCGCCTGCCCTTTTGCAAGTCCGTTTTTAACCCCTGCTCTTGCAAGCGAGTCGATAAACATATATGTATAAGCAGGAGAGCAACCTGCAATTGCGCTAAAAATCGAAAACTTATCTTCTTCTATTGAAACGACCTTACCAAAAGAAGAGCAGAGCTTTTCAACAAGAGCCTTCTGCTCGTCATTCACTAAATTATTGCAACAATACGCCGACATTGCCTCAAGCACAGTTGCGTTTATATTCGGCATAACACGTGCAACAGGCACGTTTGAGCCAAGTAAGTCGTTTATTTCCGCAACTGATTTTCCTGCGGCGATTGAAATTACAAAAG
The DNA here is from genome assembly GCA_052273625.1 of Candidatus Fimenecus sp. Taxonomy (GTDB): domain Bacteria; phylum Bacillota; class Clostridia; order Oscillospirales; family Acutalibacteraceae; genus Fimenecus. The sequence goes on along the minus strand of DAVZHW010000002.1, from coordinate 40,327 downwards.
CGCCTTTGTCATTTATGTTTTTTGAAACCGACGGAAGAAGCGAAGCAAACACATTAGGCTTAACTGCCAAAACAACAGTATCAACGCTGTTTATAAGATCTGAGGCATCATCAGCAGCGTTAACGCCCAATTCAGTTTTCAACTTATTTACTTTTTCTTCATTTAAGTCACAAACATAAATATCGTTCGGTACAATTTTTCCACTTTTTACAGCACCGCCGACTATTGCTGACGCCATATTACCTGCGCCGATAAAACCAATTTTCATATCATTCACCATCTTTTAACTCAGAAGTACAATGCGGACATTTTGTGGCTGAAATATCGATTTCTGACTTGCAATAAGGACAAACCTTTGTTGTTGGAGCTACCTCAACGGGCTTCTCCTCTTTTTTGAGCTTATTTGAAATACTGTTTATTGATTTAACAAGGAGAAATATGACAAACGCCATTATCAAAAAATTGATAACCGCACCGATAAAAGTACCGTAATTGAGCGTTGCTACACCTGCGGCGTTTGCTTCTGCAGAAGTTGCATAATCACCGCTTCCGAGTGCTATAAACCAATTATTGAAATCAATGCCGCCCGTCAAAAGACTGATAACCGGCATAAGAACATCATCAACTAAAGATTTAACAATCCCCTGAAAAGCACCGCCTATAATTACGCCGACTGCAAGGTCAAGCACATTGCCTCTCATTATAAATTCCCTAAATTCAGCAACAAAGCCGTTCTTTTTGCGCATTTTCATCATCCTTGTTATTTTTATTTAAGTATAGCACATACTTTTTTTAATTGTCAAACACCGCTTAAATCAAATTTAGGAATAAAATCGGTCTGTGCCGAAGAACGCTCCTGCATAAAACCGTTTTCAAAACCCAAACGTTCAAACTCGTCAATAACCTTTTGATATTCTGCGGTTACAATTCGCCTGTTAAGCTCCTTATATTCGGTTTTTACGTAAGGCACATATTGGCTCATCAGACTTATATATGTATCAATAGGTAAATTGTCTTTAATCCAACGTAAAAGCTTGATAGATTGGTCGGTATTTTTCGGTAAAACAAGGTGTCGTATTATCAGCCCTTTTTGCATAATACCGTCTTTGATTACCGACTTTCCTACTTGCCTGTTCATTTCAAGAACAGCCTTTGAAGCCTTTTCAAAATAGTTTTCGGCATTTGAATACTTTTTAGAAACATCACAGTCAAAATATTTCAAGTCGGGCAAGTAAACATCAATAAGACCGTCTAAAGAACGAATACTCTCGACATCATCATATCCACCTGTGTTATACACAACGGGAACAGACGGCCTGTACTCGCACAAAGCCTCTTTAATAAACGGAACAAAGTGCGTGGGATTGACAAGATTGATTGTATGAGCACCTTGATTTTCAAGATTTTTAACAATATCTATAAACTCGGATTTTGAAACCTGTTTCCCGAAATTCTTGTGGCTTATTTCAAAATTCTGACAAAAGACGCAACGAAGATTGCAGCCGGAAAAGAAAATAGCACCCGAGCCTCTTTCTTCGCTTATGACAGGCTCCTCCCAAAGATGAAGCGAAGCCCTTGCAAGAACCGCATTATATGGCATTTTACAAAACCCACGAGAAAATTCGCCGATATTTCGTTCAACATTGCACTTCCTCGGACAAGCATTGCAAATTGGCATTCCCCCACCTCACTTCAAAAAATATTTTAGCATATTTAGCCTTATATTACAAATATTATTTGACAAATCACGTTTGGTTTGGTAAAATATTATCCGTTGTGAATAAGGAAGCGTATCGAAGTGGTCATAACGGGCCTGACTCGAAACATAGTCGGGTTCGTCACGACCTACTTGGTTGCTTTCCGCTTAACATCGGCGTTTACGCCGTATGCTTTTGCACTTTTAGAAAACCGCATCTCGCAGTTTTCTCGCAGTTTGGTAATCAGGCTTTGCCTTTACAATTTTATATGGAGACGTATCGAAGTGGTCATAACGGGGCTGACTCGAAATCAGTTAGGGAGCAATCCCCCGCGAGTTCGAATCTCGCCGTCTCCGCCAAGGACTCCTTGAAGGTGTTATCCTTCAAGGAGTTTTCTCTTTTAACTCAAGGCTGAGCCGATTGCCATCGCACTTGCTTTTTTACTTTCACTATCAATGTGGCTGTAAATGTTAGCGGTCGTTCCCATATCGCTGTGTCCTAACCAATCCTGAATCATTTTCATAGGCACGCCGTTTGCAAGCAGTAGCGAGGCACAACTGTGTCGCAGGTCGTGAAAGCGTACGGGTTTCAATCCGTTTTCTTTCAGCACCACTTTGAAGTGGTCGGTCACATAATTTGGTTTTATAATTTCACCGATTGCATCTACGCAGATGTAGTCGGTGTATTTTTTGCAGTAACCTCGGCGCATTACTCGTTTCATTTCCTCTTGCTTTTCTCGTTCGGCAAGTAATGCTTGTTCCACTTGCGGTATCAGCGGCAGGGTTCGGTATGACGATTTTGTTTTCATAACATCCATACCGATAATACCTTTATCGTTCTGCACCACCTTGTGATTGATGCTGACCGTCTTGTTTTCAAAGTCCACCGCCGACCATTTTAGCCCAAGCACTTCGCTTCGGCGTAGTCCATAGTAAGCTGCGAGGAAAATTACAATGTGTATCGGATCGTTTACCGTTTTGTCGAGCAGTTCTTTCAACTCAGTGGCGTTATAATACTTGCCGATATACTGTTGTGCTTTTGGTCTGTCGGCTTGCTCTACGGGATTGCTCGGTATCACTCTGCGCTTGACCACCGACTTGAAAGCAAGATGCAACAGCGCGTGATGGCGTTGCGCGGTCGTACCTTTGAGCCCGTCATTACGGATGCGGATATAATAATCGTTGATCTCATCACCGGTGATGTCCTTGACCTTTAGGTCGCCGCACTCACGGAAGAAGGGTGCCATGCGCGACTCGATCATTAACTTGTAACCCGTGTAGGTAGTCTCACTCACATTCACTTTGTGCGACTCCAACCACTTGGATAGATAATCTGCCACCTGCATGTGCGCCACTCGGCTACGCTCACGGTCGGCGTGGGACATATTCTCACGCTTGTATAGGTCGTCGGTGTTGTAGTGATCAAGGAGTTGGCGAAGGCGGTGTTCCGCCTCACGCTTGTTGCCCTTGCTCGCATCGAGGTTCAGACTTTGCCATTTCTCTTTGCGCTTGCCGTCGGTGTCATAGAGATTTATAACCGCATACCACTTTTTGTTTTTCTCGGTCAGGTGTCCTGTAACTCTTTTCATTTATTCACGCTCCTTTCTTTTGAAGTTGTCCTTCGGTTTCTCGGGCAACACCAACACTATCACAACATCTGTCACAAGTCCAGAGATTATTCGGGATTGTCGGGGACGGTTTTTGATAGTTTCCGGCGTTGGTTAAAAACTCTATGAGGCACACCTTCGGCACAATAATTTTCTTGCCCTGCTTGATGCTACCGATCCTACCTTCTTTGATAAGACCGTAGACAGTGTTCTTACCAAGCTGCAACAGCCTTACCACATCCGGCACGGTCAACACATCGGGTTCATTTTTAAACATCGTATAATAATTTCTAATATTCATAAGCGCTTCCTTTCTTCAAGATTTCCGTACCGGATATCTTAATTACATTTTCATAGTTATTTCGTTTTGTTCTTCCGCGAGATTCTCGGGAAGTTCATCATCGGTACTCTCGGTTGCGGCAGAGACAAGCCCCACCGCAAGACCGATAACAGCACCAAGGTTTGAGGCATTTTGTTCCGCCTCAATTCTTTTACGGCGTTCTTCCGAGTCTTCGCTACCGTCTGTTACACCAGCCAAAGAACGCAGAGCAGAGTTGACAACACCGCTGCCAACACCGAGGCTCCCACCGATATCGCCGTGCGAATCAACCACGTGCGGCGGTCTGTCTTCTCCTGTGCCTTGGCGATAGCCTTCTCCAGTTCCTTGCCCTGTTCCAAGGTATCGTTCATAACTTTTTCGAGATGATTCCCAACCTGTTGTTCGTGATTCTCCATCTGCAATAAAATATTCTCCACCGCCGTTTGCTGACTGCTCAGCTTGTAGGTCATCTCCTTGATCGCCTTGTCGAACTGTTGCTGTTCCGTTGCCGACCACTGTTCCATCATCGATTTCATTTTTGATACGGTCAGAAGGGTTCTCATAAGCTCGTAGACCTTCGGCTGAAAGTCCACCGCCGACTGTAGCAGGCTTACCATCGTATCCCAATCCTTTTCCTGAATCGGAACCATAACGGGTAGAGCGTCTGTGCGCATCTCGGCTATCCCTTGCGCGTTTTTCTTCGTAAGATTCTCCACCAAACTGTTTTCTGTTCTTGTAGTGCCGTTTCCTAAATTGTAATTCATACTCTAAATTCTCCTTTAAATATTTTTCATCGTGCAGAGTTTTATCTCTGCATTTTTTACCGCCCCGACAAGTGAAAGTTATATATTTTCTTTCATCTGTCCAAGTAATTTCATATCCGCGCCTTTGCATCTCAGATATAAAATCTTGTTTGCTGCCGCTTTTGTTCATTGCCGAGTTAATGTCGGACATTAGTCTAAACTTCCAACTCTCACCCTTGACAGCGGCTCGGTACTCACGGCTTGAAACTTTTGAACCGCCGCCTTTGTATGCGGAGAGAGTTGTCAGTCCATGCGCTTTGCAGATCTCATCATTGAGTGCACGAAGTTTTATCAGCGACTGCGGATTTTGACGGAGCTTATATCCGTTTTCAAAGTTCACCGAGTTTATAACAAAGTGGGAATGAATATGCTCGGCATCGCTATGAGTGGTCACTAAAACTTCGTGACCAGACCACGCTTTTTGAGCAAACTCCAAACCGATTTGATGCGCCCTTTCGGGAGTGATATCCTCTCTCGGCGAGAAGGATTGCACGTACTGATAAAAATTCATACCCGTTGTTTTTTCGTAAGAATTTTTCGTTGTCATAAACTCGGTGTACGCATTCTCACCATTGCAGTTCACACCTCCGACAAGTCTGCGACCGCTTTGCTCGTCACGGACTTTGCAGTCTTGCAAACAGTAATTGATAAGACCGCGCATGGCACTGACCGACTGCTTTGCTTCGGGAATAAAAGTTACCGTTGCCATTTGCATTCCTCCGTGAGTTTCAAAAGTAAATCGTAAATCTTATTTTGATTTTCGATTACCTCCGTGAGATTTTCTACATAGGTCACGCCCGAATTGACCTTCGCTGCTATCTGATTTAGATTGTTGCCGATGCGCTTTAGTTCCAAAACTATCGGCGCAGTGTCGGGCGGCAACACGATTTTTGCGTCCTTTGATATCGCCAAGACGTACTCGGTCAATGTCGTCTTGGCTTTCTTTGATTTTGCAATGATCGCTGCCTTTTCCGTTTTGGTGAGGCGGACGGCCAGCGTTTCACTGCGCCTACGGTTTTCTGCCATTTTCATCATTCCTTTCGCAATAATAGTGGGTTCGGGCTACTGCCCGTAAATATTGCGACACGGCGGATAGCCGGACGCTCTGCTTGCCCCAGACTGAAGTCTGGGTGTCGAAAACCCGAAGTTTCCAAAACCGCCCCAAATTCGCGTTTTAACTCGGGAGTGGGGTGTTTACTCCTTTTTGTGTTTTAGCCGCCACACAGGGCGAAACACGGCGCATAATCGTCGGCGGAATTTAACAATGCAACAATGCAAATGACTCCCATTGTCATCATTTTTACAATGCAGAAAGGACACACTGCAATGTTGCAATCTTTATTCGGGTATCGACCACGCCCAGCCTTTGCCGACCTTTCGGGTTTTGATGTTTGGTATCTTTTTTTGGCTTCGTTCACCGTTCTGCGAGAGATATTTTTGTTTTCAGCCATACGGAAGATTTCATCTGCCATAACCTCTCTGCCGTCATCAAGCATATCCCGAATCAGTTCTTCCGCCACCGCCGTTTTGGTTTCGGTAGAATAACCGCAGAGCAGTTCTTCCGCACTTATCTCACCGTAACCGTCCAGCCAATAAAAGCCGTCCTCATTTCCGAGGTTGAATGCCATTGACTTTCCCTCGGGTGCCAGCGAAGATTTGTCGTGAACAATGATGCGTACATTTGGTTCTCTGCGAAGGCGACCCACGAGCAAAACACTACGGGCGGCGGCACGAAAATCAATCGAGCCGAGACCGCGATACTGTGAGCTTGCGCCTTTGGCTTTGTTAAGGTGACCAACCAATACGATTGCACAACTTGTCCTGTCAGCAACGGCAGCAACCTTTTTCAGCACCGTTCGTATTTCGTTTGCGCGGTTGATATCCACGTCCTCACCGATATAACCCTGAATAGGATCGAGTATCATAAGTCGCGCACCCGTTTCGGTTATCGCTTTTTCAATACGCTCATCCGACAGAGAAAGAGGATCGGTATCTTCAATAATATTGAGCACCATATTTTCATCTGCCCCTGCTTCAATGAGCCTTGGTTTGATGGTGTCGCCGAGTCCGTCCTCTGCGGTTTGGTAAATCACATTGAAGGGTTCTGTGGTTTCCATACTGGGCATAGCCACGCCTGACGAACAAGCGGCGGCAAGCCTTAACGCAAATGTTGTTTTGCCCTCGCCGGGATCGCCTTGGATAATGGTGAGCTTTCCGAACGGGATATACGGTTTCCATAGCCACCGCACCTCTTGGAGTTCCACCTCTGACATTTTTCTGATAATTGTTTCTGACATTCCGCCACTTCCTTTCTGTTTAATTGAATTTGAAATTGTAATCACCCCTCACTCCTTATTTGGCAATTTTTTTGATTTTGAGCGAAACATTTTTAACACCTCCTACTCCTTATTTGCAAAAAAAATTATTTTGCACCAAAATTTTTTAACTTCCTCAATGGGTAGAACACGGGAAAACTATTTTGTAAACCGTTTGCAGAAAAAAATCTCCTCAAAGGGTAGAGCAGGAAAAATCGTTTTTTAAAACCATTTTTTAAAATTTTTTTATTTTTCTTTCTCTCTTACCCCTTCACTCGTAGTCCTCGTTTCGGGATTTAGTACAGCCTTTTTTGAAAAAATTTTTTTACAAAAAATAAAAACCGCCAAAAACATAGGCGGTTAAAGGAAATTGCAAAAGAAAAAAGTTTTTGATATTTTTCTGTTTTTATTGCAAAAATGCAGTTTTTGAAATATAATCATATTATGATATGATTTTTGAAGGGAGTGAGAAAAATGCATGAGTGTAATGATTTCTATGTTGAAATGCTCCGGCGCGGGATAAATGATGCAAGGCTGAAAATGCACCGTAAAAAAGAAAAGATAGGAATTCTTACCTACACCGGATGGATAGGAACGGGTAAAACATCTGCCGTATTGGATTATTGTAAAAAATATAGCAATTGCCTATACTTTTCTTTTGAAAACATCGAACATTCTCTTGCATTAAAACTTTTTCCAAAAAAGTATCCTCAGATTTTCTCTGACCCTACGGATTGGGCAATGTTTTTCGAACAGTTATATGCTTGGTGCCAAAGACGAAATTGCACAGTGTTCTTTGACTCATTTGGCATAAAAAAAGACAGCGGTTTCCATTCGCAGCTTGTCGAAAAATTTTACAATGATAACCACCGAACCGTTTTTGTCTATATTCATGACGAGCACGGACAACGTATGTTCACGCCGCTTCACATCGCAGAGATAAAGAAAATATATCCCAAATTAACCGATGAAGAAATAGTGCTTGTCAAAGCTATTACCGGCGGCAGTTCAAGTTTGGTTGCACTTTACAATCCCAAACTTGATTTTGAAACTAATCTCAAAAGGTTTTTACAGCCCAATTCTTATTTCCATTTGTTAGCTGAGCGTATTATCAAAGAATATTATCGCACTCCTGAAAGTTATAACACTTTACTTTACGGCCTTTCAATCGGCAAAAAGAGAGTTTCTGAACTCGCAGAATTTTCTTGTTATCCAAACAACAAATGCGATAAGTATCTTAAATCACTAATCAAAAACGGAATTGTAAAACACGTCGATGCCAGCGGAAAACGCAAAGCGTATTATGAAATCACCAACGAATATTTAAGCTTTTGGTACCGTTACATTTTTACAAAGCAAGATTATCACAACGAAACCGTTTTTAATAATATGATGAAATATATTAATAATGTTTTGGTGAAACGCACCTTTAGAAAAGAGTGCGAATATTGGTTGTTTTATAACACCCGTTCGTATAGATACACCAACGACGATTTTGCAAAGGACAACGATAATCTTCATCGCAACGCCAGAATCAGAAAATTATCCTTTGATATGATCCATGAACTCTACGGCGAATATATTTTCATAAAATATTTTGATACGTTGGGTGAGCATTGCACAAAAGAAGATTGGACTGAAATTGAACGCATTACAACAAAATTCAGCAGAAAGGAAAACAATACCTATATTCTGTTTTCCATACACAGATTCAGTGATTTTTGTTGGAAGATGTCTAGTAAATACGATAATCTTCGCTTGGTTCAACTCACCGCCTTTACAGCGCAATACCATAGTCACGAGCATTACAGATTATCGCTCGATGAGATGTAATTTAAAGAGGCTATTATTACATTTTGGTACAAACCACTTTCATTTAAAAATCGAGTGTTTTTGCGGTTTTGAACGTTTACAAAGTCCCGTACAATCGAACAGAAATAGTTTTATCGATCCGTAGTACGTTTGAAATAAAACAAACGCCTACAAAGGCAAAAAAAATAACCCACTGGATGTTGTGACAAAGTTCAGCTATGAACCGCCGCATCCGGTGGGTATTTTTATGCTTATTTTAAGTCTGTATTTTCAGAGTCCATACATACGCAGACATACCAGTAATATCCGTCATACATCACTCCGACCGCCATATAGGTGTACTTGGAGCTGCCGACATACGACCAATGTAATTTGCTGTTTCTGAATCCATCCGCTATGGAGTAGGCTATCTCATCGGCGGTGCCACCCCAATTACCTTTGCCGATGGCTTCGCGCACATTAGCGGTATAATAATTTTCCTCGCCCTCGATTCCGTACAGTGACAAGTCGACATATTCGCCGTATTGTAATGCTTCAGCGGCGGCTCGTTGGTCATCGGTATCGTGAGCAAAATTTGTTTTCAGTTGTGTGCATCGGTAGTTACAGTATTCGGTCAGTCCGGGGATTACCGTTGCAGTAACATCTCCCTGCTCGGTGCGGAACTGATTTATGTATTCTGCGACCTTCTGTGCGACTGTATCGGCACTCGGCTTGGGCGGTACTACTCTTTTCTCTGTCGGTTCATCGGGAAGTTCATCTTCGGGCGGATCAACCACATATCCGTACACATTAATATCTTCCCACGTCGGCTGATATTCCGTTGTGCTGTCGGTGGTAGATTTCGCCGCCGATGATGTAGTCAGCTTTTCTGTTTCTTCTGTCGGTTTTGTTGTATTAGGCGCCGTAGCGGTTACGGTCGGCTCGGTTTCCTGATTCTCGCTCTCGGTTGGGGTAGGCACCTTTTCTTCCTCTGTCGGCTCTACCGCCGTTGTAGACGGTGCTTCTGTCGTAACCGTTTCCGATACCGCTGTCGGCGGACTCTCTGTAGGCGGTGGTGCGGTGTTGCTACTGCATTCCACCATACAGATCAGCAACCCACAGCAGAGAAGCAAGATTATGATTTTTCTCATATATCTTCCACCTCCTCCAAGCCTTCCATCACCTCTACCATTATGCGTGTTGCGAGAATAAATCCCGCGCTGAACGCTTCACGCTCGGTGATGCAGGACAGCTCGCTTGTACTGTCCTTGAACTTATCAAGTGTTTCTTTCTGCTTTTCGGTAAGCCCTTCGGTCAGTTCATCCTCGTTTTTGCATATCAGCTTGACGAGCTTATCCACTCTCGTCCCTTGCTTGATATACTTTTCGTGCGGACTGATGTTACCATAGTATAAATCTTCAAGTGTTGTCATGTGCGTTGCACCTCCTTTTTGCAACACAAACACATACCACAACACCTTCCACAAGTCCAGAGAAATTAAAAAGAAAAACAGGCGCAAGATTTAATCTCACACCTGTTCATTTTTATAATTTGAAAGAATCAATACCCCAATTTTTTAATCGCTTCTTGACATTCTCTTAAACTTCTGCCAAGGCTATATGGTATCTTCTCTTTAATCCGAGCATCGATAATACCTTTGATTCTTGCCCAATGTCCAGATTTAACAATGTAATTTTCAACAGTGCTTGCATGTATCCACGAATGATACTGAGCTTGGATACATAAATAATTATATGCTTTTTCCCAAGAATTAAGATAAGAATAAATATTAGCCAATACGTAACAAAGTTCAATTTCTACATCGAGTTCGTTTTTGCCGATTATTCTTCCCGCCTCTATAGTTAACTCTAATTGTTTATCCCAGAAGGCTTCGCCGCACTCAATAATGTATGGCCCCTTACAATGAGCATGGTGGATAATTCCTGCTGAATCCCTGTAACATTTTTCATTCAACAGTTCTTCTTGTTCATCCAGTTTTTCTTCAATAAGATTTAGACCGTTTTCTTTTTTTCTAAGTACAACTTCTTTTTCATTAAGTTTTTTCTGCTTCTGTTCTTGTTTTTCTAACAATAATGTCAGTTCTTTGATTTTGGAATCATATGCATCAAGCCTTTTTGTGATTGTATCGCTGATTTGTGTTCCTGTAGAGTTAGAGGTTATATCAGTATTAATGCATATTGGTGATGTATCAGTTTCAATTTCTAAATAGTTATTACTGGAAACAAAACAATCGTATGTTGCATCGCCTTTTATTTTTTGCGTTTGCACCCATGATTGCTGACATGATTGTTTCATATATGTATTTTTGTCTATAACTATTTCACCAGATGTGGCGACTCCGCAGAATTTACTTGCATGGTTTGTACAAGATCCAACCCATATTATTCCAGTCTCATTTTCAACATCAGGATTTTTCTCATTTCCTCTCATTCCTACTTTTGTAGCAAGAACCGTACCTGTGCATATTCCAATGCCATAGCCAATAACTATGCTAAATTTATCTTTTAGTTTTGGATTTAAGCAATAATCAATCAAAGTGCAAATTGTTTTCCCTGCCATAACAGCCTGTTCAGCAGAAGAAACAAATTTTCCGTCTATTTCTTTATCAGAGAAAACAGCAAGAACGCCATCTCCAATAAAATCACGGATATTTCCATGACAAACTCGAATGGCACGAGTAATTGTTTTCAGAAAACTACGATACACTTTTACAACTGTTTTTGCAGTGTTTTCATCCGTAAATTTAGTTGAATTTCGCATATCTGCAAAAAGTATTGTAACCTCACCTTTGTAAACTTTATTAGAATCAGTTATATCTTCGTCAACTGGAATTTTAGAGTCAAAAGATATATTTTCGACCGGTATATTTAAGATGTCGACAATTGACTTGTTTACTTTTTCGACCAATTCATTTTTTATAATATTGTTCATAAAGTCACCTATTTACTGGTCAACAAATAACCATCACCATCAGTTATGAATGCTATTTTTCCGTTTGGACCTTTGGGCCAATGCTCTCTAACCTTTTTACTCACTTTTACAGAATTGGATACTTTAGAATACTTTGACGCTTTATTAATACAGTCACCAAACGCTTTAACGTCAAACACATTTTCTATGCCTATCTTAGTGATGACAGTTTTTCCATAATCTACTCCAACACCACAAATAATAGGATAATTAATGCCGTCTTCTAAAAGGATTTTATTTACTACCTTATTAACAACTGTCAACATATCTCTCCACACAAGCCTGCGTGCTTTATTGCGATTTCTTTAGTGAATCCTTCATCTTTCCCATAAAAGAATACCATGATCCCATCACCCATTAAATCAATGACATGTCCTTTATAGAATTCTACAACTTGTAACATGGCAGGAATAAATGCATGCATTTACAAAAAAGTTTTCTATGCACCAACATTTTTAGCTCTAATTGAAGAGTTTCTCATATCAATAAAAAGAACAGCAAAGTTATCTTCTTTATAAGCTCCAAAATTCAAAAGGTCTGATTTGTAGTTTGGTATCACATCAGATATTGCGCTATGTTGAAAAGCCAAAGATCGTTCCTCAAGCAAAAGCAATTCGCTTTTAGCTTTGCTATAAAATTCTTTTGTTTTTTCTTCTATTTTCTTTAGATCTACCATTATTGCTACACCACCAAATATGAGATTCCAACCATAATCATTAAGGCAGCAATTATAGCACATGATATGGAGAAAAATATAATAGTTGTTTTACCTGAACGCATTTTGCGATTATTAATTATATTTAACTTATAAACTTCAGCAGACAAATTTTTCACTATTGCTTCATCTGACATATTTCTAACTTTATGTATATACTCCAACTCAGATATTCCGCCATAAATTGCAGTATTAAAAAACCAAAGCGAAGAAGTTTTACTTTTTCCAAATCTAATCATTATACATTTAATGCCATATACAAATGTGATTATTATGCTTATGATATAAGCTGCTGATAATAACAAAAAAATATATTTGAGGTGGCAATTATCTGCGTAAAAAATATATGCCTTTAAAACATTACTTTTACAGGCAACTACCAAACCTAAAATCACACCTACTGTCGCCATGATTATTGAGATTTTAGTGTCCAATAGAGTTAAATTTCCGGCAAGATCGGAAATGGCTATATTTAAAAAATCAATAGTTTTATCATAACTGCTTTTTAGTTTTTTTCGATCAGTTTTCATTTCTTTACCTCAAATATTATAATTCTAAATCAATATTCCATAACAATGGTCAATTTCGTGTTGGATGATTTGAGCAGTCCAGCCGGAGAATGTTTTTATACGGGTTTGAAATTCTGCAGTTTGCCACTGAACTTTTATGGACTTATAGCGTTTGCACGGACGAGGACCACCGAGCAGAGAAAGACAACCCTCCTCAGTATCATACGGTCCAGATTTTTTGATAATCTCAGGGTTAAACATCGTCATATATGTACCTTCGTTATCAAATACAATAATGCACTTGCGCTCATCGATCATATTCGCCGCCATGCCGACACAACCATCTTTGTTAGCAATCAGCGTATCAAGCAAATCCTGCGCCACCTGTAAATCATCTTTTGTTGCCGTCTCCGACTTTCCTGCAAGAAATATCGGATCGTGTATTATTTCTTTAATCATTTTATACTTTCCCCTAATTTTATAATAGCCAAATATTTTGCATCTTTCATTACACGTTCTTTGTTCTCTGAGGAAAGCTTTTCAAAATCCTTTTGAACTTCATTTGCTTTATCTATTAACTTTATTACAAATTCTTGATATTCTTTTTCAATTTCATTCATGTTCATCAGTCCATTACTTTCATGATATTTTCTGCTATGCGCCGTATCACCGGTACAACGACGCTATTCCCGCATTGTTTATAAGCGCTTGACATTGGGATTTTAGGAAAACGATAATCTTTTGGAAAACCTTGTAAAGCCAAACATTCATACGGCGTTATTTTTCTAATCCCAAAATCATCCAACACTATTGGAACTCTGTCGGGATATGTACCCATGTTTGCCGTTAATGTCGGGCATAGATAATGAGCTTTTTTTGAAACTCCTGAATCGTAAATTTTATATAATGCATTTTGATCAGTAACGATCTTCTTTAGATCCTCATAATAAAAACTTGATGCATTATAATAATAGCTATCATCGTGCTTTTGATTGCGAACAATAAAATCGTTGAGCTTTGTATTCAATTCTATCTTTTCGGGGAAGGTGAACCTATCACACGCTTCTTCGTTTTGAAAAGCAACTATAAATATACGAGTGCGATATTGAGGGATGTTGCTATATTCGATTGCATCCATCACTTGATAGCGAAAAGCGTATCCTTGTGGTGCTAATGCATTATAAACCGTTAAAAATGATTTACCGTCATCGTGTTTTAATAAATTAGCTACATTTTCTAGAAAAATCACCTTTGGTTTCTTAACCTCAGCAATACGTGCAATTTCAAAAAACAGATTACCTCTAGGATCATTAAATCCTTTTCTAAAACCCATTATAGAAAAAGGCTGACACGGAAATCCTGCAACTAAAATATCAAAATCTGGGATTTTATCAACATTTACTTTTCTAATATCTTTTTCAACAAGATATTCTCTGCCAAAGTTATGACGATATGTAGTTGCTGCATCTTTATCAAACTCATTTGCCCAAACAACATCAAACCCTGCTTGTTGAAAAGCAAGGTCAATACCGCCTATTCCGCTAAACAAACTACATACTTTCATAATAACCTTCCAAACAACTATTTAGATTAGCTATTTGGTATATTATAACATTTTATTACAAAAATCGCAACAGCGCATCGAAAATGATTGCAGAATTCAAAAGTCCGTTTTATGGGACACTTTTTGTTGTATGCTTATAATAAACAAGAAAGAATTCGCGCTTTATATTTGATCCGCAAAATAATTAGTAAGAATATTTCGAATACTATTTGATTAATTCATACTTTTATGGTAAACTAGATTCATCTAGTAAAATTGATTAATTTATTTCTTGTTTAATAAAATAGACGAGGTTGAAACAATGGTACAAAGTATCGCATTAATATCTTTTCGTACTGAGCATGATATGACACGAAAAGAACTATCTGACTTTTTGGGATTGTATCGTAGGGAGGACTTGCTGAAAGAGTGGGAGCTTCAATCTATAATTCCTGAAGAAATATTGAACAAATTACATAACTATCCACAAGCTCCTCCGCTAAAAAATCCTTCTCGTGAAAAATGCAAATTTACACAAATAGATTTGTTTGCGGGTATTGGCGGAATCAGACAAGGTTTCCAAAACAATGGAGGCTATACGGTTTACTCCTCGGAGTGGGATAAGTTTGCTCAAAAAACCTATAAAGCAAATTTCGGCGAGACTCCGGATGGAGATATCACTAAAGTGGATGAATATAGCATTCCGGATCACGATATATTGCTTGCCGGATTTCCATGCCAGCCATTTTCACAAGCAGGTCTCAAAAAAGGATTTGAGGATGCTCGTGGCACTTTGTTTTTTGACATTGCTAGAATTTTAAAAGCAAAGCGACCTAAAGCTTTTATGTTGGAAAATGTAAAACAGCTTCGTGGACACGATGGCGGAAAAACTCTAAAAGTCATTTTAAATGTATTAGACGAATTAGGCTATTACGTTCCAAATCCTGAAGTTTTAAACGCATATCATTTTGGCTCTCCTCAAAACAGAGAGCGTATTATCATAGTTGGATTTAACAAAGATTATCTTCCTGAGAATTATAGTGCTTTTTCATATCCTCAAGGTCAAGTTGATGAATCTGTATGCGTTGGAAACATATTAGAAAGTGATGTATCAGATGCATTTACAATCTCTGACAAACTCTATCAAGGTCATTTAGCTCGCAAAAAAATGCATGAAAAGAAAGGGAACGGCTTTGGTTTTTGCGTGTTTAATGAAGAGAGCAAACACACGAATACTATTAGTGCTAGATACTATAAAGACGGAAGCGAAGCCCTCATATCTCAAAGAGATAAAAATCCCAGAATGTTAACACCTAGAGAATGTGCTCGTTTGCAAGGATTCCCAGAAAACTTTATTATTCCGGTTTCCAACTCGCAAGCTTATAAACAGTTTGGCAATTCTGTTTGCATAAATGTAATTGATGCTGTTGCCAAGAAAATGGTTGAATACTTAGAACAATATGACATTATATAAGGAAAGCTGTCTGTGCTCATCACACAGACAGCTTTTTATAATATTCCATATACTCTTTCATTGCGACAACTTCTTTTTCCAACAGTTCTTCAGAAATTTGGTGTCTATTATCAAGAATATAGCCGCTAAATTCATCTGTTAAAAACCATAAATATTTCTTTTGTTTTCTAACATATTCTTTTACGAAAACCTTTTTAGGGACTCTATTCTCTAATAAACATACAAAATCTAAATTATCTATGTTGATATTATTGGATAAAGTTAAAACATCATCTAACAATTCATATTCTATTTGATCGTTAATCAACAAGATATTCTTATTGTTATTCTTTTTTAATCCAACACAGGTGCCATTTAATTTACACTCACTACAAGCTATTGGATTGATACCGCGCAGTCTACCATTTCCTATTGTTCCATATCTTTGACACCAGAGCAGATCGAAAAAGTTTTTCATATTGGTCTTATTGGCCTGACTTGCCAACCAAATAAGGCGCTCTAATCTGCCCAATTCGGAGAAGTTATCATAAAACTCTTTTCTTCCGTCAATACCTAAGGAGTATTCGTAAAAAGTTTCAATCCAAGTATCTATAGGAATTATTTCTTTATTTTTAAATCCCTGTTGCAAAAAGCACGCCATTACTTTTTCAGAATAACCCTTGAGACCGGTTTCATACACTTTCAAGAAGAAATCTTTTGACCAACAATTGTAATTATGCTCAATTGACATATAAGAACCGATATAATAAGCCGCTCTCCAAGCGTGACGGTTAAATGCATCTACAAGCCTCTCTAATGAATATCTTTCTTTCTCGTCAAGTATGCCATCGTTAAATAGTCTCAGAGAAACATCGTTTATAAAATCGTCTTTATTTTGTTTCCATGCTTTTGGCATAGTTTTGAAATCAATTGAATCAATAGTGACGGTGTTTGTATATTCTTGTAAATATGTTTTTCTTATAGCAGAATCAAGAACTTTAAATTCTAAAAACTCATCAAACTTTTCGTTTTGAACATCCCACAAGTTAGGTGTCAAATAGCACTCTAAATGCCGCCAATTCTCGGGGACTTCAACTTCTTCACCAAAAGCACTCATGAAATTGTAGAGCATTCGCATCTCGCTTTGGCGACCGGTTTTCGGTTGCCAAGCAGATACAAACCTAGCAATAGAGTACACTTCTTCAAAAAATTGACCGTATGGAATACTTTCACCGTAGGACATTGAAACATATTGCCATAAATCCTCTATGAAGGTTTCATATTCCTTGTTCTTGTTGCAGCAATCAAGGGCGACCTTTTTTGTTACTTTGTCAGATAGTCCGATGCGCTCTTCAATTTCAGATTTGATTTTTGTTTTGCTTTTCTCATCATATTGATTGCATAAAACACAAAAACTTGCATCGCAGTAATCATCTTTGATATCAAAGCTAACCGAGACAGGAAAAGCAAACACTCTTTCTCCATTGTCAAGACGAGTGTGTATGTACATAATCGGGAATTGTGGAAGATCTGGATAATAAATTTCAATCTTGGGTATCCACTGTAGAGGTATATTAGAAACCTTTATTTGAACTTCTTTTTTCGCTTCAAACATACTTTTGCTCTTTTCATTCGTAAGTTTCAACTATTAGACTGTCCCAATAGTTATTGTTAGCGCGCCATTGTGAATATGGGCGTTTATTACCAACATACATGCCGCTATCAAAGAAAACTACACCTTGTTTTACTAGTTCGATCCAGTTTTCAAAATTCATCGGTTCGCCAAAGCAGATTTTGCAATAACGACCCTGAGCATCTTTCTTGCAAGTAAACCAGCCTTTATCATTAAATTTATCTTCCAATTTATCTTTAAGACATTTATCCGTTCTTTTTTTGCTATGAGATTTTTCTCCAAACCAACGAGCAATTTCCAAATTTTCTTGATGTAAAACTTCGGGAACTATAGTAGCTTTATTTATTCTTTTGTCTTGGCTGTAGGAATAAATTGCTACGATATCATTATTTGGCTCGATAACAAGTTTTTGCCCATAATCATTATAATCGCCTATTTTGGGGCAGGGACTTCCTGACCAAGAGCATCTACCTTCTTTTTCAGCATTAGGTTTACCGAAGGTTTGGCAAAAGACATCTTGCTTTGTTCCAAACTGTGACTTTTTAAAGCAATCAACATACGGGCCTGTTTTAAAGATATATCTATTTGCAGACCAATCCCCAAAAGTTGTTTTGGAAGTCGTTTGATTTTTTAGCTCATATCCAAAAAAGTCTGCGTGGTTGTCTGCATCAGGATGTTTTCCGAACTGTTCTTCTAACCAGTTACCTTCTCTGCCATCATGACGTTCATTTCTACCACTAACATCGGACATTTTACCTTTTACATTTTTTCTAAATAAATCGATAAGAATTTCCTTATTTATCATTTTAGTACCTTCTTTCGAAAATAATTTCTTAAATATATGTTCCATAACGGGGACTACTATGCTATTTCCGGACTGTTTATACAAACTGGTTGCGCTAACTAAGGTTTGAGCTTTTTCAAAATCCTCATCACTTACGCCCATTAAACGCCAAGTTTCTCTAGGCGTAAGACGCCGCGCTAAATATTTTTTGTCACCTATTTTTCTTGTAGTAACAAGCTGGCGTCTTCTCTTTAACAAAAAATCACAAAGAAAAGTTCCTTTCCAATAATTAGAATCCAAGCAATAACACACACTGTTGTCGATTGGTTCTTCAGAATACTGATCTTCGCTTAATTCGTATTTTGAATCCACCTCATTTTCCAACAAATCAAACATAGAGAGTTTTAGTTCAATGGGAGTTGGAAACTCGAATTCACTTTCTCCCAAGACGCTAATGCAAAAGACTCTTTCTCTATTTTGAGGAATACCATAATCTCTTGCATTTAAAACTTTCCATTTGTTTCTGTAACCTAATGATTCAAGATAAACTAGAAATTTCTCAAAATTGGCTCTATGGTTAATGCCCACGAGATTTTTCACGTTTTCCATCATAAGATATTTAGGCTTTTTGGTCTCTATTATCTTACAACATTCCCAAAGCAAAGAAGACCTTGTTCCGGAGTCCTTACTAAGACCTTTTTGATATCCAGAAACAGAAATATCTTGGCAAGGAAAAGAATAAGTAAAGAAATCAAAATCAGGAAGTTTATCCGGCTCTATAACTCGAATATCGCCAAAATTTTTGATTAATTTGTTGGCCAAGTAAATATCTTTTAATCTTTGTCCAGTTAATCTTGATACACGATTTTCAAAAGTTCTATAATCTAAGGGCACATTTTTCGACAACAAAAATGTTCTCATCTCAGATTCTGATATTTCTAGTGGTAATTCTCTAATTTTTAGGAAATCAGTATGTATTGAAGCATAAGATACCATCACAGCTTCATCTATTTCAGATACGCCAACAACCTCAAAAGGAATGCCACAGTTTCTTAAAGCCATTCTTTGGCTACCATATCCGGCAAAAGCTTCAAATACTCTCAACATATTATCACCTTACTTTATTTGAACAATAAAAATCCAATACTGCTAATGCTGTGTTCTTAACGTGTGGCTTAATTTCATATTTCTGTAATTCATCATAGGTAAACCACTTGAACTTTTTACTTTAATTTCCTTCTGGGTGTGGCTCTATTTCATCAGTTTCTGCAATGTAAATGAAATCAAAGAAGTTTTCTTCATGACCTATACCTTCATGCAACAAGCAAAAAGGAGCAGGTATTCTGACGACTCGAGCAAGGTCTATTGTCGGAGCTAACTCTGTTTCAAGCAATGTAACATCAAGGCCCGATTCCTCTTTAACTTCGCGAATCGCTGCTTCATGAGGAAACTCATCAGCCTCAATGTGACCTCCAAGCGGAAACCATGTATGATATTTTTTATGTTCATGCAACAACACTTTATCCTGATTTATAACATAAACAGTTGCGGTAATTGATTTATTATACTGCATTAAAATTCTTTTTGCTCCTTATAAATAACAAACACTCACACACCATCAGTGCACAGTTGACCATAATACGAGAAAAACTCGTTATCAAGAGTAATTAAGGCTTGTTGTTTTATAGACACATCAAGTCCTTTTTCGATGTCCTTGTCAATACTGGCTTTAAGCTCTTCACGTTTTTCTTTTAACTTTTCAACCATGAAAATTGTGGAGTGTCGTTTTAAATACAATTTCAAATGTTCATACATATATTTGCCAAGCTCTGTTTTGTAATAAATACATCCTGTACTATCATCTCGATCTAAATGCTTATAATATTCATCTGTACATGGGTCTATGTATCCTCGTTCCCCTACAACATTGATTGAAGGGGAATTGCTTGGCCAGTCATCACTTTTAGATGTGTTACAAAAACTGCAAGCATATAATAAATTATCATATGTGTATTTTAGCTTAGGAAACTTTCCTTTTGGAGCGAAATGTTCAACAGCATATGAAGCTTGTCCACCATAAATGCTATCAAGATCATCGCAATATGCGCAACGGTGTTTGAAATCTATTGCCAAATATTTTTTGTTTGTTGTGTTAGTGGTCCATTTATCTCCCATATACGAACGCACGGGAATTTCCTTTTTAAACATCTTATCATATCACTCCGTACCTATGATTTTATCAATTTTATCAATGAGCAATTGTATACGACTTGTATCATCAAGTTCTTGCTTTAATTTTTGCGGCAAGGCAGATGCTCCATCAATGCTATTTTCAATAAGAGAATCCAACAAAAGAATCCGCTCGTCAATAATTGCACTTTCCCCTGAATGCGGCAACAATTCTATCAACTCTGTTTTCCATTGATTCAAGGTAGTGTTATACTTTTTGATTTGTTGGACAATTTTAGAGTTGATCTCAAGACGTTCTTGAATATCATTGATATATCGTTCAAAATCAAAAACTTGATATGCGTCAAAATTTTCTTTTTCATATAAATCATCTTCATATGAAGTTAATATAAATATAGGGAATCCACGCAATCGTTCATCAATTGCTTGTGCTAATGAAACACCAGAATAGGATATGTTTTCCTGTGATGACAACTTAAAATCAATAATCAAAGCATCAGGCTTGTCGGCAACAATTTTCCCAACCATTTGGTTGATATCACCTTCCAATTGTATTTCAGTTGGAACCAAAGAAATATCCTTATACTTTTCCTTGATTATTTTTCCGTTATCATCATTCCAACCTTGAGCGGTAAAAATTAATAATTGAGTGATTTTTGTTTTATCGTCGTCAATGATGCCAATACGGTATTCCATATTAGTCAACCTCCACTATGCTATTGGAATTATTACATCAAGACCAAATCCGTCAGTAATTTTAGTAATAGTATATGTACCTTGGTATTCATTTACGCTTGACGCAACAATATACATTCCTAAACCTGTACCGATTTGGTTGCCTTTAGCATCGTACTTACTTGTTGTACCATATTTGAAAATTTCATACGGATTAGATTTAAATCCTTCACTTAATCCATGACCATTATCAATATAATGGATGTATAATTTTTCTTCATCAACTTCAATTGATATGGATATTCTTCTATCATCACATTTTGTGCTTTCAAAGGACTCAATGGAGTTAATTATAAGATTATAAATAATACTGTCAAAATCCGTTTCGAATATTCGCTTAATTGCGCTACAATTATTAGTGTTTAACTCTAATGTCACTTTCTTTCTAAGCAAAATAGGCGATAACAGTTTAACACCAGTTTCAATTGTTTTTACTACATCCTTTTTTAATCGCTTGCGTCGATCTTTATTGGACTGAGTTGTTATAACCGTAATCCACGCTTTTAAAAACTCATCATTTGTTTTAAGGTCTTCTAAATTGCGTTCAATTAAAATCTTATCATCTCTGTTAAGAGCGATTCGAAATCCGCTAACACGTGATACTAAAAGAGAGTTGATTGTTTTTAAATCATGAGCCATCGTTGTTGTCATAAGACCATTGGTTGCCAATGCTCTTAATAACTTAATTTCTGAAATCAATTCTTCTCGTTCTTCTTCATAAATTTTAACGGCTTTTGCAAGGTGTTCACTATTAGATTCCGCTTTTGATTGCTTTTTCTTTGACTTTTTCTTGTTTTTCAAAATTTCGTTTGCAATATCAGATGCTTTCTCTTTTGTAGAAGCTTTTTCCTCTTTTGCATCACGATAGTTTTTAATATGATGTGCTATATATGATCTGTCTTTTTCAAATAATGAAATAAGATCTTGCAGTATGTTTGTCAACACCTCAAAATGGTCATTTTCAATAATACCTTCTCTGCTTGATTTATCCAAAATAGAAGAATTGTTGGTGCGCGAAATCAAAACAGTACCTTGTATTTGAGCGTTATTAACATGCCATTTTTCCGATTTGTGCGAAACTGCGACAGGGTTGCCTCCCTTACGTGCATCCAACCCTAACCAGTCGTATGATTTTGAATTAGGGTCGCCATAAGGCCTTACTACAAAGTTATCACGGTAAATTTTTATTCCACCATGTTCTTGCATCCAAAGTTTTCTTCCCGTATTTACGGCCTTACTGTAATAGCCGCCTTCGCCACCGCCCAATTTCATAAATACATATTGAAATTGGAATGGGCCAATTTCTTTTGCTTTTTTTAGAAATTCTTCATTGCTATTACCGGTGAGCTCTGATAAAGTTAATGTCTTTTCAAAAATACCTTTTGAAAAATCTTCAAAAGTAAACGGTTCAACTTTAAATGCCGCTTCTTCAAACAAGTCTTTCGGAATGATATTTAAATCGTATTCGTTTCTATGAATGGTGGCTTTAACGGTTTCGCCGTCAAATGAGGCCACTACTTTATAATCATAGTCTTCAATCACATGACACTGTATTTCTTCTGCTTGTTTATCTAATCCGCTTTGCGCAAAAATATAATATTGTGTTTGTTCTCCAGGAGGAACAAGAAATCCCAACACGGACAATATTTTATTAATTTCAGTATCATCCCATTTATCTCTAAGTCCTTCAATTTTAAATAGTGTGCCTGTTTCCAAAGAAAATTGAGGGGGTTCTTTTCCAAGTGTTATAAGTTCCTCTTTTTTGTCTTCAATTAAAACATCGAGGTTGTTAATCACATTCTTAGGTATAATGCTTTTAAAATCTTTATCTAAATATTCAAAATCGGCATCAACTTCATCCAGTGTTTTTCCAATCTCTTCAAATTTATTCCAATCGTTAAACCAGTATATTAACGGTTCAGAAATATTCTTCGTGTACATTGTACACTTGCTGCCCAAGCGATCAAGTGCAAATCGGCCAATTCCTTTTTCGCCAGATTTTACACGTTTTCTATCACTTAAATAATTGTATTTTTTGTTGTCTGTGCCAATAAGCATCCAAGAACTCTCAATTATGCGCTTAGTCATTCCAATGCCATTATCCAAAATATACAAAGCATCGTTAGCAGGATCAAAAGCAATATAACAAAAGTCTGCATCTGCATCATATGTATTTTTTATTAATTCAATTATAGCGCCATCTGCTCTTGATACACCTTCTCTACCAATCAATATGGTTGTACGGGCAGAAATGTTATATTTCATTTTTTCCATACTTTTTTCGCTCCTTAAAAAATATAGTTTTCTATATCTTTGGGTGAGATCCTTTTTGATGTTCCGCTGACACACACACCAGTACTCTTTATATATTCTTTAAATTTTGCTGATTTTAAAATAGAAATCAATGAATCTAATGACATATTACTTATAGGCATTATATATAGACCAGAATACGGTACTTCATCGATATCCAGCATATACGGTTCTGTACAATCAGAAATCACCGATGAAATTAATATTAATTTTTGATTTATATTTTGTAGAGCTTGAGAACGACCATACTCAAACCACTTTGCATTGCTATCGGCATCTCGCTTTTGAAGTTTTTCCTTGTGTGTTTCCAAGAACTTCATGGCATGCGGAAAACTTGTATACATTTCTTCTTCAGAATAATGTTGTAGCTTTCCCTGATCGTCATAAAAATAAGGGAAAATAATGTATTCCGTTGATTTATTATATTTTTTATTTTTGGGACTGGCCGCTTTTCGAATTAATGAAGTTTCAATCTTATGATTATCAAATTCAAAAAAACCGTCTTTAATATCTCCATTTTTCAAAATGAAGGCTTCATTTAACAATGTAGCCACAGAGCTTGAAACCTTGAAATAATCGCCGACACGTTTGCCGGTAGAAATATTGGCATCATCAAAAATCCATTTTCTTTTCAACTGTACTTTATCAATTGATTTTTCGGTTCCTGAAACACGATAAACCAATTTAGAGGAGTTGTTACCCTTAACTATGCAAATTATTGCTGGAGATACTAATACCTTTTCAAAAATCTTCTCGCTTGGAAAATCGTCAATCGAATATAAATCATCCTTAATTATATTTCTCAATTCATCTGCAAAAACATTCTTAAAAATATTACTTGGAATTATATAAACTAAGGAACCTTTTGGGCTTAGCTGTGAATACGATTTTTCAATAAAAGCATAGCTATAATCGAATTTTCCTTTTTTACATGACGCAAAATTCTCTTTGACGTATGTCTGAACATTTGTCGGTAAATCGGGATATGCAATATAAGGGGGGTTTCCCACAATAAAATCGTAGGATGTGTCGCTTTTTGAGGCGAGATAATCTTCGCATCTAATGTCCCAAACAACCTCAGTAATTTTATACTGTTTGGCTACTGCATCTAATCTATTCTTACATTCTTCAACCCTTTTATTATCAACTTCGTAAGCAATAAAGTCTTTTTCTAAACCCGATTTGATTTTTTTCTTAGAAAACCTTCGCTTTTTGCAATCCTCAATATACCTAATGACAGCTTGGATGAGAATTTCGCCGTCACCGCATGAATTTTCTAAAAATCTTTTTCCGTATAGATTTTTTGTATATAGCGCCAAATCCAACATTTTTGCTACCTGTTCTTTTGGCGTAAAAATTTGACACTTATCCTTAATTCGAGAATTCTTAATTACCGAAAACATAATAACTCCTCACAAACACTCATTTTACAATCTCAACAATATCTCCAAAATCGCAATCAAGGACTCGGCATATGCGAACCAAAACATCCATAGATACCAGTTCATTTTTATTGAGTTTAGTAAAGGTGGAGGGAGATATATCTGCCATCTTGCGAAGATGTGGCTTACTCATATTTTTTTGTATTAAAACAATCCATAATTTTTTGTAATCAACCATTATATGAGCACCTCTCAATAATTAATTAAACTTATTCATGATACATAATAACATACTTCGACGGAATTTGCAATAAATCCTATTGAGATTTCAGTAGTTTTAATTGAGTTCTCAAATCTATTTATAAGATTTCATGTCAAATATAAAAAATAAACCTCGGCTAAAATATGAGATTTACTCATTTTAGCCGAGGTTTTCAATCATATGTTGTTTCAGTATAAATGCATTTTGATAAAAATTATATACACTATTTTTTATCAAAATGCATTCCAAAGGGACATCCAAAGTGCCATCTAAAGTGCAATCCAAAGTGCATTTTTTATTTTACTCGTTGCACTTTGGGGAAGATAACGAGCCGCTAATGTAAAAATACACTTTAATATACTTAAAAACGAACTATCCGAAAAATCCGGATAGTTCGCTTAACGTGATTACTTATTTTCTTTGAAGAATTTTTGCATTAGGTTTATATGCTTATTGGACATTCGTGAGATGGTGTAACCATTGGAACAGTAGAAATCGATGAGCCAGGTTTTTGGGATTATTTTTGTGGACTGGGTTTGGACATACTTCAGGTGGCCTTGGCGGAGCCAACGGTTGACAGTATTATCGGTGTAGCCTGTGGTGGCGATGACCTGCGGCACGGTGAGTGCATCGGGGACGGTTTCGAGTTCCTGTTCGAGCCACGGGCGGAAGTCCGACGGCAGAGCGGAAGGAAATCCTGTTTTGCGTGGTCTGGGTTTTCGTGGGTTTTCATACTTTGCGGTGGAGAATTCGGCGTGGGGCGTAACGTATTTTTCGGGGTGTTTGGTAGAGTCCTCTATGTAGGTGAGCAGGTCTTCTTTCAGTACGATATATTTTCTTGTTCTCTTGCCGGTGTTGTGGCATTTGATGAAGCCGTTGTTGAGCATCCAAGCGCACTTGCGTTTACTGATATGCAAGGCAAGCCGTACTTGTTCTCCTGATAGCACTTGCGGTAAGCAGTTCAGCATCTCTTATCACCTCGGATCGTATATCCTCTGCCTTTATCGTTGGCGGTCTTGACGAGGAAATCTATAAAGGCGTCCTTCGTGAAGATGTAACCACCTTTGTAGGTATAGGAATCTATCTCACCATTTTTGAGTGCGGCGTAGATGGTGTTCTTACCGACGGGCGACCATCGGACTGCTTTCATCGGTGTTAAGATATCGGGGCATTTTTTGAGCATCTTCTGATATGCTTCTCGTTGTTTTTCTTGGTTCATTTTTATTCTCCTTATGTGTATTCGCCCGAGAATATCCAAAGGAGTTTTTATTATTTTCTCGCATCTATCTCGCAGTTTTCTCGCAAAAATTCAGTGATCTCGCAAAATCTCGCAGAATGTAGCGTATCAGAAATGAATTTCAGGCACGGAGAGGGGCGGTGCGGTAGATACTGACATTTGCTCGAAATCAGTTGTACCTCACGGTACCGTGGGTTCTAATCCCACCGCTTCCGCCATTGATAACCGCAGTCAGCAGATTGTGGTTATTTTCTTTTTATGCTATAATATATATATATATATTTTAGAGGTGCATAATGGACTCGGGATTTATGAATTCATATAAGAAACTTGATAAACTTTGTGATGAAATTTTAAGTAATATATCTAGTATATCTGGTAAATCCGGTGTAACTTCTTATATTTATGAAATGGAAAATATTACTCAAGGCTCGAGATTTGTTAACAGTTGGGATAGAGACTTAAAACAGTTAAAGCGTTACCGCGGGGTTCGTAATAAAATAGTACACGAACCAGATTACACCGAGCAGAATATGTGCAAGCCCGACGATACCGAATGGCTTGATGATTTTTATTCACGCATAATGAAGCAAACAGATCCTCTTTCTTTATATCGTAAAGCTACAAACTCAAGTGTTAAATCAAAAAAGCATGCTGTTCAAGAAGCAAACGATTGCCCCGCTCAATATGCAAATGATCATTCTGTTCAAATAAACAATAACTATAAAGAACAAAAAGCAACTAAAACGCCTACAGGGTGGGTATTATTTATAATAATTGAAATTATTATATTTTTTATTCTTAATATGCGATACGGAATTATCAAATAAACCGAGTGCCAATTTAACTATAATGCTCAATAATAAAGACGGTTGCATAAATAATAGTGGCTGTAAAAAAACAGCCAAATAAAAAAACGACTGCATTCTTTCCAAAAGGTAGGAATGCAGTCTTTTTAGTGATATAATGTAGTTAACAATGAAAACAAAAATCACTGAAAGATATTGTACACCATATCAACTAAAATTACCACCGGAAATTACAAAAAAGATGAGATTGTAAAATAAAGTGTGTAAGTTAGAAAAAACCTACACACTTTTATTGACAAAGCCATAAGTGTTGAGAATTTTATAAATTGGGTGTCTTTAACATTCTGCGTTAAATATTCACAGTCAGTTATAAATTGCCGATTGATTTATATCTATGGCAATGATATAATGGTTATAAATCATTTGAGGGGTGATTCTATTGAAAAAAACAAAAGAAAACAACACTGAGACCCAAAGCGTTCATCCGAATAAAATCGGCATTAAGGAAGGTATGGGATATATGCTCGGCGACGCAGGTAACCTGTTCGTGCTGACATATGTTTCGTCGTTCCTTAAAGTCTTTTATACGGATGTTTTGCAAATTGCTACCAACAAGGTTGCAAACCTGTTCTTGATAACCCGTCTTTGGGACGCTATCAATGACCCGATGTGGGGCTCGATTGTTGCAAAAAAAAGACCGAACAAGGACGGAAAATACCGTTCCTATTTGAAGTGGCTTGCAATTCCCCTTGCTTTATCCCAGCTTATCTGCTTTATGGATATAAGCAAGTTCACGAATCGTGATTGGTTAATTCTTCTGTTCGCTTATGTTACATACATTGCGTTCGGTATGCTTTACACGGGAATGAACGTACCTTTCGGCTCGCTTGCATCGGTTATCACTGACGATCCCGAAGGCAGAACTTTGCTTTCTACTTTCAGAACAATCGGTGGCGGAATCGGCGGTGCTGCTCCCCTGCTACTCGCTCCTTTTATTATCTATACAAAAGTTAGCGACGGAAACGGCGGAACATACAATGTTGCAAACTCAAAGGGAATGCTTTTATTTGCAGTCGCTATGGCAGTGTGTGCAATTATTTTCTATTTCTCCTGCTACGCAACAACCAAAGAGCGTGTACCGTCAGAGGCAGAACCGCATGTTGACCTTAAAAAGACATATCTCGGTATGCTCAAGTCAAGACCGTTTGTTGTTCTTGCACTTACAGGTATTCTTATCAGCGGTCAGCTTCAATTTGCTTCACTTAACCAGTACCTTTACAAAAACTATTTCTGTAACACAAGCCTTTCGGTAGTTGGTACTATCGCACAGTATCTTCCTATGGCAATAATGATTCCGTTTGTTCCGAAGCTCGTTAAAAAATACGGTAAAAAAGAGTTGAGTGCAGTTGGCGCTTTCTTCTCTGCGTCAGCAGCTATTGCTTGCTTTGTTATTAAGCCCGGCAGAGATCAATCTTGGCTGTTTATGATTTTATTGTTCATTATCGGCTTTGGTTACTCTTTCGTTTCAATTACAAACTGGGCAGTTGTTGCGGATGTTATTGACTATCAGGAGTATAAAACAGGTATTAAGAGCGAAAGCGCAATTTACGCAGTTTATACCTTCTGCCGCAAGCTCGGTCAGACAATCGCAGACTACGGCGGACTTATGCTTCTCGGCAAGGTCGGATATGATGTTCAGATAATGGCAAATGCAGGATATGTTGAGGGTGTCAGCGAGGGTATCCTCAAGGTTTGTACGCTTATCCCTGCAATTACATACACACTTATTTTCATTCTTTACAAATTCGCATATCCGCTTACAAAGGAACGCCTTGAGCCTATTTACGAAAAGGTTCACAGCTCCCATACAGTAGAAGCAAGTATTGAAGTTGAAACGCTTCCGGAATAATCGAATAAATTTAATGGGAGCTCTTAAATATGAGTTCCCATTTTTTGTAAGCGATTATCACAAGAGATAATTACTCACAACTTATATTAAATATTTTCGGCGATATCCCCTACTTTCGATTTTTTATAAAAATAAATCTATATAAACAAAAAAATGTCTTGACATATCGGCGTTATAACTATATAATATTTAAGCGGTTTGAATAGGGGCCAGTAGCTCAGTTGGTTAGAGCATCCGGCTCATAACCGGACGGTCCGGGGTTCGAGTCCCTGCTGGCCCACCACTATTAAACCGCATAATATAGGGGTATAGCTCAGTTGGTAGAGCAGCGGTCTCCAAAACCGCGTGCCGAGGGTTCAAGTCCTTCTGCCCCTGCCACACCAAAAGCCTTGAAACAGCGTGGTTTCAAGGCTTTTCACTTGTCTAAAAATACTCGGCACACGGTCTTGTAAATCGTATTTTGACACTCAAAATGGGCATCAAATTGCCATTTGGTGTCAATAAATCCACTGTTTCCGTTTGGTACATCATCAATAAAGCATCAAATTTTGACCTCTCAAATTTAATCGAGAGGTCATTTTTCATATATTAAAATCATCTGTTATGCCGTTTAATCGGGATGTATCTTTCTTGACATAGTACAATTCTGTGATTTGCGATGTGCTGTGTCCGAGTAAATCGGCGACTTGTCTTGGCGTTAGTGATTTAATTGTGCCGTTTGGTTGCTTTATTCCGTTTACAAGGTTTGTTGCAAAGGTGTGGCGGAGCGAGTGTAGACCTTTTGTTTCAATTTCAGCCGCCTTGAGTATTCGGTAAAATCTTTTTCGGAAGTTTACGGGTTTTGTAAAATTACCTTTTTCATCACAGACAAGTGGCGTGTTTTCGCCGAAGTAGTATTCCGCGCGTAATCTTTCTACCATTTCGCAAGCTGTCTTGTTAAGCGGTATCGTGCGGTTGCTTGTCGCACTTTTTGTTTTGCCGATTTTTATCTCTCGACCACCGTCAGCCTCTGTTCCGTCACGCTTGTAGATTTCTTTTACTCCTCGTTGTACGGTCAGCGTTTTGTTTTCCAAATCAATGTCGCTGTTGAGCAATCCGAGCAGTTCGCCTGTTCTCAATCCTGTGTTCAGCATAAGAATATATGCGGCGGCTTGTTGGTATAGTGGCTTGCCTGTATGCCAAGTCTTGAACGCCTCAGCCTTAAACTTTTCTATTTCTTCCGTTGTGAAAATGGTTACCGTTTCATTTGTCGGAAGATTTTCTTTATTCTGTGCTGATAAGAAATTCGCTTTCTTAATCATATCCACATTGTCCATTGGATTTTTTGCTATGAGTTCTTCCTTATACAGATAGCGGAAATACTCATTTAAGACGATATATGCCTTTTTGACGGTTGTGTAGGCATAGCCCTTGTCCATCCAATATTTCAGCATATTCTTTATGTCGCTCGCCTTAATATCACCGACAACCTTTTCACCGAGCAGAGGATATATTTGATTTTTAGCCGAACATTCGCATCTGTCATATGTTGTTCTTTCAACTGACGAAAATTTGAACACTCGCAACCAATTCTGCATACTCTCATCAAGCCTTTTCTTTGACTCGTCCGACTCAATTATCTCGTTTTCAAAGTTGGCGATATATTCGGTCATCTTTTTATTAACTTCAGCTTTCGTCACACCCGAAAAACTCTTGCGTTTCCGTTCTCCGTGTTCATCCATATACCACACAACTCCGCACCAACGGTCATCGGTTCTCTTGAACGCATTACCATTTGTCAGTAGTTTTCTTTGCACTTTTCTCACCTCGGTATATTATTTTAAACTTGTATATGCTGTTTTTAGTTGTCATCACAAGCTCGTCACCGGTTATTGTGTATTCTCCGTAGCCTGTCTGCATGTAGTTACCACAGTAGTCATCAAATTCAATATATCGCTGACCTTTAAATCTCTGTGTACTTTCATAGATTGTTAAGACCGATTCAAAATTAAGGAATTCCTCGCGCCATTTCCATTCTTCATAATCCTTTTCGGAAATTTGTTCAACGGATGTTAGCTTTGCTACGAGGAATCTATCAATTAATTTCGGCATATTATCACCGTCCTTTCTCAACACACAATACCACAACCGGTTATCAATATCCAGACATTTATTTTTTCGTCTGCTCGTCAATCCACTCAATGAATTTATCTTTCGGTATTACCATTCGGTTGCCGATTGTAATTGACGGAAAACCTTTTGTATGCGCAAGCTCATAAGCGCTCGTTCTTGATATTCCAAGTACTTCCGCTATTTGAATAACCGACAGCATAAGCGGAAGTTCATCGTATGATTTGTATTTGCATTCCATATATTTTCTCCTTACATAAACATTCCGAATTGCATTTCTTGTTCTTCATTTTGATTTGAATTTCGTATATGCGCAAGCTGACTTTTTGTTATTTTAACACCGTGAGCTTTCATTTTCTCGACCATAATATCAAGCAGTCTGCTTTCAATAATATCGTTTCCCCAATCATTGCTCATTTCTTCTTGCGGTAAATTTGCAACGAAATCTATTATTGAATTTGTAAGTCCGTCTGTGCAGTTTCCTGCCATCGGCGTTTCATAATTGATTACCGTATCTGCAATAATTGTATCCGCACCGCCCATATCAAAATACAATTCAAGATTTTTCTTTAAAAGCCTTTCGTCAAATAATTTACTATCCCTGCACTTATGTCCGCTTGCGTCTGTGTATGTCATATATCTGTAGTCCTTGTTGTAGCTGACTTTTATTCCGTGTAAGCTGAGAAAGTCAATAAATTGTTCCATTGTATAACTGTTCTTCATTGCTTCCAGCGCTTCGTATTGTATTCTCTTTTTCCATTTGGGATTATCATATCGTCTTGTTTTCGGTTCGGTAGTTGCCCAACCGTTACGCATACAAATATCATTTGAGAATTTTTTAATGTCTTCAAGCTCTTGGTTTGAAACGGTAAGTTTTTTACCATTCTCATAATTTACAGAGTTTATTACAAGGTGATTGTGTATATGTTCCTTGTTGATATGAGTTGCGACTACGACTTGGTAACCTTGAAACAAATCCGCCATTTGCAAACCGACCTCGTGAGCTTGCTCGGGAGTGATGTCATCCTCGGGTGAGAACGATTGTATCATATGATAATATGTTCTGCCGTCCGTTTTACTAAACGCTCTCTTGACCTCTGCAAATTCATACTCCGCACTTTCAGCCATACAATCCTTACCGCCGATTAGCTTGTCGGTGGTTTTTTCTTTATTGCAGACATAATTTATGATAATTCTCGGATTTATTTTTCCAGCAGTAAGTTTAACGATTGCCATATTTTCGCCACATCCATTCGCATTTCACGCAAATCAACAGCAGAACAAATACCGCTATTCACAGCGCGCGTTAATTGATTCAGATTATTTCCTATTCGCCTTAATTCATCCTCAACACCGACAATTCCGGGGATGACCGTTATATCTTTTTGCAACGCACAATCCCGTAAATACGGCGCAAGGCAGTCGTACTTGATATTTGCCAGCGATTCGATTTTACGCTTTTCATCCGTAGTAACACGGAAGTTCAAGATTTCCGTTCGCTTTGTTTCCATAGATAGGCTTCCTTTCAAAAGATAGGGGTTTGGGCTTAGCCCAATGTCTTTGTATACGCCGAGCAAGGCTCGGTGTAATACAAAGACGAAACTCGCATATACCGTCAGCATTGCTGACGGATGCAAATCGGTGCTTTGCGCCTTTCCGAATGAGCTTTTCAGTTGTTCTACATATGCTTCACATTTGCTCACAAACGCTCAAATTTGCGTTTTCACGGTACGGGCGATTACTTTCCTTATTTCGTATTTTAGCTCGCACAAACCACTTGACTATGTGGCATAAAACGATTTCAAAATGTTTGGTAGTGTAAAGACCTACTGCGACCGAATATGCGTTTCTTTGTTCTACTTAGTCTTGTTTATTTATTCCCCAGCACTACGAGTATAGGGGTACTTAATTCTATGCAGTAGGCGAAAATCTAAAATGCTCATTCCACGCTTCCTCAAAAGGCAGAATGATATAGTGATTATTACTCGTTCGAACATTACCATTTTTACTTTTCATTGTGGTGTTGACTTTTTGAATGAGCCTTTTCCTAATCAGCGAATCAATCTTTTTGATGATCGTGTTCGTAGACATTCCGAGCAACCGCGCCATAGTATTGTAGCTCGGCCAACATTCTCCGTCCTTCCCCGCGCACGAAACAAGATACGCATAAATCTGAAACTCATACGCGTCCAATTTCAAATTAAAAACATTGTTGTCGAGCATAAAGAAATTTTTGTTCATTTGCATTCTCCTCTCAATTCTCTCTTGCACACCTACTTTTATTTTGAGCAAAAAAAATTTCTCACTTGTATAGGAAAGTTGAAACGCATTTTGAAACTGATTTCAAAAATATCCTCATTTGTTTCCTTACTCGCAAGCAATTTTTAGCCTCTGAAAAATATTCCTATACTTATTAGGACAGTTATCTACATTTTGTAAACCAAAATCAAAAAAATATTTTCAGGCAAAACAAAAAGCCGTCACATACATAAACGAATAAAGGCGAGAGGAATTCTCTCACTTAATTTATTTGCCTATGTATGTAACGGCTTGAAATTCAAAGCCAAGCGCCACGGAAATTTTTTTAACAATTAGATAAATAAAGAATGAAAATATTTTATGGCGATATTTAATTGCTTATTCTCATTTTACCACTATAACAAAAATTCGTCAAGCATTTGCAATCATTATACAAGAGAACTATTTTTTTATCAATTAAAAAATAAGCTGACCCCCTACCTAATTTGCCACTAATTGAAAAAATGTTACAATTAATCAATTTTTGAGTGTGATGGTGAATAGTGAAATGGATGAAATTCGTAACAAGAAATATACGCATATAAACGAAGCAGAAAGAGAATTGATTGAGAGATTATTAAGAAATAAAACTCCGAAGAAGCAAATTGCAAGAATGCTGAACCGCAGCATAACAACCATAAGAAAAGAAATTAAACGAGGTTCTGTTGAACAACGTAAAGAAATAAAGACAACAAAAAAAGATGCCAATATCCCGATTTACCAAACCGAACTTGCCTATTTCGCTGATGTAGGTCAGCGTGCATATAATGAAAACCGTTCGCATTGCGGAAGAAAATGCAAAATAATTGAATGTCGAGATTTTTTGAACTATGTAGAGCAACAAGTTAAGTCTGATAAGCTATGGTCGTTAGACGCAGCTGCCGGAAATGCAAAAAGACTTAACCTTTTTGAGCAAACAGTTACAACGCAAACCTTATCGAATTAACAATGTTGACCCGTTGGGGTGGATTTCTTAAGCATAAAAAGCTGTTGCGATTGCGTAAAAACAATCGCAACAGCTTTTTTCTTTTATAAGAATATTTTTTACTGAATGGCTATCATTTTCTTTGTCGGATACATTGTCATAAGCAAGGAATAATCTCTTGATAAAATTTTTTCTTTGCTTGTTTCCTCATATTCCGCATAGGGCAGATGCATCGTCATATCGGAGTTTGGTTTTAAGGAAAACCCCATATTTCCATCCAAATGCGGATATAGAAGGCCAAAAAGTCTGCTGTTTACCTGCATAGATGCATTCGCTGAAACCAAGCGTGAATTTACAAGGTCGATTCCTTTCATTTCATCTTCCGTTTTGTGATTTTGTATATACACCTCTACATCATAAACATAAGTCGGTCGAATCTCATTTTCCGGAATAAAATCCTCCGTCTGTCCGTGCAATTCAGCAAAGTCCTTGTAAGTCATCAGCTTTGCAGATTTCACAGTAAGCACATATCCGTCAAGTCCTTCATCTGCAAAATGAAAGAAATCCTTTTCATACGGCGCAGGCTCTCCCATTTTATAAACCTTGACAGGTGTTGGCTTTGTCTCTGCGTTGACTGTGTGAAATCGAAACCCCCATACTGCAACAAAACATAAAGTAAGAACAATCGGCACTATAACTTTGAGCCTTTTTTTCATTGCGCATCCTCCTTATCCGCATAGGAAGACAGTCTTCCGGCATTCATCAGATAAATCACATCGGACAGTTCTTTCAAAATATCCAAATCGTGACAGGAAATCAAAATCAGAGCTCCACGCTCCTTTTCTTTCTGCAAAATCCGTTTTACCATCTGCACACCGTCGCTGTCCAAGGCATTGGTGGGTTCGTCTAAAATGATAATATCGGGATGTTCCATCACGGCGGCGGCAATCCCGAGTCGCTGTTTCATCCCGAGAGAATATTTACGAAATTTTTTCTTATCGTCAGGATTCAGTTCAACCGCTATGATTGCCTCTCTGATTTCTTCATCGCTGATTTTCCCCTGAATGGAAGCCAACAGCTTTAAATTTTGAAATCCCGAATAATTATCTAAAAATGCGGGGTTTTCAATCAACGTACCAATACTGCGTGGGAAAGTGATATCCTTTCCGAGCGTTTCGCCATCGATTATGATTTCCCCCGAAGTCGGTAAGATAAGCCCCGATACCAATCGCATTAGCATCGTCTTGCCCGAACCGTTCACGCCTTTCAGCCCGGTAATTTTTCCGGAATTTACCGTCAGACTGACATTGTCGATTACGGTATTGTGTTTAATAATTTTTGTAACATTCTTTATCTCAATCTGTGCCATAACGATCACCATAACCTTTCAGACAACAAATAGTTTATTAAATATCACCGTTTAACCTGCGTTACCTGAACAGGCGAGATGGTGATTACTGCCATCTCAAAATTTTGTCAAAGGCAAATTTTGAGGGCATTATAATTATGTGAATAGTGTGATTTTTCACACGAATATTCCTTTTAGCTTTCGTTTCCTTTTCTGAGAATATCGTACCGCTTAAAATAAAGCAGACCGGCAAGATATGAAATTGTGACAATCCCAACCGAAAGCAAAACACCGTATATCGGATTGACACCGTTTTCAACCATACGGCTTGAGCGTATCGGCATTGCGTAATTTCCGATTAAAAACGGCGACTGATAATAGGCTGATGCCAATAGCAATGCTCCTGTGATGATATAACTGTAAATCGGGCGGACGAACAAAGACAAGGTCATCTGCATCAGATTAACGGCAATCATCACAAGCGGTGGCAGTACAAGAATTTCAAAAGCTAATTCTGTCGGATATAAAAACGGCGATGTGATACGCATTTCTAACAGCATATTGATATTCCGTGACAGTTCCATTGACAACGGAATGCCTTGTATCAGACAAGCCGTAATAATAACAGCCCAACCCATCAGGAAAAACAGTACAACCGTGCAGATGTTCCAAAGGCATTTGGAAGTCCACCAAAGTCGTCTTCCACCCGAACGAAGAAGAATATTCTGTCCGCTTTCTTCCAAATCATTGTATGGATAATACAAGGTGAAATAGGCAAGCACCAAATAGAGAAGCATCCAAACAGCCGGGAAAATAAACTGCGTATCTATCTGTGGGTCATACTCCTGAATTCCGGCGAAAATATACAGCAAGGTATTGCCGAGCGTATTTTCTACCGTAAACGGCGTGTCAAGTGTCGCATAGCCCCGAAACTGCATAAAGCAGTCCAAATAGACACAAATGAACAGCACCAAAGCGGCCATCAGCTTTTTGTAGTGGTAAACAATACCAACCTTACAATCGTACCGCAGTAACTTAAAAAACATCATCCTTCCCCCCTTTAAGAAGCGCAAGCAGGAAGGTTGGGATTAAAATTACGCCAAGCTCCAAAATAACAGCCCACAGCCTTTTGGTATTAAATCCATATCCGCCTAAAAGATAAATCGGAGACAGTTCAGACGATGCGTCCCGAAGAAGATACTGCCCGAAATGCAAGGCAAGAACGCCTAAAAACGGGAGAAGTATCACCGCAAAACGGTTGCGGATGAAAAAGGCAAGCGCATAGCTTATAGTTGCCATCGCACCGCTGAACAGAAACACAACCAAAATCCGCAGGAACACATATAGGAAAGGTCGGCTGTAAAAACACTCCGAAAAC
Source organism: Candidatus Fimenecus sp. (assembly GCA_052273625.1). Classification (GTDB taxonomy): domain Bacteria; phylum Bacillota; class Clostridia; order Oscillospirales; family Acutalibacteraceae; genus Fimenecus. Next base: position 3,273 of record DAVZHW010000002.1, on the reverse strand, counting down.
ATTGAATTCGTGTTGACAGTCCATCCTATATCATAAAAAACATCGGGTTTTACCGCCGGAACAAACATTGAAACCAACAGGAAGTTGAAAATAACAGGAATAGAAACGATAGCGCCACCCGAAAGAAAAGTGGCAATATATTTAGAAAGGAAATAGTTCCTTTTTGACACCCTTGTTACAACGTTTTTGATATATCCGCTTTTTTGTTCAGAAAAAAGCGACCAGCCGTAACCCAAAACGGCGAAAATCGGGAACAGCATAAAAAACATCGTTGAAGAAAGTGAAGAAAAATCTTCGCAGATCCAATGGTTAAACAAGGAGTATAACGGAGCATTCGGGTTGATTGATTCAACACCAAACTGTGCAACCGAATTCGCATAATATTGCTTTTCCTCTTGCATAACTTGAATATTGTATATAGCACTGAGTGTTGCAATGATGCTTGCAATCAGAAGTGTTATCCAAAACAGCTTATTTTGAAAAGCCTTTTTCAGTTCGATTTTTAAGGTGCTTTTCAAGACGGGTCGCTCCCTTCATTGACTGACTGCGATTTTGTCAGTCGGACATAGTTTTTTGCGGAAATATCTGCGCCGATGTGTAATATCAAATCATCTGCATTTTCTATCGGATTTCGCAATACCCACCCAAGTTGACACTGCATTTCTTCTCCTTCGGGGAGCGTATAGTGATAATACTCCGAGCCGCTATTCTTTGCATTGCTGAAATAGGTAAGCTCCGGCAAAGACTGCTTCCACGGGTCAGAATCGAACAGGGTTTTGTTCATAAGATGAAACACACCGATGTTGTAATCATCTACCTGTTGGATAACCTTTTTGTTTTTAACTGTAATATCTACAAGTACAAACAGATTCTGTTTTGCATTGTCAGGAACATATCCGCAAACTTTTGCTTCATCAATTCCGGATGCTTTCAAATTATCATAGACGCTCACTTTTGTAATAGTATAGGATAATTCCACAATACCGTCGTTGATGATAATTTCATCTCCGATTTGTTTAAGTTGAGTATTTTCATCCGGCTTTGCCTGTTGGGCAAATTTATTCATATCCACTTTATCATCATTACCTGGCATAATTACTTTTTTTAATTTGTTTTCGACGTCTGTGTAGGTGCAGGCGGAAAGCATCGTAGAAATCAGCAATAAGCACAAAAAAACACAACATTTTTTCATAATCAACACCCTTTCTCAAAATCAGTAAGGCAGTGCAGAACACTACCTTACCATAGCTTAAATTAAATTGATATTTTAGTTGGCATGGGGAGCATTACCAACTGAGTCAGGACTCCATACGCCGGTAGATTGACCAGAATATGGATTGTTGATTGATGCTAATGCACACGTAGACCATCCATTCTCATAAACATGATTGAATATACGGCGTTCTTGCCCAGGACTTATTGGTGCAACACCTTTGCCGGAATTCTGAATGCTCCCGTTCGGTGCGAGAACATAGAAGTACGTAACGGTAGGACCGGATAAGCTTTTGACATAAACAGAGGTGTTATTTGTTTTTTCTCTGTACTCTGTCCGCGCTTGCCAACCTTGACCGACAGTAAAACTATACCCAGTATCATGGTTATTGGCCGCAAAAGCACCAACCGAGGATGCAGATGAAAATACTGCCATAACCAACAGCATTGCACTTGCTTTCTTTAATTTTGACATTTTTAGACCTTCTCTCTTTTTTATTTATTCCACAGTGCGCACTGCAAAAACTGTAATAAATCGCAGAGTTGGGTTACCTTATGGCCTGATAATATCATATCAAATATATGTTGTCAATACTAATACATAATATTCTTATGTATTTACAAATAAAATTATTTTTGCTATACTATTTTACAACAAGGAGGTGTGCTTTTTGGAAAACCGTAGTAACTTTAAAAAAGGCTCTGTCGAAATGCTGATACTAATGCTTTTATATGACGAAACGATGTACGGATATCAGTTGTCACAATCCATTTTGGAAAGAAGCGACGGCGTCATTAACATTCCGGAAGGCTCGCTTTATCCGACATTATACAAATTGCTCGATAATAAATTAGTAGCAGATGAAAAAAAACTTGTCGGAAAAAGAATGACGCGTATATATTATAGTATTACACCGACAGGCATTGAACGGCTCAAGGAGCTTCGTGCAGATTATTTGGCTGTACAACAAGGCATTGAAAAGATTTTTGAAACAAGCAAGTTGGCTTTGGGGGATAATAACAATGAATGAAAAGAAAAAATACTTAACCGCTGTTTCCGATGCCATTCCACATGATTTTTCACAGCGCAAACAATATCTTCGAGATATTACAAGTAGTGTAAATGAATATTGTTCAAAAAATACAAATATTTCTTTCAATGAGTTATGCCGTCAGTTTGGTTCGGCAGCGGAAATTGCTGAATCCTTCGCAGTGCAGGAAGGCGGTGAAACGCTTGTTGCGAAACACAGAAAGACGAAAAACAAAAAGATAATTTTTACAGTTGTAACAGCTATTATCCTATTTTTATCAGCCGTTTTTGTTTTTCTCTTTTACGAAGTTTCTCTTGCTAACACCGGAAGTTATACAGAAAATATTGTAATCAATCAAAAAAACAACATTGACCTTAAAGATGAATCACAAAAGTATTTCGGAACTATTCCAATTGCAAATGACCCGGAACATCCTTATCGCTTTTTGACAGAAGTTGAACAAACCAATGCGACCAAGGAAATTTGCTATCGAAACAAGAAGAATGATTTGCTTTTTAAAGTTACTGTTACAAATAACTTTTTCTATCCATCGCTTGCTCTTTCAGATTCTATATCTGAAATTCAAAATCAAGAACCGCAAATTATTGTTGAGGTTCTTGATAAAAAATATACAGTACAAACCAAGGACATTGTTAAAGAAAAAAATAGTGTTCACCTAACACTTGTAGTGCAGAACGGCAAAAAAACCGAAGAAAAAGAAATTACCTTTTATGCAGATGAAAAAGGTAACCTTTATTGAATTAGAAAACGCCCTCCAATATGGAAGGCGTTTTTATGTGCAAAATTTTAAATCGCACATTTGCGATATACATTTTAATGTGCTATGATATATTCGATGTAAGTGGTGAGATACTTATGTCGTTGCCAAACCTATCAGCAACGAGCACCTAAAATCACAATTTACATCAGTTTATATTCGGACCTTGACAATTAAATAAATAAGCAATGGTGACATTCCGCTGTAAACGAGCTGTTCTAAGCCTGCCGCCAAGACTGCCTGTTCTTATTG
>DAVZHW010000001.1:7065-218265 GCA_052273625.1 Candidatus Fimenecus sp. | reverse complement strand
TGCCTGGAATTGTTATGCTTGTAAGAGAGTCGCAACCGCTAAAAGCAGAATCGCCAATACTTGTTACACTGTCGGGAATTGTTACGCTTCTAAGCGAGGTGCAATTCTCAAAAGTCCCTTTGTCTATACTTGTTACGCTGTCGGGGATTACATAAGTCTCGTCTTTTTTTTCTGACGGATATTTTATAAGTTTAGTTTTATCCTTGTTAAACAAAACACCGTCTATAGAACAATAGTTTTTATTATCCTCCGCAACATCAATTCTCTTTAAGTTTGTGCAACGTTCAAAAACAAGATCGCCAATGCTTGTTACACCGTCGGGAATTGTTATGCTTGTAAGAGAGTCGCACCACACGAAAGCAGAATCGCCTATGCTTGTTACGCTGTCGGGAATGCTTACGCTTGTAAGCGAGGTGCAATATCTAAAAGCATCCTTACCTATGCTTGTTACACCGTCGGGAATATTCACGCTTGTAAGCGCACAACCCGAAAAAGCACAATCGGCAATTGTTTTTGTTCCCTGCCTAATCTCAACATTACCGGAAACATTCTCTTTTGCTTCAATTAAATGATTACCGATATATAATATTCCGTTATCCCAATTTGATTCATTATTGTAATAAGTAGAACCTTCAAAAGCCCCACCGCCTATGCTTGTTACACTATCGGGGATTACATAAGTCTCGTCTTTTTTTCTTGACGGATATTTTATAAGTCTAGTTTTATCCTTGTTAAACAAAACACCGTCTATAGAACAATAGTTTTTATTATCCTCCGCAACATCAATTCTCTTTAAGTTTGTGCAACCTTCAAAAACAAGATCGTCAATGCTTGTTACACCGTCGGGAATTGTTATGCTTGTAAGAGAGTTGCAACCCAAAAAAGCTTGATACCCTATGCTTGTTACGCTGTCGGGTATATTTACGCTTGTAAGAGAGGTGCAACCCCAAAAAGCACCTTCACCTATTTCTGTTACGCTTTCGGGAATAGTTATGCTTGTAAGCGAGGTGCAAAACAAAAAAGCACGATACCCTATGCTTGTTACGCTGTCGGGAATTGTTACGCTTGTAAGCGATTTGCAATCAACGAAAGCCATACCACCTATACTTGTTACGCCATTTTCAATTACAACCTTTGTAATTGAAAGTCCCCAAGAGGGATACATATCCATGTAATATTTTCCCATCTCTCCGTTGCCGCGGATTGTAAGCACGCCATCACTGTCAAGAGTCCATGTGCACTCTCCGGTTGTGCCGCTTTGAACAGTATTTGCCGCAAATGAGTTTACCGCCATAAGCGGCACGCTTGTTACTATCATCAAAATCGACAATAATAACGAAATGATTTTTCTCGTAGTTTTCATAAAAATCCACTCCTCAATTAAATTTAGTGTATATCGCTTTGCGATTATACCAAATTGGGATATTTTGATTATACCATTACGGTATAATTTTGTCAAGGAGTGGTGATTTTATGCGTTTAAGAGAGCTGAGAAGGGCTCGCAACATTTCGCAATTAAAGCTGTCTATGGACTTACAGCTTAATCAAAATGCTATAAGCCGTTATGAAACAGGCTTGCGTGAGGCGGATTATGCTACTCTTATTAAAATCGCCGACTATTTCAATGTTTCATTAGATTATCTTCTTGAGCGTACCGACAATCCCGAAATAAACCGATAAGCAGGCTCTGTCTGCTTTTTATTTATGCCAAAATGCGTAAAATGATGTCTTATCACTTTGAATTCCCCTAAAACAATTGCACAGACTATTAAAGTTGACCTCTTGTAAATGTCAAACATTGCTTGAAATGTACTACAATTGAGTTACTGACAAGCAGTAAATGTCAAATACATGTGAGGGAAATTATGTTTATTAACAAAAGCATTGACGGAAGCAATAATATATGTGGGAAAAAGATATCCGAGCTTCGCAGAAAGCTTGATATTTCTCAAAGGGAGCTTGCTGAAAAGCTACAGCTCAACGGTCTTGATATTGATAAAAATGCCATTCAACGAATTGAGGCGGGCAAGAGGTTTGTTACGGATATTGAAATCGTTGCATTTTCAAAGCTGTTCGAGGTAAGCTTTGAGGAATTGCTAAGTAACGAAAATTAGCCTTCAAAAATTGATTTACACATAAAATTAAGGGCAGCCGCTTGGTTGCCCTTTTCTGTTTGTTGAATTTTCAAAATTATTCTTCCCTGAGCTTGTCCACGTCAACGGCATATCCCTCATCAAGCGAGAAATTGGGGTTATAATACGGGTCGCCCTTGTCGATCACGCTCTGCCATCTGTCAAGGAACAGCTTCTTCTCCGCAACAAAGCGTTCTCTGTTTTTCTTCTCCGTATCCTTACCACGGCTCAACGACTCATAGTGATACAGCTCACAATAAGGTGTGAACACAATAAGCTTGCCGAGCTCACGAATTTTCAAGCAGAAATCAATATCGTTATATGCGACAGCAAGCTCTTCGTCAAAGCCGTTGACTTTTTCAAAAACATTCTTCGGCACCATCATACAAGCTGCGGTAACTGCGCTGACGTCCTGAGAATAGAACATTTTGCCCATATAACCCAAATTGCTGCGGGGACAACCGAAATGGCTGTGACCTGCAACCCTGTCCTCGCCGAGCTTTAAGATAACGCCGCCGTGCTGAACGGTATCGTTTGCATAGAAAAGCTTTCCGCCGACTGCTCCGACATCTCCACGCTGCGCATACATCAACATTTCCTCAATCCAATTATTGCTGATAACCTGCGTATCGTTGTTCAGGAACAAAAGATACTCTCCCGTTGCCTGCGAAACAGCGTAATTGTTTATTGCAGAATAATTGAACGGCTTATCGTACTTCAGCACTCTGACATTTCCGAGCTTTTCAAGCTCCGCATAATATTTGAACAGGTTTTCGTCGTCGCTCTGATTGTCAACGATTACAATTTCATAATTCGTATATGTCGAAAAATTCAAAATCGACTCAACGCAACGAATAAGGTCGCTCAAGTGATTTTTATTGGGAATTATAATAGAAATTTTCGGCGTACCGTTCAACTCATACTGCAAGCGGTAAATCGTCGGATGAGCAACAGAGCTTGAAACAACAACGTTATAGCCCTTGCTTTCAAGGAAGTCGTGAACAGCCGACTTACCTGCCTCGATAGCATAGGTCTTGGAATTTATATCCATTGCAACCGAATTTTTATGCGAACGCCAGAAATAAAGAAGCTTTCTGACGTGGTAAACCTTCGAAGCCGCATCTGTAAGGCGAAGTATAAGGTCATGGTCCTGGCTGCCGTCGTATTTACTTCTGAAAACGCCAACCTTGTCCAAAAGCGAAGCCTTGAAAACAGAAAAATGGCAAATATAGTTGTTTGCAAGAAGGTTATCAGGAGCGAAATCCGGCTTGAAATGGTAAGTGATTATATCGTTGAGGTTTTCGCCTGCAAAGGTAGCCTCGTCGGTATAAACATACTCTGCGCCGTGCTCGCATATAGCCTTCATAGCCTCAAACAATGCTGAGGGATGAAGCACATCGTCATGGTCGAAAAGAGCGATGTACTCTCCGCTTGCCATCTTGATACAAGCGTTGGTGTTTTCCGAAATACCCTCGTTCTTTTCAAGCTTTTTATAAACAATTCTGCTGTCGTCCTTTGCAAGACTTCGGCAATACTCGCCGACAAAAGCGTGTTCGTCGTCACTGCCGTCCGCAAGACAAAGCTCCCAATTTTTATAGGTCTGGTCTGTAACAGACTTTATCATTTCAACAAGAAACTGCTTGGGTGTGTTGTACAGCGGAACTAAAATACTGATTTTGATTTTTTGCGGAAATTCATACGCCTCCTCACGCTTTCTGCGTTCGGGAGTTATTGTATGAAGGAATTCCGTGTTTTTGATTTTCACGGGCTTACAAAGGCGATACCTGACAATTGCCTGCTTGTAGCCGTGTCGCAAAAAGCATTTCAAGAACACAAAAATCGCCATAAGGCTCTGATTTCTTGAAATTAAGTTTTTAAGCATCTGTGTAAATCTTCTCATCGGCGACATCAAACGCCAATAGAAGCTGCTTCTTATCTCAATATTAGCATTATTTGCGGCGTCACGCTCGGCTGCGAGCTTATTAACCGTATCGGAATATTTAGCTATCGATTTGTTGAGCCTGTCAATTTCCGCCTGCTTTTGTTCAAGTACAATTTTAAGCCTATCGTTTTCGGACTGCTCGTTTGAAATTTCGTCCTTATTAGGCATAACGTTTTTTTCTTCCATAAATCATCCACCTATATCAACTTTGACTATTGGGTAGTATAGCATAATCCCCCGTTCAAGTCAAATAAATCAAGCTTTATAAAATGCTAAATCCCGTTCAGATAAGCTTGTTCTGTACGGGATTTTAACTGTTTTCATTTAGTCAACGTAAACGTCGATAATATTTTCATCCGAACGAAGGGTTGAAACAATCAAATCAAGTGACTCCTCGCTCTTCGGGAAAATAATTATCTTAATTGTCGAGGTTTCCTTCTTCTTTGAACGCTTCATATCGCTCTCGTCAAGAATTTCCATTGAATGAATAGATGCGCCTGCACGTTTAACAAGCTTTGAAATCTCCGGAACCTTTTGAGCAAGATGCTTAACCTCAACATAGATAACCTTGCCCGCCTTACCCTTAACAACAACCTTTTTAAGACTGTTAAGCGTAATGTATATGATAACGGTCGCTGCAATAGCACCGCTGTAAAAGCCTGTTCCGACAGCTATGCCTACGCACGAAACCGCCCAGAGGCTCGCCGCCGTGGTAAGACCCTTAACAGAAAAGCCCTCACGCAAAATAGTACCTGCACCGAGGAAGCCGACGCCGCTTACAACCTGTGCGCTCATACGGCTGAGGTCAATCTCGCCCTCTACATGCTTTGAAATATATATAGCGGTCATCATAATAAGCGCCGAACCTACCGAAACCAATATATGTGTTCTGAAGCCTGCCGGACGGTGCGAATGCTCTCTCTCAAAGCCTATTATACCGCCCAATATAACTGCCGTGATAAGTCTGCACATCCAGGAAACCACGTCAACCCATGATTCTCCTATACCAAACATATTTACCGCATCAGTTACCCACTGCATTTTTTATCACACTCTTTCTAAATTTTCTTAATTTTGGGTGCAAACGCCACAACTAAAGTCCAAAGCGTTTCAAATAAAAGTATCTGCACAGCGCCCGCCTGTGACAGTCCCGAAAGGAAAGAAAACATTGCCATAAGAATAACGCCTATTCCTACGCCGATGTATTGCAAAATATTGATTATCCTCCTGCGCTCCTGTAATTTAAGCGCCGAGGTAAATGAATGAAGGAATGAGTTAACGCTTCCGTTGTGCAAAACTCTGCACGGCTCGTTTACAGCCTGCTTTTCGCTCATTTCCTTATACATAAGTCCGGCAACGGGGCTTATGACCTTTATAAAGCTCCTCGGAAGTCCGAAATACTGCTCAACAAGCTCCTCGGATATGTTTGAATCCGTTGTGCGAACAAGAATACTGACGCCTGCCTTTTCAAGCTCACGCATATATACGGCTGTCTGTTCGTCGGCTGAATAGCCCACAACAAACATAGCGGCAACCTTGCCCTCAACCGCAAGATAAACAACCTGTCTGCCCGAACGGGTAAACACACTTTCCTCTTCCTTAGATTGAACCTCTACATTGTGCTTTACAAGTAAATCCCTGTTGCCTACAAGCACCCTGTAATTATATATCCAGCCCGAGCAGCCGAGCCGTTCCTCATACGCAAGCGATTCCACATTCGGAAGCATCTCACGTTTTGAAAGAATTATGGAATCAAAAACATCGCTCAAAGCACCCTCCGACTGAATAACAACCGCAGCCGTATAAAGGATTGCTTCGTCAATTCTCATTGAATTGAACATTTTGATTCCGTACACATTAGCGTCGCCGCCGCTGAAAATGTCTCTCGCATCCAGCACCGCAGCGTTGGCGTCAAGCACGTCCTCAACCGCTTCGTATCCGGAAATCAATCCGTTCTCGGCGTTGAGCTTTTTGTTGACGCCTCTAAGAGCCGACGCACAAGCAACAACACTTGCGGCAGGCATAGACATAAGGAATACTCCCGTAAACGAGGTAACGCCGACAAAGGCGTTTTTGTTGATTACCGCCGAAATTATACCGACTATAATACCGGCAGCCAAAGCAGCAGGAACAATCACGTTAAAGCTGTCCGCCGTCGGGTCAACCGCACGTGATGTCTCAACGAATTTATACGGGAAATTAACCTTTGCGCAATAGCGAATGTCGGGGTCCTTGATCATAAGACCTCTGCCGACCTCAAACGCAATTCCGTCGTCGTCAATCTTCTTAACCGCATAAGCATTTTTCTGCTCACGGTTTATAAGTATAAAGTTATCAATATCGTTGTTTGTCGTTATGTAATCTCCGATATTTATCAAAAGCACGGGGAACAACGCCACCGCAGAATAAATATGCGTACCGCTTAAAACAAGGTCGCCGAAGCCGAGTGATACAATACACTGAATAATACCTGCCAACAGCGAAGCCGTCAAAGCAGTGTTCTTGTTAAAGTGTTTTTCTTTAAGATTTTCAAGACAATCGGCTATTGATTTATAGTTTATCGCACCGACCGCAACAAGAACAATTAAATTGCTTACAGAATAAACAAACGGGCTGTCGGAGAACAATGCGAAGCTTCCCAAGAACGACGTAATTGCCGAGCAAGCGAGTAACAAGGCAAGAGCCAACGAACAAACGATAATTTTACGCTTGCCGTAGGAACGCTCCTTCATATAAATTTCATATACCGCCTTTGCGTCCTTAGGTCCGAAGAACTCACGTGCAACGCTTACCGTTCTCGGCTTACGCTTTTTGCGTTTTTCTTTGACGGGAGCTTCCTCAATATCGGAATTTTCCGCTTCCTCGCCGTCTGCGGCTTCCTCCTCGGGAAGAGCTACGGCTTTCGTCTTTTCGTTATCGTAATCCTCTTCGTCATTCTGCGCCGACGTATCGGAATAAACGTCTCCGTCGTCAACCTCAATATTGGGAAAGAGTCTGAACTTGCTCGCCTTATCCCTGCGGATTTTGCGAAGCTTTTCCTCCTCCTCTGCCTCGTTGACGATATTTACCTCTTCCTGCTCATTAAAGCCGTCCAGAACAATCTGATTTTCATCCTCGGGGAACGCATTCGCTTTTAATGCACCCGATTGAGCCTCCATTTCAAGTCTTTGCTGTGCGTCATATTCGTCGGATGCATCAACAAGAATCGGAATAGGCGACAGTCCGTCGTCAGAAGTCTTTTCAAGCGATGATTTTTTAACAACAACGCCGTGTTTTTCAATCGTTTTTGCAGGCAAATCCTTGAGTAAGTCTTTGTGATCCTGCGTCTTTTCAATATCAAGCGTCGGCTTATTCAAAAAGCGTTCACGGTACGGGTCGGTTTCCATTCCGCCCTTTTTAGCCGCACTGCCTGTTCGGATTATTTTATTCTCTCCTATATGATGGTTTATATTTTCATTTCTTACAGCCCTTGCTTCAACCTCGTTGAAAGCCCTTGTCTTTTCAATGCTTATCTGACCGGGGATTTCCTTTTCGGCTTCCGAGTCGTCCTCCCCGAACGCTTCTCCGTCAGCCGGTAGGGCTTCGTTTTCCTCTGCCGAGCTTATCAACGGCTCGATTTCGGGCTCTTTTTCTTCAAATTCTTCCAAAAGAGACTCAGTGCTCTCGTTTTCAATTCGTGCTTTTATCGCACCCGTCTCAATCGCATTTTTCATTGCGAACTCTTTAAGACCGAGCGTAGATGTCTTTTCGATTTTTCTGTTTTCCTTAGCCTTATCAACAGCTTTATCAACGTTTTTTTCTTCCTGCACGGGAGCTTTCTCCTCAACAGGCTCGGGCTTTTTTTGCTCCTTCGGCGCTTCTGTAACGTTTTCAACGGGGGTGTCAACGGTTTCTTCTTTTACCGTATCGTCTGCGAGCAATGCGTCAATTTCGTCAAGCGACCAAATCCTTTCGGGGGCTGTTTGCTCCCCTGTCAGCTGCTTAACGTCATTCAAAATCGAATCAATCGACATATCATTAAACAAATCGTTTTTAGACATTTTAACACCCCTAATCTAATAGATTTATCTTCCGCAAGATACCTCGTACATCAAAATACCCGCCGCAACAGATGCGTTAAGTGAATTTATATTGCCTTTCATCGGCAAAGAGACAATGGCGTCGCACTTTTGCCTTATAAGCTTGCCTATGCCCTTGCCCTCGGAGCCTATAACAAGCACGACCGCACCCGAAAAATCGGTTTTCTTATAATCCGTACCGTCCATATCGGCACCGTAAACCCAGCAGCCCTTTTCCTTTAGCTCGTCAATCGTCGAAGCAAGGTTAGATACCCTCGCAACCCTCATATATTCGAGCGCACCTGCCGAAGTCTTGCCGACTGTAAAGTTGAGCGATGCACTGCGTCTTTTCGGAATGATTACACCGTGCACACCCACACACTCTGCAGTTCTGATAATAGCACCGAGATTATGCGGATCTTCTATTTCGTCACAAACAACAATAAAAGGTGCTTCACCCTTCTCTTCTGCGTAAGCAAAAATATCCTCAACACTTGCATATTCGTGAGCCGCAACATACGCCGCAACGCCCTGATGGCTTGCGCCTGTGCACATAAAATCAAGCTTCTTCGAGTCAACCTCTTTAACAACCGCACCTTTTTCCTTTGCCATAGAAGCAAGCCTTGAAAGCGCAGGGTTGTTATTGTTTCTCATAAGAATAAGCGTGTCGATTTCCCTGTCGGATTTCAACGCTTCTGTTACCGCATTTCTGCCGATAAGCAAATCCGGTTTTTTATCGTCGTCTTTTATCATATATCTCTCCGTGTAAAATATAGCTAATCCATTTTATTAGAACATTATACCACATACGGATAGTGCTTTACAATAGGAATTTTACTATATTTTGTATGCAAACCGTCTGTTTTTAGGACATAAAATACAGAAACGCACCCCGACGGACGTGTCGAAGTGCGTTGTATCAGACAAAATTACTTGCTTGCCTGCTTTGAGTATTTTTTAAGATAAATAAATCTCATAAGTCTTGTTTCAATGGGATTTATAGGCTTAGCCGTACCGAAGAGGTCAGCGCCGACCTGAGTCTTGCAGCCCTTTTCCATTACGTGCTCAACCGCAGTTGCGTCATATTCGCTGCCCGCAACACAAAGAGCACCGTTGTTGTCAAGCACAACCGTATTTCTGCCCTTGAGAGCCTTAACAACCTTCTTTGCAGATTTAAGTGTGCTGTTCGGGTTAAAGAATGCGTGTCTTACTGTCGCACCGCAAAGCTGTGCAAAGTCGTCAAGCAACGGCTTCATATTCTTGCCCTTTGCCGAGACAGCCATAACTTCGGGAGAAGTGTTATGAATGATATAATTTACATCCTTGCGCTTCTTATAAACCATTCTGTGAAGCTCTGCTGAATTCGGGTAATCATTACCTGCTACAAGCTCGCCCGTCTTGATGTCGATTCTTGTGATTTTACCCTCGCCGTTTACAGAGGTAATGTTGAATACGCTGCCGTCTCTCTCGCTGTTGCAAACATCATATCTTACTGCATTTGCAATCTTTGCATCCGCATATTTCTCGCCGATATAATCAGCAATCGAGCTGAGATTTTCAGCAACCTTGCCTGTAACCTCGTTGTATTTTTTACGAAGGCAGTCCTCACATATAACCTCAAGCTCGGAAGCTACTCTCGATGCCTCGTTGTAGTCAACGCCCATGCAAAGTGCGCCGTGATGAGCCATAAGCACAGCCTTTGAATCGGTTCTCTTGATTGCCGCAATAACGCCCTCACGAAGCTTGCCCGTGCCGGGAAGTCCGTAGGATGCAAGCGGAACGTCGTTTCCGACTACCTCTGCGCTCTTCTTCGACACGCTGTTGATGTCAAAACCTAAAGCGCCGATAACAGACGCTTCCTTCTGATGTGTGTGAATTACGAAATTGACCTCGGGACGAAGCTTATATGCCGCTGCGTGAATTCCTTTTTCCGATGAGGGCTTAATGTCGCCTTCATAGGAGCAATCCTCGATATTTACAAGCACGATTTCGTCGGGAGTAAGATTTTCATACGCTCTGCCCGAGGGTGTAATCACGAACTGTGTGTCTGATACACGGCACGAAATATTACCCCAGGTGCGAACTATAATGCCCTCTGCGAGCAATTCTTTACCTGCTCTGATGACAAGCTCTTTTGCTTCTAAAATGTTCATTTATTTCACCTCGTCAAAGAGAATGCGGGGCGGGCGGTCAGGCTGCCCGCCCCTATTTGCGTTTTAATAAGCCGTTAGTAAAATATTAGTCCTCGGGCTTTACTGCTACATTTTCGAACACCTTGTCAAAGCAAGCAAGAGCCTGATCGATCATCTTAGGTGTATAAGCAGCAGATGTGTAAAGACGTGAGCCTGCAAGTGTTACGAGGCCTTCTGCCATATATGCTGCGCCCATGTGCTGCATCTCTTTCTTACGAACAGATGTTGCATTGAGTACGCCCGGAATTGTCCACGGCTTTGACCAGTCGATTGAATAGTGCATTGTACCAACTGTTTCAAGGTGGCAGATTGAACCTTCGTTCCAGCATACAAACGGAAGACCGTGCTTGTTAACAAGCTCTTTAAGACCGTTTGTAAGTCTGTCGCCCATCTGTCCTGCCTTCTGGCAAGCATTTGTTCTGTCGATTTCCTCAAGAGTGTAATAACCTGCACAGCATGAAAGCGGGTTAGCAGTCATTGTACCGCCTGTAAATGCCTTCTTAACCTTCTCACCCGAGTCATCAAGACCTGAACCGAGGTGCTTCATATATTCCTTCTTACCGCCTACGCCGCCTGCGCCCGGATAGCCGCCTGCGATAACCTTACCGAAGATTGTAAGGTCGGGAGATACACCGAAGAAGCCCTGAGCACCTGCCATACCGATACGGAAGCCTGTAACAACCTCATCGAATACGAGAAGTGCGCCATACTTACGGCAAAGTCTTTCAACACCCTTGTTGAACTCATAGTCAAGCGGAGTTGTACCGCTTTCGGGACCAACCGGCTCAATGTAAACAGCAGCAGTACCGCCACGGAACTGGTTGAGCCAGAGTTTTCTTTCAAGGTCCTCAAGATCGCCGGGGAAGAACTCCTGCATATGTCTGAAGATGTAAAGCGGAACACCGCTTGCCTGTGTGAACTTTGAACCGGGGATACGGATACCGTAGCCCATCTGATCTGACCAGCCGTGGTATGCACCGCCCATTTTAAGAATGTTCTTCTTGCCTGTTGCAAGACGAGCGATACGAGCAGCTGTCATACAAGCCTCTGTACCTGAGCCCTGCATACGGAACATATCAACTGTTTCAACCGAATCCGAAATCTTTTTAGCAAGCTTATATTCAAACTCGTGGAAAAGACCTGTTGAAGGTCCGCATGTGTTAAGGAGGTCGATAACCTGCTCACGAACAACCTTCGGATTTGAGCCGAGAACTGTCGGGCCGCCTGCCTGAAGGAAGTCAAAATATTTGTTTCCGTCAATGTCATAGAGATATGCGCCCTCCGCCTTTGTGAAAACAAGCGGGAAGGGATAGTTGAATGCGAGGTTGTGCTGAACTCCGCCCGGAATTACAGACTTAGCTTCCTCAATCATCTCTTTAGACTTCGTGCACTTCTTGCCATAGTACTCTTCTTCGTAATTCTTGAGAGTATCGGGCTTGATCGTGTAAATCGGCTTTTTGATAAGCTCGTCAAGCTCTCTGTTTATGGCTTTTGCGTCATGGTATTCTGAAATTGCAAATCTTGTGTCCATTGGTATTTCCTCCGTCTCTTTTTTTGTATTCACTCATAAAGTGAATTACTATTCACCTCAATTATAACACTTAAAAATCAAATGTCAAATGCTTTTGAAAAATTTTTTGTAAATCTTTTCAGGGTTTTAGTTAATTTTTATCTATCAGCTTTATTTGATAGATGATTTTTAACTACATATATGCAAACGCACACAATATATATGTTATAAGTCTGTTAAATCGCAAGATATGTCAGCGTTACAATTTTTTCGGTGAATATATGGGCAAAAACACAACAAACGTGAAAAAATCGGGCAAAGGATAGCCCTTGCCCGACAGTTTTTGCTTAATGTGTTTATTTTATTGACGAAGCTGTGATTATATCTCCGTTTGCATCTACGGGAACATTGAACGTTACGCTGTCGCCGACATTGAGTATTACTACCCTTTCGGCATCCTTAACGCCAAGCTTATAGAAGGTATTGCCCGTATTGAGCTTGATATAGAAGTAGGTTTCGCCGCCTGTAACGACCGAACGGATTTCCGTTACCGTTCCGCTGACCTCTTTTGTTTCGGGCTGAGCCTGAGTTTGGTCATTTTCGCCGATTTCGTCAATGTTAATATCAAGGTTTATTCCGTTCTTTTTAAGGTTGTCGGCATAATTCTCGGTGCACTCCGTAAGCGTAGAGCCGATGCCTACCACCGTTGACTGCTTAACGTTTACCATTGCATACATTTTAACAAGCTCACTCGAGTCCTTGAGAGCCATAAAGTATGTCGGCTCGCCGCTGATGTTGAGGAGCAACGGGAAGGTCGCCGTATATGAATACTGCTGAACAGCACCCTGTGCCGAGGTCTGCGCCGTGTTTTCAAGAGCACCCGATATAGGATAATACTTTGTCTCCTTTGTACGCTGATTGAGAAGCACGAAGCCGATAATCGACTGGTCGGAGCTTATCGAGGTAACGCCCGTGTACATATATACGTCGTCGTTGAGTGCAAGATAGTTGTATCCGGAGCTTGTAACCTTAACGCCCTCCTGACCTATCAAAGAGTTTATAAAACCGTGTGAGAGCTTGCCGTAATAATTGTACTGCTCATTGAGTATAGTTGCAGAGTAAACTCTGTCTATCCATTGCCATTCGTCATCTGTAACAAATGAATTTGTGGGAAGCTTTGTTTTTCCGTTTGTGCTTGTTGAAATTATCTGACTTGTACCGTCGATTGAGTTTACAACAACCGCACCGATAACATCCGTTCCGCCGAAAAGTCCGATTGTCTTGTCAAGAATCGGAACTATCCAATAAGGATGACCGCTTTCATCAATCTCAAAGCTCGGAGTACCAAACATATATGTCGGGTATTCAAAGCGAAGATGTCTCAAAAGGTATCTGTTGAAATGCTCTGCCGGAGAATATTTCATACCGCTTTCAAGACGAACGATTTCACTCTTTTGAGTGGTCATATCTACTATTATATATGCGGGAAGTCCGTCTCTTGTATTTTTAAGCCACTTGAAAATATCGCCGTAGTCAAGCGAGGTAACACGGACGGGTGTACCCTTATAGTTTATCTGTGTGGAATAATTCGAAACGATAAACTGTGAAACCATATCGGAAAGGTCACCGAGTGTTCTGACAGCAAGATTGTTAGCCGAGGTTGCGTCAAGCGTGGGAACTGCCGAAAAATCGATTTCCGCAACATCCTCTGCGAAGTCGCCCTCCTCAACCGTCAAAAGATGCGAATACGCATTTGCTCTGAAAAGCTGTGCGCCGACAACAAAACCGACAAGGCATACAACAGCCAAGACTGCCATAATAATTCCCGGTACGGTTGAACGCTTCTTTACATAGGTCTGATATTCGGGATGAATCGCAACCTTACAAGAAAGAACTGTAAGTCCGATATAAATAAGGCAGATGAATGCGATGTACATATATAATTCAATCGCCTTAAAGTTAAGCGCAGGAATCATAAAGTAATACGTAACAGCTGCAAAAATTGCCGTAAGAATAAGATTTATAATAATCTTCTTCTTTGCATTTCTCGGCGGAATATAGACGTCAGAAACAGGGATATTGTTATTTCCGTCGTCGCCTTTGCCGTGAGTAAAATCTACATTGATTGGCTCCATAGTCAACTCTCCTTTTTAATAAGTAGGTTTAGTATATATCATTATCGGCGTTTTTGCAACTTTTTATATTACAATTCCACCGTTAACCGAAATCACTTGTCCTGTTATATAGCTTGCTTTTTCCGAACATAAAAACGCTACGGCATTTGCGACATCCTCCGCCCTTCCGAGCCTTGAAAGCGGTATTTCCTCTCTCAAAGCTTCCTTATCCGCTTTGGAAAAGCCTGACATCATATCGGTTTCGATAACTCCGGGTGATACCGCATTTACGCAAATTCCCGAAAGTCCCGTTTCCTTTGCGAGTGCCTTTGTCATTCCGATAAGCCCTGCCTTCGCCGCCGAATAATGCACCTCGCACGAGCCGCCCGTTTCGCCCCACATAGACGTTATATTGATTATTCTTCCCGACTTTTCATTTATCATAGACGGCAGAATCGTCCTTGTAAAATAAAATGCACCCGAGAGGTCAACGCCTATCATTCTGTTCCAATCCTCATCGGTAATATCGGTAAACAGCTTTTGCTGCGCTATGCCTGCGTTGTTTATAAGAACATCAACGGTTTTCCTGTCCTTTAGCACAGCCCTTACGACTGCATTTACGCTTTCGGAGTCGGAAACATCACATTTATAAGCCTTAACATTGGGATACAATTCGCTTTCGAGCTCCTTTGCAAGCTTTTCCGAGGAATTATAAACCGCAGCAACGAAAAAGCCGTCCTCAACGAGCCTTTTTGTGATTGCCTCTCCTATTCCTCTTGCAGCACCCGTTACTATTGCTGTTTTTTGCATTTTTCATCACCTTTAATATTGTAACATATAATCAGCCGCAATAACAGCCCTTTTATTAGCAGATTTTCCGGAATTTTTCAGGCTTTTGATAACTTATTAACAGTTTTTTATCTTTTTAGGGCGTATATTTATTGACTTAAACGGCATATTTTGTTATTATTATGACAAGCATTTATACCATTTTAATTATATAGGAGGAATTATTTTGACTGATTCAAGAACAATGGCATACATAAATATGTATGCGGTACTCGGAACACTCGAAAATCTCTGTGAGCTTGACAGCAAGGCTAAAGAGCTTATTTCCGGAATGAAGAAGCCTGTTTCAATCGGATTTACCGTTACCGACGGCCCGAGCGCAACAATCACTTTTTCATCAAAGGGCTGTCGCATGGAGGATGGCTTAAAGGATTGTGACATCAAAATCCCGTTTTCATCCTGCGAGAAATTCAACGGAATGATTGACGGAACTGTTACTCCCGTACCCGTAAAGGGCTTTACAAAAATCGGCTTTCTGTTAAAGACCTTCGTTGCTCTCACAGGCAGACTTGCGGAGCTTATGCGTCCGACAGAGGAAATGCTCAAGGACAGAGATGCTTTTATTCTCTCGACTCAGCTTAGATTCTATACAATCTGTGTTGCAATGGCTCAAATCGCCAATCGGGATCCGATTGGTCAGGCAACCGCCTCTTATATGGTTGACGGTGACATCTTAATCGGCATCAAGAACGGACCTATGAGCACCATCCGTGCCAAAGACCATCATCTTGTTGCTATAAAGAAGGCTCCCGAAAATCCGAGAGCAATCATGACCTTTGCAGATTATGACCTTGCAAACAACCTTTTCAACGGCAGAGTTAACGCCCTTGAAGAGCTCGGCAGAGGTACGGTTGAAATCAAGGGTATGGCTTCAATGGTTGACAATATGAACAGACTCCTTGACAGAGTCGCTTTGTACTTAGCATAAGGAGGAAAAACAGATGAGTAAATTTCCTGAATACAAACATGACAAAGGCCGTGAGTACTTTGACAGAGCGCTCAAGGTAATTCCGGCAGGTATATACGGACACCTCGGTCCCTCAGAGGGTCTTTGGATTCCGATAAACAAGTGGCCCTTCTTCTCGGAAAAGGCTCAAGGCTCATATTTCTGGGACGTTGACGGCAACAAGTACATTGACTATATGTGCGCTTACGGCCCTAACGTTTTGGGCTACAACGACCCCGACGTTGACGCTGCCGCTATGAAGCAGCTCAAAAAGGGCAACTGCACAACCTCTCCCGGTAAGGTAATGGTTGAGTGTGCGGAAAACCTTGTAAACACGGTAGCTTCTGCTGACTGGGCATTCTTCTGCAAGAACGGCTCTGACACAACAACGCTTGCTGTTATGAGTGCAAGAGCACACACACATAAGAAAAAGATGATTTTCCTCAAGGGCTATTATCATGGCGACTTCCAGTGGGCACAGAAAATCGACTATCCCGGTATTCTCCCCGAAGAGGTTGCAAACAATGTAGTTGTTCCGTGGTTTGACATAAATGCTCTTGATGAGGTTTGGGACAGATATGACGGCGACGTTGCCGGCATTATCGCTCAGCCCTATGACCACGGTAACTTCAAGGACAACGAGGTTGCAAACAAGGAGTATTGGACTTCGGTTCGTAAATGGTGCGACGACCACGGCGTAGTTCTTATCTTCGACGACGTTCGTACGGGCTTCCGTCTTGACCTTGCGGGAAGCGACCACTATTACGGCATTAAGGCAGACCTTATATGCTTCTGTAAAGCTCTTGCAAACGGCTACAATATGTCGGCTCTTTGCGGCGGCGAGCATATGAAGGCTACTGTTTCGGGTATGACCTACACAGGCTCTTATTGGATGAGCGCAGTTCCGTTTGCGGCTTCAATCGCTTGTATCAATAAGATGAAAAAGCTCGACACTCCCACCCTCTTCCGCAAGCTCGGAACAGAGCTTACAGACGGCTTAAAGGCTGCGGCTGCTAACAACGGCTTCGACCTCAAGGTATCGGGCGAGCCTGCATTGTTCTATTTGAGAATAGCAAACGATGACAGCCTTATGCTTCATCAGGAATGGATTGCCGAGTGTGTATCAAGAGGTCTTTTCCTCGCTTCGCACCACAACCATTTCATCAACGCTTCTCTTACAGAGGACGACATCAAGGTTTCTATCGACATTGCGGAGGACGCATTCAACGTTGTTCGCAAGAATCACCCCGAGCTTTTCTAATTTAGGATTCAGACGGGCGGTACTTTTCCGCCCGTGATATAAAAAGGAGGCAATTCTATGGCTAATTTATCCAAAAAGGAATGGTTAGCACTCGAAAATAAGGCTTATGAGCTTCGTAAACTTTGCTTGCAGACAACAATGTGGGCAGGAAGCGGACATATCGGCGGCGGCTTGAGTGTAATGGATTTACTTACCGTTCTTTATCACAAGTATCTCAACATTAAGGTTGAGGACCCTCATTGGGAGGACAGAGACCGCTTTATCCTCAGTAAGGGACACGCAGGCATCGCTTACGCTCCCGTTCTTTGCGAAAAGGGCTTCAACGATCCCGAGCAGCTTAAAACCTTTAACCTTTCAGGCTCAAAGATGGGTATTCATCTTGACTCAAACAAGGTTGACGGCGTTGACGCTTCAACAGGCTCACTCGGTCACGGTGTTTCCATTGCGGCAGGTACAGCTCTTGCGGCAAGACTTATGAATAAGGACTATCTCACATACGTTGCAACAGGCGACGGCGAGCTTGGCGAAGGCTCGAACTGGGAAGGCTTTATGACTATAAACCACTATCAGCTTTCAAACTGCATTGTTTTCATCGACCGTAACCATTGTATGATCGACGGTCCGACAGAGGAAGTTATGAAGCTTGAACCGCTTGCTGACAAGATGATTGCTTTCGGCTTTAACACAATTTGTGTTGACGGCAACAACATCGGCGAGCTTTGCGATGCTATCGACGAAGCTATCGCAAGAAGCAAGGAAAAATGTGCTCCCACCTGTATCCTTATGGATACTCAGAAGGGCGCAGGAATCAAGTCTATCGCAGGCGACTATCATTGTCACTATATGGCAATCGACGACGACACCTTTGCTAAGTACAGCAAGGAGCTCGAAGAGGATTACAAGCAGAGAGTGGCAAGAGCTGAAAAGGAGGGTAAATAATTATGGCAGGCGGATTTGTATATAATGCAATCGACCAGACAGAGGTTGCTACCGCTGAAATTTACGGTAAAGCGATTTCTGATATAATGCAGAAGGACCCCAGGGTTTGCGCTATCACAGCTGACCTTGCAAAATCTACAAAATTAGGCGACGTTCTTAAAACTTGCCCCGAAAGAGTTATCAACGTAGGTATTGCGGAGCAGGATATGTTCGGCGTAGGCGCAGGTATGGCAAGAGCAGGTATGATTCCTTTCATCTCCGGCTTCTCGGTATTTACCTCAATGCGTGCTTGCGACCAGCTTCACACAGATATTTGCTATCAGAACGTTAACGCAAAAATCATTGCTACACACGCAGGTACATCCTTCGGTCAGGCAGGCTCAACTCACCATGCTATCGTTGACCTTGCTATCACAAGAGCAATGCCCAACCTTACAGTTATCGTTCCCGCAGACGGACTTGAAACAGCTAACGCTGTAAACGCTGCTTATGATAACTACGGACCTTATTACATCCGTATCAACCGTGGCTTTGACCGTGTTCTCTATGACAATATGGACTACGGCTTTGAGGTTGGTAAGGCAGTTGAAATTCATCCCGGTACCGATATTACGGTTATCGCTTGCGGCTCTTGCGTATTCCAGGCTAAGCAGGCTGCTGAATTCCTTGAGAACGCCGAGGGCTTGAAGGTTCGTGTACTCAATATGCACACAATTAAGCCTATCGACAGAGACGCTATTCTCAAGGCTGTTATGGATACAAGAAGAATCATCACTGTTGAGGATCACTCGGTTATCGGCGGTCTCGGCTCGGCTGTTGCTGAGGTTATGGCTGAAGCAGGTAAGGGCTGTGCATTCAAGAGACTCGGCCATCAGGATAAATTCGCTCCCATCGGTCTCCACGAGGACATTATGTCCGCTGTCGGCATTGACGCAAACGGCATTATCGCTGCTGTTCGTGAGGTTATGAAGGCTGACTTCGAAGAGGACGACAACTGGGACGACGATGTATAAGAAATACATTTGAGATTGATTATATATCGGAAAGTGAGTTGATTAAATGCATACAAAAGAAGAGCTTTATGCCAATAAAATATTTTTCAATGCCGCATTGCCTCTTGTAAAGGTAATTGCGCAGGATGTTCCGTCGCTTAAAAAGCAGTTCGAAAAGGTGCACGCTGTTATTCAGGTCAGCGCACTTGACCCGGAGGCTGAAGGCGGAAAAATCGGAATGCATTATGTTGTAAACGGATCTGATGATTGGCTTATTCATCTTAATAAAGTTGATCCCAAGCCGCATGTTGAGCTTGAGTTCAAGTCCGTTGAAGCAATGAATGCATTTTTCAAGGGCAAGATTTCGCCCGCTACTCTCCCGAAAATGAGAGGTATCGCAAAGCATTTCGGCGCTTTCAAGGCGTTCTTGATGACGCTTCTTAAAATGTCCGGCGTGCTTTCGGCAACAACGCCTCCCGAAAAGGAAGAGGACAAACAGCTTATGGTTAAATGTATGTTCTATCTTCTTTCAAGCGGTATCAGCCAGCTTAACAAGATGGGACACGACGAAATTCACGACTGGGCGCTCAAATCTCCCGACCGTGTTTATGCACTTGCAGTTGACGGTCATCCCGAGGTTTCGGCATTCATCAGAATTAAAGCCGGCAAGTCAAGAGCAGGCAGAGGCGAATATAAACGTGCAATGCCGTTCTTCACGCTTCGCTTTGACACACTTGATGCGGCTCTCGGCACACTTCTCGGAATTGACGATATGCTCACAGCGGTTAAGCAGGGACATATCATCATGGACGGTGCTCCCGAGTTCGGCGGTCAGTTCGGCGGCTTTATGCTCGCAGTCGGCGCCCTTGCAAAATAACTTATACCTACAAAAAGGACCTATCCTTGCGGATAGGTCCTTTTCTTGTCCTTAGTATTTTTCAAATCAAGCACATCGACCACATAACACTTTATGGTAAGTTAAATTTAATTTATTCTTTAATCAGTCACTGTGTTTAACAAACATATAAAACTTACACCTTTGTTTTAAGCAGACTATCTGTGTCATCTTCATCGCTTGAATTGTTCAACGGATAGTTATTTAGCTCATAAAATGCTATTAGTTTACATTTGTCTTTGCAATTATTAATCACTTCATTTTCAACTTGTTAATTATAAAATCTCTCAAGAAAGATAATGCAACAATAATTATTGGTATTGCGACCATAATTATTGTTATTTTTGAGCTACCAATCAATGAACATGCTTTAGCAAAACTATATATTACTATTTCTGAAATGACTAATATTAAAATCAAACAAATAGTAGTGATTGTATAGAACCGTTTTTTATTCATATTCATCTGTGCCTCTATATATTTATTTAAAGGGTATATTTACTATATGGGCCATACACATCCCCAGTGCTCGGTCGAAATGTCCAATCTAAGCGCGCTTGTACAGAGCCATTATTTTGGACATGGGAGCTATAACATTTCTATTGCAAGAATTATTCAACGAAACAGCATTTTCAATTTGCGCTATAGGTTCATCATTTAAAAATACCGTTCCAGAAATTTGATTATAATAGAGAATATCTTCGGTATTTAAAGTTAAATTTATTATATGAGTAAATGTTTCTCCGTTAATAGTTTCATCTACATATTGATAATCCATTCCGTCAATTTTTATTATATCCTTTTCAGCAGTATCAGACTTTCTACCTGCCGCCGCTGTACTAAAAGTACAAGTACTTATAATAATCAAAACTAAAAATATACAAATTATTTTTTTCCTTATTATAACTCTCCTTTTAAATTGTTTCCTTTTGATATATGTTTTTATTCTGAAAATGTGCAAATTTTTAAATCACTTAAAAGTCATCTCCCCCTTTTCGACTTTCTGTTCTTATTAAAGTCTTTATTCCCACCCTCTTGAAAATTTCATCATATCAGAGCATATCTCATCATTTTGAATTTTATCATTAGTTAATTCTTATTCACGCACACTTTAATCCGTACGAATCACCCGTAATTATTCATTATTCAATTTTCATCTTGCCCAAAGGGCTCTGTTCCTGCCAATCGGTTTTGACCTCGCCGTTATCCACAAACACAAACAGGCGGCTTTTAACCTGACCGACGGTCGCAAAGCTGTTTTCCGCTTCGTTGTACGCTCTTAAATCGGTCGTTATTTCGACCACCGACATATTCTTGCTGTCGCTCAACACCGTATATGTGCTGTACGCAGGCGCTTTTTCATCTGTCGTAAAGCCGTCAAGCTTTGCCTTGATTTCACTGTTGAGCTTTTTCAGCTGTTCGTCGTCCGCACCGTGCAGCTTAACTGCCGTCAGCTTATATTCGGTTATGTTCCACACGACCGCCTTTGAAAGCGAAGAATTGTTATAAGCCGTCAATGCAAGCACCGCTGCGAGCTGAATAAATATTATTACCGCAAAAATTTTTAATTTTTTCATTTCGTTTCGCCTCCCGTTTCAACAACGGCAATATATGGCACTTCATCTGCTCCGAAGCTTATCCACACCTGCCATTTACTGTTGTTTTCAGCACCCGAGAGGGTATAAGCAAAGTCATTTGCCGACGAGCAAAGCTTTTCCGCTTTCATATCGGATACAAAGCCGTTGCTTCTTACATACTGTTCGGAAATCCATTCCGTCTGCGATGAAAGAGTGTACTCGTTGACATATCTTGCGCCGTCTGCGTGGCTCTTTCCGTAATCGTGCTCAAAAGCGCTTTCGTAAAATTTCAACGGAGCACCTGTCATTTGACCGTTCTCCGAAATTGTGGTAATGCTCACGTTCTCATTAAGCTTCCATCTTCTCGGTGCAAGCTCAACAATTTGCAAAATCAGCAATATCAATACCGCCGCCTGCATAAGTGCAAGCAAAACCCATAAGGTCCGTTTTTGTGTTTTCATAATAACCCTCCTAACTCATGGGCACAATAGCGCCTGTACCTGAACTTGTGACAGTAAAATAATCCCAACCATAAAATACTAATATTCTCCTTTTATAAGACATTGTTTGTTCTGTTTTCGATTACCTGTTCATTGGAATCTCCCCCATTCTTTTGCATATATACTATGTTTTTATATTACTTTAATTTTCCGTTTGTGTCAACTTATAGTTTTGATAAACACTTTGTATATTTATTAAAGCTCACATATTTATTTTCCTGCGTCATACTGTCCTGCCGACATACATTCTGCCTTATTATCTTCAAGCTTAGTTAATGCGTTTTCTCTGTATTTATCAAGTCGTTTTAATGTTTTTATCATTTTCACAACATAAGTTATAAGAATCGTGCTTGTTGAGAGGAATATCACTCTCGAAAAGCCCAAAAATATTCCGCCTATATAAGCCGCAACCCTCCTCGGATTTCCAAACATCCACAAATCCATAAGAGCAAAGAACTCCTTTGACACCAGCCGCAAAAAAATCGCAAGCGCAATCGCAATAACATACATTACAATCATCGGTATCAGCTGCTTTGTCGTTTCCTTTTTTCTGTTTTGATAAGAGCTTTCGATATCGGAATACATTTTTATATATCCCGAGCGAGTCATTCTGATTTCTTTATTGAGAAAACTCATATCCTCATTATAAAGACTAACAAGGTAATCTCGGTTCATTTTCTCGCCTTCGATAAATGTGTTCGGGTTATTCTCAAACATATCCGCCTTTCCGGCGTTTTTATTATCCTTTTTATTCTCTTCCGTGTTCATAGCCTGCTCCTTTTACGACTCAGCGTCATACGTTCCCTCAGCCATACAATCGTTTTTGCGTTTTTCGAGCATCTTGAGAGAATGTGCCATACTTTTTTGAGCGTCCTTCAGTCTTTTAAGCAAGGTAACCACAAAAAATAAAAATATGGGTATTGAAATTACCAGCGTCCATCTTTGCAGAATTAAAAACGCTCCTCCATCCGCCACTGACTGAAACGCCTTTGCAAGCAACAAGGTCAAAAGAAAAACAGAAGCTAAAAATATAAAGCTTTTTACCGTTCCCGAAAGCTCCCGCTTGTAAACCTCTTGTATTTGATTGTACCGTGTTATATATTCCGAGCGAGTCATCCGTATTTCTCTGTTGAAAAAGTCCATATCCTCGCCGTAAAGCTCCTTTAGATATCCACGGTTTATTTTATCGTTTTCGCTGAAGGTATCAAGGTTATTTCCGAAAAACATATCGCCCAGAGATTGCTTTTCGCTGTGATTTTCATCATTTGCTGTATTTTCAGAGAGTTTTTTGTTATTTTCTTCCATATCAAGCCCTCCCATTTAAGGATATCTTTAATTATTCAAAATGTCAAGCCAAATCCGTTGTAATAAGTAACAAAAAAACACCGACAAATTTGTCGGTGCTTTTTAATGAAAGCTTGTCAATTATTTACTCGCTTTTGACTTTTCGCCTGCATTGATAATCAGGTTTGCGCCCGAAAGCACAACTAAGCCTATGAATATCACAAGCATTATTACCCATGCGGTGCTCAGATTGAAGGTCGATACACTTGCAACAAACGGCAGAAGCGTTTTCATAAGTGCCGACTCAAAGAAATCGCCGAGGTTGACCGTTCCGCTTACAATCGGAGCCGAAACATAACGGAAAGAAATAAACATAGCGATAACCGATACAAGACCCGCAACCGAAATGCCGAAATGTATTTTTGTGTTGTTTGAAGCGATAGCCGATACAAATACCGCAAGTGCAATCACAATTGTCAACGCAAAGAAAACGGTGGTTACTATAAGCGGCGTTTTAATGTCCGAAAGACCGGTCAAGAGGTCGGTTATGCTCGTTTTGTTCTCCGAGGACTCCTGTATAAGCGGCAATATCTTCTTGACAAACATATTTATTCCGAGATAGCCGTATGTAGAGCCGTCGTCGTTCTCGCTGCCCGAATACTGTGCAAGGAGCTTAAACACGGGAGACTCTATAACATAATAAATAAGGTCGGCGAAATATGCCGCTATCGGCACGCTGATTGCTGCCAAAGCCATCACAACCCTGCAACCGATATCATAGCCCGTAGCCTTAACCTTTGCTTTTTTTGCTCTCATAATACATTTCTCCTTTATTTGCCCCACGAAGAATTGAGGGCAACGGTCAAGTTGAATATCTTATTATCCTTTTCGGAATTCTTATCCACACAGAAATAACCCTTACGCATAAACTGGAACACATCGCCTGCTTTTGCATTTTCAAGGCTACCCTCGATAACGCAACCTTTAAGAACGATAAGAGAATCAGGGTTAAGATTTTGCTTGAAATCGCCGTTTGTCTCATCCGAGGGATTGGGAACATTGAAAAGTCGGTCATACATATTAACAGTTGCCCTAAAGCAATCATCACGGCTTACCCAATGTATTGTACCCTTGACCTTTCTGCCGTCGGGAGACTCACCGCCCTTCGACTCGGGGTCATAGGTGCAGTAAATTCTGACGGGATTGCCCTGCTCGTCAGTCTCAAAGCGTGTGCATTTTACGAAATATGCGCTCTTGAGTCTGACCTCATTGTCGGGATAAAGACGGAAATACTTTTTAACAGGCTCTGCCATAAAGTCGTCTCTCTCAATGAAAAGATGCTTTGAGAATTTAACCGTTCTTGTGCCCATTTCAGGGTGGTCGGGATGAACGGGAATTTCAATGTCCTCGGTCTGTCCGTCGGGATAGTTTTCAACGATAAGCTCAATCGGGTCAAGTACCGCCATTGCTCTCGGTGCGGTTGAGTTCAACGCATCACGAACGCAAGCCTCCAAAAGTCCCATATCAACAACCGAATAAGCCTTTGAAACGCCTATCTTATCGCAAAAATCACGGATAGCAGCCGCAGGATAACCACGTCTTCTCATACCGCTGAGCGTAACCATTCTCGGGTCGTCCCAGCCGTCAACAATACCCTCATTTACAAGCGCAAGGCATTTCCTCTTACTTGTAAGGCAATAGTTAAGATTAAGTCTTGCAAACTCAATCTGCCTCGGGGGCTGCTCTATTTCGCACGCTTTAAGGAACCAATCATATAGCGGTCTGTGGTTTTCAAATTCAAGCGAGCAAAGAGAATGTGTAACTCCCTCTTTTGCGTCCGAAAGCGGATGAGCGAAGTCATACATCGGATAAACGCACCACTTGTCGCCCGTCTGATGATGAGAAATGTGCGCTATTCTGTAAATAACGGGGTCTCTCATATTTATATTCGGAGAAGCCATATCGATTTTAGCTCTCAAAACTCTTTCGCCGTTTTCGAACTCGCCATCGGTCATTCTCTTGAATAAATCAAGGTTTTCCTCAATGCTTCTGTCTCTGTAAGGGCTGTTTTTACCCGCTTCGGTAAGCGTTCCTCTGTACTCTCTGATTTCGTCTGCGCTCAAATCGTCAACATAGGCAAGTCCCTTGTTGATAAGCTTAATTGCACATTCATAAATGAAATCAAAATAGCTTGAAGCGAAAAGGCACTTGTTCCACTTGAAGCCGAGCCACTCGATATCCTCTTTAATAGCGTCAACATACTCCATATCCTCTTTCGACGGGTTAGTGTCATCAAGACGGAGATTGCAAACGCCGTTGTACTTTTCGCTTGTGCCGAAGTTTATGCAAATAGCCTTTGCGTGACCTATATGCAAATAGCCGTTAGGCTCAGGCGGAAAACGGGTTTGTACATGGTCATACACGCCTTCTTTAAGATCCTCGTCGATGAAATCGTGTATAAAGTTTGAAGCTTTGATTTCTTCCATCATTTTTCCTCCTTAAACTTCTTTTCGGCTTTTTCAAGTCTTGCCGTAACCTCATCCGCACCTAAAACGGCGATTATCGAATGAAGATCGGGCGTATTTGTTCTGCCCGTAAGAGCGATTCTTATTACAGTTGAAACGTCGCCGACATGACCTTTATAGCTGTCGGGATTTTGCTTGTATTCCTTAACATTCGGAGTAAAGCCAAGCGGCTCGCACATTGCTTTTATCTTGTCGAACCACACCTGCTTATCGTCCGTAACATCAAATATCTTTTTATATTCCGAAGCTATTGCCGCCGCATCCTCGGGAGCGATATTTTCGGGAAGGGTATAATTCTCTTTATAAGTTTCGTTATAAAGATAGCTTACATAGTCCAAAACCTCGGACCACTTTGCAATATCCTTTCTCGGCTTCGTGTTTTCACGGTCGATATTGAGTATCGCAACAGCCTTTTGCTTATCTGCGTCAAAGAGCCTGTAAAGCGTTTCGTCGTAAGTCTTTGCCCAATTAAACGTGTAATCAAAAACCGTTTGAGCCTTCATTTTTGAAATTGCATTCTTGCTGACGTCAGCCAACTTAACCAAGTCGAAAAGGCAGCCGCTCGGGCTCATCTTTTTAAGATTGAACGGGAAATTAAGAGCGTTTTCAGTCGGGTTTGCCCTTCTCCAATCCTCGAAATTCGAGTTGAGAAGTCCCAAAAGATAATCTATAAGTCCCTCGCTCGGATAGCCCTGCTCAATAAAGTAGCTGACAGCCGCTTCGGGGTCCTTACGCTTTGAAAACTTACGTTTTGTACCGTCAACCTCGTCAATTTTCATTACCTGCGGTGTATGCGCATACTTAGGAAGCTTAAAGCCGCAAGCCTTGAAAAGTGCTATATGCTTCGGAGTTGAGGAAATCCATTCCTCGCCTCTGATAACGTGAGTCGTCCTCATAAAATGGTCGTCGCAGACGTGTGCAAAGTGATAGGTCGGAATACCGTCGCTCTTTAAGAGCACCTCGTCGATAACGTTTTCGGGCATCTCGATTTTTCCTCTGACAATATCGTCAAAGTAAACCCGTCTGTTTTCATCCCCGTCGGAACGGAAACGCAAAACATATTTTTCGCCGTTTTTGATTTTTTCCTCAATCTGCCCGTATGTAAGCTCACGGCACTTTGCCCATTTTCCGTAATATCCGGCAAAAGCCGCACCCTCCTTTTCCTGCCTGTCACGAAGCTCGTTGAGCTCCTCCGCCGTGCAGAAGCAAGGATATGCTTTGCCCTCTTTTACAAGCTGCTTTGCAACAGTTTGATAAATTTCAACTCTCTTTGACTGCGTATACGGACCGTACTCGCCCTTTTCGGTATCATTGCCCGTAACGCCCTCGTCAAACTCAAGTCCGAACGACGAAAAGCCGTCAAGTATAGCGTCAACACCGTCGCCGACCTCACGCTTTTTGTCGGTGTCCTCAATTCTGAGCATTGAAACACCGCCCGTTGCCTGCGCCGTAAGAATATCGGTAAGAGCACCGAACAATCCGCCTATATGCAAATAACCCGTGGGACTTGGTGCAAATCTTGTAACCCTTGCGCCCTCTTTAAGGCTTCTCTGCGGATATTTCTCCTCGTAATATTCGGGAGTTTTATCTATGTGCGGAAAAAGAAGCTCCGCAAGTTTCTCAAATTCAGTCAAAATGACACCCCACATTAAACAATTTATAACTTAAAACGGAGTCTTCCGTACAGAAGGCTCCGATTTTTCTCAGCCTGCGCCCATTTGAACCTTTTGGTCATCATCCGGAAATTCTTTCCTCTGAATGTCAGCGCCGAGACTTCTGAACTTATCGACAACATTCTCATATCCTCTTTCGATATGATGAATGTCCTCAATTTCAGTAACGCCCGTCGCAACAAGACCTGCTATCATCATAGCTGCGCCTGCTCTAAGGTCATCGGCTTTAATCGGTGCGCCCTTTAATCCTTCAACGCCCTCGATAACCGCCGTTTTTCCGTCAACATGTATTTGTGCGCCCATTCTTGAAAGCTGTTCGGCATATCTGAAACGATTGTCCCAAACGCTTTCCGATATAATACTCGTTCCCTTTGCAATGCTCAAAAGCACGGCAAACTGCGGCTGCATATCAGTCGGGAAGCCGGGATGCGGCATAGTTTTAATATTACACTTGCCCGCCCTGTCGGTAGCGCTTACCCTAACAGCGTCGTCGTACTCCTCAACATTGATTCCGCACTCTACAAGCTTTGCCGTTATGGACTCCAAGTGCTTCGGAATTACATTTTTAACAAGCACATTTCCTTTTGTTGCCGCTGCGGCAACCATATATGTTCCTGCTTCAATTTGGTCGGGAATTATCGAATACTCACAACCGTGGAGATTTTCAACGCCGTGAATTTTAATAACATCTGTACCTGCGCCTCTGACATCAGCGCCCATTGTATTGAGGAAGTTTGCCAAGTCAACTATATGCGGTTCCTTCGCCGCATTCTCGATTATAGTAAGTCCTCTTGCTCTGACAGCGGCAAGCATACAGTTTATCGTAGCACCGACAGACACAACGTCAAGGTAAATCGAATTACCCAAAAGCCTGTCTGCTCTTGCGTTAACCATAGCATTTTCTTCCATAGTAACGGTAGCACCGAGAGCCTCAAAGCCCTTTATGTGCTGATCAATCGGACGAACGCCGAGATAACATCCGCCGGGCATCGCAACCTCGGCTCTGTTAAATCTGCCGAGCAACGCACCGATAAGATAATATGATGCTCTAAGCTGTTTTGAAAGCTCGTGCTCAACGACATAAGAATTGATAAATCTTGTATCAATTTCAACTGTGTTCTTATTTATATATTTAATTTTAGCACCCATGATATTCAAAATGTTAATCATGGCGGTAACGTCGCTTATATTCGGTATATTTTCAATTCTGCAAACATCTTTAGCAAGAATGGTCGCAGGAAGAATTGCTACTACTGCGTTTTTTGCACCGCTGACGGTAACTTCCCCCTTCAGCGGATGACCGCCGGTTATAACAAACTTATCCAAAGACGGTTCACTCCCTAATCTATGATTTTTCACACTTCAATATGTATATGCTTTCGCAGATAAAATTCCACATTATCGATGTTATTATACCACCAAACAGGGCAAATTAAAAGTCTTTTTTTATATTTTTTTAATACTCTTGAAAAACATAAAAAAACAGAGCCGTAATTTCAAATTACAGCTCTGAAAATTATTGATTTTTAACAGCTTATGCCTTGCCGCCGCAACCGAGAACAGTTTCAATCTTGTGAGAAACAACTGCTTCGATAGCATCTCTTGCGGGTGTGAGATACTTTCTCGGATCAAAGTCAGCAGGGTTTTCTGCAAAGTGCTTACGAAGAGCAGCAGTCATTGCGATACGAATGTCTGAGTCAACGTTGATTTTGCAAACTGCCATTGATGAAGCCTGACGAAGCATCTCCTCGGGGATACCGATAGCGTCGGGCATCTGACCGCCGTACTGATTGATTGTCTTAATGTCGTCCTGATTTACAGAGCTTGCGCCGTGAAGAACGATCGGGAAGCCGGGAAGTCTCTTCTCAACTTCTTCGAGGATATCGAAACGAAGCTGGGGCTTCTGACCGGGCTTAAACTTATATGCACCGTGAGAAGTACCGATAGCAATAGCAAGTGAGTCAACGCCTGTTCTTGTAACGAAGTCAAGAACCTGATCGGGGTTTGTATAAGACTCTTTGCCCGACTCAACTACAACCTCATCCTCAACGCCTGCAAGAGTACCGAGCTCACCCTCGACAACTACGCCGTGAGCGTGAGCATATTCAACTACCATCTTTGTAAGAGCAACATTCTCCTCATAAGGAAGAGAACTGCCGTCGATCATAACGGAAGTAAATCCGCCGTCGATGCAAGCCTTACAAGTTTCAAAGTCGGGGCCGTGGTCAAGGTGAAGAGCGATCGGGAGACCTGTTTCCTCCGCCGCAGCCTTTACCATAGCAACGAGATAGCCGTGTGAAGCGTACTTTCTCGCACCTGAAGATACCTGAAGGATTACGGGAGCGTCAAGCTTCTTTGCAGCTCTTGTAATTCCCTGTATAATCTCCATATTGTTTACATTGAAAGCACCGATAGCGTAACCGCCCTCGTAAGCCTTCTTGAACATTTCTGTTGTTGTTACTAATGGCATATTTTTCCACTCCTTGAGTAAAAATAATTTTTTAACTTATTTAATTGCGAGGCTATTATACCCCACTGCCGTTAATATGTCAAATAAAACAGCCAAAAATTAACATTATTTTCAATATTTCGCAGTAACCGTCAGCACATTTTCGGAATAAAATGAGTCGGGAGGGATTGATATGAATTGCTTTTTTAACTCTGCCGTTTTGAAGTGTTTGTCAAACGAAAACAACGGAATCAACACCGCCTTGCTTATAAATTCCGAAAGCTCCGAGCTAAAGCACAGACTTATTTCAGTCTGCGTTACAAGAGCCGAAAAAGACGGACTTTCCTGCCTTAAATTCTTATCGAAGTACGACTATGACAAGCTATGCGCCGTGTACATAAAAAGCCGAAAAGTGTTCATCGGTGACAAAGGTATTATTCCCGATTTACACGAATTTCCCACAGTTGAAATAATAGATGCGGATAAAATTTACGAGAAGAGCTTTAATAAGGACATTGTAAACGGGCTAAAATCGCAACGCACACAATATATCTCAGATTCGGCAAAATACGAAAACTCCGCAGCCGTCATCTCAAGAGAAAGTGCAAAAATGTTCTCTCAATTCGTTGATAAAGCAAAAGTCTTGAATTATATACTTCGCTTCATTCAGCGAAACAAACTTCATCAATCATCAAAAAGCGGGATTGAAAGCACTTACACTCTCGGCAACATAACCTCTTGGGGCGTTCACACCTGCTTTGAGTCCGTTGCCGAAAAATGCAGTGATATTTACACAATCGGCGACTTCTCTAAATGCACCGCTTCGCTATTGATAAACGGCTTTTCCTCTGCCTTTTTACAATGCGGAAAAAACACCGAAAAATTTACCTGCTCGCTGTGTCCCGAGTTTTCAGAGCACCTGTGCATACCCGAGCTGTCGCTTGCCTTTGTGTGTGAAAACGATTATCATCCGTACCGTTACTCCGACTCGGGTGAAATTTCTCAAGCACGCTTTTTGAAGCGTAATATCCCGCATTGCCTGACGGAAAAGCTTGCCTGCAACGAGGAACTCAAAGACGAGCTTATAAGTTCTGCGGTTTTCTCGCTTTACGACGCTATGGAAAGGGACAACGAGCTTTGCCGATATTTGCAAGCCTTTGAAAATGCCGAAAAATATGCCGCTTTAAGCAAGAAAATCGAAAATCTTTGCTTTGAGTGATTTGACAAAGGCGTGTAATTGATATACTATATTATATATGCTAAAAAAGGCGGCGAGAATATGAAAATCATAGATATTTCAAACGATTTGCTTACAGCTGAGGTGTATGAGGGCGATCCTTTGCCCGAGCTTAAACAGGTCAGAGAAATCTCGCCTGAGTCTTACTATAATTTGAGCGTTTTGGACGCCTGTCTGCACAACGGAACTCACGTTGACGCACCGCTTCATTTTATACCCGACGCAGAGCCCGTTGACAAAATCCCGCTTGAAAAATTCATAGGCCCTTGCAAGGTTATCGAGGTGTCCGAGGGAATAATCACGGGCAGACTTGTTGAGGAATATTTCCCGAGGGATTGCAAGCGTGTGCTTATAAAGTCAAAGGGCAGGGCTTTTGTGCACTATACGGCAGCGGAAATTATGGCACATTACGGTTATGAGCTTATCGGAACAGACGGTGTAAGCATTGAGTCGCCCGACTCCGACGGCAGCACGCACAGAGCACTTCTGAATGCAGAAATAGCAATTCTTGAGGGGCTAAATCTCGAAGAAGCGAAAAACGGAGAGTATTTTCTTATCGCACCGCCCGTGAAAATTTCGGGCGCAGAGGCTTCGTTTACAAGAGCTGTTCTCATTTCCGATTATATCTTTTGGAGCAGTAAAAGCTGAGGTAATATATGAAAAATGTTGTAATAATCGGCGCAGGTCCCGCAGGACTTACGGCAGGGCTTGAGCTGTTACGAAAATCAAATAATGAGTACAACGTTACTGTGCTTGAGGCAAGCGAGCGTGTAGGCGGTATATCTGCAACCGTAAACTGCTCGGGCAACCGTATGGATCTCGGCGGTCACCGTTTCTTTTCAAAGGATGAAAAAGTCAACGAGTGGTGGTCAAGTCTTTTGAAAATGCAAGGCGCACCGTCATTTGACGACAAGCTTTTGCACCGTGAAAAAGTGCTTTCCGAAAACTGTCCCGACCCCGAAGCGGAGGATAATGTTATGCTTCTTCGCCAAAGGGTTTCAAGAATATACTATCTTGAAAAATTCTTTGATTATCCCGTTTCGCTCAAGGCGCAAACCCTGATAAATCTCGGATTTGTCAGAACAATGAAGGCAGGCTTCAGCTATCTCCATTCTATAATGTTCAAAAAAGATGAGTCCTCGCTTGAGAATTTCTATATTAACCGCTTCGGCAAGGAGCTTTATTCAATGTTCTTTGAGGGGTACACAGAAAAGCTTTGGGGTAGACATCCGTCTGAAATTTCTGCCGATTGGGGCGCACAGAGAGTAAAGGGCATTTCTATCAAGGAGGTTCTCAAAAACGCACTTTCAAAGGGTAAAAAGAGCGACGAAGCCTCGCTTATAGAGGAATTTAAGTATCCTAAATTCGGTCCCGGACAGCTTTGGGAAACTGCATCAAAAGAACTCGAAGCACTTGGCGGTAAAATAATTTTCAATGCCGAAGTCAACAGGATAAACGTCGAAAACGGCAAAATCACTTCAGTAACGGCAGGCGATAAGGAATACTCGGGCGATATTTTCATTTCCTCAATGCCGATTAAGGATTTGGTAAACAGCTTTGAGCAATCTCTCGTTTCAAGCGAAGTAAAAAGCATTGCAAACGGCTTGCCTTACAGGGATTTTGTTACCGTTGGCTTGCTCGTTAACAAGCTTGAAATTAAAAATAAAACGGATATAAAAACTGTTTCAAATATTGTTCCCGACTGTTGGATTTATGTTCAGGACGACTCCGTAAAGCTCGGAAGAATACAGATTTTCAACAACTGGTCAAGCTATCTTGTAAAGGATGTTGAAAACACTGTGTGGCTCGGGCTTGAATATTTCTGCACCGAGGGCGACGATTTTTGGAATATGAGCGATGAGGCCTGTGTTGATTTTGCTGTCAGGGAGCTTAAGAAAATCGGCGTGATTTCAAACGATACCGATATACTTTTCTCGCACAGGGAAAAGGTCAAAAAAGCATATCCCGCATACTTTGACACCTATGACGATTTGCCGACGGTTATCGATTATCTCAATTCATATAAAAATCTTTACTGCGTCGGAAGAAACGGTCAGCACCGCTACAACAATATGGATCACTCAATGATGACCGCTTTTGAAGCCGTAAACAACATTCTTACGGGCAAAGCGGATAAATCCGATATTTGGAACGTCAATACCGAAAAGGAATATCACGAAAAGGGGTAGCACAATGGCTGAAAAGAAAAAACGGGTTACGCAATGCGAATGCTGTGCTTATTATTTTTATGACGAGGACTATGATTGCTATGCGTGCGAGGTCAATCTCGACGAGGACGAAATGGCAAGATTTTTAAGCTACGCCGACTTTGAGTGTCCGTATTACAATCCGTATGACGAATATAAAATCGTTCAAAAACAAAATTAAAAGTACGAAAACGCTCTCATTTTATGAGGGCGTTTTTACAACCAAAAAGGCTTCGGTTATCCGAAGCCTTTTAACAATATCAAGTTTTGACTTTAATTAAGCCTTTTTAATATCAACCTTAACCTTGTGGTCGTCGATATTAAACTCGTTTGCTCCGCCCTCTGCGAATGTGAGGCTGTCGCAAAGAAGCTCTGACTTAATGAAATCAGCGTTGCGTGTAATTACATCAGTAATGTAATCATCGGAAGAAGCAACGATTTCAATGTGGTCCGTAACCTCAAAACCGCTTGACTTACGGAGATTTTGAACCTTTGAAATGAACTCCCTTACAGAACCTCTTTCGATAAGCGAATCATTGAGCACAGTGTTGAGAATTACAGTTACACCGTAATTTGTTTCTGCAATATAGCCCTCTTTCGCCTTTTCGGTAACAAGGAGGTCGTCCATTGTAAGCTCAATTTCGGTGCCGTCAATTTCCGTCTTATAAATGCCGTCAGCCTTGATGGTGTTTATGATTTCGGTATTTCTGTCGATATTGAAATACTCTCCGATAGCTTTCAAGTGTCTGCCGTATTTCGGACCGAGTGTCTTGAGCTGCGGCTTGATTTCATAGCAGATAAGGCTCTGTGTATCGAAGTCTGTAAGAACCTCATCAACATTAAGCTCTTCCGCAATAGTGTTGAGTTCTTCATCTTTAAGAGTGATACCGTTGTCAATCTTAACAATGCACTGGCTCAACGGCTGACGGTTACGGATATGAACAAGCTCACGAAGCTTTCTGCCGATTTCAACAGCCTTATAGGAAACCTCCATCTGTTCCTCAAGCTCGGGCTTATCCCAATCAGCTCTGTACTGCGGGAAGGAAGCAAGATGAACGCTCTCGGGTGCGTCGGGGAAGTATCTTGTAACAAGTCCCTGATACATTGTCTCCGCAACAAACGGAGTTACGGGAGCAACAACCCTTGCGAGTGTTTCAAGAACGGTATAGAGAGTCATATATGCCGCAATCTTGTCCTCGGTAAGCTCCGAGTTAAAGAAACGACGGCGGTTACGTCTGATATACCAGTTTGAAAGCTCGTCGATAAAGCTCTCCATTGCTCTTGTTGCCTCGAAGATATGGTATGAGTCGAACTCATGGGTAACCTTTTTAACAAGAGAGTTAACTCTTGAAAGCACCCACTCGTCGATTGAACGAAGCTTGCAATCGTCAATGTTGTATTTGCTCGGATCAAAGCCGTCAATCTCACTGTAAAGTGAATAGAAGTAAACCGACGCCCACATAGTGCCGATAAATCTGTTCTGGAACTGTGCAAGAGTCTGCTTGCTGAACGAAGTGGAAATCCACGGCGCGTTAGCTATGCAGAAGTAAAGTCTTGTAGCGTCTGAGCCGAATTCGTCAAGAACCTCCCACGGGTCAACGACGTTGCCGATATGCTTTGACATCTTGATGCCGTTTTCGTCGTTTACAAGACCGAGAGCGATACAGTTTTTATACGGCGATTTGCCGAAAATAGCGGTTGAAAGTGCCTGCAAAGCGTAGAACCAGCCTCTTGACTGGTCGCTGCCCTCGCTGATGAAGTCAGCCGGGAACTGCTGATTGAAAATTTCCTGATTTTCAAACGGATAGTGATGCTGTGCATAGGGCATTGAGCCTGAATCTATCCAGCAGTCGCAAACCTCGGGGGTACGGTGCATTGTGTGTCCGCACTCGGGGCAGGTCATTGTAAGACGGTCAACCATAGGCTTATGAAGGTCAATATCGGGATCGGCGCCTGTGAGTTCAACAAGCTCTGCAACCGAGCCTATAACATGCTTATGACCACACTCCTCGCATACCCAAATCGGAAGCGGAGTGCCCCAATATCTGTCTCTTGAAACTGCCCAGTCGATAACATTGGAAACGAAGTTGCCCATTCTTCCCTCTTTGAAGTTCTCGGGGAACCAGTTTACACTTCTGTTATCTGCAACAAGCTCGTCACGGAGAGTTGACATTGCAATAAACCACGAATCCTTTGCATAATAGATAAGCGGGCTGTTACAACGCCAGCAGTGCGGATAGCTGTGCTCAATTTTCTTTATTTTAAGGATAACCTTATTGTCAATAAGCTCTTTGATAATCTCGTCATTTGCGTCGAATACAAGCTTGCCTGCATACTTGCCGCAAATATCGGTAAATTTACCTGCAAAGTCAACGGGCTTAACGCAGGGAAGTTTGTTTTCCTTACCGACTCTTGAGTCGTCCTCGCCGAATGCGGGAGCGATATGAACGATACCTGTACCTGCGTCAAGCGATACATAATCGTCGGCAATTACATAGAAAGCCTTTTCCTTAAACGTGTCAACAACAAAGGTGTATATCGGCTCATATTCCTTGCCGACAAGATCCGCACCCTTATAGTTTTCGACAATTTCATAGTCCTCGCCGAAAAGGTCGCCGATAAGCTCGGTTGCGATATAATAATAATCGCCGTCAACCTTAACCTTTGCATAGTCAAATTTTTCGTTTACGCAAAGCGCAACGTTTGAGGGCAATGTCCACGGTGTTGTTGTCCAAACTGCGAAATATGTGTTTTCCTCATCCTTGCACTTAAATCTTACGAAAACAGACTCTGTTTTAACATTCTTATAGCCCTGCGCAACCTCGTGCGAGCTCAAAGCGGTTGAGCATCTCGGGCAATACGGAGATACTCTGAAGCCCTTGTAGATAAGGCCTTTCTTATCAAGCTCCTTAAGCCCCCACCATACCGACTCAATATAGTTGTTCGTGTATGTAATGTAAGGATGCTCAAAGTCGCACCAATAGCCGACTCTTTCGGACATTTTTTCCCAAAGGTCCTTATATGTCCAAACACTTTCACGGCATTTCTGAATGAACGGCTCTACACCGAAAGCCTCAATATCAGCCTTGCCGTTTGTGTGAATTTGCTTTTCAACCTCAAGCTCAACGGGAAGTCCGTGAGTGTCCCAGCCTGCTTTTCTCTCAACGTGATAGCCCTGCATGGTTTTATATCTCGGAATTACGTCCTTTACAACTCTTGTAAGAACATGACCGATATGCGGCTTACCGTTAGCGGTGGGAGGTCCGTCGTAGAACACATAGTTCTTTGTGTTTACGTCATTTTTCGCAACAGCCTTTTTGAAAATATCGTTTTGTTTCCAAAAATCGATTACTTCCTGTTCAGACTTAGCGAAATCGTAGTTTCTCTCTATTTTTTTCTGCACCTTGCGTTCACCTTCTACTATAAATATACATTGTCTATTATAGTTTACAACGACAAAAAAATCAAGGACAAATTGGTTAAAAACAGTCGTTATAAAGATAAAAGGCTGTAAAAAACTTTCGTTTTTTACAGCCGATTGAATAATCTTAAAATTATTCTGCAGCAGCTTCTACTGTTGCTTCTTCAGCCTTAGGAGCCTCTTCCTTTGCGGGAGCTGCCTTCTTGGTTGAAGCAGTCTTTTTAGCAGCCTTAGCTTCTGTCTTTTTAACAGGCTTTTCTTCTGCTGCCTTGGGCTCTACAAGCTCAATGATTGCCATTTCTGCTGCATCGCCTCTGCGAGCGCCTGTCTTTATAATGCGGGTATAGCCGCCTTTAACATCCTGATACTTGGGTGCGATCTCGTCAAACAACTTCTTTACAACGTCCTCTTTAGTAACGTATGCAAGAACCTGTCTTCTTGAGTGCAAAGAGCCCTCTTTAGCAATAGTGATCATTTTTTCAGCCATTGCACGGACTTCCTTAGCCCTTGTAACAGTTGTTTCAACTTTGCCGTTTTCAAACAGATATGTTACCAAGCCTCTGAGCATAGCTCTGCGGTGATCGGTAGTTCTGCCGAGTTTTCTTGTACCGGGCATTTAATATCACTCCTTTTATTCGTCGTCGTGGTGAAGAGTGAAGCCAAGTGATTCAAGCTTTGCAACAACCTCATCAAGAGATTTTCTGCCAAGATTTCTCACTTTCATCATATCTTCTTCAGTTTTGCTTATCAAGTCTTCAACCGTGTTGATACCGGCCCTCTTCAAGCAGTTGAATGAACGAACAGAAAGGTCAAGTTCTTCAATCGTCATTTCGAGAGTCTTAACATTGCTATCCTCTTTCTTATCGATAAGGATAGGACCTGTTGCAGCCTCATCCGAAAGACCGATGAAGAGCTCAAGGTGCTCGTTAAGAATTTTTGCGCCAAACGAAACAGCTTCCTTAGCGGAAATTGAACCGTCTGTCCATGCTTCAAGAGTGAGCTTGTCAAAGTCAGTAATCTGACCGACACGAGTATTTTCAACCGTGTAGTTTACCTTCAACACAGGTGTATAAATTGAGTCGATTGCAATTACACCGATAACAGGCTGCAACATCTGCTTATTTCTGTCAGCAGATACATATCCTCTGCCCTTGTCAGCTGTCATCTCCATAACGAGAGATGCGCCGTCTGAAAGAGTTGCGATATGATGATCGGGGTTGAGAATTTCAACATCCGAATCAGCCTTAATGTCGCCTGCTGTAACCTCACATTTTCCGCTTGCATCGATATAAAGAGTCTTGGGACCCTCATCATGCATTTTAAGGATTACGCCTTTAAGGTTAAGAACGATCTCAGTAACGTCTTCCTTAACGCCCTCAACAGTTGAGAACTCATGGAGAACGCCGTCAATCTTAACCGAGGTAATCGCATAACCGGGAAGTGAAGAAAGCAATACACGACGAAGGCTGTTACCGATCGTTGTGCCGTAGCCTCTTTCCAACGGTTCCATTACGAACTTGCCGTAAGTACCGTCTTCGGTCAAATCGAGTGCTTCAATGCTGGGCTTATCAATTCCTATCATTCAAAAGCCTCCTATATGGTCGGAAAAAACCAACCGAATAATAAATATTTTGTCTAACAGTAAACTCTATTATTTAGAATAGAGCTCGACGATAAGGTGTTCCTCAACCGGAACTTCAATCTGCTCTCTGGTCGGAAGAGCTGCTACCTTACCCTCGAAAGCGTCTGCATTCTTCACGAGCCACTCGGGAACGGGACGAGCTGCATTTGCTTCGAGAACTGCCTTAATTTTTTCACTGTCACGGCTCTTTTCCTTGATAGAAATTACGTCGCCTGCTTTAAGAAGATATGACGGAATGTCAACCTTCATGCCGTTTACTTCGTAATGTCCGTGATTTACCAACTGTCTTGCTTCGGCTCTTGATGAAGCCCAACCGAGAAGATAAATTGCATTATCAAGTCTGCTCTCGCAGATTCTCAAAAGGTTTTCACCAGCCTGTCCCTGACGGCGCTCAGCCATAAGGAAATATTTGTGGAACTGTCCTTCCTGAATACCGTAGTAACGCTTAGCTGTCTGCTTTGCACGAAGCTGCAAACCGTATTCAGAATTCTTTTTGCGGCTCTGTCCATGCTGTCCGGGAGCATAGCTGCGACGCTCAAGTGAGCACTTGCCTGTATAGCAACGATCGCCCTTGAGGAAAAGCTTCTTGCCCTCACGACGGCACAATTTACAAACCGCACCGGTATATCTAGCCATAAATTACACCTCCGTTATACTCTTCTTCTCTTGGGCGGGCGGCAACCGTTGTGCGGAATGGGAGTAACGTCTTTAATCATTGTTACTTCAAGTCCTGCGGTCTGTAAAGCACGAATAGCTGCTTCACGTCCTGAACCCGGTCCCTTAACATAAACTTCAATAGTCTTCATACCGTGATCAACTGCAATCTTTGCTGCTGTTTCTGCCGCTGTCTGAGCTGCGAAGGGAGTAGATTTCTTAGAACCTCTGAATCCCATTTCACCTGCTGATGCCCAAGAAACTGCATTGCCCTGTACATCTGTAATGGTAACTATTGTGTTATTGAAGGTGGATTGAATATGAGCTGCACCTTTTTCAATGTTCTTCTTTTCACGGCGTTTACGAGAAGCGCCCTTTTTAGCTGTTGCTTTGGTAGCCATTTACAAATCCCTCCTCTTACTTCTTCTTGTTTGCGATTGTCTTCTTCGGACCCTTACGTGTACGAGCATTGTTCTTAGAAGTCTGTCCTCTTACGGGGAGACCCTTACGATGACGAACACCACGGTAGCAACCGATTTCTACCAATCTCTTAATGTCGAAAGCTGTGTCACGGCGAAGATCACCTTCAACCTTAACATTGTGCTCAATGTATTCACGCAGCTTTGCTACATCTTCTTCAGTTAAATCCTTGACTCTTGTGTCAGGATTAACACCTGTTGCGGCAATAATGTCGCTTGCAGTTTTTCTGCCGATACCGTAGATGTATGTGAGTCCGATTTCGACTCTTTTATCTCTCGGTAAATCAACACCTGAAATACGTGCCATAGAGTTGTACCTCCGTTTTAATCTGTGGGCAAAAGCCCTTACTTTGTCTTTGGATAAGCACAATATCGTTGTTTAGATCTTTAACAACGATACAGCCGAAGCCTTAATTAGCCCTGACGCTGTTTGTGCTTGGGGTTCTCACAGATAACCATGACTTTACCCTTGCGCTTGATAACCTTGCACTTATCGCATATTTTTTTGACAGAAGGTCTGACTTTCATTTGAATACCTCCTAATAAAAGTAGTTTCTTTTCTTACTTCGATCGCCAAGTAATACGGCCTCTGGTTAAGTCGTAAGGCGACATTTCAACTGTAACCTTATCACCGGGGAGAATTCTGATAAAGTTCATTCTCAATTTACCCGAAATGTGAGCCGTAATTTGATGTCCGTTTTCAAGCTCTACCTGAAACACTGCGTTCGGTAATGCTTCAACGACTGTACCTTCAATTTCAATCATATCCTGTTTTGACATATTCAAGCCTCCGAAATTTGCTTTAACGCTTTTCTTATTGACTTATCTGAAGCGGTCTGCTCCTCAGACAGTTTCTTGTCTAAAGGTCTGATGTGCTTTGGATTTTTCGCTTTCGGCTTATTTAGCCTCCTGTGTTTTCCGTCACACACCCATACCCTGTTTTCGCCCGTTTCGACAACGCACATAAGAACGCCTTTATCTCGTCCCATGAGCGAAACTGCAACCGATCCTTTAACAAGCACCATAACCTCACCCTTAATCAAGCTTAGTCAGTATCTTGGGTCCGTTTTTTGTAATCGCTATTGTGTGCTCAAAATGAGCTGCAAGCTTACCGTCTTTGGTCTTTACCGTCCAGCCGTCGGGTAACTGCTTAATTGCTTTATCGCCCTGAGTAATCATAGGCTCTATCGCAATTACCATTCCCGGCAACAGGCGAGCCCCCCTTCCGGGAGTTCCGAAATTCGGTACGCTGGGGTCTTCATGGAGCTTTGCTCCGACGCCGTGTCCGGTATACTCTCGCACGACACCGTAGCCGTTTTCCTCACAGTATTTTTGTATTGCCGAGCCAATATCGCCGAGTCTGTTGCCTACGATTGCCTGTTCAATGCCTAAATAAAGGCTTTTCTCAGTTACATCGCACAGCCGCTTTGCGCTTTCCGATACTTTACCGGCCGCAAATGTGGCAGCATTATCGCCGTTATATCCGTCAATTTTAGCTCCTAAGTCAATGCTGACTATGTCGCCCTCTTTTATGACGGTTTTTTTGCTCGGAATACCGTGAATGACCTCATCATTTATGGAAATGCATGCAGTGGCAGGGAAACCGTACAAATGCAAGAAGTTAGGCTCAGCGCCCTGCTTCTTTATATAGTCGTATGCGATTTTGTCAATTTCCCAAGTTGTTATACCGGGTTTGACAGCCTCGCCTGCCACTTGTAATGCCTCCGCAGAAATTATACATGCTTTGTGAATAAGCTCTAATTCTCTTGCGGTTTTTAGCACTATCATGCTTAATCCTCCAATGCTTTGAAGGTAAGAGCAGTAGTATCTGCTACCTCCTCCTGACCTTCGACTACTCGAAGAATACCCTTCTTCTCATAGTAATCCTTCAACGGCTCTGTCTGCTGATGATATGTGTTCAATCTGTCAAGAACCGTCTCGGGCATATCGTCTTTGCGCTGAACTAAATTATCTCCGCACGCATCACACACGCCGTCAACCTGAGGCTTCTTGTACTGAGTGTGATATGTTGCGCCGCACTTCAAGCATACGCGTCTGCCCGAAAGCCTTGCAGCAATTTTCTCATCGGGAACCTCAATGTCGATAACCCTGTCAATTCTGACATTCATATTATCGAGCGCTTCTGCCTGCGGAATTGTTCTCGGAAATCCG
Organism: Candidatus Fimenecus sp.; assembly: GCA_052273625.1. GTDB lineage: Bacteria > Bacillota > Clostridia > Oscillospirales > Acutalibacteraceae > Fimenecus. Next base: position 176,615 of record DAVZHW010000001.1, on the reverse strand, counting down.
TCAAGAATAAAACCGTTTTTACAGTCGTCTTCTTTAAGTCTTTCGTTGATGATGCCGATAACAACCTCATCGGGAACGAGAGCGCCGGCATCGATAAAGGATTTTGCCTTGAGTCCCATTTCAGTTCCGTTTGCCATAGCCTCACGCAAAATATTGCCTGTTGAAATAGCCGGAATTGAAAGCTTTTCACAAATCTTTTCAGCCTGTGTACCTTTTCCTGCTCCGGGAGCACCTAAAAGTATAAGATTCATAACAAACTCCTTTTCTTTAATCAAGGAATCCCTTGTAATGACGCATCATCATCTGGCTTTCAAGCTGCTTAACTGTTTCAAGAGCAACACCGACCAAGATGATTACCGAAGTACCGCCGAGTGAAAGGCTTACCTGATGCTTGAACGCACCCGTAATCTGTGAGAAGAGTATCGGGTAGAGAGCAACAACAGAGAGAAGCAAAGCTCCTACAAGTGTAAGTCTTGACAATACCTTGGTGATGTAATCCGAAGTGGGCTTGCCGGGACGAATACCGGGGATAGCACCGCTGTTCTTACGGATATTGTTAGCCATTTCGATAGGATTGTACTGGATTGCCGCATAGAAGTATGCGAAGAATATAATCAATACAAAGTACATAATTCCATATGCCCAATGTGTCGATTCAAATATTTTGAAGAAGCCTTCCCAGAAGCCGCCCTCTTTAACCTTGACAAACATCTGGATTGTGGGGGGCAATGAGAGAATTGAAGAAGCGAAGATGATCGGAAGAACACCGCACATATTAACCTTGATAGGCATATGAGTATTCTGACCGCCGTACATCTTGCGTCCTACGACTCTTTTTGCATACTGAACGGGAATTCTTCTCTCGGCATTGTCCATCCAAACGATGAACGCAACCATAAGAATAAGTGAAATTACTGCTATCGGAACGATTGCGAAATATGCGCCGCCCTTATCAACATAGGTGTAAAGACCATAAATTGTAGTGGGCATTCTCGAAACGATGCCTGCGAAAAGTATAATTGAAATACCGTTGCCGATACCCTTTTCGTTTATCTGCTCACCGAGCCACATAATGAATGTCGAACCTGCCGTATAGCAGAGGATGATTGCGAGAGCCTGGAACACTGCCCAGAAGCCTGTGTACTTCGCACCGTTAGCGTCTGTCGTAAGATAGTCACGTGAACGGATATAGAAGAAGTAAGCTGTGCTCTGCATAAGTGCAAGGGCAACCGAAGTATAACGAGTGATTGAAGAAAGCTTCTTTCTACCCTCTTCGCCTTCCTTTGCGAGCTTCTCAAGTGCGGGAATTGCAACTGTAAGAAGCTGAATGATGATTGATGCGTTGATGTACGGTGTAATCGACATTGCGAAAAGTGTACCGTAGTTAAAAGCGTCACCTGTCATCATGCTGAGGTATGTCATAAAGTTATTTGCGTTGGCATCTGTAATAAGTCCGCCGCTGATTTCAACAAACGGAACCGGAATAGCTGCGCCAATTCTGAACACCAGAATGATGAATGCCGTATAAAGAATCTTTTTACGAAGATCTGCGACCTTCCATGCATTTATAAGTGTTTGAATCACTTCAGATCACCTCAGCCTTTCCGCCGGCTGCTTCGATCTTCTGCTTTGCCGAGTCGGAATAAGCATTAACCTTAACAGTAAGCTTTTTGCTGATTTCACCGTTTCCAAGTACCTTTACTCCGTCAAGTGCCTTTTTAATAAGACCTGCATTGATGAGTGCTTCAATATCAACTGTTGCGCCGTCTTCAAATGTCTTGTCGAGAGCGGATACGTTTACTGTTGCGATTTCCTTAGCGAAAATGTTGTTAAATCCACGCTTGGGAATTCTTCTCTGCAAGGGCATCTGTCCACCTTCGAAACCGGGACGCATACCTCTGCCTGCACGGGCTTTCTGACCCTTGTGTCCTTTACCGGCGGTTTTACCCTGACCTGATGCGGGACCACGACCGATACGCTTAACGCTCTTCTTTGAGCCTTCAGCCGCTGAGAGTTCGTGCAATTTCATACTTCGCACCTCCTTAGCCTTCTGTTACGTCGATAAGATGAGAAATCTTCTTAATCTTACCCTGTGTCTGAGGATTGTCGGGCTGAACAGCCTTATCCCCGATTTTTCTGAGACCGAGTGCATGTGCTGTGGCAATCTGGTCTTTCTTAGAACCGATAAGGCTCTTTTTAAGAGTTACTGTTAAATTAGCCATTTTCACACACTCCTTATCTTAAAATTTCGCTTACAGACTTACCACGAGTAGCCGCAACCTCATCTGCGTTACGAAGCTGTGAAAGTCCGTTAATTGTAGCTCTAACTACATTGCAGGGATTGTTTGAACGAAGAGCCTTAGAACGAATGTCCTTAATACCAACTGTTTCAACAACCGCACGAACGGGACCGCCTGCGATAACGCCGGTACCGGGTGCTGCGGGCTTCATAAGAACAACGCCTGCGCCGAACTTACCGATAACCTCGTGAGGAATTGTTGTACCCTTAAGTGAAACTTTGATAAGATTTTTCTTTGCGTCTTCGATACCCTTACGGATAGCGTCCGGAACTTCTCCTGACTTACCGATACCGAAACCTACTGTTCCGTTACCGTCGCCAACAACTACTAATGCGGAGAACTTAAAGATACGGCCGCCCTTAACAGTTTTGGAAACACGGTTAATTGTAATAACTTTTTCCTGTAATTCCATTGCCGAAGCATCAATTTTGTTTGCCATTTTTCTGTTCTCCTTTCTTAGAAGTTAAGTCCGCCCTCACGAGCGCCTTCAGCGAGTTCCGCAACTCTGCCGTGATATACATAACCGCCTCTGTCGAATACAACATCCTTGATGTTCTTCTCAAGGGCTCTTTCTGCTAATTTCTTGCCAACTGCACGAGCAGCATCTTTGTTTCCGCCGTACTCCTTGAACTCTTTTTCAACTGTTGATGCAGAAACAAGTGTTGTACCTGTTGTGTCATCAATCAACTGAGCGTAGATGTTCTGAAGAGAGCGGAAAACATCAAGGCGGGGGCACTCAGCTGTGCCGGAAACCTTAGAGCGAACTCTTGTGTGGCGTTTAAGTCTTGCCTTATTGCTATCAGGCCTACTAACCATTTAAATACACTCCTTTTATTATTTTCCGCCTTTACCGGCTTTACCTTCTTTGCGGCGAATATGCTCGTCAACATACTTAATACCTTTACCTTTATAGGGCTCGGGCGGACGCTTTTCACGTACTTCTGCTGCGAACTGTCCAACCATCTGCTTGTCGGCACCGGAAATAACGATTTTGTTGGGATTGGGAACTTCTACTGAAATTCCGTCGATTTCGGGCATGATTACCTGATGTGAGAAGCCAATGTTGAGAACAAGATCCTTGCCCTGCTTAGCTGCACGGTAACCTACACCGTTAACTTCAAGCTCTTTTGTATAACCCTCTGTAACACCAATTACCATGTTGTGGATAAGTGTACGAGTTAAGCCGTGAAGAGCCTTGTTAAGATTTGACTCGTCGGGACGAGTAACTTTGATTTCACCGTTGTCCATAGCAACGCTCATGTTGCTGTGTACTGTTCTGGTAAGAGTACCCTTGGGGCCCTTAACGGTAACAGTACTGCCGTCGATTGTTACATCAACGCCTGCAGGAACAGCGATGGGCTGTCTGCCGATTCTTGACATACTGTAACCTCCTTACCAAACGAATGCAAGAACTTCGCCGCCAACATTAGCCTTGCGTGCGTCCTTGTCTGTCATAACGCCCTTTGATGTGGAAAGAATTGCGATACCGAGGCCTTTGATAACCTTAGGCATATTTTCGCAATCTGTGTATATACGCAGACCGGGCTTTGAAACTCTGCGTAAACCGGTGATTACCGAAGACTTGTTGGGACCGTACTTGAGCTCAATCTCAATGATGCCCTGTTTGCCGTCTTCTTCAACCTTAAATCCTTTGATATATCCTTCATCAACAAGAATCTGAGCAATTGCCTTTTTCATGTTTGATGCAGGAACCTTAACGGTATCGTGCTTTGCTGAATTCGCATTACGAATTCTTGTAAGCATATCGCCGATTGAATCGGATATTTGCATACTTTTGCCTCCTTTGCAATTGCTCTTGATTACCAGCTTGCTTTCTTAACGCCGGGGATCTGTCCCGCATGTGCCAACTTTCTGAAACAAATACGGCAAACACCGTATTTACGGAGATAAGCGTGCGGCCTACCGCAGATCTTACATCTGTTGTGTTCTCTTGTTGAGTATTTAGCAGTTCTTGCTGCCTTTACCTTCATTGATTTCTTAGCCACTTGTTATCCCTCCTTATTTCTCGAACGGAGCGCCCATAAGAGTCAAGAGCTCACGAGCCTCTTCGTCAGTGTTAGCAGTTGTAACGAAGCAAATGTCCATGCCACGTACTGCGTCGATTTTGTCGTACTCGATTTCAGGGAAAATCAACTGCTCTTTAACGCCCATAGCATAGTTGCCTCTGCCGTCAAATGAGTTGGGGTTGATACCTCTGAAGTCTCTTACTCTCGGAAGAGCGAGATTGAAGAATCTGTCTAAGAATTCATACATTCTGTCGCCTCTGAGCGTTACCTTAACACCGATTGTCATACCTTCACGAAGTTTGAAGTTTGCGACTGACTTTTTAGCCTTACATTCAACAGGCTTCTGACCTGTGATGATTGAAAGGTCGTTTACGATAGCGCTTACAACCTTTGAGTTGTCCTTTGCTTCGCCGCAGCCTACGTTAATGATAATCTTGTCGAGTTTCGGGATCTGCATAACGCTCTTGTAGCCGAACTTTTTCTGAAGTGCAGGAGCAACTTCATTTTTATACATTTCTTTAAGTCTTGCTGCCATGTGTTATGTCCCTCCCTTATTCAAACTGAGCGTTGCACTTCTTGCAAACTCTCATCTTTTTATTGTCTTTGCCGATTGCGTGGCCTACTCTTGTAGCCTCACCGCACTTCGGGCAAACAAGCTGAACCTTGTCAGCGTACAAAGCGCTTTCAGCCTTGATAAGTCCGCCGGGCTCACCCATCTGACGGGGCTTAACATGCTTTGTTACCATGTTTACGCCCTCAACGATAACCTTACCTTCAGAAGGGCTGACCTGCATAACCTTGCCTTTTTTGCCACGGTTTTTGCCATTGATTACTACAACGGTATCACCTGTTTTAACATGAACTTTATTCATTATCAGGCACCTCCTTAAAGTACTTCGGGAGCGAGCGAAAGGATTTTCATGTAATCCTTATCACGAAGCTCTCTTGCTACCGGTCCAAAGATACGAGTACCTCTGGGGGTCTTATCATCTTTAATCAAAACTGCTGCGTTTTCGTCGAAACGGATATAAGTACCGTCATCTCTGCGAACACCGCTGCATGATCTTACGACTACTGCTTTAACTACATCGCCTTTTTTAACAACGCCGCCGGGTGCTGCTTTTTTGACAGATGCAACTATAACATCGCCTATATTAGCATACCTTCTGCCTGAACCACCGAGTACACGAATGCACATAATTTCTTTCGCACCGGTGTTATCGGCAACTTTGAGGTAAGTCTGTTGTTGTACCACAGTAATTTCCTCCTTAGAAAATTATTTCGCTTTCTCGATGATTTCTACAACACGCCATCTCTTATCTTTTGAGAGAGGACGGGTTTCCATAACAAGAACCTTGTCGCCTACGCCACACTGGTTGTTCTCGTCATGAGCCTTAATTTTAACTGTACGGTTGACGATCTTCTTGTAAAGCGGATGCTGAACTCTGTCTTTAATGGAAATAACTACAGTTTTGTCCATCTTATCGCTTGTTACGATACCAACCTGAGTTTTTCTGAGATTTCTTTCACTCATTACGATTGTCCTCCCTTTCCTTAGCCTTCGTTGCCGTGCAATTCGATATCACGGATTACTGTTTTTACTCTTGCGATATCCTTCTTAACGGCACTGATACGCATTGGATTATCGAGTTGGTTGATGGCCTGCTGGAAGCGTAACTTAAAAAGCTCGTCCTTCAACTCCAAGAGTTTAGCATCCAACTCTGAGGGGGAGAGTTTCTTGATTTCATTTGCTTTCATTATTGCTCACCATCCTCTTCTTGTTCTGCCTTGGTAACAAACTTGCACTTAACGGGAAGCTTGTTAGCTGCAAGACGCATAGCCTCACGGGCTGTCTCTTCCGGAACACCTGCAATCTCGAACATTACTCTGCCGGGTTTAACAACTGCAACCCAGTATTCGGGTGAACCTTTACCTGAACCCATTCGGGTTTCAGCGGGTTTCTCTGTGATGGGCTTATCCGGGAAGATTTTTATCCAAACCTGACCGCCACGCTTGATATATCTTGTCATAGCGATACGGGCAGCTTCGATCTGATTTGCTGTGATCCAAGCAGGCTCAAGAGACACAAGACCGTATTCACCGTAGTTGACTTTATTACCTCTTGTTGCGGTACCGGTCAAACGACCTCTCTGAACTCTGCGGTATTTAACTCTCTTAGGTAACAACATTATTTTGTGCCTCCTTCCTTGCGAGGCTTGCGGCTGTCGTGAAGAACTTCGCCGTTGTAGATCCATACCTTAACGCCGATACGACCGTAAGTTGTCTTTGCCTCAGCAAAGCCATAGTCGATGTCAGCACGGATGGTCTGAAGCGGGATAGTACCTTCATGATAGCTCTCGGTACGTGCGATTTCAGCACCGCCGATACGACCGCTAACCTGTGTCTTAATACCCTTAGCACCGAGCTTCATTGTTCTGCCGATTGACTGCTTAAGAGCACGTCTGAAAGAAATTCTTCTTTCGAGCTGAGAAGCGATGTTCTCTGCAACGAGCTGAGCATTGAGGTCGGGCTGTTTAATTTCAATAATGTTTACGAAAACCTCTTTGTCGCCGCCAAGCATTTTCTTGCAGGTTGCTTTGAGCTTTTCGATTTCTGCGCCACCTTTACCGATAACCATACCGGGCTTAGCGCAATGAATGTTGACACGAACTCTCTTCGCATCTCTTTCGATTTCTACCTTCGGCACACCTGCAGGAGCAAGTGACTCAAGGAGATACTTACGGAGCTTTACGTCCGATACAAGAGTATCGCCGAAATCTTTTTTGTCGGAGTACCAACGTGACTCCCAATCCTTAATAACACCGATACGAAGTCCGGTAGGATTTATTTTCTGACCCATTGTATTACCTCCTCCTCACTTATTCTGCTTCTTTAAGCACAAGATAAATGTGCGAAGTCTTTTTGTTTATTCTGAATGCACGGCCCTGTGCTCTCGGTCTGATTCTCTTGAGAGTGGGGCCCTGGTCAACATGGCAAGACGCAATGTAGAGTCTTGATGTATCCATGTCTTTGTTTTCTGCATTTGCCATTGCTGATTTCAAAAGCTTTTCAAGCGGTTCACACGCAGCCTTGGGTGTGTACTTGAGAATAGCTAATGCTTCTTCGCAAGGCTTGTTTCTGATTAAGTCAAGTACGATCTGAACCTTACGGGGCGCAATGCGTACATTTGTTACCTTTGCCGTTGCTTCCATTAGTTAATACACTCCTTTCGACTGATTATTTACCGTTATTTGAAGTCTTTGAACCGGCATGACCTTTGAAGGTTCTTGTCGGTGCAAATTCACCAAGCTTGTGACCTACCATATCTTCGGTAACATATACCGGAACATGCTTTCTGCCGTCATGAACAGCAAATGTATGTCCGACAAAATCCGGGAATATAGTAGAGCTGCGGCTCCATGTCTTGAGAACGATCTTTTCGCCGTTCTTGTTCATTTCCTGAACCTTCTTGAACAACTTAGCATCCACAAAAGGTCCTTTTTTAGTACTTCTGCTCATAATCTACACTCCCTTCTCTTATTTACCGTTGCGGCGTTTAACAATCATCTTGTTAGAAGCCTTTTTCTTATTTCTTGTCTTATAGCCAAGAGCAGGTTTACCCCAAGGTGTGCAGGGACCGGGACGACCGATCGGAGCTTTACCTTCACCACCGCCGTGCGGGTGGTCATTCGGGTTCATGACAGAACCGCGAACTGTGGGTCTAACACCTAAGTGACGAGTACGGCCGGCCTTACCAAGCTTAACATTTTCATGATCAGCGTTGCCTACTGTACCGATTGTTGCTCTGCACTCTGCAGAAACATTACGAAGCTCGCCTGAAGGAAGACGAAGAAGTGCAAGTGCGTTTTCCTTAGCCATAAGCTGTGCCGAGTTACCGGCTGCTCTTGCCAACTGACCGCCTCTGCCGGGATAAAGCTCAACGTTGTGAACAACAGTACCGGTGGGGATGTCCTTAAGCTTAAGTGAGTTACCGACTTTAATATCTGCGTTCTCACCCTCTTCAACCTTGTCGCCTACTTTAAGACCGACAGGAGCAAGGATATATCTCTTTTCGCCGTCCTCGTACTGAACGAGTGCGATGTGAGATGAACGGTTGGGATCGTATTCAATCGTAAGAACGGTTGCTACGCTCTCTTTATCTCTCTTGAAGTCGATAATTCTGTATTTTCTTCTGTTTCCGCCGCCCTTATGACGAACGGTAATTCTTCCGTAACTGTTACGGCCTGCATTCTTCTTAAGAGGAGCAAGGAGACTTCTCTCGGGAGCGACCTTTGAAAGTTCGGAATAATCTGTAACCGACATATTACGTCTTGAGTTGATAGTCGGCTTATAGACCTTTATAGACATTTTTTCACTCTCCTTAATAACGGCTTAGCGGAGCTGTCTTGACTCCATACATTACCGTTGAGTTATTACATCATTCCGTCGAAGAATTCAATAGTCTTGCTGTCTTCTGTAAGAGTAACAACAGCCTTTTTCCAAGACTCTGTATAACCCTCGAAGCGACCGTATCTTCTCAAATGACCTTTGCAATTCATTGTGTTGACTTTAGCGACCTTAACGCCGAAAAGTTTTTCAACAGCTTCTTTAATTTCGGGTTTTGTAGCATCTTTAGCAACCTTGAAGGAATATTTCTTCTCGGCAGTGCCCATCATGCTTTCCTCTGTGATTACCGGACGGAGGATAATATCCTGAGCAAATTTCATTATGCATATACCTCCTCAATCTTTGAAACCGCATCCTTAACAACAACGATTGTGTTGCAATTAAGAATATCGTAAACATTAAGTGTGTTTACAAGAGAAACCTTTGTGCCTGCAATGTTGCGAGCGCTTCTGTAAACTACATCGTCTTTCTCGGGGAGAACGATAAGAGTTTTCTTTCCGGCGTTGACAGCTGAAAGAACTCCTGCCATTTCCTTTGTCTTGATTGCGTCCATAGCGAGTGAATCAACAACGATCATCTCGTTCTCGGCAACCTTGCTTGAAAGAGCAGACTTCATAGCGAGTCTTCTGACTTTCTTATTTACATCGATACCGTATTCACGGGGCTTCGGTCCGAGTGCGATACCGCCGTGTGTCCACTGCGGAGATCTTGTCGAACCCTGTCTTGCACGACCTGTTCCCTTCTGTCTCCACGGCTTTTTACCGCCGCCCGAAACTTCGGAACGAGTAAGTGTTGACTGAGTGCCCTGACGCTGCGCTGCAAGGTAGCTTACTACCATGAGGTGCATAGCCGACATGTTCGGTTCGATTGCGAAGATACCGTCGTTAAGTTCGATATCAGAAACTTTCTTACCTGCTTTATCCAATACTGCTAATTTAGCCATTCTTCAACACTCCTTTCTTACTTACTCTTAACTGTGTCTGCGAGAATAACAATTCCGCCCTTGGGACCGGGGATGGCACCCTTGACAGCGATGAGATTGTTTTCAACATCAACCTTTACTACGTCAAGGTTCTGGATTGTAACTCTTTCAGCACCGAGGTGACCTGCGAGCTTCTTTCCCTTGTAAACTCTTGACGGATCCGAACAAGCACCCAATGAACCTGCGTGTCTTGCTACGGGACCTGTACCGTGTGATTCTTTAAGTCTCGAGAAGTTCCATCTCTTGATTGCGCCTGCGGTACCTTTACCCTTGCTTGTACCTACAACATCAACTCTGTCGCCTGCTGCGAAAACGTCTGCTTTGAGAACATCGCCTACGTTAAGAGCGTCTGTGTCTTCGAGTCTGAACTCTCTGAGTACTTTCTTCGGTGCAACATTAGCCTTCTTGAAGTGACCTGCCTCAGGCTTGTTTACTCTTGTGATTTTAACATCACCGTAACCTACCTGAACTGCAGCATAACCGTCGTTTTCAACGGTCTTCTTCTGAACGACTGTGCACGGACCTGCTTCAACAACTGTAACGGGAATTACTTTACCGTTCTCGTCGAAAAGCTGAGTCATACCGATCTTTTTACCAATAAGACCTTTTTTCATTTTTATTTCCTCCTTTGGTTATTGGTTGGCTCTCGCCAACTTGACCTGTAAGCGTAAAGCGAAATTATTTAATTTCAACTTCAACGCCTGCGGGAAGCTCAAGACTTGTAAGAGCCTCAACAGTTTTGTTTGAGGGTCTTAAAATGTCGATAAGCCTTTTGTGCGTTCTCTGCTCAAACTGTTCACGGCTGTCCTTATACTTGTGAACTGCACGAAGGATAGTAACAACTTCCTTCTCAGTGGGAAGCGGAACAGGACCTGAAACCTGAGCGCCTGTGCGCTTTGCGGTCTCAACGATCTTCTCTGCTGCCTTGTCAACAACGTTGTGATCGTAGCCTTTAAGTCTGATTCTGATTTTCTTGCCTTTTGCTGCTGCCATTGGTTTTTCCTCCTTGAAAAATTAGGGCAACGCTTTTTAACAACCTTGCCGGGTGTTCCCACCCTCTGCAATATAAAAATCCGAAGATTTTCGGACGTTAAAAAGCACACAGTTTTTCCTTGTTTCACGCAGTTGGGGTACGCTACATAAAGAAAAACATATAATTTCGCCCGGTTTGTAATCGGACATACTCCGTGATAATTCCCTGCATCAAGTGCAGCCACCTATCACATCATCGCATATCATAACGCCGGTAAATGGGCATAATTCGCCTATTCCACAGCGTGCCTGAACATTCTATCACATATCTTTAGCAAATGCAACAACTTTTTACAAAAAAGTTCGTGAAAAAAGCCGAAATTTTTTAATAATAGTAACCATGTGTTCCGCCACCACTACATTTAGTGTTTTATCCTGTTTTTCCTCAAAAAAGCAAGCCGCCGAGAGCCTGTTTTGACCCTCGGCAGACGCCTTTTTGCTATATATAATATAATGGTATAGAGAAAATCAGAAATATTCAACCTCTTTTTCGGGGAAAGCTTCGTCCTTTAGGACTCTTAACGGTGCATCCTCCAAAAGATATTTCAGCATATCCTCGGTTATGCTCTCGGGGAAATATTCTATCTTGTCAAGTATTCTGTTGCTCCTTCTTTTGTGGGAATGTGCGTCGGTTGCGATAAAATCGGCAAAGCCCTTTAGAACAAGGTCCTCCGTAAAGCTTCGCATATTCTCGCCGCCTGCTCCTGCAAGTGAAGAAGCGTTGACCTGAAATTTACAGCCCATATCCCACAGCCTGTTGACAACCTCGGGGCTTTCGGCAAATGAAATATACCTCTCAGGATGTGCTATTATCGGAACATAGCCTCTTGCGCAAAGCTCTTCGGCGTAAAGGACGGCTTTTTCGGTATCAAACGGGTTGAGCGTATATTCGCAAAGCATATACCTGCTTTTGTTAAGAGTGAGCTCGTCGAGATTATCCGCCGTAAACACCCTGCCGTCAAGGAAAACCTCCGCACCGTAAGCCACCGCAGGCTTGTTGTCAAAGCTTTCAAGCAGCTCCTTGAAGCTTTGCACAGCCTCGTCCCGATTAAACAAAAAGTCCTCTATCTTGTCGAAATTCAAAAAATGCGGCGTGGCAATTATCGCATCGATTTTGTTTAGCCTTGCCGTATTTATCATCTCGGCAGACTCCGTTATATCTCTTGCGCCGTCGTCTATACCGGGTAAAATATGACAATGAATATCAATCATAGTTATCTCTCCGTCAGCTATTTTTCTGCTCTTCCTCTTCTTCGGCGGCAACCTCCGCCTTGACCTCCTCTACCGTAACAGGCTTCTTCCTGAATATGTGAATAATGCCGTCGTCGTTGAGCACCTTCAGTACCATAATGCTTATCGGTAAAAGGAAAAGACCGATAAATCCGAACAGCCTCGTTCCGATATACATTGCGGTAATTGTAATATAAGCGGGAAGTCCGAGCTGAGAAGCAACAAGCTTCGGCTCGATTATTTGCCTTATTACCGTGATTATCGCATAGACTACCAATATGCCAATGCCGAAGCCGATATTACCCGTAAGAAGCGACCACACGCCCCAAGGCACCAATATCGTTCCTGTTCCGAGCACGGGGAGAATATCGACTATTGCAGTTATCAACGAAATTGCGAAAATATATCCGCCTGTGTATACTCCGATAAGCTTGAGGAACGATAAGCCTATAACCATTTCGGAAAATGTTACAAGGATAATTATGCAATATGCCCTGCCCATTTTGCCGAGCGTTGAGAAAAGTATATTTTTTGTTCTGACAATTTTTGCGGAATTTTTTTCTCCCGCAAGCTTGAGAACCAAGCTCTTGAGCGATGCGTAATCGGCCGTCATAAAGCAACCCGATACTATCGCAACAACAATTCCGACCGCAACGACAGGAATTTGCTTCGCTGTGCCCCAAACAGCACCGATCGGCGAAGCAAGCAACGAAAAATCAAAGCCTCCCGTCTTTTCAACAGCGGCAGACGGTGCGTCGGGAGCAGGAATTCCCGAGCCGAAAATGTTTGTAAGAATATCCTCTGCATACGCCGACAAGCTTGACCTTAAATTGTCAGGCAATATCGTGACCTTTGTTTCAATCCAAGTGCACACTTGCTCTATGAATAAAGATGTATTTTCAAGCTTCAGCATTAAAAAGCTGAAAAATGATTTCATTTCAGAAAAGAGCTTCATAAGTGCGACCGCAAAAATCGAACCGAGCACCACAAAGCAGAATATAACAAGCAGTGCAGAAAAAATCCCACGTCCGCCCTTTGCTTTTTTTGTAAGATAATCAACAGGCTTTTGAAGCACGGCAGCCACAAAGAGCGCTGTCAAAAGCGGAAGGCAAATTCCGAAAGCATATTTGAAAAACAGAAAAAACAACCCAATAAGAACGGCAAAGTACATCACATTGATTAAAAAGCTTCGCCTTTTTTCAGTAACGTTCATTTTGAACCTCCTTATAAACACCTTAAAATTGTTTATTATTATACATTTTATACTATTTTTTGAAATCTTACAATGCAAATATTTATCTTTTATAGAAAATTTAATTTTTATTTGCTTTTTTCTTTATTATTGCGTTAAAATGTGATAAACTTTTATGTGAATAAATATATCATAATATAGGATGTGAGAAAATGTATATAGCAGTTATGGGTTACGGTACCGTTGGCTCCGGAGTTGTAGAAGTATTTCTCAAGAACCATGACAGCATTATTAAAAAATGCGGTCAGTCACAGCTTGACTTGAAATACATTCTTGACCTTCGTGATTTCCCGAACGATCCCAATAAAGACAAGTTCACAAAGGACTTTAACGATATTCTTAACGACGACGAGGTTAAAATCGTTGTTGAAACCATGGGTGGACTTCATCCTGCTTTTGAATTTGTTTCAAGCCTTCTTAAAGCGGGCAAAAGCGTTGTTACCTCAAACAAGGAGCTTGTTGCGACTAAGGGCTATGAGCTTCTTTCAATCGCCGAGGAAAACAATGTAAACTTCCTTTTCGAAGCCTCGGTAGGCGGCGGTATTCCGATTATAAGACCTATTTCACAGTGCCTTGCGGCAAACGAAATTGACGAAATCGCAGGAATACTCAACGGAACGACAAACTTCATTCTTACAATGATGATTGAAAAAAATATGAGCTTTGACGACGCTCTCAAATTGGCTCAGGAGAACGGCTATGCCGAAAAGGATCCGACTGCCGACATTGAGGGGCACGACGCTTGCAGAAAGATATGTATTCTTGCTTCCCTTTGCTTCGGAAAGCACGTTTATCCCGAAAGCGTTCACACAGAGGGCATCACAAAGGTTACTCTTTCCGATGTTGCTTATGTTAACAATCTCGGCGGAGTTATCAAGCTTATCGGCAGAGCTAAGCGCCTCAGCAACGGAAAAATTTCCGCTGTTGTAAGCCCGTGCGTTGTTATGACTTCCTCACAGCTTGCAAACGTCAGCGACGTGTTCAACGCTATTCTCGTAAGAGGCGACGCTATCGGCGACGTAGTATTCTACGGCAGAGGAGCAGGAAAGCTTCCGACCGCAAGCGCCGTTGTTGCAGACGTTATTGACTGTGCAAAACACACCAACCGCAAAAAGATTTTCGGCTGGGGACCGAGCGAGGACGACTATGTTGTTGATTACAAAGAGCTTGACACTGCGCTCTTTGTCCGTGCTACCGCAGATGATGTTGAAAAAGCAAAAGCGGCTGTTGAAAAGGTATTCGGTACTGTTAAATTTGTATCGAGAAACAATCAGCCCGAAAACGAATTCGCTTTTGTAACAGATAACGAAAAAGAAAAAGAGCTTATCGCAAAGCTCGACTCAATCAGCGAAATCAAACCCTGCTCTGTTATCAGAGTATCGGATTATTGATATTGGAGGATAATTTATGGGACTTATAGTTCAGAAATTCGGCGGAAGCTCCGTTGCAAACGCTGAGCGTGTTATGAACGTTGCTCAAATCGTTACGGACACCTATCGCCGGGGAAATGATGTGGTAGTTGTAGTTTCCGCACAGGGCGACACAACCGACGACCTCATTGCCAAAGCTTATGAAATAAACGAAAAGCCGTCAAAGAGAGAGCTTGATATGCTTATGACCTCGGGCGAGCAGATTTCAATCGCACTGCTCTCTATGGCTATTGAAAAATTGGGCTGTCCTGCCGTTTCGCTTCTCGGCTGGCAGGCAGGCTTCAACACAAGCTCAGCATACGGCTCGGCAAGAATTAAATCCATTAAGGCCGACCGTCTTAAAGCAGAGGTTGACCGCCATAACATAGTTGTTGTTGCAGGCTTCCAGGGTATTAACAAGTATGACGACCTCACAACACTCGGCAGAGGCGGAAGTGATACCAGCGCAGTTGCAATCGCCGCAGCAATGCACGCAGACCGCTGTCAGATATTCACCGATGTCGAGGGCGTATACACAGCAGATCCGAGAAAGGTTCCCGGAGCTCAAAAGCTTCAAGAAATCACTTATGATGAAATGCTTGAATTAGCTACTCTCGGTGCACAGGTCCTCAATAACCGCTCGGTAGAAATGGCTAAAAAATACAATGTTGAACTCGAGGTTCTCTCAAGTCTTAAGAGAGTTCCCGGAACGATCGTTAAGGAGGTCGCAAAAATGGAAAAAATGCTCGTAAGAGGTGTAACTAAAGATACAGATGTTGCCCGTATTTCAATAACAAATATCCCCAACATTCCCGGCGTTGCTTTCAAGCTTTTCTCAAAGCTCGCACATGCAAGAATAAATGTTGACATCATTCTTCAGTCAGTCGGCAGAGACGGTACAAAGGACATTTCCTTTACAGTTTCAAAGGAAAATGCCGAGGGTGCAATCGAAGCTATCCACAAGACCTTCGACATTGAGGATAAAGACATTATCTGTGACAAGAATGTTGCTAAAATCTCAATCGTAGGCGCAGGAATGGAAACACATCCCGGCACAGCTTCAAAAATGTTCGAAGCATTGTTTGAGCATGACATCAACATTGATATGATTTCAACAAGTGAAATCAAGATTTCGGTTCTTATCGACGCTAAGGACGCTGACCGTGCTGTTTCGGCAGTTCACAAGGCTTTCCTTCCCGAAGAATAATCAAAAACGATATAAAATTAAGGCTTTATGAGAAGGTTGAATGTTCTCATAAAGCCTTTTTTGTTACTGCTTTTTGTTTTCAATTAACCGAGTAAGCCGCCGTCCAAGCTTCAATAAGCTTTTCAAATTCCTCGCCCTTCATAGCTTTGAGGCAATCAGTTCTGTACTCCTCAAAAAGCTCATCGGAAGTAATGTCGGCTCTTGTAACCGCAAAGATATAATCACCGACTATAAAGCTTCCCGTAGTGCCGACCTCAATGCCCTTTACATTGTCAAAAAAGCCGTCAGGGTACTTTGTTGATGACTTGCCGATTACTACGACGGAATCTGTAACCGCCACATTTTCGGCATACGACGAAGCGTTGTCAACGGAGGCTACACCCTCGTTTATTTCATTTGCCATACGATTGAAAACTTCAGCGGTTTTCTGTCTTTCTTCTTCGGAAAGAGAAACCGTGTTGTTGCTTTCATCGACTGTTGTCAAAAAGCCTGTCGCAGACCTAAAAGCCACGAAATTATTATTAAAAAACTCTTTAAGCTCGCTGTCTGTCACGGGAGAATCGCCGTTTTCGGAATAATATACCTCCATAAGACGAGTTTCATAACATTTACTCTCTTCTACTTTGTAAAGGTCATTTTTTGATACGCCGATTTCCTCGTAATATTTAGAGAACAAGTGCCAATATGAATTAACTGTGCTTGAAAGCGTCGATTTCTCTTCAAGTGTGAGATCAATTCCTCTGTTGGCAAACTCGGAATTTACCGCAACATATCTTATAAGCATATTATTGGCAAGAGCCGTTACATCGGTTTCTCCGTTCTTTTCGCACTCTCTTTTTGCAAGGTCGGTAAAATATGCATAAACGCCCTTGCCGATTTTAGCGGAATTAACACGCACTTTAGCAGTTTTACCGCAAGAACATAACGTCAAAAGCATAATTGCCGACATTATCAGCGCCGTTATCCTTTTCTTCATATTTTCACCGCCTTAATTTTACACATCTCAACTGCGAGGATTATTTTTCTGCTCAAGGAAGTATTCCTTGAGCAATTCTTCCTTGAGCAATTCTCTGTCCTCTGCCGTTTTAGCCTTTTTAGCATACATTCTTCTGTTTCTGCCGATTTTTCCGTTCTTAACAAACGCAGCCGTAAACATTCCTATAAGTCCGCCCGAAGCCTGTATGATTTCATCAACCATAGTGTCGGTCAAGCCGCTGTCGGTCATAGGCGCCGTGCGTTGGAGTGTAAGGCCGTAAATTCTGTCCATTGTAAACTCATAGGTTTCCCAACCGACAGAAATAAAGCACGCAAATCCAATCGCAAACAATGCCGCAAGGGCAGGAGAAAGTCTCCTTTTAGGTCCTTGAATCGTGCAGGCAAAATCATAAGCAAACCAAGCCGAAATAAAGCCTGCGGTAAAGTGTGTTACTATGTCAAAATCGGAAAATGTAGTTCTGTTATTGAGAGTAGAGCCTACTACAACGCCGATAAATATAAATAAATTCAGCATTGTTTGTGAAAGATAGTCTACTCTTGTTATAAAAGAGAAGCCTCCGAATATCTGAAAAAAATCCCACAAATGTGTGAAGATAATCGCAAATATAGCCTCTAAAAACTCGACAACGGAGCCGTGAAAAAGCCCGTAGGTTCCCCATGCGAGCAAGCCGACTCTCAAAACCACCCAAAGTATTTTATGTGAAGCAGGCAAATAGCCCGATTCAAATCTTTCGTTCATCAGTCAGCTTCCTTTACTTGAATTTCGCCATCATACCTGCGGTGTTTACTCCGTCGGATTTTGAGCCTACAAGGTCGCCGTCCGCCGAAAGAGTTGAGCCGCCTGCTATATATTTGCCGCCCGAAAGCACGCAAACGCTTTCAAACTTATCGTCCCTTGAGCCGCCGTAGCCCTCAACCGAGGTAATTTGACCCGTCGCACCGAGCGTTACGATAATGCCGTCCGCTCCGCCCTTATTACCGACGGTTTTTAAGTCTCTGTTGTTAGACGCCGAGTAGCCGCAAACCACAAACGAGCCGTCCGATACAGAAGCAATAGACGTGAATGTGTCGTCCTGATAGCCTCTGAACGGGGTCTGCCATGCTATGCTGCCCGACGAAGAATATTTAACGGCATAAGCGTCATATCCGCCCTGATTGCCGAGGCTTGCAAATGAGTTATCCTTTGAATTTGAACGTCCGACAACAACACAGCCGTCCGATACTGCGGCAACCGAATTTGCGTTGTCAATTCCGCTTCCGCCAAACTGACGAATCCACGAAACATTGCCGTTGCCGTCAAGTCTTACAATAGCCGCATCCGATTTTCCGTAACCGTCAAACGCTCTCGATGCGTCGCTTGAAGAGAAGTTTCCGACAGCATAAATGTTTCCGCTTTGGTCGGTATCGACGCCGTTAAACGAGTCGCCGACCGAGCCGATTGCCTTTGCGAAAATCAAATTGCCCGAAGCGTCGTACTTCGCAACAAGAGCCGCAGCTCTGCCCGAAGCAATACCCAACGGAGCTGCCGCACCGTCACTTGAGCCTACTCCGCCCGCAGCAACAATACTACCGTCTGCGCAAACGCTGACATCATTAAAGAAATCAACCAAGCTTCCGCCGTAGGACTGTACCCACTGCACATCGCCCGAGGAATTAAACTTATATATAACCGCATCATACTCGCCGTAATGGGTTGAACCGAGATTTGTTGCGTTAGAATAGCCTGCCGCAATGATATTACCCGAAGCGTCGGTATCAAGACTCCTTAAAGACAATGCACCGTCACTCGTTATCGCCTTACGCCATTTGAGAATGCCTGCGCTGTCAAATTTCATAAGAACCATGTATGGAACAGCAGAGCCTGAAGCAAGTCCCGTAAACGAGCCGTCGGAGGAGTTTGTCTGAACAAGGGAAACATAGCCGCCGTCGGAGGTCGGAGCAACCGCATTGCAAGCGTCGCTCTTGCTGCCGCTGAAAGTTGCGCCCCAGTTTGAGCTGTTGCTGCCCGGCGTTACAACGGAGGTCGTGTATTTTCTTGTATAGGTTACGGGATTGCCGTCCTTATCGTAAACCGTATTTCCGTTTGCGTCCGTCTGAACAAGCGTTGTGATTATCGGCTCATTCGGAGCAGGAACGGTAATAACAGTATGACTTACCTTTCCGTTTTTATCCGTTACAACATTTCCGTCTTTATCGGTAACGGGAATTTCAACGTCCTTCGGATGATATATTACCGAGGTCTTAACCTCGCCGTTTTCGTCATAAACCTTCTCGCCGTTGGCATTTGTTACCTCGACGATTTCAGTTTCAAGCACAACGGTAATAGCTTCACCGTTTTCATCGGTTATCGGAACGCCGTTTTTGTCAGTAACTACAACTGTCTCTGCATAGACAATGGTTGTAAGCACCTCGCCGTTTTCGTTTGTGACAGGATTTCCGTATTCATCCGTTACGACGACAGCCTGACCGAGATTATTATTCCTCTTACAAGCGGAAACCGTAACCAACACCGCCATAGTGAGAGCAATAGCCGACATAACGATTTTTTTGTTTGCTTTCATAAGCCGAACCTCCGATTTTGTGCCTGGATATTCATACATCATTTATTTTACCATAATTACACGCTGAATTCAATCAAATTTTTACGTTATTTATAGGTATTATATCTTATAAAACACTATACAAAATTGATTTCTTGTGTTATAATTATCAACTGTATAATTAGGTAAAATATAATTTTCGGCAAGTGCCGATTTATCGGAAGGAATGTGTTAAATGGCTTACAGAACGCATAATTGTAACGAATTAACTCTCGCTGACCTTGAAAAAACCGTCAGCCTCGCAGGTTGGGTTGACACCGTTCGAGATCACGGCGGAGTTATTTTCATTGATTTGCGAGATCAGTACGGAATTACTCAGGTTGTCGTAAACGACGACTCACTTATGCAGGGTGTGCACAAGGAGTCTGTTATATCCGTTACAGGCAAGGTTGTTAAAAGAGATGAGGACACCGTAAACAAAAAAATCCCCACGGGCGAGCTTGAAATAAAGGTATCGGAGCTTGAAATTCTCGGCACCTGCTCGGAGGCTCTTCCGTTCGAAATTGAGGACTCGGTTAATACGAGAGAGGATTCACGTCTTACCTACCGTTTCCTTGATTTGAGAAATAAAAAGATGCATGACAATATACTTTTCCGTTCGGAGGTTGTCAGCTTCCTTCGCAGAAAAATGGAGAGCATGGGCTTCCCCGAAATTAACACGCCCATTCTTACCTGCTCATCTCCCGAGGGCGCAAGAGACTATATCATCCCCTCAAGAAAGCACGAGGGTAAATTCTATGCTTTGCCTCAGGCTCCTCAGCAGTTCAAGCAGCTGCTTATGGTTTCGGGCTTCGACAAGTATTTCCAGATAGCTCCCTGCTTCAGAGATGAGGACGCAAGAGCAGACCGTTCTCCCGGCGAATTCTATCAGCTTGACTTCGAGATGGCTTTTGCAACACAAGAGGACGTTTTTGCGGTTGCGGAAGAGGTTCTCTATGATACATTTACAAAGTTCGGCGGCGGAAAGACTGTTTCCCCTGCGCCGTTCGTTAAAATTCCGTTCGAAGAGGCTATGCTCAAATACGGTACAGACAAGCCCGACCTCAGAAATCCGCTTGTTATAAACGATTTGACCGACTTCTTCTCGGATGTTGAATTCAAGGCGTTTCAGGGTAAGCCCGTAAGAGGAATTGTCGCTCCCTGCGGTAAATGCTCAAAGGGCTTCTTTGAAAAGCTCCTTGCTTACGCTCTTGATATAGGCATGAAGGGTCTTGGCTATCTCACAGTTCTTGAGGATGGCTCATTTAAGGGTCCGATTGACAAGTTCCTGACACCTGAAAAGAAAGCGAAGCTTACTTCGATGCTCAAGCTTAAAACAGATGATACCCTGTTCTTTATTTGCGACAATATAAAGGTTGTTAATACCCTTGCAGGTCAGGTAAGAACTGCTCTCGGCGAGCGTCTTGACATAATCGATAAGAACAGATTTGATATGTGCTTCATCACAGACTTCCCGATGTATGAGAAGAACGACGAGGGCAAGCTTGACTTTACTCACAACCCGTTCTCAATGCCTCAGGGCGGTATGGACGCACTTCTCAATCAGGATCCGCTTACAATCAAGGCTTATCAGTACGATATTGTCTGCAACGGCGTTGAGCTCTCCTCGGGCGCAGTTCGTAACCACCGCCCCGATATAATGATTAAGGCGTTTGAGCTTGCAGGCTACTCGGAGGACGAGGTTGCTAAGCGTTTCGGTGCTTTGTTCAGAGCATTCCACTATGGCGCTCCGCCTCACGCAGGTATGGCGCCCGGTGTTGACAGAATGATAATGCTTCTTAAAGACGAAGAAAACATCCGTGAAATCATCGCTTTCCCGATGAACTCAAACGCACAGGATATGCTTCTCGGCGCACCGAACACCGTTACAGAGCAACAGCTTCGTGAGGTTCACATCAAGCTTCGCCGTCCCATTCCCGAAAAATAACTCATAAGGTGATATAAATGACGATAGACAGAAACCTTGTAGAATATCTTGAAAAACTCGGCAGAATCAGACTTACCGAAGAGGAAAAGGTCGCTGCCGAAAAGGATCTTCAGGACATTCTTACTTATATTGACACGCTCAACGAGCTTGACACCGACGGAATCGAGCCTGCTTCACACTCATTCCCCGTTGCAAACGTAATGCGTGACGACATCGTAACAAACAAGGCGGATACGGAAAACATACTCAAAAACGCACCCGACAGCAAAGACGGTTGCTTTGTAGTTCCGAAAACAGTTGAATGAGGTGCAAAACATGAAAAATATTTGTGAAATGACGGCACTTGAAATTTCAACTGCCATAAAAAACAAAGAAATAACCGTCGAAGAGGCTGTCAACGCCTTTTTCGACGCCATTGACAAATACGATACAGAGCTCCACTGCTATAATACCGTTTGCAAGGACGAGGCTCTTAAAAGAGCAAAAGAAGTTCAGCAGGGTATTGACAGCGGAAAGTACACGGGCAGACTTGCAGGCGTGCCGATTGGCGTAAAAGATAATATCTGTACAAAGGATATTCTTACAACCTGCTCGTCAAAAATCCTTGAAAACTTTATTCCGACATACAACGCAACCGTAATCAATCGCCTTAATGACGAGGGTATGGTTGTTATCGGCAAGCTCAATATGGATGAGTTCGCTATGGGAAGCACAACCGAAACTTCTGCCTCAGGTGTCACTCATAATCCGTGGGACGTTGAAAAGGTTCCCGGCGGAAGCTCGGGCGGTGCGGCGGCTGCCGTTGCTTCAAAGCTTGCACCGGTAACGCTCGGCTCGGATACAGGCGGTTCAATCCGTCAGCCCTGTTCTTTCTGTGGTGTAACGGGACTCAAGCCTACTTACGGTGCTGTTTCCCGTTACGGACTCGTCGCTTACGCTTCGTCACTCGACCAAATCGGCCCTATCGGCAAGAACGTTGACGACTGTGCCGCACTTTTCTCTGTAATTCAGGGAAAAGATGAAAAAGACGGTACTTCCATGGTCTATGACAAATTTGATTTTGACAAGGCTGTAAGCGGAGAAATAAAGGGCAAGAAAATCGGTATCCCCGAGGATTATCTCGGTGAGGGTATCAACGAAGATGTTAAGGCGTCTATCCTTGCTGCCGCTGACAAATTCCGTGAACTCGGTGCAGAGGTTAAAATGTTCAAAATGCCGATTGCTAAATATGCAATTCCGACATATTACATTATCGCTTGCGCAGAAGCTTGCTCAAACCTTTCAAGATATGACGGCATAAAGTACGGTTATTCCTCAAAGAACAGCGAAAATCTTTTAGACAGATATGTTATGAGCCGTTCCGAGGGTTTTGGAATGGAAGTTAAGCGCAGAATTATGCTCGGCAACTTCGTTCTTTCTTCCGGATATTATGACGCTTATTATAACAAAGCGCTTAAAGCTAAAAAGCTTATTCAAAATGCGTTTTTCGATGCGTTTGAAAAGTTCGATATGATTTTAGGCCCCGTTGCACCGACAACAGCGCTTAAAATGGGCGAAAGCCTTTCCGACCCGCTTAAAATGTACCTCGGCGATATTTATACGGTGATGATAAACATTGCAGGTCTCCCGTCTTTCTCCGCACCCTGCGGATTTGACGCTGACGGTATGCCTATCGGTATGCAGCTTATCGGAAAACCGTTCTGCGAGGCGGATATAATGAGTGCGGCAAAGGCATTCCAAAACGCAACCGATTATCACAAAAAATTGCCGACATTGGATTAAGGAGGACAGACTATGGAATGGGAAATAGTAATGGGACTTGAAGTTCATACCGAGCTTGCAACCAAAACCAAAATATTCTGTGGCTGTTCAACCGAGTTCGGCGGAGAGCCAAACACTCATGTTTGCGAGATTTGTTCGGGTATGCCCGGTACTTTACCGCTTCTCAATAAGAGAGTGGTTGAGTTCGCTATCCGCACGGGCGTTGCAACAAACTGCACAATCACACAGAACAATAAATTTGACAGAAAAAACTACTTCTACCCCGATTTGCCTAAGGCTTATCAGATTTCACAGCTTTATCTCCCGATTTGCAGAAACGGCTATATAGAAGTCAATACAAAGGACGGGGAAAAGAAAAAAATCGGCATCCATGAAATTCATATGGAGGAGGATGCAGGCAAGCTTATTCACGACGAGTTCGAGGATTGCACGCTCGTTGACTACAACCGCTGCGGTGTGCCGTTGCTTGAAATTGTATCCGAACCCGATTTCAGAAGTGCGGAAGAAGTTATCGACTACCTTTCAAAACTTCGTGCAATTCTTCAATACACGGGCGTTTCCGACTGTAAAATGCAAGAGGGTTCACTTCGTGCCGACGTAAACCTTTCGGTAAGACCTAAAGGTCAAGCTGAATTCGGAACAAGAACCGAAATGAAGAACTTGAACTCTTTCCACGCTATCGAAAGGGCAATCGCTTATGAGGCGCAGAGGCAGATTGAGCTTCTTGAGGACGGCGAAAAAGTCGTTCAGGAAACTCGCCGTTGGGACGATAACAATGGCTACAGCTACGCAATGCGTTCAAAAGAGGACGCTCAGGACTATAAGTATTTCCCCGAGCCCGACCTTCCGCCGATTGAAATTTCCGACGAGCAAATCGAAGAAATCAAATCGACAATGCCCGAGCTTCCCGAGGAAAAGAGAGAGCGTTATTTGAACGAGCTTGGACTTCCCGAGTACGACACGGGAATTATCACGGGCGACATTGCACTTGTTAAATTCTTTGAGAGCACCCTCGAAAAGTGCAATTCCCCGAAAGATGTTGCCAACTGGATAATGGGTGAAGTTATGAAGCTTCTCAATGACAGCGCAACGCTTACCGAAAACAATCCGTTGAAGCCCGAGGATCTTGCATCTATAATAAATATGGTTAAGTCAAATAAGATTAACCGTGGAACAGGTAAAAAGGTGCTTGAAAAGGTATTCACAGACGGCGTTAACCCCGAGAAATATGTTGAGGAAAACAATCTTGCGCAGGTAACCGACCTCTCGGCTTTAAGACCGATAATTGAGCAGGTTATCGCTGAAAATGAAAAGAGTGTTTCCGAATACAAGGCAGGCAAAACGCAGGCAATGGGCTATATTATGGGTCAGGCAATGCGTGCTCTCAAGGGCAAAGCACCTGCACAGGAGGTTCAAAAAATCCTTAAAGAGATTTTGGGCTGATAATAAACAAAGCAAAATTAAACGCACTCGGTTTAGCGAGTGCGTTTTTTGTTGTTCTTTCAGGCTCCCTTGTGTAAAGGGAGCTGTCGTCATTTTTGACGACTGAGGGATTGTTTAATATAATTATCTATATATTCACAAACACCGTCAAAATTATAATTTATTTCATTGTTTGGAATTCGGATTACGGTCAAGCCATATCGTTCCAAGTATTTTGTTCGTTCGGCATCATATTCAATTCCTTGATCCTCAAAGTGCTGAGACCCGTCAAGTTCAATAACTAAATTCATCTTTGCGGAATAAAAATCTACAATATATTTACCGATTATCTTTTGTCTTTGAAAACGAATAGGATAGGTTTTAAGAAAATCATACCACAGGTGAGATTCTTCCTTTGTCATATTCTTGCGCAAGTCCTTTGCGTTTGCGACAAGGTTGTGATTATGCTTTCTATCTAACAAAACAATCCCTCCGTTTCGCTTCGCTCAACACCTCCCTTTACACAAGGGAGGCTTATTGCTATTACTGTGATTATTTCTTCACTTTTCTTTTGTCAACTGCTCTTTCAATCGCCTTAACGATTTCAACAAGCGGAATGATAGCAAACGCAAGTGCAAGTGCAACCGCATATTCCATCAAATCTATCGGCTGGAAGTCAAATGCATTTGCAAGGAACGGAACATAAATTACAATCGTTGTCATCAAAAGCGACATAAGGCATGAACCGAAAAGGTATATATTGTGGCTGCCCCTAAAGGTCATTGCAACGGTAGAGCCTCTCTGCGAACGCATATTGAGTGCGTGGAAAATTTCACACATACTCATTGTGAGGAATGCCATTGTCATACCGTCGGGAGAGTTTGTGATTTCCCAAACGCCCGCTTCGATATAGTGACCGATAAAGTACGCCGCAAGCGTAAGACCTGTTACAAATACGCCCTGATAGAAAATATCAAAGCCTACGCCGCCGGAGAATATACCGTCCTTTGAATTTCTCGGAGGACGACTCATTATATTCTTCTCGCTCTTTTCCATTGCAAGCGCAAGAGCAGGGAAGCAGTCGGTTACAAGGTTAATCCAAAGAAGATGAACAGGCTTCAAAATTGTAAAGCCCAAAAGGTTTGCAAAGAAAATTGAAAGTACTTCGCTTAGGTTTGATGCAAGCAAGAACTGAATAGATTTACGGATATTATCGTAAATTCTTCTGCCCTCTTCAACCGCCGAAACGATTGTCGCAAAGTTATCATCGGCAAGCACCATATCCGCAACGTTCTTTGTAACATCCGTGCCTGTGATGCCCATTCCGACGCCGATATCGGCACTCTTAATCGAAGGTGCGTCGTTTACGCCGTCGCCCGTCATTGCGGTAATCATACCACGCTTTTTCCAAGCGTTTACAATTCTTACCTTATGCTCGGGCTGAACTCTTGCATAAACAGAATACTTTTCGACATCCTTTTCAAAATCCTCGTCTGAAATTTCGTTGAGCTGTGCGCCTGTGATTGCAGCGTCGGGGCTGTCGATTATTCCAAGCTCCATTGCGATAGCCGTAGCCGTATCCTTGTGGTCGCCCGTAATCATAATCGGTCTGATGCCCGCAGTTCTGCATTCCTCGATTGCCGCCTTGACCTCGGGTCTTACGGGGTCAATCATACCGACAAGTCCGCAGAAAACAAGGTCTTTTTCAAGTGCCT
Source organism: Candidatus Fimenecus sp. (assembly GCA_052273625.1). Lineage (GTDB taxonomy): Bacteria > Bacillota > Clostridia > Oscillospirales > Acutalibacteraceae > Fimenecus. Next base: position 150,327 of record DAVZHW010000001.1, on the reverse strand, counting down.
CGGGGCTTTGGTCGGCAGGAATTTCGGAAAGCTCCTTAAAGCTGCAAGCAAGGACACGCAACGCTCTGTCGGCATATTCCTTGTTCTTTTTGAGAATTTCCGTTCTGTCCGCTTCGGTAATATCTCTGATTTTGCCGTCCTTCAAAATCTTAGTGCAGCACTTCAATACCTCGTCGGGTGCGCCCTTTGTATATTGAATGTATGCGCCGTCTTTTGAGTGAACGGTTGACATCATCTTTCTCATTGAGTCAAACGGTGCTTCCGCAACTCTCGGCTCGCTCTTTGAAAGATCGTTTTTGTTCAAATCAAGAGTAAGTGCATAAGCTACAAGCGCAGCCTCGGTAGGCTCTCCGATTATCTCTTTGTTTTCGTCAATATTGACATCAGTACAAAGAGCCATACCCGTTGCAAGCATTTTTTCGTCGTCGCCGTAATGCTCAACAACCGTCATTTTGTTCTGTGTAAGAGTACCTGTCTTATCCGAGCAGATAATCTGTGCACAGCCCAAGGTTTCAACAGCGGTAAGCTTTCTTATAATAGCGTTTTTCTTTGACATATTGGTAACGCCGATTGAAAGCACGACGGTTACAACAGCCGCAAGTCCCTCGGGGATTGCCGCAACAGCAAGCGAAACCGCTATCATAAAGGTATCAAGCAGGAATTCAAGTCCTATCTGATTGCCTGTAACAAGCTCTCTGATTATACCGATTGCGAAAATTACCGCACAAATACCGATTACTATAAAGCTTAATATCTTACTAAGCTGTGCAAGTTTTTTCTGCAAGGGAGTTTGTCCGTCCTGAGCCTGAGCCAAAGCACCTGCGATTTTACCCATTTCGGTATCCATACCCGTTGCCGTAACAACTGCTCTGCCTCGTCCGTAAACAACAGATGAACCCATATACATCATATTCTTACGGTCGCCGAGCGGAACATCTTTCTCGCTGTCCTTAAGGTTGATAATGTCTATAAACTTATTTACAGGAACGGACTCGCCTGTCAACGCCGCCTCTTCGATTTTAAGACTTGCGCTTTCAATTATTCTTGCGTCGGCAGGGACCGCATCTCCCGCTTCGAGAATAATCACATCACCTACAACAAGGTCTTCGCTCTTAATCTGCATAACCTTGCCGTCACGCTCAACCTTTGAGGTTGCCGCCGCCATTTCCTGCAACGCTTCAATCGCTTTTTCAGCCTTGCTTTCCTGAACAACGCCGAGTATCGCATTCAAAATTACTACAAAAAGAATAATTATTACATCTGACGGAAATCCTCCCTCAAATGCCGCTGTGATACCCGAGATTGCTGCCGCAACGATAAGAATGATTATCATAGGGTCGGCAAACTGCTCTAAAAGGCGTCTGATTACAGACTTTTTCTTGCCCTCTTCAAGACGGTTTTTTCCGTTTTCCTCAAGCCTCTTTTGTGCCTGCTCGGAAGTCAGACCTTTTTCCGAAGAGCTCGTTTCCTTGAACACTTCTTCCGGCGTGCTGAGATAGTGTTTCATAATTTTCCTCCGTTGTTAAAAATAAAGACCTTCGACAGATAAAAAAGTCTGCCGAAGGTCTTGCTTCCTAAATTATAGGTTCGACGACCAGATGCGAAACGCAACATGATGTTGACCGCCGAATTCAAGCTACTCCCCTTCAATATGGGTTATACTGATAGTATAATAGCATATTTATAGACTTTTGTCAACTATCTGTTTTTTGAATGAGTATATAATTATTTATTCCCAATTCTTCGAGATTTTTAATATATGCCTCATCATCAATAATCGGTAAAAGTCCTTTTGTCGTATAATTTTCTTCCGCTTTTTCATTTAGCAAAGGAATTGATGCAGAAATAAGCGTCGCCTTATCCATTCCAACCGACGATATGTTGCCGACCGAAAACTCATAAGTAGACTCAAAGCCCGTAAAATCAACAGCGTTAAATAACGCACCGCTGTCGAACATGCTGCCGGAATAAAGTTGCTCGTTTCCGTTGAGCGCACTGCCTATGTCGGTACACAACGCAATTTGCGTATCCCCGCAAAGCTCTGCCGACTTTGAAACGAAGGTGTGCAATACTGAATTTCGACTTTCTATGCTCTCCGCTTCGCCCGAGAAAAACGCTGTATCGGTAAGATTACCTGTAGGGAAACAAACGCTGTTTAGCATAATCACATCTGCGCCCATTGAAGCACATTCACCGATAATGCCATACAGATAATCTTGTGCTGTCTGCGAATAAGGATTAAGCCACGGATTGCCGTCATTTTGTGCGCTGTCGTCAAGCCAAACTGTTGTTCCGTCTTGAACGGTAACCGCCGAGCCTTTTAACATAGACGATGCAAGCGGATCCTCAAAGCAATAAATTCTCACAATGATTTTATATCCGTCTGCTCGCAGCTTGTCTATTGTCTGCCAAGCATTTTCATAAGCCTGTGCACAAGCTCCGATTTCCTTTGCGGTTTGAACTGTGGAATTGTAGTTCAAATTTCCGTCAGCCCTTTTAAGCACGACCTCGACCGCATTAGCCTTATCCGTTTTAAGCTGTGTTCTGAACAAATCATAAGCAATACCGCCACCGAGTGCTTCTTCCGACATTTCAAGAGCCTTTAGTTGACCGTCATATTGGTCGGCAAGTCCTTTTGATGTGCTGTCAATCGACCTGTGCGATAAATTGCTAATAACAGAAGCGATAATAAACACACCCGCAAACACAAACACAAGCGATACATAGAAAATTATTCTGTTTCTTTTTTCTTTTTTTCTTCTTGTCCTGCTCTCGCCGATAGCATAGATATTACCGCTTCTGCTTGGATAATTCTTTGAAAAGTGGTAATAACTTCTTTTTCTCGGCTTAACATTTTTGTTTTGAAACTGCATTTTATTCTGCCTTTACATAGTCAATCCGCTACCGTAAAATCCCGAAAAAGCAAGCGAAAGAATTGAAACATAAATAAATATCGCAGGAGTGCCTTTGAACGCTTCAGGGATATTCGGATTACGGTCAAGACGGCGCAAGCCTATATTTATAAGCAATACCGCAATAACAAATGCAAATCCCGAACCTATGCCCGAGCCGATTGCCTGCGCAACCGTGAATGCTGCACGATAGTTTATAAACGGAACTGCGATTACAAGCGTGTTAAAAGCCGCTATACCGATTCTTCTAACCGTTCTGTCCTTCGCCTTGAACACAAGTACAGAAACAGCAAGCACTACAACATACATTATTGTCAACACAACAACAAACTCCAACGCATGACCGAGTATACCCATCCGTTTGACTGCCGTAATCTGCTCAAGCAAAACGCAAATTACGGATACCGATGTCGAAAACAACGTAATGAAAAATGTCATCGGATAAAGTTGTTTCGGTTTTGCCGCCATTCTGACAGCCTCCGAAGCGCCGTAACCGCCTGTAAAGATAAAGTTTTGCACTAACATAGCGTACATAGCCGCCGAAATGAGTTCTGTTATTACTCTCACGCCTCATCACCGCCGTTTCCGTCGCTGTCTTTTGAAATGTCGATATTTTCTTCCTCTTTAGGAGATTTGCTTCTTTCAAGCTCAAGCAAAATATCGTCAAATTCCGACTCGTATTTTTCTTTTCTCGGATTTTCAGCCGAAGTTGTTTCAACTGACTTTTCGACAGCCTTTTTCTCTTTTTTACGCTTCTCCGTCTTAACGGGCTTTTCTTTCTTCGCCCTTTTAATTTTTTTACTCTTTTTGTGCTTTTCTTCCTCAGGCTGCTCGTCCTTTTCAACCACGCTCTTAAAGAAGTCTATCGGATTTTCCTTAACCGCTTCCTTTGATGGGGACTCAAAATCCTCGTGAAGCATAGTTTTAATGTCCTCACGATGAGACTGCGAAATTTCCGAAAGGTTGAATGCCTCCTCGGGATTTTCCTCCGGATACCTGCTCTTAATTCTTGCTTTAAAGAATGCCGCCGCAAAGCCGAGCATCAAAAATCCGCCGAACGGCAACAACAAGCCCTTTAGCTGTACGGGAAGGTTAAGCTTTATGCTGTAAATGGTTCCTGAGCCCAAGACCTCTCTGAGTATCGCAACGATAAAGATGATCAGGACATAGCCGATTGTTGCGGACACAGCGTCAAAGAACGTTTCTTTAAGCGTTGACCTGACCGCTACTCTCTCACAGTGAAGTGCAATGAGTGAATTTACCGCAATTATCGGCAAAAAGATGCTTACGTTTGCAGTCTCGTTCGGTGCAAATTTCGAGAAAAACAGCCAGAACGGAACATTTATAAGCACGCCTAAAAGAGCATATATCAGCACCCTGTATTCGTGCTTAACCTTTTTGAGCGCAATATTCGCAAAGCACTCGGTTATTATAAGCTCCGCCGCTGAAATTACCGAGAGCATAATTGCCGTTTTAACCGAAACAGCCATTGCAACAACGGGCGCTATACCTATCGACTCAAACAAAACAGGGTTTTTAATAAATGCGCTGTTTTTTATCGAGGTAGAAAATGAGACCTTATCATTCATTCTCGCCACCTCCGTTTTCATCCTCGGCGTCTTTCTGCGTTTCCTCCGAATTATTGATTATTTCCATAACCTTTTGCGCTACAATTTGCGATTGCTCGTCCGTATCAACAGGCTTGTCCGTTGACATTGCCTCCGCTTCCTTTTTCCTGTCGAGCAAAAGCTTCTCCCTTTTGGTAATCGGAAGTCTTTGGTCGAGCGTGCAGGCAAAAGCGTTTGTAATCAAAACGGCAAAAACCGTGCTGTCCTCAATCGAGCCAAAGGTTCTTAAAATCATAGTTATAAGACCCATAAGCACCGCATAAAGCACTCTTGCATTTGTTCTTTTTGGCGCAAGGGTTTCATTTGTAACAAAAAGCAATGCCGCAAAGCCTGTAAGTCCGCTGCAAAGCTCCATTATTATCGATATTCCGCGACCTGTTGTAATTCTCGGGAAAAGGAACGCATATACGGCGCAAGTTCCGAGATAAACAAACGACATCATAGCTGTTCTCGGTCGTCTTATAAGCAAATAAAGCAGTCCGCCGATTATCGCAACCGCACAAGTTGTACCCATCGGACCCGAAACATTGCCGACAGCTATATCAATGTAGCTGATTATGTTAATTCCGATTGAGTTGCCCTGCGACAGCATATATGCGATTGAATTGCCCAATGTCGCATTTGCACTTGAAAGCTGTGCAAATTTGTCTGCCTGCGTAGGAATAATCGGATACGAAAACATCCTTGCCGAATTGCAGACTATTAAAAAAGCAAGTCCTGCCGCCGACGGCAAAAACATAAGACTTCTCGAGTTTCCAAACGGAAATTTTACTACTGCAAGAGCGAATACCGTCAAAAGCACAGGCACCCACCACGGTGAAGAAGCGGGTATGCACATAGCTATTGATATCGCTGTTACGATTGAGGAAAGGTCTGAATAGCTCGCTCTGAATTTATAAATTTTAGAAGCTAAAAACTCACAAACCAAAGCCGATATTACAGAATACAGTACCAAAAGTACGGCACGCAATCCGTAATAATAAAACGACATTACCATAGGTGCAAACAGCACCAACAGCATATCAATCATATATTTTCGGGTGTTTTTAATTTCAAGCTTTTCTGTTTCGGATAACTCAGGTTGCAAGTTTATCCTTAATTGTTCTCTCTCGCTCAAAATTTCACCTCATTTCCAATAAATTATACACTCAAAAGTCATTCAAAATACAATTAGACAAAAATCATCTAATCGCTTTGATCAATTAAACCATAGCCTTTTCTTTAAATTCCGCTATCGTTTTTTTAGCGTCATCGCTTGAGAAAATTGCATTTCCCGAAACGAACACATTTGCGCCTGCCTTTGCGGCAACCGAAATTGTATCCTTGTTTATTCCGCCGTCAACTTGAATATCAACATCAAGTCCTCTTCTTTCGATTTCAGACTTAACCGCTGAAACCTTAGGCATCATATCTTCCATGAATGACTGACCGCCAAATCCCGGCTCAACAGTCATAACAAGCACCATCGAAAGCTTGTCAAGGTACGGATAAACCGCTTCAATAGGAGTTTTAGGCTTGACCGAAAGTCCCGCTTTTTTGCCGGAAGCCAAAATTAAATCAATCGTCTTTTCAATATCGGAGTCTGCCTCCGCATGGAAAGTGATTATATCCGAGCCTGCGTTTACAAAATCGGGTATATATTTATACGGATCGCTTATCATAAGATGAACATCAAACGGAAGGTCGCTTGATTTTCTTATACACTTTACAATCGGCGCACCGAGTGTAATATTCGGAACAAAATGTCCGTCCATAACATCAATATGAAGCATATCTGCTCCGCAATCTTCCATTCTTTTGAGCTCTGCTGAAAGGTTGCCGTAATCACTTGATAAAATTGATGGTGAAATCTTAATCATAAATTTCTTCCTTTTCATTATGCTATTTCTGTCTGAGGAGCGTCCTCGGCAGCCTGTTCGGGTGCGGTTGTCGGTTCTGTTGTGGATTCCGCAGGCGCAGCCGCCGTTGTACTGACGGGAGTTGCGCTTGCAACCTCGGGGCTTGCAGTTGCCTGCATTGCGCTTATATAGTAGTTGCCGTCCTTTTCACGCAAGGTTACTTTAACATATTTATCGGGCTCGGGCGCTACCATTTTCCCGTCGGTATCCTGTGCCCAGCCGTTACTCGAAAGATAACCCACAGTCAAAACAATCATATTCTTCTTTTTATCCACATCAACAACGCTCGGCGTGTATGTGGGCTCAATACCCGTAAGCGGAATTATGTAGCACTTTTTAGCCGAATCGTAGGTAAATTCATAGCCGTAGCCCGAAACAGTCATATGAACGGGCGCTCTTTCCGTACCGAAAAGCTTTGTGTATGACGCTGTTACATCTGCTTCGGGAATAATCATACCCGACTCTCCGTACTCGTAGGTGTCAGGAGCTAAATTGCTCTTTACGATTGCCCACACCGAAATATCAATAAGCTGGCTCATATCAGCCTTCGATATATCGTCGAACACGCTCGGGTCGTTCATAACAACGGGAGTGAGCATTGTGTTGTATTTTTCAATGTTATCGATTTTATACTTGACGGAGCTTATTCCGTTCACTCCTGCCACAAGTATAGTTACAAGACCTGTGACCGAAAGCACTACCATCAAAAGTCCTAACGGAAACGCCCACGGGTGCGCTCTTTTTCTCTTTTTCTTTTTAGGCGAATTGTCAAATTTTACGATTTCATCAGCCATAATTATTCTCCTTGTTATCTTATCTGTCCGTTACCGCAGATAATATATTTGAACGAGGTAAGCTGGGGAAGTCCCAACGGACCTCTTGCGTGTAGCTTTTGAGTGGAAATTCCGATTTCCGCACCAAAGCCAAACTCACCGCCGTCCGTAAATCTTGTGCTAACATTATGATAAACCGCAGAGGAGTCAATGCGTTTGAGAAATTTCTCTGCCGTTTCTTTATTTTCTGTCACAATGCACTCACTGTGTCCTGTCGAATACTTTGATATATGCTCAATAGCTTCATCAAGACTTTCAACCGTTTTCACAGACATTATATAATCGAGGTATTCCCTACCCCAATCATCCTCGGTTGCGGGAAGTATACCGTCCGCCGAAGCTCTTGCCGTTTCATCGCCTCTTAATTCGACATTTTTCTCGTCAAGTCTTTTTTTGATAATCGGCAAAGCATCTTTTATTATATCCTTGTGAATTACCAAGCTCTCCGCAGAATTGCAAACCGACGGGCGTGAGGTTTTTGCATTATATACAATATCGCTCGCCATTTGAATATCGGCATCCCTGTCAATATAAATGTGACAGTTGCCTGTTCCCGTTTCAATTACAGGTACTGTAGAATTTTCAACGCAAGAGCGAATAAGTCCCGCCCCGCCTCTCGGAATAAGCACATCAATATACTCATTCATTCTCATAAGCTCTGTTGCGCTATCTCTCGAGGTGTCGGTTATAAGCGATATACAGTTTTCATCTAAACCTGATTTTTCAAGTCCGTTTCGCAACGCCTTGACAATAGCCTTAGACGAATTTATAGCCTCTTTTCCGCCTCGAAGGATAACCGCATTGCCCGATTTCAAACAAAGTGCCGCAGCATCGGAGGTGACATTCGGACGAGCCTCATAAATAACCGCAACAACTCCAAGCGGAACTGTTATTTTTTTTACCGTCATCCCGTTAGGTCTTTTAATTTCGGAAAGCATTACGCCTATCGGATCAGGAAGCTTTACTATATCTGTTATCCCCTTTGCCATTCCGACAATTCTGTCCTCTGTCAAAAGAAGTCTGTCAAGCATAACCTGTGCAACACCGTTCTCGCGGGCATTTTTCATATCTTCAGCATTTGCGCAAAGGATTTCCTGCGTTGCCGAAATAAGTTCCTGCGCCATAAACTCGAGAGCTGAATTTTTCTGTTCGGTTGAAGCAGTAGCAAGTGTCTTTTCAGCTTGCTTTGCCTTTTGTCCAAGCAATTGAGCTTGCGTCATAAAATCAGTCCTTTTTACCCGTGAAAAATGTTCCTATCTGCTTACCGTCAAGAGCCTTATATATGCTCTCGGGAGTTGAGCCGTTCATAACAATTGTATCTATGCCTGCGTCCATTGCAATTTGAGCCGCATGAAGCTTAGTCACCATACCGCCCGTAGAAAATTTTGAACCGTGACCGCCTGCAACAGCGATAAGCTCATCTGTAATTTCATCAACCTGTGAAATGAGTTTTGCATCCTCATTTTCATTGGGATTATCATCATACAATCCATCAATATCCGTAAGTATAATCAGCGCATCTGCATTTATAAGCTTTGCGACAATCGCAGAAAGGCTGTCATTGTCACCGTAAACAATTTCATCAACTGCGACCGAGTCATTTTCATTAACTATCGGAACCGCCCCGTAATCGAAGAGCTTTTCAAATGCATTTATAAGGTTTTTTCGGCGTTCCTCGCTGTCAACATCACTCTTTGTGATAAGAAGCTGACCTACCGTGTGCCCGTATTCGCCGAAAAGCTTGTCATACATAAACATAAGCTCGCACTGACCGACGGTTGCGGCAGCCTGCCTGCCCGAAATGTCCGACGGTCTTTCTTTAAGCCCCAGTTTTCCGACTCCGACGCCGATTGCGCCCGAGGTTACAAGCGCAACCTCAATGCCCGAATTGACAATATCCGAGAGCACGGAAACAAGCTTATGCATACGTCTGATATTGGTCTTGCCCGTGTCGTATGTAAGAGTTGACGTACCAACCTTGACAACAAGCCTTTTTACGTCCTTGAGAACAGCCACTTAATTCTTCCTCACGTTCTTATTTATAGATAATATATTTTATCATAAAGCCGCTGAAATAACAAGTATAAACGTATATTGCCGATAAAAAAATCGGTGCGGAGGTCTCCGCACCGAAAAAGCTTTGCTATATTTTATTATTTAACAACAAAGTTTGAGGAAAATGTTCCCATAAAGTCAAACGACTCATCATAGCCTGTTCCGCTGTCACAAATATAGTTTGCCGAATAAACAGCCTTGTCTATATTGACATAAGCCGACGTTGCATAATGGATTATTGCACCGGACGAATCCTTCATAGTATAGGTAAAGAACACGACCTCCTTACCGTCTGTAAGATTGCCGTTAGTAATAACCATTGTCGTATCGGGATATTGCTGCTTAAAGGTTTCAACAATCTGCTGCTGAGTTGCCTCTTTTTCAGCAATAAACGACTCGAACGTTTGAAATTCTCCAAGCGTTGTATCCTTGACAAGATTAACATAGCACTTATCGTCGGTGCCGTCCTTGTAGAAGGTGCCGTCATCCTTAAGCGTCCAGCCCTTCGGCATTGTAAACTTGTAATCGAGAGTTTCGAGCGTCTGTCCGTTGACCATCTTTTCGGGAAGCTTATAGTAGTTCTTCTGCGGATTGCCGTTAGCGTCATACTGAATATTACCCTTTGCGTCGGTAACGTAAACAGCGATTTTGCCCTCATCGTCAATTTCCGTATTTCCCTCTGCGTCGGTAACAAGCGGGCGTTCAACGCCGTTGATTTCTCCCATAAGATATTTATTTCCACAGGACGCAAGCAACAACGCAACCATTAAAATAACAAGGCTTACTGCAACAATTTTCTTTTGCATAGTATTTCCTCCGTTTTAGTTTGAAAGCATACTAATTATATGATTTTCAATCCTTTTTGTCAAACAAAATCAATATGCTTTGCCCCAATAAAGCATCTTTTCGGCAGGCTTTCCGCAGCAAACACAGGTGTCGCCTATATGCTCCTGCTCAAACGGAATGCATCTTGAGGTTACGCCGGCATACTCCTTGAGCTTATCCTCACAAGCTCTGTCGCCGCACCACATAGCCTTGATAAATCCTGGCTTGTTGTCTGCAATATCCTTGAGCTCGTCAAGCGTTTTTGCCGTGTATGTCATATTGCTTCTTCTTTCAAGAGCCTTATTGTAAAGCCCCTTATGAACCTCTTCAAGAAGCTCGGGAATTTTAGCCTCAAGCTCATCAAGAGAAACAAAGTATTTCTCTCTGTTATCTCTTCTTACGATAACGCACTGATTTTTCTCGATATCCTTAGGACCTATCTCAACTCTAAGCGGTACGCCCTTCATTTCATACTCTGCAAACTTCCAGCCGGGAGAGTTTTCGGAAACGTCGGACTTAACTCTGCATATCTTTGAAAGTCTGTCGCAAAGCTCCTGCGCCTTATCGAGAACGCCCTCCTTATGCTGTGCAATCGGAATTACAACAACCTGAACGGGAGCGATTTTCGGAGGAAGAACAAGTCCGTTGTCGTCGCCGTGAGTCATAATAATAGCGCCGATAAGTCTTGTCGTGGTTCCCCAAGAAGTCTGATAAGGAGTTTTAAGCTTGTTGTCCTTATCCATATACTGAATTTCAAATGCCTTTGCAAAGCCGTCGCCGAAATAGTGAGAAGTACCCGACTGCAAAGCCTTACCGTCGTGCATAAGGGCCTCTATAGTATATGTGTCCTCTGCACCGGCAAATCTCTCTTTTTCGGTCTTAACGCCCTTAACTACGGGCATAGCAAGTACATTTTCGCAAAAATCCGCATAGACATTAAGCATTTTAACAGTTTCAGCCTTAGCCTCCTCTGCCGTTGCGTGAATTGTATGTCCCTCCTGCCAAAGAAATTCTCTTGTGCGAAGGAACGGTCTTGTAGTCTTTTCCCAACGGACAACCGATACCCACTGATTGTAGAGCTTCGGCAAATCACGGTAAGAATGGATAATCTGCTTATAGTGCTCGCAGAAAAGTGTTTCCGACGTCGGACGAACGCAAAGTCTCTCCTCAAGCTTTTCGCTTCCGCCGTGCGTCACCCATGCAACCTCGGGAGCAAAGCCCTCAACATGATCTTTTTCCTTTTCAAGAAGACTCTCCGGGATAAACATAGGCATACAAACATTTTCATGTCCTGTTGCCTTGAACATTGAATCCATTATCTTCTGAATATTTTCCCATATTGCATAACCGTAGGGGCGAATAACCATACAACCCTTAACGCTCGTATACTCGGCAAGCTCTGCCTTTTTTACAACGTCGGTGTACCATTTCGCAAAATCCTCGTCCATTGCGGTTATATCATTGACCATCTTTTTCTGTTCTGCCATTTTCCAACATCCTTGTCTTAAAATTCAACTGATAAATCAGTGTTCCTCAATAAATTTAACAATGTCGCCGACTGTTTTAACGGTTTCGATAGCGCTGTCCGGAACTTCGATTTTGAATTCATCCTCAAAGCTCATAACAAGGTCAACCATATCAAGACTGTCAGCGTCCAAATCTTCTCTTATATCCGTATCGAGAGTAACGCTCTCCTCGTCAACGTCAAACTGCTCGCAAATTATTTCTCTAACCTTTTCAAAAATCATATATTCCCTTACCTTTCATTTGATAAATATATACATACATTTTATGTATAATTTACGCTTTGTCAATACCTTCCTCCAAGAATTGTTTCAGAGAGGTCATATCGAGAAGCTCATATACCTGTAATTCATCATATACACTTTGAGCGATTTTGCGAACTCCGCCTTTCACCGCACTTTCGATATTCATCGGCATAACCGGATCGTGTACGCTCATTCTCAAAATGTAAAAGCCGTCAATTTCAGGGTCTGTAAAGATTACCTTAACGCCCTCGCAGCTGTCCTCGGCAATTTTAATATCGGTTTTAAGAATAGCGCTTTTTTCTATCTTATCGATTATGCTCTCGCCGTATTCCTTAAAATTCTCTGTATTTATCTTAAAGCGAAGCTCTTTTTCCTCAGCAGGCTCTTTAAGTGAAGCTATGAGCGACTCAAGAGTCTTGCCCTCTTTTCTGAGCTCTGCAAGCTTTATGATTATCCTTGTGATAAGATAAGCGCCGTCGTCAAGATGATAATTCTCGCTGAATGCCGCATGACCCGAGGTTTCAATGGCAAGCGGAGCCTTTACACCCTCGCTTTCAAGCCTTACGCTCTCGTCAATGACATTTTTATAGCCACGCTTAAATCTTCTGTGCTTGCCGCCGAGCGTGTTTTCGATAAATTCGGTAAGTCCCGCCGAGGTTACGCTGTCCGTTACAACCGTTCCGCCCTCGCAGCTTTCAAGAGCGATAGCCGCAGCCAAAGCAACAAGACGGTTACGGTTAATTTCCTTGCCGTCCGCACTAACGCAAGCTGCACGGTCAACGTCCGTGTCAAAAATCACGCCGAGATCTGCGCCCGACTCAACCGTCGCCTCGCAAATTGAAGCCATCGCCGTTTCGTTTTCGGGATTCGGTATGTGATTCGGGAACATACCGTCGGGATCGAGATATCTCGAGCCGTTTGTATCTGCGCCGAGAGGTGCTAAAACATCATTTGCGAAAAATCCGCCGACGCCGTTTCCCGCATCAACTACGATTTTAAGTCCCTCAAGCGGTCTGTCGTAATTCTCTGCGGAATTTACACCCTTTTTAATAAGATTTCTCAAATGCTCACAGTAAACCGACATAAAATCAACTTTTTCAGCCTCTCTCGAGGTGTCATAAGCGATCGCGTCATTCATTTCGGCAAATTCAAGTATTTTTTCAATCTCCTCCGACGAAAGTCCGCCGCCTGCCGTAAAGAACTTCAATCCGTTTCTGTCCCACGGATGATGGCTTGCAGTAATTTGAACCGCACCGTCGCAGGTGTCAAGCTGAGTTGTCATAAACATAGCCGGTGTCGAACAAAGTCCGCAATCCTTGACCGCAACGCCCATTGAAAGCAAAATTGCGATTACATCAGCCTTTATTCTCTCGGCAGAAATTCTTGAGTCGTGTCCTACCGAAACCGTGAGCGCATCCTTTTCCTTGCCCGTCTTTGCACAGAGAAAATATACAAATGCGCCTGTTATCCTTTTTATTGCCTCATCCGTGAGCTCAACAACGTCTGTTGTCTCCTTCGCAACGGCAACGCCTCTTACGTCTGTTCCGCTTTTCAAATGCATCAGGTTCATAACAAATCTCTCCTTACGATTTCGTCTGCCGCAAGCATTACTCCCACCTTGCCCGAAGCAAAGTTAAGTCCGCCCTGCATCCATACCGCAAACGGCTCACGAAGCGGTGCGTCCGCCGAAAGCTCTATCGACGAGCCGGAGGTAAACGCACCTGCCGACATTATAACCTTGCTGTCATAGCCGGGCATATCCCACGGCTCGGGTACAACAAAGGAGTCGATCGGCGCACCCTTTTGCATACCCTGACAGAAGGCTATAAGCCTCTGCTCATTTTCAAGGCAAACCGCCTGTATAATATCGTGTCTTATTTCATTGCTTCGAGGCGTAACCTCAAAGCCGAGTTCCTCAAACAATGCCGATGTAAACACCGCTGTTTTAACTGCCTCTTTAACAACATTCGGCGCATTGAAAATGCCCATAAACAAGCTTCTGTTTACACCGAGTGTTGCGCCGACCTCCGAGCCGAGTCCCGGCACGGTAAGTCTGTAAGAGCACAAATCAACAAGGTCCTTTCTGCCTGCTATGTATCCGCCCATCGGGGATATGCCGCCGCCCAAATTCTTAATGAGCGAGCCTGCGACAATATCGGCGCCGACCTGCGTCGGCTCTTTTTCCTCTGTGAAAACGCCGTAGCAGTTGTCAACCATAACAACAGCACGTTTGTTGACCCTGTGGACAATTTCACAAACCTTTTCTATTTCATCAACGCTTATAGAGTGTCTTAACGAATATCCTCTTGAACGCTGAATATATACCATTCTAACCGCTTCGTCGCTTGCCTCTTTTTCGATTTTCTCATAGTCAAGCTCGTCGCTTTCGGTCATATCGACCTGTCTGTAAATAACGCCGAAATCCGTAAGCGTACCCTCGCCTGCGTTTTTACCGCCGATGCCTATTACGGGATGAATTGTGTCATAAGGCGTACCCGAAACGCAGAGCATTACATCATTAGGTCTTAAAATTCCGTAAAGGCATACACCCAATGTGTGCGTTCCGCACGAAAGAGCGCCTGCTCTTATAATCGCACTTTCCGTTTTGAAAATATCTGCAACAAGCTCGTCAAGCTTATCTCTGCCCTTGTCCGAATAGCCGTAGCCCGTCGAGGTGTTAAAATCGGTTTCGTCAACCCTGTTGTTTATGAAAGCCGATAAAACCTTCTGCTGATTATATTCCCCTATTTTTTCAATCTGCGAAAACATCTTTTCCGTTTTCGCCAAAGCCTTTTCCGAAGCCGCTTTCACGGTATCGGTAAATTCAAAAAATTCTCTCATAGCTCAATAATTCCCAAATCCATATAAATTTCTCTTTCGAAGCCTATTTTGTTGTAAAGCTTCTCTGTTTTCAAATCGTTACAGGCAAGAAGCACCCTCTCGCCGTCCCGTTTGAAATCTCGGCAAAGACCGCTTATGCAATCCGAAGCATATCCCATTCTGCGAAACTCCGAATCCGTAGCAACATCTCTTATAAATATGCTTTTACCGAGCCTGTCTGCAATCGCCACCGATAAAATCGAATTCTCTCCGACCTTTATCGCCCTGACGCTTGTATATCCCGAAAATATACCTCTCGCCGTCCTCGAAAGCCATTCCTTGTACGCTCTGTCGGTATATTTTTTCAAATCCTTTTTTTCGACTGCGTTCGTCAAAATTTCGGTTTTTGATTGCATAAGCAAATCAAAAACCGGTCGCAAGCCGTCATTTATTTCAACCGACTCTCGCCCTTGTACCAACTCGTCTTTTAGAGCCATAACGCTTATCTTAGAAAAAGCCGTAACTCCGAGCCTTTCGGTTATATCCGAGCAGCAATGCACCACAACTCCGCCGAGCCGTGTGATAAAGTCGGAAAGCTCATAAAAGTCTGCCGTATCGCACGCACAGACATAGACCTTACTGCTTTCCTTTTCAACTACAAGTGCCGTTATATCCTCTCCCCGAGTTTGCAGCCACGCACCGTCAACGCTTGTAAAATCAAGCAACGAAAACAGCGTAAATGCCGCAGCGGTATCATCGGGGAAAAATTCTGTTAAATCCTCAGCCGTGTTTTTTGATAGGTTTTCAATGAGCTTAATCATTTGCAAGCTCCCTCGCCAAGCACTCTGCAAGCTTTTCAACCGCTTCTATATCCTCTTTTTTAGCAACGCAGGACTGCGAATGAATATATCTTGTCGGAACGGAAATTGCCGCCGTGCGCACGCCCTTGCCCGACTTGTGAATTGCCGCCGCATCGTTACCGCCTGCAACAACAGTCTTTGTCTGACATTTTATGCCGTTCTTTTCCGCCAGCTCGAAAGCCCTTTTATAAAGCTCAACGTCATAAACCGTGCCCCTATCCATAAAGCTCACAACCGCACCGTTTCCGAGCTTGCAAACCTTTTTCTGATCGGGGGTGTCGGGTAAATCAGCCGCAGTTGTTCCCTCAAGCACTATTGCATAATCGGGCGCAATATTATAAGCGGCAACCGCAGAGCCTCTTGTTCCGATTTCCTCTTGAACAACGAAGCAAACAGTTAAATCATACGGCTGCTCTCTTGACAAAATATCAAGCAAAATCTGACAGCCTACTCTGTCGTCAAGTGCCTTTGATTTTATAAATCCGTCGCCGAATTCAAGATATTCGGACACGAAGCACACCTCGTCGCCTAAGCTGACATATTCCTCCGCCTGCTTTCTCGACTGAGCGCCTATATCAACATACATATCCTCGATTTTAGGAACTTTATAGAGCTCGTCGGAGGAAAGATGGTGCAACGCCTTTGCGCCGATAACTCCGTAAATATCCGCAACCTTAACACGTCTGCCGAAAACAACTCTTTCGTCAATTCCGCCAACGGGGGTTATTTTTATATATCCGTCGTCGGTAATATAGCTTACCATAAAGCCGACCTCGTCCATATGAGCGCTGAGCATTACCTTTTTGCTCGCTCTGCTCTTACCCGACTTTTCGACAATAACATTGCCGAGTGCGTCAACCGAGTATTTACAATCCGACGGAATTTTTGAAATTATATACTCTCGAACAGCCTTTTCCCTGCCCGAAATACCGTTGAGAAGGCAAAGCTCTTTAAGCATTTTCACTACCTCCTGCAATGTATTCGGCAATAAGTCTGCCCGTATTTTCGACATCCGAAACCGACACGACCTCTACGCCCGTATGCATATAGCGAAGCGGTATTGAAATAAGTCCGCTTACAAAGCCGCCCCTTGCGATTGTCATAACGTCGGCATTCGTGCCTGTTCTTCCGCCCATTATTTCAAGCTGATACGGAACACCGCATTTTTTAGCCGTATTGATAAATTTCTGCGACATATCATAATCAAGCGAAGCGGAAACGCCTATCATAGGTCCTTTTGAAAGCTCTCCGCACTCCTCGGAATTACTGTCGGGAGTATCTGCAAAACTGACGTCAACCGCAACAAGCTCTTTCGCCTGTGCGTTAAACGCCGCCGTTTTAGCACCGCTTCCGCCGACTTCCTCACGAGTTGAAAAAGATACCGTAATTTTCTTTTTGCAGCCCTTTTCTCTCAAATATTCCAAAGCGCAGATAAGGCTCGCCATACCTGCTCTGTCATCAAGAGCAGCGCACGAAACTCTGTCGCCCAAAAGCTCGGTAAATTCAGAATTTACCGTAACCCTGTCGCCGAGACTTACAATTTTCTTTATTTCATTTTCGGAATAGCCTGTATCAATAAGCACGTCGCTCATTTTCATACCGTTGTTTTCCGAATTGCTCTGAAGATGCGGAGGCGTACTGATTACAATTCCGCTTATATTCTTTTTGCTGTGAATTGTAACCTGCTGTGCACCGAGCTGCCTTGTGTCAATATGACCGCAAGCGTCAACTCGCAAAAAGCCCTCGGGCGTGATTGCCGTAACAATCATACCTACCATATCAATATGAGCGTCAAGCAACACTCCGTCGCCCTCGCCGTCAATAGTCAAAATGACATTGCCGAGAGCGTCGGTGTGAACATCTCCGTATTCTTTTAGATATTTTTCAGCTATCGGGACAATTTCCTGCTCACAGCCGGAAACTCCCCCGCCGATTGTCAAATCCTTTAATACTTGACGAACATCCATTTAAGTAACTTCCTTTGTTAAATTTCAGCTCCGCCGACAGGTCTTATAGCAAGCACATAGCATGAACCCTCGCCGAATACCGCTTCAAGAGTTGACTTGTACTCATCAAGCAAGTCATTGGGTACAAACGCCTGAATTGTGCCTGCAAATCCGCCGCCGTGAACTCTCCAAGCGCCCTTTCCGTCAAGCACCTGCTCACTCAAGGCAAGCGCAATCGAAACAGGCTGAATTTCAGGCTGCTTTGTGGCAAAAACATTCTGGTTATACATATAAGAGGAGTCGCCGCTTTCGATAACAAGCTGCTTGAACTGCTCAAAATCATTCTTTTTAAGAGCGTCAACCTCACGCAAAACTCTCTCGTTATCCTTGTAGAAGTGCATAGCACGCAAAACTGCTCTGTCGCCTACCGATTCACGAAGCTCGGGTATTTTTGCAAGGAACTCTTTTTCGTCAACCTCACGCAAAACCTTCTTTGAGAACTGAGCCGCTACGCTTTCCATTTCAAGTCTGATAGCCGCATATTCGTCCGTAAGATTTGAGTGACTGCCCTTTGTGTCAACAATGCAAAGCGAATGACCGCAGGAAGCAAAGTCAAAATCAACCTTTTCAATTACAGGCTCTGACGGGTCCTTGAAATCAATAGTAATAAAGCTGCCGACAGAGCAAGCCATCTGATCCATAAGACCGCAGGGCTTACCGAAGTATTCATTTTCCGCATACTGTGCAATTTTTGCGATTGTAACGGGGTCAACCTTACCGTCATTGTAAAGGTAGTTGAGCATTGTGCCGACAAGCACCTCATAAGCCGCCGAGGACGAAAGCCCCGAGCCCGAAAGAACTCTCGAAGCCGTAACAGCGTCAAAGCCGCCGATTTTATATCCGTTGTTCAAGAAGCCTTGACATACGCCTCTTACAAGTGCGGGAGAATGTCCCACCTCATCTGCGTGAACGCTCAAATCGGAAAGGTCAACAACATCCATTGCATAGCCTCTTGATTTAACTCTTACAATGTTTTCATCATTTTTTGAAGCCACTGCGATAGCGTCAAGGTTAATGCCTGCCGCAAGAACTCTGCCGTGGTTGTGGTCGGTGTGGTTTCCGCCAACCTCTGTTCTGCCGGGTGCAGAGAAAAGTCTTACGTCTCTGTCAGCCGAGAAAACCTCGTCAAAATCGTCGGCAAGAGAGCAATATCTCTCATACTGTGCCTTAACGTCAACCTCGCTGACATAAACTCTCTTAAATCTATCGTCAAGCTTTCCGTTCTTAATTTCTTCTCTTAATTGTGCAGTTGTACACATCTGCCCTTCATCCTTTCAGTTTTGTTTGTTTTCTTTTATTTTTGCTGATTTCGCCTTTGCCGAATTGTTGTAAAGGTCAATAAAGCAGTTAATTCCGAGCGTCGCAACGCCTGAAATTGTAAAGATTATGACCAATGGCAGCATAAACGCAAGCGAAAACGGATTATATACGTTTCGTCCGACCATACTGTACGAAATAATCTTCGGCATAAAGCCGACAAGCGAGAACAGGATATATTTATAATAATCGAAGTCCATTGCTCCGTACAGCTGGCTTACTGTGTTTATCGGGATATTCGGAACAAGCCGCAACGCTACGAGCAGACCGCCCTTCCCCGAAAAGTCCGACTCGAAAATCTTGTCAAAATTTTCGTACCGACTTAAAAGCTTGTGGACAACACCGCCTCCGAGGTGCTTTCCCCAAAAATATTTAGTTGTCAAAAGTATAATGAAGCCTGCGATATTTATAAGCACCGCAATATACGTCGGAAACACCATACCTGCAATAACGCACACCGCAGAAATGGGTATCGGCACAACAACCTTTGCAATGTAAATGAGCAGTATCGCAATTACAACAAGCTCCTTTACCTGTATTGCCGCCACGGCGTCCTCAAAGTCTGCGAGCATTTTCAAAACCTCGTCATATCTCTCCGCAAATTCATTTACCTGCATAAGCATTGTAAGTCCGAGTAAAGCAACTGCGATTATAATGAGAGTAACCCCTAAAAAGTTCAGCAGACCTCTGCGGTTTATTCTTTTTTTCGCCAATCGCTCCACCACACTTTCAGCACATACAATATCATTATAATTTTATAACATAATCGCTTCAAGGTCAATCAATTTATTACTTTTCCTGTCGCTTTTGTTTTCAAAATCGGTAAAATATGTTACAATACAAATAATATTATCTTAAACGGAGGAATAATTATGCCGAAAACCGTCATACTTGATGCCCAAACAACAAATCCCGGTGATCTTTCTTGGGAATGGCTCAAAGAATACGGCGAGCTTGAAATATACCCGAGAACACCGAAAGAGCTTATTTCGGAAAGGTGCGAGAGTGCGGATGTTGTCATAACCAATAAAACTCCGCTTGAAAAATCCGACCTTGAAAAAATGCCGTCTCTTAAATATGTCGCAGTTCTTGCAACGGGCTACAACGTTGTTGACACCGCATATCTTAAAGAGAGAAATATACCCGTATCTAATATCCCGTCTTATTCCACGCAGGCGGTAGCGCAGCTTGTTTTCGCTCACATAACAGAACATTACAACGCAGTTGCACTTCATTCGCAAGATGTCAAAAACGGCGGTTGGAGTAATTGTCCCGATTTCTGCTATCAGTTAGCCCCTCTTACCGAGCTTTACGGCAAAACGATAGGAATAATCGGCTTCGGTAAAATCGGGCAGGCGGTAGCCGATATAGCGGAAGCATATAAAATGAACATTTTGGCTGTATCGGGACACGAAACCGACCAATCGGGCAGAAAAAATTTCAAGTGGGTAACACTTGACGAATTGGCAAGAGAATCGGATATTATCACTCTCCATTGTCCGCTTACCAAAGAAACAGAAGGCTTGATAAATATCGATTTTCTCTCAAAAATGAAGAAAAACGCAATCCTGATAAACACTGCAAGAGGTGCAGCGGTTGACGAACAGGCTCTCGCAGACGCTCTCAATTCGGGCAAAATAGCAGGCGCAGGCGTTGATGTGCTTTCAACAGAGCCGCCAAAAGCCGATAACCCGCTTTTGAGCGCAAAGAACTGCACAATCACACCGCATATTGCCTGGGCGGCATGCGAGACCCGTGAAAGACTTATGGGAATACTCAAAAATAACATCAAAGCATTTTTCGACGGCAGCCCGATAAATGTTGTGAACAAATAATACTCGCTTACACAAAACGAAGCGGAGAGGAACAAAACCTCTCCGCTTTCAATATATTTTGAGCTTACTCAACCCATTCGTAAACAACCGTATATCCGTTAAGTGCGTCGCCGAACAAATTGTTCAATGTTTTTTCGCAGTTTTCACGGGCCTTTCCGATAACATAACACCCCTCTTTTCATCATTTTTATACAATTATCATTGTAAATTGATTATATCATTTATTCGCTGACAGGTCAACAAAGCAAAAGCCGAGAGCAATTCTCGGCTTTTTGTTATGATTTTTATGCTTTTAGAGATTCAACAATTCTTTCTTCTTTGTATCAAATTCTTCCTGCGTTACCGCTCCGATATCAAGAAGTTCTTTTAATCGCTTAACCTCTTCTATAGGGTCTTTGCTCGGTGTATCAGAAGCATGTGAAATTTTCTTTCCAAATCTCCCGACCATTCCCGATACACCCTTTTTCATGTCGTCTATTGTATTTGACACCTTTTGTTTTATTTCTTCCTTTGTCCCGGATTCAGGTTCAACTACAATTTCTCCGTTCGATATTTTATCGATTATGTTCAAATCATTTTCGTATTCCTCTTCGCTGTAATCAAATGTTGCCTTATCTAAAGCCTCACTCAACCTTTTTGCCATAGGCATCATAGATGCAAAATTCAATCCACCCGAAATAACACCGCCGATTATAGGAATTGCTTTTGAAGCACTTTGAGCCACAGTAGTCTTTGTAACTTTCACGCCTATTGCCTTTCCTATTTGCTTGATTATCGGATACCAAAAAGTCTTAGTTAAAGCCCTTTGCGGTAATTTCTTTGCTGTTGTTTTTGCAATTTGTGTTGACAGAACTCTTACGCCGCATACTGCTCCCGACACTCCAAACATAACTCCACAATACATAATGAGTTGGGATTTGACTTTTTCGTCGTCAATTTGTCCGTCGACCCACAAATCGCCACCCCCATATAAATACGACAGTTCCTGTGCCAGTCTAAGAGCCATACCGAAAAATTGCATTACATCGACAGGTATAGTCGCAGCCATAGCAAGTCCGCCGGGAAGACCCGCAACAAATGAAGCTGCCGATGATTGACTTGTTCTTTTTATTATTAGCTTGTTTGCAAGAATTGCAATCTCATCCCTTGAAACTCCGGCTTCAATCGGACCAAAATCAATTATTTCTTGAACATTAGTTCCTACGCCTGCAAATTGTTCATCTAAAAACTTATCCCTGTTTACTTTAACGCCCGGTATTTTTATAGATGTAGTAATTATTTCTTCTAAAGAAATATTGTTTGATAGTTGTTTAGTACTATTTGTATTTTTCATATTGTTCTCCCTCCGTTTCAAGTATATCATTTAATAAACATTTCTGTCAATCTAATCGTAATTTAACGAAGCTGGGTTAAATTATCTATAATTCTCTTTTCGAGTTCTTTTTGTTGACTTGCAGTTAAGCAGTTTGATGTTCGTACGAGGATGGTTCCTACAACCGTATGTGTTCCGGAAGCTGTTCTTGTGCCGTCAAATGTTGCAAGATAATCCCTTCTTTTAATTGCATCATCTTCTGTGACATAAACTTCAATGCATCCTCCGCCGTCTGTTCCGTTTTCGATAATTGTACCGTCAAGCCAAAGTTTATCCTTTTCTTTGATTTGGCTTGAAGCAAAGTATATCGCCGCTGTGTATCCTCCGACTTTGTTCAAATTGCCGTTTGGGTCGTTATCCTCTGTAACTGCCGAATATCCTGCGATAGTATCAATGTCCTTTATTCTGTCAACAACAAACGCTTCGCTTGGATTAGTAACTTGTTTCATAATTTTTATACTGTCTTCAAGTTCGGATTTAACAGACAAGAGGGTTTCGTTTGCCTTTGTATAACTGATTTTCTTTAAATTATCATTTACGAGTGCGTTGATTTTTTCGGCATTACTCTCTTTTTTCGGTATTTCAACAATACTTGATTTTGCATCTATTATTGCTGTTTCAAGAGCAGAGATTGTAGAATTATCATACGGCTTTTCTTTTGAATCTATCAAAGCTCGGCTGTCGGATATAGACTTTTCAAGCGTTGCTTGTTCTGCTTCAATTCGTGAACATTCGCTGTTGTAGGCGGCTACAGCCGCCTTTTTTTCTTCTCCGCAACCGGTGAATATTATTGTTATCATGCTGATCATTACGATAATAATTCCTAATGATTTAATGTTTTTCATAGTTTTATTTCTCCTTTTCGTTGTGTCCTTTAATCATTTTCCGAATCCATTTTTCGCTATAACCGTACTTTGTTGCAAGCTGTCGTACATTTTTGCCGTCGTATTCCGCAACAATCCTCGATGCGATAAATTCGCTTGTGAAAAGATTTACCGGAAAAGTGATTTGCTGACCCCGATATGTAGAGTACAGCTTTACCGCCGCCTCAATTCCAAGCGTATTTGCAATTTCGTTATACACGCCGTTGAGATATTCGCTCTCAATCTCTTTCGGATCCATACCTGTATAAACCTCTCTCATTCTTACTGCCTCCTATTATGATTTATCCTCATGGATTTGTATAGAGCGACAGTTCATAGGAACAATTCCTTGTAAACTTCCGTTCGCTCATAATAGGTCTTGTAAATTTCGCGAATAAAAAACGGCTTTTACGGCACCCGATAATCATTGTGGGCAAATAAAAAATACCCCTCTCCGACATCACATCGAAAAGGGGTAGCTTATTAAAATCGTTTATTTGTTGATTTTATCGGTAAGTATAAAATCGTATTGATAGCTTCTTTCAAACGGAACGGCTTCGCCGCTGTTCGGGTCTGTTACCGTGCCGCTGAAAGTAATAACGGTTTTGCCGTCAACGTTTTTATAATCGGCATCAATCATATACGGCTTCTGGAAATCGGCAACCTCCTTGCGAAATTCGTCGAGATCCGCCTGAACGGTTTCATACTGCTCCGTCTTTTTCTGCCTTTCGGACGAAGTGTGCAAAAGCTTGTGCTCATTATAACCGAACATCACATCGGCACAATACGAGCCGTCGTTTTTCGCAGCCTCAATATTGGCAGGACTGCTTACCGCCGCCGTATAAATAGGATTTGCCTTTGAAGCGCATATAAACGCAACAACGGCAATCGCCAAAACAGCCAAACAGCAAATCAACGCTTCCTTTTTCATGATAATAACCCTCTTTCCATTTTTTTATCGTTAATGTATTTGCTTGAGCCGGTTTATATGCTTGCATATTTTTGCTTTCAATCTTATTTTATCTCATTCTTATATTATAATAATTTCAAAATATTGTCAACATATAAAATATAACAAAAATCACAGCACATAATTTTAACAGATAAAGCAAAGACCGATTTCATCAAGGCGAAATACCTGCCAAAATAAAATCGGTCTGTTTTACTGTTTTATATACTCTCTCAAAACTCTTTCGAGCCTTGCCATAGGCAAGCCCACAACATTGAGATAATCGCCGTTGATTTTTTCGACAAGCAATGCGCCCTTGCCCTGTATGCCGTATGCGCCTGCCTTGTCCGACGGCTCTCCCGTTGCGATATAAGCCTTGATTTCCTCCTCACTCAAGGGGTAAAATTTGACCTCGGTTTTCTCACAGAACACAGTCTTTTTATCTCCGAGCCTTACGCAAACGCCCGTAAAAACATTGTGCGTTCTGCCCGAAAGCGAGGACAGCATTGAAAACGCATCATTTTCGTCTTTCGGTTTGCCTAAAATTTTATCGTCAAGCGCCACAACCGTATCAGCCGATACAACAAGCGTGTTTTCGTCAACTTCTACGGCATCTCCCTTTATCTCGGCGAGATATTTAACCGCTTCGTCAGGTGTAATATTATCGGGCAAGGCTTCATCTGCACTTGAGGTCTTAACCTCAAAGTCATAGCCTGCATTTTTCATTATTTCTTTTCGTCTCGGCGAACCCGAAGCCAATACTATTTTCATTTCTTATCTCCGTAAACCTTATGATAAACCTTCATAATTCCGACCTGCGTCTTTGAGTCCCTTATTTCATTGTTCATTACCATTTGAAATGCCTTTTCAAGCGGAATTTTTTTGACCTCAAGAAACTCGTCGTCATCAAGGTCTTGCGAGGTAAAGCTCAAGCCCTTTGCGAAATATATATGGATTATTTCTCCGCAATATCCCGGAGTGGGATACAATTTGCCTAAGTCCTCATATTCGCTTGCAATCGTTCCCGTCTCCTCACGAAGCTCACGCTTGCCCGCTTCGAACGGGTCCTCGCCGTATTCAAGCTTGCCTGCCGGAAGCTCCAAAACAACCTCTGCGTAAGGGTATCTGAACTGCTCGACAAACATAAGCTCGTTATTCTCGGTAAGCGCCGCAACACAGACTCCGCCCGGATGCTCCACTATCTCTCTTTTGGCAACTGTGCCGTTGGGCAAAAGTGCGTCGTCAACACGCAAATTTATAATTTTGCCCTTAAATATATATTCTTGATTTATGGGTTTTTCGGTCATATCCATAATAAATTCACTTCTTTCGGAATATATCTTAATATCAAATACCAAATCAGAGGTTGTTGATATTATGTGTTTTAATTACAATGCTTTACAAGAGCATATCGAGAAAATCAAAGAAAGCTTCGACTTCGTGTCGATTACTTCCATAGGCAAAGGCTGGTGCAAGCGAAGTATTTACTCGCTGAGTATCGGAGAGGGGGAGAGCAGCGTGCTTTTCCTGTCTGATTTTTCCGACACGGCAGGAATAACAAGCGAAATTCTGCTGACGTTTTTTGAACGGCTTTGCGTAGCTTATAAAAACGACCTTAAAATTTCCGCCGTTAAAATAAGAAGCATCCTGCGTGAGCAAAAAATCGTTATAGTGCCCATAACCAATCCCGACGGACTTGAAATTTCCTGTTCCGACGGAAAAAATGCGCTCTGCTACAAGGGTCTTGTGCAAAGAGCCGCCGATAACAATTTCTCCGAATGGATTTCAAACGCAAGAGGTGTGGAAATAGACAAAAACTTCCCGTACCGTTTTTCCGACACAAAAAGCATTATGAAAAATTCGTCTGCATTCGGCTACAAAGGTCCGTTCGAGGCGAGTGAGCTTGAAACGCAGGCGATTATATCATTCTGCAAGGATATACGTCCGAAATATACAATCACGCTGTCCTGCTCGGGCGAATACATATCCTGCCAATGCTCAAAATGTGCCTCCGACTGTGCTATGATGACCCAAGTATTCAAGAGTGTAAGCGGCTTGCCGATTAAACGCATTAAGCCGTGTGAGGCTTACGGCAGCTTCGGCGGTTGGTTTGCCAAAAGCTTTTCTGCACCGTCGTTTTGCTTTTCCGTTTCAAAGCGGAGCGTTGTCGATCTCAAAGGTCTTTATGACAAATACGAAGAGCTGCTGCTTTTGTCGTCGATTATGTGATTACTCGCCGTACCTTTTAATAAGCTCCTTGTAGTGCCTGCCCTTTTCTTCAAAATTCTTATATACGTTGTAGCTTGATGCCGCAGGGGAGAGAAGGCAAATTTTTCCCTCTGCGGTAAGCTTATACGCTTCTTTTACAGCCTCTTCAAGGTCAGCCGCCTTAACAAGCTGCTTCGGACAAGCTTCTTTTGAAAGCTTATCGATTATTTTATGCCCTGTTTCGGGCGTGCCGATAAGATTTTTTACAGAGCACTTTTCAAGATAATCGCAAAATTCCGAATAATCTATGCCTCTGTCCTTGCCGCCGAAAATAAGCGTATCAACGTTCTTTAATGCCTCAACCGCACATTCTACGGCATGCGGAATTGTCGCTATGCAGTCATTATAAAAGGTAACGCCCTTAAATGTGCCGACCTTTTCCATTCTGTGTTCAATTCCCGAAAAGTTTTCGACACCTTTTTCGCAAGCCGTATCGCTGACACCAAAAGCCTTTGCCGCACGGTAAGCAAATATAACGTCCTGCTTGTTATGAACGCCCAAAAGATGCTCGTTACGCACTTCAAACGGAAGACGGTCATTTACGGAAACGCCGATTTTTTCAGCCCTTGTCGAATCGAGATCGACATATTCGGAAACGCCCTGATCCGCATTATATATAAATGTATCGTTCTCGTTTTGATAATTCATAATGTGGAGCTTTGCGTTTACATAGCCTGTAAAGCCGCCCTTGTAATGGTCAAGGTGCTCCTCGTAAATATTTGTGAGAATAGCAACCTCGGGCGAAGTGTGAGTAAATTCAAGCTGGTGCGACGACATCTCAATAACGGCATAGGTGTCGGGCGTAACATTCTCAAGCACTTCAAAAACAGGCACGCCGATATTACCGATAAGCCTTGCGTCCTTGCCTGCCGCCTTTAACATTTCATAAGTGAGAGTAGAGGTTGTGGTCTTGCCCTTCGAGCCTGTTATTCCGACCTTGCAGCAATCCGCAAAGCGCAAAAACATATCAACCTGACAGGTAACCTCTGTGTTTTCGTTTACTTCAACATCACGGAAGGATATTCCGGGACTTTTCATAACAACGTCAAAATCGTTTACGCAGTCAAGATATTTTTCGCCGCAAACGGTCCTGATATTCTCGCCGTCCGGAGTAACCTTGTTTTTGTCCGCAACGGTCAATTCCTTTTCAGGCAAATGCTTTTTAATATAGGAAAGCGTGGACTGACCCTCTCTGCCGAAGCCGAGTATCAGCACGGACTTGTCTTTTAGGTAATCAATTATCTTCGGCAACATATTTATACATCTCCATTACAATATAAAGAAATTCGTCGGGAACGCTGTTAAGGGCGTTATATTCTTTTAGTAAATTTTTATCTATTGCATTTTCATCAACGTTTTCTCTAAATCTCTTGCAGAGAAGCGGAAGCTCTTTTCCGTCCTTTTCAAGCTTTTTGCAAAGGCTCATAAGGGCGAAATTAAACTCCGACTTTGTGCCCACGCACTCAAACGGCTTCAAATCCGTAATGCCCGCAAGTCCGTCAAAATCAGCGGTACAATCGGGGTCGCCCAGCATATCGTTACCGAAAATCGAAACCAATTTATCATATTCGATAAACGGCGATAAAATCGTGAAAACAAATAAGCATTTCGCACATTTCCCGCACCAAATATTTTTCTTGCTTCCTCTGTTACAGCTTCTGAACGTTTCATGGTACTGCGTGAGAGAAGCAAACATTTTAGCTATCTGTAATTCCGAAAACGGACGCAAAAGGCTAAAATATTCAATGCCGTCGTAGCCGAAAATGTTCTTTTGAACATACGCCGTAAAGTCCTCCTCAAACTCATACGATTTCGAATACTGATGATTGACGTTTACACCCTCAATATTCGTTTCGTTTGCGCTCGACTCGTTGGAAAGCACAATGTACCTGCCTCCGACAAGGTACGCACAGTAAAGCGACAGAAACGCAACTATTGCGGAAAACGGGGTGTGACCGTTCAAAAAACCTTCTGAATTCAGCTTTAGTAAATTTTCGTCTATTGTTCTGTAGGTCCTTATAATGTCCTTTTCGTTATAGCCTGCCGCAAGCACCGTATCGGTTCTCGCTTTTTGGTCATTTACCGTAAAGAACATATTTTTATCCTTGAAATCCTTGAGCAGGGAAGCCGTAACGCAGCTGTCCTTACCGCCGCCGACGGGGATAAGATTTATACCGTTTGAATTATAAGCCTGCGGATGCGTATGGTGCTCAAGCTCTTCATTGACTTTAATTTCCATAAAGCTCTCTTCGTCTGTTTCTATACCGTTTATATAGAAGAACTCCGACAAGCCGCCGAAATAGAGCTTCTTATACCATTTTATGTCCTTTTCGGAAAGGTATCCGCATTTTACGTTTACGATTTTCGGACAGGCACACTTCCAATAGCTTATAAGCTCGACCATACCGAGATTGAACACAATTTTCTCGGCAGTTTCGGAATTGTAATCGTTAGCCATATTAAGCTCTTTGACGGGAATTCTCGTTGACGGATGAAAATCGCACAAGCCGTCGATAGAAAAGTCAAAAGCTATTTTAATTTCATCGTTTTCCCTTGTGAGCTGCCAACCGTTATATGAAAATGACGGATATTTCTCACGAAGCTGTAAAAATTTCTCGTTTGACACAAAAATCACTCCAAGCTTTTATCAGTTTATTATACGTTTTCCGCCGTTAAAAATCAATACCATTATATATTTACAAATTCGCCGATATATGTTACGATAGACACAATAAGGTTAGGTGTTCATTATAATACTGCCAAGCCTTCAAAAAAGTCTGACAAAAACGGCATAAGAAAGAGAGGAGATATGAAAATGAAAAAGACTTTCGCAATAGCTCTTACTATGATTTTGGTTATCAGTTTATGTGGATTTTTCGCCTTTTCGTCCTCACCCGAGATTTATCACGGCGAAAGCGACGGATTTATTTACGGTAATATTCTCGTTGACGAAGCGTATTTCCCCGACGCCGCAAACGACGTGCAAAAGCCAAACAAATTTTTTTCAAATGCAAATTCAGCTTGGCTTTTCTATGATTATCTCACAGCAGCTCAAAAAACAGTCTACAACGCAATCGTTCAAGCCGAAGCAGGACTGAATATCGGCGCAGACACTTCTGCGGAAGCTGTTATCGGCATTACGGTTCCCGAAAGGCAAATTTCGGGCAAGTCAGCCGACGCATTAAAAGCCGCTTTGCAAAATGCCGTTATCGGCGCTATGTCGGCGGTTATCGAGGATTATCCTCAATACTTCTGGCTCAGCGGATACAGCATTTCTTACGGCTATTCCTATGATTCGGCAGGAAATTATTGGATTACCTCTATGGACTTTCACATAACCCTTGAAACAAACGATTATCAAAACTTCGCCACGGTTCGCTCCTGCTATTCACAAATGATGACAGCGGTTAACGGCTTTACCGTCAGCGGCTCGTCTCGCTATGCAAAATGCAAATCGATTCACGATAAAATATGCG
The DNA here is from genome assembly GCA_052273625.1 of Candidatus Fimenecus sp. Classification (GTDB taxonomy): domain Bacteria; phylum Bacillota; class Clostridia; order Oscillospirales; family Acutalibacteraceae; genus Fimenecus. The sequence continues at coordinate 120,641 of DAVZHW010000001.1, read as the reverse complement.
AAATGACGGTGTACACCATAAACGTTCCTATGGCGCACCAGCCGACAGGCGTATTCATAAGCGGTCAGGCTGTCTGCGAAGGCTACGCGGAGGCGTTCAAGCTTATTTGCGACCGTGAGGGTATTCCGTGCGTACTTGTCGTCGGCACAGGCAACGGCGGAGCGCACAAATGGAACTATGTTAAAATGGAGGACGGCAAGTGGTACGGTATGGACGCCACTTGGGCGGATCAGGGAGACTCGGGGATATTCTATGATTACTTTATTGTAGGCTCAGAGTCGCTTTCATCAAGTGCCTTCGGTGCTCAGATAAAATTCGGAAACGGAAAAGAAAACTCGGCAAGCCACATAAACACAGGCGCATTATTCGGCTACAGCGGCTTCGCTTTGACCTATCCCGCGATTTCACAGCACGCTTATTCATCTGTTTTGGTAAGTCCGAGTGCTTCGGCAACCTTTGACAACCAAAAGGGTATGCTTTTCTTCTCAAAGGACGCCGATATTCGTTCGTCAATCTTATGTATAGCTTCTCCGAGCTATGCTCCGTCAAACAACAAAGCAACCGTTTCGGGTACGACAACAGGCGGAACGCTCACAATTACAAGTCCCGTTTCAATGCAATATACGCTTGTTCGTTGGGGCGACGTAAACGCCGACGGCAAGACAGATTTTACGGACAATGCTTTAATCGAGGAAGCGGCTATACAGGAAGCAGAGTTTACAAACGAAGCGTGCTTTAATGCCGCAGACTACAATCAGGACGGCATTATTGACGTGTTTGATATGTTCTATGCCGATCGATATGTGAACACGGGAATGCTTCTCAACGGCTGATAAACAGCATATAAATATTTACGGACTGTAAAAGCTTATAGTTTTTGCAGTCTTTTTTTATTTTGTTGTTGCTATATTTGTGCAAATATGCTACAATTTTTATTGTTGATATGAAAATTATGTTCATTTTCATAAAGATAAATTATTTTTCAGATATTGGAGTGATCCCTATGAAAACCTACACATCAAACAACATCAGAAACATTGCCGTTGTCGGACACGGCGGAAAAGGTAAAACCACCCTTTGCGAAGCAATGCTTTATGTTGCAGGCGCAACCGACAGACTTGGTAAAGTCGCTGAAGGAAATACCGTTCTCGACTTCGACGCTGAGGAAAGACGCCGTAAATCGTCGGTTTCTTCCGCTATGGCGGCTATTGAATGGGACAACACGAAGCTTAATATAATAGACGCACCCGGTCTTTTTGACTTCGAGGGCGGAGTTGCCGAAGCTGTCAGGGCGGCTGAAGCTGTACTTATAGTTACCTCGGCAGGCTCGGGCGTTGACGTCGGCACAGAAAAGGCGTTTAACGCTGCGGAGAAAAAGGGCATTGCCAAATTCTTTGCAATTACAAAAACAGATTCAGACCACAGAAATTTCTACAAAACCTTTGAAGCTCTTAAAGAGGTTTACGGCAATAAGCTTTGCCCGACCATAATACCTTATATGGAGGGCAACATCACAAAATGCTATGTTAACCTTATGACAGGTATGGCTTTCGAATATGACGCAGACGGCAACGCTAAAAAGGTTGACGTTCCGAACGACCCCGTAATCGAGGAAATGACCTCTGCATTTATGGAAGCGGTCGCAACGACAGACGAGGCTCTTATGGATAAATTCTTCGAGGGCGAGAAATTTACTCAAGAGGAAATTCTTAAAGGCTTGTGTCTCGGAATCTTCGACGGCTCTATCTATCCCGTTTATGCGGTTTCCGGTCTTACGGCAGCAGGTGTTGACCAGCTTCTTTACGGTCTTGCTTGGTCCGTGCCCGGCGCATTCGGCTACGCAGGCGAAACGGCAACAACCGAGGGCGGCGAAGAGGTAATTCTTCCCTGTGATGACAAAGGACCGCTTGCCGCAATCTGCTTCAAAACCGTTGCAGACCCGTTTGTAGGAAAAATGTCCTTCTTTAAGGTTGTATCGGGCAAGCTCACATCCGAAACACAGGCATATAATTTCCGTACTGAAGCTATCGAAAAAATGGGTAAAATCGTTACTGTAAAGGGCGGAAAGCAGGAGGATGCAAAGGAGATTATCGCAGGCGATATAGGCGTAGTTACAAAGCTTCAATCCGTCAAGACGGGCGATACACTCTGCGACCCGAAAAACAAGCTTAAATTAAAGGGTGTTGATTTCCCGAAACCCTGTCTTTCAATGGCAGTTGTCGTTTCAAAGAAGGGCGAGGAGGAAAAGGTTGCACAGGGACTTCAAAGACTTATGGAGGAGGATCCCACAATCACATTTGCGCTCAACAAGGAAACCCGTCAGCAAATCCTCTCAGGTCTCGGCGAGCAGCATCTTGACGTTATCGTTTCAAAGCTTAAAAACAAATTCGGCGTTGAGGTAACGCTTGAAGCTCCGAAGGTTGCGTACCGTGAAACAATCAGAAAAGCCGTCGAGGCACAGGGTAAGCACAAGAAGCAGTCGGGCGGACACGGTCAGTTCGGCGACGTTTGGATCAAATTCGAGCCGTGTGACAGCGACTCACTTGTATTTGAAACGGCGGTTGTCGGCGGTGCAGTACCGAAAAACTACTTCCCCGCAGTCGAAAAGGGCTTGCAGGAATGTGTTCTCAATGGCTTTGCGGCAGGCTATCCGATGGTAGGTCTTAAAGCAACTCTTTACGACGGCTCATACCATCCGGTTGACTCCTCGGAAATGGCGTTTAAGACAGCCGCTTCGCTCGCTTTCAAGGCTGCAATGCCCAACGCAAGCGTTGCAATTCTCGAGCCCGTAGGAACACTTACGGTTGTTCTTCCGAACGACAACCTCGGTGACATTATGGGCGATGTTACAAAGCGTAGAGGCCGTGTACTCGGAACAAATCCTGCTCAAAGCGGTATGCAGGAGCTTGTGGCTGAAGTTCCGATGGCTGAAATGGGCGATTTCACTACTGTTTTGCGTTCAATCACGGCAGGAAGAGGCTCATACACCCTTGAATTTGCACGCTATGAGCAAGCTCCGCAGGCTGTTGCCGACAAGGTTATTGCCGACAGAGCCGCAGCCGAAAACTAAACACAATATATGGGGAGCTGTTGCAGACACAGCTCCCATATTTTTTGTCTTATTTAGTAAAAAATATTGAAAAATACCGATAATGTGGTAAAATGTACATAGCTAAACACACAGGAAAGGTTGTTAAAAATGTCTCATTCAAAAAAATTCAAAATCGTTGCGGCTGTGCTTGCACTTGTCGTAGCATTAAGCGCCTTTGCCGCTTGCGGTAAAAAGGACGATATAAAGCCGGACGACACCTCAGCACCGTCGCAGACTGAAGCTCCTGCCGTATCGGGCGACATAAATCCGCTTACAGGTCTTTCGGGACTCAGCGAGGCGGCTCAGGGTAAGCGACCTGTTGCAGTCGTTGTCGAAAACTCTCCCGAAGCACGTCCTCAATGGGGACTTTGCTCTCCCGACGTGGTTATCGAGGGACTTGCAGAGGGCGGCATAACAAGAATGCTTTGGCTCTATTCCGATATTTCAAAAGCAGGCAAAATCGGACCTACAAGAAGCGCACGTCACAACTTTGTTGAAATGGCGGCAAGCTTTGACGCTATATACGTTCACTTCGGCGGAAGCTATGTTGCTTACAATCTCTTCTCCTCCGACTCTTCGTTAAATCACATTGACGGAAACAAGGGAGAGGGCAAATACTTCCAACGTGACAAGTCAAGAAAAGCACCCCACAACGCTTATACAACGGGCGAACAGCTCAGCGCGGCAATTTCCGACAAGAAATTCCGCACCGATATTGACGCTTCTCACGCAACACCGTTCAACTTCGCTTCCGAAAAGAGAGCTCTTGCAAATCCCTGCGGCAGCGTTCAAATCAAATTCTCTGAAGGCTACAAGCACACATTTACATATAATTCGTCAGACGGCTTGTATTACAACAATATGAACTCAAAGCCGATGGTTGACTCCGACGGCAAGCAGATGGCAGTAAACAATGTAATCATCATTTATTCAAACGTTACACTCTACAAGAACGACGCAAAGCTTGTTGAATGGAATCTCTCCGAGGGCAAGGGCTTGTATGCGTCAAACGGCACTTATGAGGAAATCACTTGGAAGAAGGGCTCAACGCACAATCAGCTCAAGCTCTATTCGGCAGACGGAAGCGAGCTTAAAATAAACACGGGCAAGACTTATATGGGCTTTGTTCCGTCCTCAAATTCGTCGGCAACTCTTATCAACGCATAAAACTCATTGTTTTCTCTTCTTTTAATGACCGAGGTCGGTTTTTTCGATTTCGGTCATTATTTTTTTAAAAAATTTTTTCGTCATTATGCCAAATCTAAATCAAATTTTCGGTGAATATATATTCACCTTAAGTAGTGCTTTTCAACGTAGTATCAAGGGTTTAGAGGGGTGCTAATATCGTAAACTCCGTTTTGTTCACATTTCCTTAATCATATTGCACAAATATTTTAATAATTTTTTGTGAAAAAAGTCTTGACAAATATTACAAAAGGTGTTATCATACAATCACAATAAAGAAAGAGAGAGGTGACAACAATGACAGTAGACAGATATGCAACAGAAGAAAAGCTCAAGCTCATCGATGATATCGGTTCAAGCAAGACACTTTCTTGGAAGACATTTCTTAAGGCTATTGAACTCTATGCGTTGACCAGATAATCACACAGGAGTTCATCCTTAACCTTAGTGCTTTAATCTCGCTTCGGCGAGTTTACATATAACCATTACACTTTTTCATATAGAATCCTAACCCCCTTTTTAGAGAAAAGACCGCTTTATGCGGTCTTTTTTCTTTGCAAAATTTTATAAATAATGGTAAAATCTAATCAAATGATTTTAAGCGGAGAGCGTTATGATAAAATTTGTCTTTTTAGATCTTGACGATACAATTCTTGATTTTCACAAAGCAGAGCAAGTCGCTTTAACAAATGCTCTTATACACTTCGGCATTGAGCCTACTCAAAGCACCTTGGATTTATACCATAGAATAAATAAAGCTCAATGGGAACGGCTTGAACGGGGAGAGCTGACAAGGGACGAGGTAAAGGTCGAACGCTATCGGATTTTGTATTCGATGCTCGGCATTGACCTGTCTCCGAAGGATACAACGGCTTATTACGAGTCGCAGCTTGCAATAGGTCATTATTTCATCGACGGTGCATTAGACTTATTAGAACAACTGCACAGTAAATATTCGCTTTATATCGCCTCAAACGGTGCTAAAAAGGTGCAAAACAGCCGTCTTGCAAGTGCGGGAATAGAAAAATACTTCGACAATATTTTTATTTCCGAAAACCTCGGATATAACAAGCCCGATAAGCGTTTTTTTGAAAATTGTTTTGAATATATCGACAATTTTGATAAATCAAAAGCCGTGATAATCGGCGACAGCTTAACCTCCGATATAAATGGTGGGAAAAATGCAGAAATCAAAACTATTTGGTACAACCCAAAGAGAATTGCGAACAAAACCGATGTTAAGCCGGATTTTGAAGTCTCCGATTTATCACAAATTCCTAAAATACTCACTTTGATATAAATATCACAATTCATATCAAATATCATATTACCGTTATAAATCTTGCGTTTTTGTTGACGAAAATCAATTTATTTTGTATGCTTTAATTGAGGTGATACTATGGATTACGAAGAGCTTATGAGCATAAGGATAATTCCTAAGGAAATCGCAAAATCGAAAACAAAAGCCTTAACCGATAATCTTTATCACACACCCTACAAGGATGAAATCCGCCTGTTTTCCTGCCTGAAGCAGGGCGATTTGAAAAAGCTTATTTTTGAAATGAAGCAGCTCGGCGTTCAGAACATCACCGCAGGACAAATGTCGGATGATGAATTGAAGCAGCGCAAATATATGGCGGTGAGCTTTATTACGCTTGCCACACGCTATGCGATTCAAGGCGGCTTGTCCGAAAGCACCGCTTATACATTTTCCGATGATTTTATTCAAAAGGTCGATAAAAGCAAAACGAAAATGGGCGTAAATTCGCTTATGGTTGACGCCGCAATCGAGCTTACCAACAAGGTAAGCCTTTGCAGGAAAAACCTCAACTATTCTCCGCACATCAGAAAATGTGTGGCATATATAAATAAAAATCTCGGCGAAAAGCTGACTGTAAACAGCGTTGCCGAAAGCTGCGGATTGTCGAGCGACTATCTTTCAAAGCTCTTCAAAGAGGAAATGGGCGTAAATTTAAGCACATACATAACCCATCAGAAGTTAGAGCTTGCGCAAACTCTTTTATGGGAGGGCTACGACAACGAAAAGGTCTGCGATACGCTCGGGTTTTCAAGTCAATCACATTTCATTTCACTTTTCAAAAAGGAATACGGCATAACCCCGAGGGAATATGTTGCACTGACAAGAACATAAAAAGCGTTACAGTTTTTGACTGTAACGCTTTTGTTTTATATATCAAATTAAAACTGTCCGCTTTTCTTCCAGGTGCTCGGATAGAAAAGAATGAGCATCGGGAATATTTCAAGTCTGCCCATAAGCATACAAACAGACAGGAGGATTTTGGAAAACGGCGAGAAAATCGAGAAGTTTCCCATAGGTCCGACGAGCGCAAAGCCCGGTCCGACGTTTGAAATACACGTCGCAACGCTTGTAAACGTAGTAACGAGGTCGAAGCCGTCAACAGCGCCGATTATCACGCAGGATGCCGACAAAACCATCATATACACGGAGAAGAAAACAAGTACATTATGGAGCGTTTCTTTGCTAACATTCTTTCCGTTGACCCTTACTACATTGTAAGAGCGAGGATGAAGCATATGCTTAATCTCAACAACCGAGGATTTAAGCAAAATTATAACTCTCGAAACCTTTAATCCGCCTGCCGTACTTCCTGCACACGCACCGATAAACATTACAAGTATCAGCATCATCTTACTGTATTCAGGCCATTTGTCAAAATCCGCCGTAGAATATCCCGTTGTCGATATAATCGAAGCAACCTGGAAAAATGAATATCTGAAGCACTCCGCAACGGAATTGTATACGCTTCTCAAATTATAAGCAATCGTAACCGTCGCAAAGCCGACAATTCCGAGATACCAACGAAGCTCCTCGTTAAACAAAGCCGTGCGAAGCTTTCTTATAAGCAATAAGAAATAAACGTTAAAGTTCACGCCGAAAGCAACCATAAATACGGCAATAACCATATCGATAGCAGGGCTTGAATATGCGCCGATGCTTGTGTTTTTAATTCCGAAGCCGCCCGTACCTGCCGTTCCGAAAGCGTGAACTACCGAGTCAAAAAACGGCATTTTGCAAATAAGAAGCGCAACGACCTCTGCAATCGTAAGAAAAATATATATCAAATACAAAATAAGCGATGAGCGTTGAATTTTCGGCGTAAGCTTACCCGCTTCGGGACCCGGAATCTCGGCACGCATTATGTGCATTGAATACTCCTTCGACATCGGCATTACAGCCATCATAAATACGAGTATTCCCATACCGCCTATCCAATGTGTAAAGCTTCTCCAAAACAACATACCTTTATCGAGAGCCTCAACATCTGTCAATATGCTTGAGCCCGTTGTCGTAAAGCCCGAAACAGTTTCAAAAACAGCGTCAACATAACTCGGTATTGCGCCGTCAACAGTAAACGGTATAGCTCCTATCAACGAAATGAGCACCCAGCAAAGAGCAACCGAGGTCAAGCCCTCTTTTGAAAATATTCTCTTGTCGCAATTCCTTGTAGCGAGCTCAAACGCAGCTCCGATTACAACCGCAACGGCAATCGCAACCGCAAAGCCCTTAACACTCTCCCCGTAAGCGAGCGAAACAAGCATCGGAACAAGCATCAAAACCGCTTCGATACAAGCAATTCGCCCGAGAAGCTTGATTATCATTCTATAATTCATATCAAGCCTCCAAAACCTTGTCAAGCTTTGTTATTCCCTTGTGCGTTGTAGCGACAATAACCTCGTCGCCTGCTTTTATAACGTCGTCGCCCGACGGGATTATGCAACTGCCGTTTCTGATTATCGAAGCAATTATCGCATTATTACGCACTTTAAGCTGTTTAATCGGAATGTCAAGATAATCTGCGTTTTCGTTAACTTTCAGCTCCATTATCTCGACCTTTCTCTCAAATATATAATAAAGCGAGTCAAGGCTTGAATCGTATGCGTTTTGCATTGAGCGAACATAACGCACTATCTTTTGCGTTGCAATACTTGACGGCTGAACGATACTGTCAATGTTATTTCCTGCAAGCATCCTGATTATATGGCTTTCCTTGATTTTGGCAATTACCTTGTCAACACCCATAGACATAGCAAACATTGAGCTTATGACATTGTCCTCGTCGTCGCCTGTTATTGCGACAAAAGCGTCCGCCATTTCAAGTCCCTCTTCGCTCAAAATTTCAGGGTTTGTGCCGTCGGCAAACACAACATTTGCTTTCGGGAACACCGTTTTGAACTTTTCACAAGCCTTTTTATCTTTTTCGATTACCTTAATTGTAATTCCGAGGTTGGCAAGCTGTTTTGCAAGATAATATGCAATATTACCTCCGCCGAGAATAAGGACGGTTTTAACTCCGTGCTTACGTCCGCCGAGCTTTTTAATAAATTTATTTATTTCCCTATAAGAGCCGATAATATTTATCCTGTCACCGGCTTTAATTACAAAATCGCCCCTCGGGATAAACACATCCTTGCCCCTCGCAACCGCACAGGCAAGAATATTAGCGTCTGTTTTGAGCTTCAAATCATAAAGCTTCATATTGACAAGCGGACTTGACTCGCCGACTCTTATCTCAACCGACTCCGCCTTACTGTTTGCAAACGACTCAACCTTTGACGCCGACGGAAAACGAAGTATTCTTGAAATATCGCTCGCCGTATCCTCCTCGGGATTAAACGTCATGGTAAGTCCGAGGTCATCCTTCAAAAACTCCGTCTGTCTGAAATAGTCACGGTTTCGCACTCTCGCTATCGTGTGCCTGACGCCGAGCTTTTTGGCAGTAAGACAGCAGAGCATATTAAGCTCATCCTCTTTCATTGCCGCAATAAGCAAATCCGTATCCTTTAGCTGAAGCTCGTTGAGCGTCTCATAGCTCGCCGCATTTCCGACAAGCGTCATAACATCAAGCGTGTTTTCAACCTCTTTAAGTCTTTTCTCATCTTGTTCAATTACAGTTATATCATGATTTTCCTTTGAAAGCTCATGAGCGATTGAATAGCCTATTCGACCGACTCCGGCAACAACGATTTTCATAAACCCTATCTCCTTAGAATGTAATTGAGCACTTAAATCCCGAGTATATTATAACACTTAACAAATCAAAGTCAACTGCCAAAAAACATGCCCGTTCCTCGTCTTTTTTACACGCTTTCGCAATATACTTTTTAAGGGGAGATGATTGCCTTGAAGTATATGATAATCACAAAGAAAGCTATTTTTATTGTTTTTCTCGTCTGCCTTGCCGTCGCAGTTGCCGCCGCCTGTGTAACGGACGATACCGTGCCGACGGAAGCCACACCGAAGCGGCAAATTCCGATTTACTGCGTTGGCACCGAGGAAAAGAAGGTTGCCGTGACCTTTGACGCTGCTTGGGGAGACTCGGACACCGACACACTTATTGATATTCTTGCCTCGCACAATGCGAAAGCTACATTTTTCATAGTAGGGGAATGGGCGGAAAAATATCCCGAAAGCGTAAAGAAGCTTTTTGAGGCAGGTCACGAAATAGCAAACCATTCCTACAATCACACCTTATACAGCAAGCTCGACGAAAACGCTGTTTGTGCCGACATAGAAAAATGCAACACGGCGATTGAAAACATAACGGGTAAAAAGCCGACGCTTTTGCGTTCTCCGTCCGGAGATTACACAAACGTCAGCGAAATTGCCGCTAAAAAATCCGGTATGACAACTATACAATGGTCTGTTGATTCGCTTGATTGGAGGGGACTTTCAACCGAAGAAATAAAGACACGGGTGCTGTCCGCAGCCGAAAACGGCTCGATAATCCTATTTCACAACGACGTTAAAAACACACCCGAGGCTCTCGACGGAATTTTGTCCTCACTGTCCGAAAAGGGATATTCATTTGTCGGCGTTTCGGAGCTTATCTTCCCCGAGCCTTACAAAATCGACGGTGCAGGGAAGCAGATCAAACAATAAAAACAGCGAGGACAAGAGCTATCTCATCCTCGCTTAATTTTTGATTTAGAAATCAGTCCTCGTCGCAACCGTCACAATCATCACAATCGTCACAATCGCAACAGTCGAGGTCAAACTCAAGGCTTTCGCCGCAGTTCGGGCACTCTGCAAAGCCGTCAAGGATTGAATCCTCATCGAATTCAACTATTTCATGACAAGCAGGGCACTCAACCTCGTACATTTCGTCGTCGTCATAGCAATCGTCGCAATCGCAGTCGCATTCGTCATCATAAACGAACTCTTCAAGAGAATCAAGATCCTCGTCAACAGCATCAAGCTGCTCGGTAACGAGTGCAAGCTCATCCTCAAGATCCGCAACCGAAAGAGCAAGATCGTCAATTACGTCCATCATTGCATTGATAAGCTTTGTCTCGGGCTTGCTCTCATCAAGATTAAGTCCCGAAGCAAGACCTCTAAGGTATGCTGCTTTCTCAGTAACTGTCATCATAAAATTACCTCCTTAGTTTGCACGTCCCATATAATCGCCTGTTCTGGTGTCGATCTGAATCATTTCGCCTTCATTGATGAAAAGCGGAACCTTGATCTCCGCACCTGTCTCAAGCGTAGCGGGCTTTGTTGCGTTTGTAGCTGTGTCGCCCTTAAAACCGGGCTCTGTCTTTGCAACCTCAAGAACAACAAATGTGGGGGGCTCTACGCCGAAAACCTTTCCCTGATAGGAAAGAATTTTGCAAACCATATTTTCCTTAACAAACTTGAAGTTATCTCCGAGGTCACTTGCATTGATCGGAACAAGCTCATAGGTTTCCGAATCCATGAAGTAATAAAGGTCGCCGTCAGCATAAGAATATTCCATATCTTTTCTCTCTATAAATGCTGTCGGGAACTTTGCGGTGGGGTTGTAGCTCTTTTCAACTACTGCGCCGGTAATAACATTTTTAGTTTTTGTTCTGACAAAAGCAGCGCCCTTACCGGGTTTAACATGCTGGAATTCAACGACCTGAAGTACCTGGCCGTCCTCTTCGAATGTTACGCCGTTTCTGAAATCGCCAGCTGAAATCATAAATAAATCCTCCATTTTTTCGCACAATTATATGCGAGCCTTATTTTACAGTTTTATTTTATCCTATATTTGAATATTTTTCAAGTAGTTTTTACAGTATTATCAATTCTTTCGGTGCTCTTGTGAGATTTTCACAACCGTTTTCGGTGATTAAAAGCATATCCTCTATCCTGACACCGAACTTTTCGGGGATATATATGCCCGGCTCGTCAGTTACAACATTGCCGACCGAAAGGGGTGCTTTGCACACTGTTGAAAGTCTCGGGGACTCGTGAATTTCAACGCCTACACCGTGTCCCGTAGAATGATTGAAATATTCGCCGTAGCCTGCATTTTCAATTACATCTCTCGCCGCCTTGTCAACGTCGGCGCAGCAAACGCCCGACGAAGCCGCAGTCTGTGCAGCCTCCTGCGCTTTCAAAACAGTCTCGTAGACATTTTTTTGCTCATCCGTTACAAAACCTACCGCAACGGTTCTTGTCATATCGCTGTGATAGCCATCTACAACCGCACCGAAGTCCATTGTAACAAAATCGCCTTTTTCAATCTTCTTATCCGACGGTACGCCGTGAGGCTTTGAACTGTTTTTACCGCTTACGGCTATCGTTTCAAACGAAAGACCGTCCGCTCCGTGCGAAAGCATATAATAATCAAGCTCAAGCGCAACCTCTTTTTCGGTAACGCCCTCTTTTATAAAGGTCAAAATGTGTTCAAACGCAGCTTCCGCAATTCTTTGAGCCTTGATAATTTTTTCAACCTCAACTTCATTCTTTATGCTTCTGATTTCCTTTATCGCCTTGTCGAGTTCTCCGTCGCAAACAATATCGACGCCCTCAAGCGCCTGTGCGAACTCCGCATATTCCTTGAGCGACATTCTCTCCGCCTCAACCGCAACGCTTTTTGCACCAAGTGCGGAAAACACATCTTTTATCTGCGAAATCGACTGTGTTTGAAGCATTACCTCACAATCTTTTATTGTGTTCTGCGCTGCTTCTATATATCTGCCGTCGGTTATAAACACCGCCCTGTCAGCCGACACCAAAAGGTAGCCGTCGGATGACGCAAAATTTGTAAAGTAAAATCTGTTTTCGGGTGAAACTATCAGCGTTGCATCAAACGGTGCTGTTTTAAGATATGCTTTAAGTTTTTCAATCATTTCCCTCTACTCCGTAGCCGTGATTTTTTTCAAATTCTCTGAGTATAGGCTCTTCTCGTTTTTCTTTCCACTTATAATAGTGCGGATAAAGGCTCTTTGCCGGCAACGGATCAACCCTGACGGGTATTGCGCCGCAACGGTTTGCCGCTTTTATATCCGAAAACAACTGGTCGCCTATCATAGCAAGCTCGGAAATATCAACGCCCATACGCTTTGCCGCTTTTTTAAGTCCGCACGAAAACGGCTTGCACGAAAGATGTACATAAGGCAAATTTCCCAAGTATTTTGAAATCGGAATAACTCTGATGAATGTTCCGTTAGAAATAACAGTTATCGGAAATCCCGCTTTTTGAATTTTGTCAATCCACTCATGAACACCCTCGACAAAATTAAACGTGCCGTCGGGTGCCAATGTGTTATCAATATCAAGTCCGACAGCCTTTGCGCCCATTTTGTGCAAATCCTCCGGCGTTATGTCAAGCACACACCGAAATCTGTATCTCGGCATGGTAAGGTCCTTTTTATCCATTTCCGAAGCCTTTCCGACTACAATTATAAATTTAGAACAATCGTCATACGCCTCGCAGTAGCCGCACAAGGCACACAATCCAAATAAAAACACCGACATACGCACGGTACGTCGGTGTTTTACTCAAAACTTATTTGCTCCGAGAGCCGACGGGCTAAACCCGTAAAGCCTACTCAACAAGCCCGTATTATTTATACTTTCTTTTACGAGCTGCTTCCGACTTCTTCTTTCTCTTTACAGAAGGCTTTTCGTAATGTTCTCTTTTACGAACTTCCTGGATTACGCCGTCACGAGAGGTCTGTCTCTTAAAGCGTCTGAGAGCGCTTTCCAAAGACTCGTTGTCTTTAACCTTTACCTGGCTCACATTATTCCCTCCCTTTAATCGTAAATTCTGTGCTATTATACAACACACAAGACGTAATGTCAAGAGTGGGAGCGTGTTCAAAGCAAAAAATTCGCCTAAACGGCGTAAAATTGTTCAATTGTTAACAAATTGTTCACAAATTCGTATGTGGTTTGCAACAATCCAATGGTATCATAATAATCGAACAAGGACAGATGTTTGTGGTGGACAGAAGTCCTTAACCAAATTATTCTAAATTACCCAATAAAAAAACCGATGCTATGCATCGGTTCTTTTTTTATGCTTTTTACTTCAACAGCGCCTGTGAAAGATAGCCGAATACCTCCTTCAGCGTGTCCAACGGGTCCTGCGTTTCGGTAATTTTAACGCTTATGTACTTTTTACCGTAATCGCACACTGACACACGACCTCGCAACTGCGAAGAAAGATTGAGCACCATACTTGTCGGAATTTCATTGATATAAAGTATGACATTTCTGCCCTTTTGACCGATTTCGTAAACTCCGTATTTAGAAGCGGTGTTACGAAGCAATGAAATGTCAATAAGTCCGTTTACAGAATTCGGAATATCGCCGTATCTGTCAAGCAGCTCATCCTTAACATCCGCCGCATCCTCAAGCGAGCAAATATCGGCAATACGCCTGTAAATCGCAAGCCTCTGCGGAACGCTGCCGATATAGCTTTCGGGAATATGAGCGTCAATTTGCATATCGACAAGGCAATCCTTTTTGCGTGTCTGCGGCTTTTCGCCCTTTTCCTCGCTGACCGCTTCGCCGAGCAATTCAAGGTACATATCGTAGCCGACCGCTTCCATATGTCCGTGCTGCTGTGCACCCAAAACGTTGCCTGCCCCTCTTATTTCAAGGTCACGCATAGCAATCTTAAAGCCCGAGCCGAATTCGGTATATTCTCTTATCGCCTCAAGCCTTTTTTGTGCTATTTCGGTAAGCTCTTTTCCTCTTCTGAATGTAAAATATGCCGAAGCTCGTCTTGAGCTTCTGCCGACTCGACCTCTTATCTGATGAAGCTGCGCAAGACCCAGCCTGTCCGCATCCTCAATTATCAGCGTGTTGCAGTTTGAAACGTCAACGCCCGTCTCGATTATCGTTGTGCAGACAAGTATATCAATTTCGCCCTCTAAAAGAGCACGCCAAATTTCGCTCAGCTCGTCCTCCGCCATTTTTCCGTGTGCAGTGGCAATTCTTGCCTCGGGGAGATACTCCTTGATTTCAGCCGCCTTGCGTTCAATATCCTCAACTCTGTTGTAGAGATAATAGACCTGACCGCCACGGCGAAGCTCCTTTTCCATAGCCTCCGCAAGCACTCCCATATCCTGCTCGATAACATAGGTCTGAACGGGATGCCTGTCCTGCGGAGCCTCCTCGATAACCGACATATCCCTGATGCCCGACATCGCCATATTGAGCGTTCTCGGAATAGGTGTAGCCGAAAGCGTCAGCACGTCGACATAGGGGAACTTTTCTTTGAGCCTTTCTTTTTGAGCAACGCCGAAGCGCTGTTCCTCGTCAACTATCAAAAGACCCAAGTCCTTAAATTCAATATCCTTTGAAATAAGCCTGTGCGTGCCGACAATTATATCAACAGAGCCACGCTTGATATTTTTAATGATTTTCTCCTGCTCCTTTGCTGTTCTGAAGCGTGAGAGCATTTCAATTTCAACCGGGAAGCCGTCAAATCTTGTTGTCAGCGTTCTGTAATGCTGAAGTGCGAGAATTGTTGTCGGTACAAGCATAGCGCACTGCTTACCATCGGCAATACACTTAAACGCCGCACGAAGCGCAACCTCGGTTTTTCCGAAGCCGACATCTCCGCAAAGCAGCCTGTCCATGGGATACGGCTTTTCCATATCGCCCTTTATCTCGTCAACGGAACGGAGCTGATCGGGTGTTTCGTCATACGGAAAACGTCTCTCAAAATCGGACTGCATATCCATATCGGGGGAAAAGGCATAGCCTTTTGACTCTCTGCGCTTTGAATACAACGCAATAAGCTCGTCCGCCATATCCTTAACCGCCGCACGAACCTTGCTTCTCGTTTTTTCCCATTCCGCACCGCCGATACGGTTGAGCTTTACGCCCTTGCCCGTTTCCTCATGCGGACCTATATATTTCGACACAAGGTCAAGCTGTGTAACGGGAACATAAAGCACGTCGTTTTTGGCATACTTTATTTTAATGTAATCCTTGACGATTTTTCCGACTTCCATTTTCTGTATGCCGTCGAAAATACCGATACCGTGCATACGGTGAACAACGTAGTCGCCCTTATGAAGCTCGTCAAGCGAATGTATGCCTTGACCCTTTTTATAATTATATTTTCTTCTGCGTTTAGACGACATTGCGTTTCTTCCGTAAGTAAACACATAAAACTTATCGTTGGGATAAGCAAACCCGCCTGAAAAAGCGCCCTGCAAAACGCACACTCTGCCTTTTGGAAACTCTTTGGGTTCAAATGTAAAATACAAAGCGGGTACACCCTCATTTTCAAGGTCATCCGCAAGGGTTTTCGCCGCTTTCTCCGTACCGCCCATAACTATAACAGTTGATTTTTTGTCTAAAAGAGGGGATACATCGTCTAAAAGAACATCAAGCTTTCCGTTCCAAACGGGAAGCTGCGTTGTGGTGAAAGAAATCAAATCTTTTACGGGTATATCAAAACTGCCCCTTGCGAAATTGTCAAAGTAAACTATCTTGTGCTTTTCATATTCCTTGAACAGCTCGGGAGGCGTTAGATAATATTTATCTAAACCGTTGCAAAGCACTCCCTCTTCAAAAAGAGCCTTGATTTCCTCGTTCATCAATTTAGTGCAATTCGTCGCTCTTTCCTTTACGTTCGTGCTGTCGCATATAACCGTAAGGCAGCTGTCGTCGGCATAATCAAATATCGTGCTGAACTGCCCGTAGGCGAGCGCAAGATACTTGTCCTCGCAGGCAAGATTTTCGCCCGACTCAAGCTTTTCTATATCGGAAAGCAAGCTCTCCTTTGCCTTTTTCGAGCCCTTACCCTTAACATTTTTTATAAACGCTTCAATTTTCTCTTTTAATTCGTCGTTACCCGAAAACAAAATTTCGGTTGACGGCATAATCGAGAACTCCTCGACCTTGTCCGTTCTTCTTTGGCTGTCAATATCAAAATGGGACATACTCTCAACCGTGTCGCCCCAAAAATCAATACGCACGGGAGCGTCTCCGTCGGGGGAGAATAGGTCGAGTATTCCGCCGCGCACCGAGAACTGACCGACGCCCTCAACCATATCGCAACGGGTATATCCCGAAGCGGAAAGCACCTCAAGAATTCTGTCAAGCGAGGTGTCCTTGCCGACCTTCAAGGTTAAAGAGTGCTTTTTCAAGTCCTCACAGGGGATCGTCCTCTGCATTGCCGCCTCGACCGAGCAAACCGCAACGTCGAGGCTTCCCTCAAGCATATTTGAAAGCACCTTCAAGCGTCTTTGCTCGTATTCGTGCGAACGATACTGTACACCGTTGAACGAAAAATCGCGCTCGGGATAAACCAACGCATTTAAGCCAAAGACCTTTAAGTCCTCACAGAATTTCGTAGCGGAGGACTCGTCGGGCATAACGACAAGAGCCTTGCGGGAGCTGTCCGCACAAAGCGAGCTTATTAAATGAACCTTGTGTATAGCAGTAAGACCCAAAACGCCAAGCGGAGTTTTGCCGTTTTTGACCGCCTTTTCAAGCTCTTTATATTCGGGCGATTTGCTTAACGCCTCTCTGAAAGCAGACATAGTTAAAATTTATCTCCTATGAATTAAACTTGTTCATTGCCTCGTCAATTTTTCCGTCGAGCATAAGCAAAAGTGCGTCGCAAGCGTTGTCGATTGCTTCCTTTAACGGCTTCGCCTCGTCTTTTTTGAACTCCGAGAGCACCCACGCCGCAAGGTCATAATCGGGATGCGGTTTTTTGCCCACGCCGAGCTTTATTCTCGGGAAATTGTTGCTTGAAATGCACGAAACAATACTTTTTATACCGTTGTGACCGCCATCCGAGCCCTTTCTCTTAATTCTCAGCTTTCCGACGTCCAACGAAATATCGTCGAAAATCACAATGACGTTTTCGGGCGGTATTTTATAGAAATTTACAGCCTCTCTTACCGCTTCGCCGCTTAAATTCATATAGGTCTGCGGCTTCATGACGATTACACGGTGAGAATTTATGACCGTGTCGGCAATAAGAGCCTTAAATTTTAATTTGTTTATTTTGAAGCCGTGCTTTTCGGCAAGCTCATCGACGCACAAAAAGCCCGAATTATGCCTTGTGAGGGTGTATTTTTTATCGGGATTTCCGAGCCCCACCACAAGAAATTCAGGCGTGCCGACAGTCTTGCCTCTTTTGTTAAGTCTGTCAAACATAGTTTTCCTCTTGTTTTATTCGTTATCTTTATTTATTCTCCAGCCGAGCTTGTTAACCTGCCTTGCTCTTGCAATTCCGAGTGAGGAATCGGGTACGTCCTCGGTTATTGTCGAGCCTGCCGCAGTATATGCGCCTGCGCCGACCGTTACGGGTGCTACAAGGTTTGTGTTGCAGCCTATGAACGCATCATCCATAATTTTTGTTCTGAATTTTGCCCTGCCCGTGTAGTTTACGGTAACTGTTCCGCAGCCGAAATTAACGTGCTTTCCGACGTCGCTGTCGCCGACATAGGTAAGGTGTGAAACCTTTGTCCCCGTGTCAATCGACGAGTTTTTGACCTCAACAAAGTTGCCCAAATGAACGCTGTCGCCGACAACAGAATTAGGTCTTATATGTGCAAACGGACCTATATTGCATCCGTTTTTAACTGTAGACTGATAGCACTGCGTTTCGTTTAGAATAACATTATCGCCGACCGTGCTGTTTTCTATCAAGGTGTTAGGACCGATTTTACAGCCCTTGCCGATTTTTACCTTGCCTCTTAAAATCGTACCCGGCAAAATCGTTGTTCCGACACCGATTTCAACATCCGACTCGATCATAACACCGTCAACGCACGGAATGTCAACGCCTGCCTCGATATGTCTCAAAATTTCATTTTTTCTCGCCTTTTCGTTGAGCGTCAAAAGACGTCTCCTGTTGCTCGCACGCAAAACTATATCGGGGGAGTCCGCATAATATGCGCCGACCTTTCCGCCGAACGCCACAATCTCGTTGACCGCATTGTCAACGGCGTCCTTGTGGAATTTAACACAGCTTTCAAGGCTTCGGAGAAGCATTATCGCATCAAACCAATATGAGCCTGAGCTTACCTCTCTGATTTTCTTTTCGTCAGCGGCTGCATTCTTCTCCTCTACAACCGAAAGAAGCTCTCCCGAAGCACCTCTGACTATTCTTGAATATCCGAACGGCACATCAACCTGTGTGCTGACGACCGTAACCTCGTTGCCGTTGTTTTCGTGCTCAACCAATGCGTTTCTAAGCACAATCGGGTCAATAAACGGAGCGTCGCCTCTTACGACAAGAATGTTGCCCTCGCAATGCTTTTTCATAAAATCGATTGATTCGTTTTCAATCTGCTTTCTTTTATACGACGCACAGCCCAAAAGCTCGACATACGGCGTGATAGTAACGTCATTATCGGACACAACAACCGAAATATCTTCGATTCCGCATCTTCTGAGTACCGTTATTACCCAACCGATTATCGGCTTTGATAACAGGTTCATCATATAAATAGAACGATAGGTTGTAATACTTGGGTTTTCTTCTGTTGCTAAAATTACCGCTGCGCATTTCTCAGACATAATAATGCCTCACTTTCAGTTTTCAACAAAATACTTCTCATACCAAAGAAGGAAAGAATAAACCGACCATATTTTTTTCATGTTGTGTGCTGTGCCCGACTTGTGATCGTCAAGCAATTTAATTATATAATCACGGTTAAAGAACATTGCCGCTTCGTCAGACTCGAATTTTTCCTTAACCAAATTATAAAATTCGTCTCTTTTGAGCCAATCGTTCAACGGAGTTAAAAAGCCCGTTTTTCTCATTGATGAGGTTTCGGCAGGTAATTCCTTTGCCGCCGCACCACGCAACGCAACCTTTGTTGTCTCGTCGTTTACTCTGTATTTCGACGGGATTTGCAAGGCTACCTTGAGCATTTCCTTATCAAGGAAGGGAACTCTCAATTCAAGCGAGTTCGCCATACTCATTCTGTCCGCCTTGACAAGAATATCCTGCACAAGCCAAGTTCTGATATCGGCGTACTGCATTTTTGTAATATCATCCTCGCCCTCGACCTCGTCAAAGAACTGCTTTGTATATGTCCACGGCTCTTTTGACGGAATATCCTTTGCAAGCACCTTGTCAAGCTCCGAGTGATTGTAAACGTAGTTGCATCTGATAAATCTCTGCTCAATCGGGTATCTGCCTCTTGTCAAAAATCTCTTTCCGTGAAAAGCAGGCATTTTCTCCGCAACATTTCCGAAAAGATTTCGGAGTCCCTGCGGAACCTTCATATATTTTTCAAAGTCAAGCGGCTCTCTGTAATAGTGATAACCGCCGAAAAGTTCGTCTGCGCCCTCGCCCGAAAGCACAACCTTAACCTGCTCGGAAGCAAGTTTTGCAAGGAAATAAAGCGCAAGTGCCGACGGATTCGGAAGCGGCTCATCCATATAATACTGAACCATAGGTGCGACAGAGAAATATTCCTCTGCCGTAATTTTTTTAGTAAAGTTCGGAACATCCTCGTGTTTTGCAAACTTAACAGCTCTGTCAAGCTCCGAATATTTTTCTTCGGCATAACCTACCGAGAAGGTCTTAACCTTATTGCGCTTTGCCATTTCGTGAACAACATAGCTTGAATCGACACCGCTTGAAAGGAAGCAACCGACCTCAACGTCCGCAATACCGTGAGCCACAGTCGAGCCCTTGAACGTTTCGTCGATAAGATTTTCCCAATACTCTATGTTCTTTGTGTCGTCAATATCATATTCGGGTGTGAAATATCTCTTAGTATTAAACACGCCGTTTTCATATTCAAAACAACTGCCCGGCTCAAGCTTATATACATTCTTGAACATTGTTTCGGTAGTCGGAATATACTCAAAACAAAGATAATCGGGGAGTCTTTCCTCGTTAAATTCCTTTTTGAAAAGGGGATTTGACAAAAACGACTTTATCTCCGAGCCAAAAAGGAAATTACCCTCGTTGAGATAATAGAAAAACGGCTTAATTCCGAAAATATCCCTTGCGCCGAAAAGCTTTTTCGTGTTTTTGTCCCAGATAACAAACGCAAACATACCTCTGAGCCTTGCGAGAATATCTTTTCCGTATTCCTCAAAGCCGTGAAGAATTACCTCCGTATCGGTCTTTGTCTTAAAAATATGACCTTTTTCGATAAGCTCTTCTCTGATTTCCTGATAGTTATAAATCTCGCCGTTAAAAACGATAACTCTCGACTCATCCTCATTGGTAATCGGCTGACTGCCGCCGTCAAGGTCGATAATCGAAAGTCTGCGGAAGCCGAGCGAAACCTCGGAATCGACATAATAATCGTCCTGGTCGGGACCTCTGTGGATTATTCTGTCCGCCATCGCTTTGATAATCTTCTGATTTGTTTCTTTGTCATTTTCGGCATTTACATAGCCTACAAATCCGCACATAAATTTACCTCTTAAAAAATTTTACGCTTTAAGCTTTTTGCCGCAAGCAAGGATGCTCGCTCTTGCAAGACATTCCATTGAATCTACAACGTCGGGACTGTCAATTTTGAAATCCTTTTTAATAACCGAAAGCTCCGTACATCCGAGCACAACCGCATCGCAGCCCTGCTTTTTCATCTCGCCGATTATACGGTGGAACTCGAATATATCGACCTTCTCGCCCGCTTTCACCTGATTGTAAATGATGTTCATCAGCGACTCCTGATCCTCTGCCGACGGCACTACACATTCAAGTCCGTGCTTTTCGATTATATTCTGATAAGCCTTTGATTTGAGAGTGCCGACAGTTGCAAGAACGCCGATTTTTTTAATGTTCGGTATAGTCCTTTCGCAATAGCGAACGGTTTCCTCAAGAATATTGATTATCGGAATATTTATGCTTTTTTGAATTTCGTCATAGAAATAATGCGCCGTGTTGCACGGTATGACAATAAAGTCGCAGTTATCGTCCTCAAGCAGCTTTGCGTCTTTAATCATAACAGGCAACGGATTAGGCTTCGTCTTATCAAGGATATAATCCGTTCTGTCGGGTATCGACGAATGGTTTAAGATAACCATTGCAATATGCTCCTGGTCGGTTTTGGCGTCGGTCATTTTAACGACAAGGTCTGCAAAATATATCGTCGCAAGCGGACCTACGCCGCCGAGAACTCCTAAAATTTTTTCCTTCATATTTTCACATTCTTATTAAAAATATTTTTTAAACTTCCTATACTGGTTGAGCAAGGCCGCCCTCGCATAGAAATTATGCTTCAAATTTTTATCAGCCTTATAAAGCAGAGGATAGGTAACCTTCCCCTCCTTGAAAAGCTTTCTCGCAAGATCTTTGAAATCGCTTTCGGGAACATATTTCATAATGACGCCCTTCGGCACAACCGAATAAAGATTTATGTTGTCGGCAACCGTATAATCGTCAAGCTTGTTATAAATGTAGTCGTCAACTATCCATTTAACCGTGTTAAAGCCGCTGCCCGTAACATAGAAATTACTTCTGCCGAGGCGAACGTTTATCTCAAAGAACTTGTATTTTCCGTCTCTCTCGTCGTATTTTATATCAAAATTCGCAAAGCCGACATAACCGATATGCTCAAGGAACTTTGTAGCCGCCGCAACAATATCGGGATTAACCTCATTGATAATAGCAACGGGATTTCCGATAGCCGTCGGGGTGTGATCCTCAAGCAAGGTTCTTCCGAGAGCCGCAAAGCGAACCTTTGAATTTTTATCGCAATAGCAGGTGAGCACTCGCATATAGGTATCGTCGCCGGGAATTTTATCCTGAATAAGAAATTTATAGTCATAACTCGACTTTTCAAGGTTTGAGAGCATTTTACGCAAATCCTCTTCATTGTCAAAGGAGAAAACCTTTTTCTTGCCCTCAAATTTCGCATAGTGATACATTGCGGAGTTTGCAGGCTTCGCAATTACGGGATATTTGAAATCGAATTTAAGGTCGTTTTCTTTTCCGCACTCATAAACATAGGTTTCGGGATAATCAAGACCGAGCTCTTCAAAAATCTCATAGAATTTATCCTTGAGAACAATTTTATTAAGCAAATCCTCGTCAATATACGGAACAATATAATAAGGCTCAAGCACCTTTTTAGACTCTATAAGAGCTCTGACATACCAATCGCCGCAGCCGAGAACAATAAGCTTCTTTTTGCCCTCAAATTCCTTGCCGATTTCAAGAAGTCTTTCAACAAGAACCTCCTTTTTTTCAAGGCCGGGGAAAACTCTGTTTTCGATTATATCGGAGTTGGCAATGTAACCGCCCTCGGACATACTCAAAACAAGCGATTTAATATGATATTCCTCGTGAAAGCTTCTTGCGAGCGAATACGCCGTTATATCGGCGCCGAGTATTACCGGGAGAAATTCTCTCTCTTCAAAATGCATAAAACACTACCTCTTTACACTATTATATGTATCATTTAATTATAGAATATTACAATATCCGTGTCAAGCAATCAACGCTTAAAAAATGCTTTGCCTTTGCTTTATTGTTGTCCCGACTTATCAATATATACTGTTTACTTTTTTAGAAAATTGTTTTATAATGTTTTTAATAAAACGCTTTCACTCAGGAGGTAATTAAAATGAGAAAGCTTAACAGGTTTACGGCGTTTATGGGTTACAAATTTTCTCCGGTTTTCAAAAAGGCCGTGTACAAGAATATGAGAAAAAAGCCGATTTCTCCCATGGAGCTTAAAAAGGCTACCGAGCTTCGTGATATAAACTTCGAAACAACCAAATTTGTTGCTCACAGAGGTCTTTCGGGCGTTAATCCCGAGAACACCGCACCGTCATTTGAGGCAGCGGGCAAGCACGGCAATTTCTACGGAATTGAGTGCGATACTCACATGGCAACGGACGGCGTTTGGATGGTAGCGCATGACCCGAACCTTGAAACACTTTTCAGCGGCGAGGGCGATATAAAGGAACATTCGAGCGAAGAGCTTTTGAAGCTCAAAATGCTCAGAGGCGCAAATATCGGCAAGCACCTTGACGTTAAAATGTGCACTCTCCAGGAGTATATCGACATTTGCAAAAAATACAACTGCCGTCCCATCATCGAAATCAAGGACCCTCGCACAGACAAAATGCAGAGCTTCTATGATATGCTTAAAAAGAACGGAATTGAAAAGACCTGCGTTGTAATTTCCTTTATTTTGGAGGACTTGCAGGTTCTTAACAAAATCGACAAGGAGCTTGAAATGTGGTACCTTGTGGATTATCTTACCGACAAGAACATTCAGCAGGCGGTTGACAGCGGCTGCAAGGGTATGGACTTCTCCTCAGACTTCAACTCGCCTCGTCCCGATATGATTAAGAAGCTTCTTGACAAGGGACTTGTTGCGGCTTGTTGGACTGTTGACGACAAGTATCATCTTGACGCAATGGTAAACGCAGGCGTAACCTATATAACAACAAATTCAATCTTACCCGAATAATCAAGGAGTAATTATGGCAAAATTCTGTCCGCTGTTTTCGTCATCAAGCGGAAATTCAATTTACATAGGCTGTGGCGAAAACGGCGTGCTTATAGATGCGGGTGTCAGTGCAAAGCGAACCGATGAGGCGCTTCACAATATCGGCGTTGACCCCGACAGCATAAGCGCTATATTTGTAACGCACGAACATTCCGACCATATAGGCGGATTAAAGGTTTTTGCATCAAAGCATAATATTAAAGTCCTTGCACTTGAAAAGACTTTGGAATTTCTTGAAGAGAACACTCTTCAGGGCAAAAATATCGACACTTTGCCGATTGACGAAAACGGCTATGATTCAAACGGTATATTTGTAAAGCCGTTCCGCACCTCTCACGACGCAATTGAAAGCTGCGGCTACACCGTCGAAACGCCCGACGGACGAAAAATTTCCGTCGCAACCGACCTCGGCATTATGACGAGCACCGTGCACAATGCAATTTCAGGCTCCGACCTTGTTTTGCTTGAGTCGAATCACGATATTCGTATGCTTGAAAACAGCACGAAATACCCGTATCAGCTTAAAAAGAGAATACTCGGCGAAAAGGGACATCTGTCTAACGACTCTTGCGCCGACGAAGCAGTTAAGCTCCTTGAAGGCGGTACAACAAGGCTTGTTTTGGGGCATTTGAGCAAGGAGAACAATTTCCCCGAGCTTGCATATCAGACCACCTATGCTTCTCTTACCTGCGCAGGCGCAAAGGAGGACAGCGACTATATCCTCAAAATCGCAAAGCCTGTTTGGGACTCAAAGGCGGTGATGCTGTGATAGGCGTAACAATCATTGCCTTAGGCAAGCTCAAGGAAAAATATATGCGTGAGTTTTCGGAGGAATACCAAAAGCGGCTTTCTGCGTATTGCAAGCTGAACATCGTTGAGCTGTCTCCGAAAATGCTGTCGGACAATCCGTCTGAAAACGAAATTAAAAACGCTCTTGCCGCCGAAGCACAGCAAATAAAGGCTAAAATCCCGTCAAATTCTTATGTTTTTTCAATGTGTATTGAGGGCAAGCAATCGTCGAGCGAGGCTTTTAGTCAAAAATTGTCTGAAATAGCGGTAAACGGCAAAAGCAATATTGCTTTTATAATCGGAAGCTCCTTCGGCTTGAGCGACGAAATTAAAAATTTATCCGATTTCAAGTTTTCAATGTCGCAGATGACATTTCCGCACCAAATGGCTCGTATAATGCTTTTAGAGCAGATATACAGGGCGTTTCAAATTTCCTCGGGCGGCAAATATCACAAGTGATTTTTTGAGGTGGCAAAATGAGCATTTATGTTATTGACTATGAAAACACATCCGTTGCAGGCTTAAACGGTATCGAAAAACTTTTGGATACCGACGTTGTCGTTGTGTTTTTCAGCACAAACGCACCGAAAATTGACATCAAGGCGGTTGAGAAAATCCAAAAGTCCGCAGCAAAAACCGTTTTCAAGGAAGCAAACGTGAAAATAACCGGCACGGATAAGATTTTCCATGACGCTCTCGACGCTCAGCTTGACACCTATATAGGCTATTTAATGGGCAAGTATAACGATAAGAAAACCACTTATTATATCGTTTCAAAGGATCAGGGTTTTTCGTTTGTTTGCCAATATTGGTGCAACCGCGGTTACTCTGTAAAGCAAATTCGTGCGATTTGCGAGGGTGACAATTTAGAGGAAATCGAAAAGACCGAAAACAGCGTTCTTGAAATAATCGGCGACCGCACCATTTCAAAGACGATAGCAAAAATTACAATAACCTGTAAGACAAAAGAGGGCATACACAACGCCCTTGTTAAAAAATTCGGCGAAACGGACGGCAACGCATATTTTTCAAAAATCAAACCGCTGTTAAAGGGCGAAAAATAAGCAAAAGCGCATAATTTAATCATCATGTGAAAAAATATTACGGGTGATTAAATGAAAAAGAAACGCACTTTGCATAAAAGGCTTGATGAGAGCACGGCAAATATACAGGGCAATCCGAAATCCGCTTACGGAATGTTGAATAAGTACGGCACATATGAAATTCAGCCGACCGCTGACACCGATAATGCTTTCCCCGCAATATCGCAAGGGTTATCTGAAGTCGAACAAGCCCGACAGCGTAAAAATCATAATAAAAAGGGCAGCCAATGAGCTGCCCTTTTTAATGTTTATTTGCGTTTTTTGGATACATTCTTCTTCGCTTTTGGCGGCAAGCCGAGCTGTCCTTGCATATAAATTATAAGCATTGCCGTTCCTACGTTCAAAAGAATTAACGAAACCGTTGAGGTAACGCCGCAAGCAGCTCCCCTTGGCGTTAAAATTGCCTCAAGAACCGTACTTACCGCCGCTGCCGCAACGCTGCACCAAATCAGCTTTTTACTTTTTGTTTTAATGCCTATGCCTATCAAAATATAGCTTATTGCCAAAGCCGCACAGCTTATACATTTCATCAAAACAAACGCTGTTGACGCCGACGAAAAAGCGGCAATCAAGGCAAGCTGTGAAAGCTTTGCCGCACCGCACAAAAGCATTATCGCCGTCGCAGGCTTCGCCCGTTCTTTGCCCTTAAACGCAAAAAAGACTAAGCACAGTAGCGCAGCGTCATACAAAAAATTCGACAGATAAAGCGGTATCATCTCTAAATTAGCAAGCTTTTCAAAGCCGCCCCGTGCGTTAATTTGTTTAAAGAAATTATAAACCTGTAAAATTCCGTCCAACGAAAAATACAGACACAGCAAAAGCTTGTTTTTCTTAATCGTGCCAAGAGCCAACAGCAGCAAGGTCAAAGCAACGGGAACAGCGCTTATTATAATAAACAGAAGTTTTGTCAGAGCTCCGATTCCCGAGCTTGTCTGAAGTGTATACATAATTATCGTCAATACGCTGAAAAAGCAGCTTAAAAGCACAAGCCTTCCTGCCGTATCCGAATATGATTTTCTCATAAAATCTCTCCTTTGGTAAATCATATCATATACCTTTAAGTTTTTCAAGGCACTCGATTTCCAAATATATAAGGCACCTCCGAAATGAAGGTGCCTTAATTATATCATTTATAATTATGCTTTCATTGCTTCTTCAACTGCAACTGCAACTGCAACGGTAGCACCAACCATCGGGTTGTTACCCATACCGATAAGTCCCATCATTTCAACGTGAGCCGGAACAGAAGATGAGCCTGCGAACTGAGCGTCCGAGTGCATTCTTCCCATTGTGTCGGTCATTCCGTAAGAAGAGGGGCCTGCTGCCATATTGTCGGGGTGAAGTGTACGGCCTGTGCCGCCGCCCGATGCAACCGAGAAATACTTAACACCGTTTTCAACGCACCACTTTTTGTAAGTGCCTGCAACGGGATGCTGGAATCTTGTCGGGTTGGTTGAGTTACCTGTGATTGAAACGCCGACATTTTCAAGCTTCATGATAGCAACGCCCTCGGGAACGTTGTCAGCGCCGTAGCACTTAACATCAGCTCTCGGACCGTTTGAGAATGCTCTCTGCTCTGTAACCTTAACGGTTTCCGAGTAGGGATCAAACTCCGTTTCACAATATGTGAAGCCGTTGATTCTTGAAATGATGTAAGCAGCGTCCTTACCAAGACCATTCAAGATAACTCTGAGGTTTTTCTGACGAACCTTGTTTGCGTTAAGAGCGATTTTGATTGCGCCCTCAGCAGCAGCAAAGCTCTCGTGTCCTGCAAGGAAGCAGAAGCACTCTGTCTCTTCGGAAAGGAGCATCTTACCGAGGTTTCCGTGACCGAGACCAACCTTACGGTTTTCAGCAACAGAACCGGGGATGCAGAAGCTCTGGAGGCCGATACCGATAGCAGCAGCCGCATCAGCAGCCTTTGTGCAGCCTGACTTAATAGCGATTGCAGCACCTACGGTGTAAGCCCACTTAGCGTTCTCAAAGCAGATAGGCTGTGTTTCCTGTACGATTGTATAGGGGTCAATGCCTTTTTCTGCGCAAATTTCTTTACACTCGTCGATTGACGAAATGCCATATTCTTTAAGAGTTGCGAGGATTTTAGCCTCACGTCTTTCGTAACCTTCAAACTGTGCCATTGTTAAATCCTCCCTCTCTTATTCTTTTCTCGGATCGATATACTTAGCAGCCTCATCAAATCTGCCGTAAGTTCCGATTGATTTCTTATATGCTTCGTTAGGCTCCATACCCTGCTTGATGAAGTCTGTCATCTTGCCGAGTGAAACGAACTCATAGCCGATAACCTCGTCGTTCTCATCAAGAGCCATTCTTGTACAATAGCCCTCTGTCATTTCAAGATAACGAACGCCCTTAGCCTTTGTGCCGTACATTGTGCCGACCATTGAACGGAAGCCCTTACCGAGATCCTCCATACCTGCGCCGATAACAAGTCCGTCGTCAGAGAAAGCAGACTGTGTACGACCGTAAACGATCTGCAAAAACAACTCTCTCATTGCTGTATTGATAGCGTCACAAACAAGGTCTGTATTAAGAGCCTCAAGAACAGTCTTGCCCGGAAGAATTTCCGCTGCCATTGCTGCCGAGTGAGTCATACCCGAGCAACCGACAGTCTCAACAAGAGCCTCCTCGATAATTCCGTTTTTAACGTTAAGTGAGAGCTTGCAGCAGCCCTGCTGAGGTGCACACCAACCGATACCGTGTGTGTAACCTGAAATGTCTGTAATCTGCTTTGCAGCTACCCATTTGCCTTCTTCGGGGATGGGAGCGGGATCATGGTGCGGTCCTTTAGCAACACAGCACATTGTTTCAACTTCATGTGAATAGTTAATCATTGTAACATGAACTCCTTTCCTGTTTTACCATAAAGAGACGGCATACAATAAGCAGTCTGCCCCAAAGCAATTCCGCATATACATATCGCATCCGTTTACTTTACGGAGATGTACGATAGTATTATACATTTTTGTTATGAATTTATCAATAGAAAAATTAAGATTGGGGGTGTAAAATGTCGCTTTTTTTATGATATAGTCTTGTTTGCGACTTATCCTTGTAATAATTTTCGAGCGTTTTCGCCGTATTGATCACCTCTCTTTTCATTTCGTAAAGACAGAGCAGGTGTCTGTTGGCGTTGTGCTTCTGTGCGCCCGTGTAATTTTTTGATCTCTCTCGCAATGCTGCGATTTGCTTTTCAAGCCTCTTCTCGTCTTCTCTGTAAGCTTTTGCAAGTTCATTCAGCGTCATTAAATTGTGTCCTTTCGTAACATTTTCTATCCCTGATTATAGTGATATACAGCTGTAAAATCAAACATAATTGTTACGAATAGTACCATTATTTGTACTTTTTTAATGCTATAATACGCCGTTTTTCGACAAAAAAGGACACGGAAAAACCGTGTCCTTAAATATGTTTATTTTCTTTTAGAATGTCTTGACAAGCTCTTTGAGATAAGCCTTGAATTCCTCGCCGATTTCATCATGATTGAGCGCAACCTCACAGTTAGCCTTCATAATACCGAGCTTGTTGCCCATATCATAACGGATGCCGTCAAAGTCAACAGCGTTGAGCTTTTCCTGACGTGCAAGCATAAGCATTGAGTCCGTAAAGTAAACCTCGCCGCTTTTCTTGTCGGGCGGAGTCTGCTCAATCAAATCGAAAATTTCGGGCGGCATAACAACTCTGCCCAAAATCGAATAGCAAGAAACAATCTCCTCGGGAGTGGGCTTTTCGATAATATTATGAACGGCCATAACGTTATTTTCAATCGGAGTTACATCAAGAGAGCAGTACTTCGGTACGTCCTTTCTCGGTACCTCCTTAACGCCTACGCAGCCTGCGCCGTACTTGTCATATGCGTCGATAAGCTGACCGATAACAGGCTTACCCTCGGGAGACACAATAACGTCGTCGCCGTAAAGAATTGCAAACGGCTCGTTGCCGATAAAGCTCCTCGCACACGAAATCGCATGGGCAAGTCCCTTTGTCTCCTTCTGCCTGATATAGTACATATTGGCAAGGCTTGACGCCTTGAGTACATCGTCATAAATTTTCTTTTTAGACGGGTTGTCCTTGAGTGATGCCTCAAGCTCAAACGAGTGGTCAAAATGATCCTCAATTACACTTTTTCCTCTGTTTGTGATGACAAGAATGTCCGTAATTCCTGCTGCAACAGCCTCTTCTACAATATACTGAATTGCAGGCTTGTCAACAATGTTAAGCATTTCCTTCGGCACAGACTTTGAAGCGGGCAAAACCCTTGTTCCGAGACCTGCCGCAGGAATAATCGCCTTTGTGATTTTCATAATCAGCTCCCCCTTGTGATAAACGAAATCAACAGCTGTTCCGCACAGTAATATCCTAAAACTCCAAGCGACGTCATTACCATTGAAGTACCGCCTCGTTTCAAAATCCGCAGCTGATATTCCTCGTCGGTTTTTGACTCCGCCTTAAAATCGGTCAAATCCTTTTCGATTTTCCTTTTATAGAATGTGTTGCCGAAAATTCCGCCAAACAGCCTGATTGCAAGCTCAACGCTCGCAAGAGCTATGACCTCGGGCGTTTTAATAAACTCCTTGCTGACCTCGCTCATTTCCTCAACTGAGAGCTCTCCGCTTTGGTACTGCTCGGCAGAAGCATAATAAGCCTCCGTTCTTTCAACAAACCTCGGGGTCGTGCAAACTCCCGTTGCAAACAGCGAAACAAGCAGCAGCACGAAGCCTATAATGTTCATTTTTCTGAAAAAGAACCAATAGGGCGAGAAGAAAAACGCCGCCCAGTTGAAGGTGAATTTTTTACCCGTCTTTTCAGCGGCATAAAATTTAGGTATATATCTGCTTGCGCCGTTTCTGATATACGAAGCAACGTCTGAAATTTTATGCGAGCCTATTGTGTCGTCGGGCGAAATTTCAACAACTCTTGCCCCGTACGGCATATTCGGGAACGGCGGAATTGCATTTCCGACATTATAAAGTCTTGCAGAGCAATAAAGACAGTTCGGCTCCTCTGCCGGATTTTCTCTTCCGCAATTCGGACAAACAACGATTTTTCCTCCGTTTTTTTCGTGCTCCTCAAACGCTTTCGGCTCTTCGGCCTTCGCTTCGGGCTGCCACTCAAAATTTTCAGCGTGTAAGCCTTCGTTAGCGCAAGCATTATGAAGCTTGTAGCAATCTCTGTGATGCGGAGTTCCGCAAACGGGACAAACGACTATATCGTCTCCCTCGACAAATTTTTTACCGCATACAGGACATTTTTCACCGGTGTAAATCAATAAATCAGCCTCTTTTTAAGATATTTGTCACTTTTTAAACATTTATCTCTACGCTTATTCCCAATTCATCCTTGTATTTTTCAAGTATCGGCTTAACCTCGGCGTCGATAAACTCGACAACCTGCTCGGGTGCTCTGCCGACAAACTTTTCGGGCTTCATTTCGGCAAGGATTTCCTCCTTTGTAAGCGAGAACATACTGTCAGCCGCAATACGGTCAACCAAATCGTTTTCTCCGCCGTCAACCTTGACAACCTTGCCTGCCTCCATTGAAAGCACACGAATTCTCTCGTGAAGCTCCTGACGGTCTCCGCCTTTTTTAACGGCAGCCATCATAATATTTTCGGTTGCCATAAACGGAAGCTCCTCGTTTAGGTGTCTTTCAATCATCTTCGGATATACAACAATTCCGTCAACGACGTTGATATAAAGCTCAAGCACCGCATCTACCGCAAGGAATGCCTCGGGCACGCTTATTCTCTTGTTCGCAGAGTCGTCAAGTGTTCTCTCAAACCACTGTGTAGCGGCTGTAATTGCAGGGTTGAGCGTATCGCAGATTACATATCTTGAAAGCGATGAAATTCTTTCGCTTCTCATCGGATTTCTCTTGTATGCCATTGCGGAAGAGCCTATCTGATTTTTCTCAAACGGTTCTTCAAGCTCTTTTTTATGCTGTAACAGTCTCATATCGCCCGAGAACTTGTAAGCCGACTGAGCAATTTCCGAAAGCACGCTCAAAACATTGTAATCGAGCTTTCTCGAATAGGTCTGTCCCGACACCATATAGCAGCTTTCAAAGCCCATTTTTTCTGCAATTTTCCTGTCGAGAGCCTTGATTTTCTCGGAATCGCCGTCAAAAATTTCAACGAACGAAGCCTGTGTGCCCGTTGTGCCCTTTGAGCCTAAAAGCTTCATCTGTGAAAGCTGGAACTCAAGCTGTGCAAAGTCAAGCACTAAATCGTTGAGCCAAAGCGAAGCTCTTTTTCCGACGGTTGTCGGCTGAGCTGCCTGAAAATGAGTAAATGCAAGGCAGGGCATATCCTTATATTCCATAGCGAACTTCGAAAGCTCGTTTATAAGGTTGACAAGCTTTTTCCTGACAAGTTTTAACGCCTCTGTCATTATGATAACATCCGTGTTATCTCCGACATAGCAGGAGGTAGCGCCCCAATGGATAATTCCCTTTGCTTTCGGACACTGTACGCCGTATGCGTGAACATGGCTCATTACATCGTGACGAACCTTCTTTTCCTCAGCCTCGGCAACCTCATAATTGATGTCTTCTGCGTGTTCTTTAAGCTCGGCAATCTGCTCGTCGGTAATATCCAAGCCGAGCTCCTTTTCACTCTCAGCAAGAGCAATCCAAAGCTTTCTCCAAGTCTTAAACTTGAAATCAGGCGAGAAAATGTATTTCATTTCCTTGCTTGAATATCTTGAATTAAGCGGACTCTCGTAGATATCTTTCATTATAGTACCCCTCATTATTTCGCAAAATACTTTCTTATTCTTTCAACAGCCTTTTTTGTGTTTTCGGTTGTTCCGAAGGCAGTAAGGCGGAAATATCCCTCGCCGGCGGGTCCGAAGCCCTCACCGGGAGTGCCTACAACCTGCAACTCATCAAGAAGAAAATCGAAGAAGTCCCAGCTTCCCATACCGTCGGGAGTTTTGAGCCAAATATACGGCGAATTAACAGCACCGTAAACCTCAAAACCGCAAGACTTCAAGCCATCATATATTATTTTAGCGTTTTTCTGATAATAAGCAATGGTTTCTCTGATTTCTTTCTTACCTTGCTCGGAATAAACAGCCTCAGCGGCTCTCTGTGTTATATAAGAAACACCATTAAATTTTGTTGCCTGTCTGCGTGCCCACATTGAATTAAGTTCTACACCGTTCACTTTGAGTTCATGCGGTACAACTGTATAACCGCAACGAACACCTGTAAAGCCTGCCGTTTTTGAGAAAGATTTGAACTCAATGGCACAGGTCTTTGCACCCTCAATTTCATAAATGGTATGCGGTACATTTTCCTCTGTGATAAATGCTTCATAAGCTGCGTCATAAAGAATTACCGCACCGTTCTCGTTTGCATAATCAACCCACTTTTTAAGTTCATCCTTTGTAATTGCCATACCCGTAGGATTGTTCGGGAAGCAAAGGTAAATCAAATCAACCTTTTCCTTAGGAAGCTCGGGCAAGAAATTATTTTCTGCAAGGCAAGTCATATAATAAATATTTGACCATTTACCGTCTGCGTCCTTTTCACCCGCACGACCTGACATAACGTTAGTGTCAACATATACGGGATAAACAGGGTCGCAAATAGCAACCTTATTGTCAAGCGAGAAAATATCGCCTATGTTGCCTGTATCACTCTTTGCACCGTCTGAAACAAAGATTTCCGAATTGTCAAGCTCTACACCGTGAGCTTTGTAATCATTTTCGTTAATTGCGTCCAAAAGGAAATCATAGCCGAATGCAGGCGGATATCCTCTGAAGGTTTCCGCTTTTGACATTTCATCAACTGCCTTGTGCATAGCGTCAATGCAAGCAGGTGCTATCGGACGGGTAACATCACCGATACCGAGCCTTATAATCTCTTTGTCGGGATTTGCCTTTGAATAAGCCTCAACCTTTTTTGCAATGTTCAAAAAAAGATAGCTGCTTTCGATTTTCAAAAAGTTTTCGTTGAATTTCATTTTTTGTATTTCCTTTCGTTTATTCTTCAATTTCGCCGGTGCATACCGTTGTGGCAGGACCCGTCATATAAACGTCTCCGCCGTCAGTCCAAATATCGGTAAGCGTACCGCCTAAAAGATTTATTTTTATCTCCGTGTTCCTCTTACAGTAGCCGCAAAGCACAGAAGCCACCGTTACCGCACAAGAGCCTGTGCCGCAGGCGAGAGTTTCGCCCGAGCCTCTTTCCCAAACCCTCATATCGAGCTCGGTATCACTCACAACGTGCACAAATTCCGTGTTTATTCTTTCGGGGAACATTTCGTTGTTTTCAAATTTAGGACCTATTTTTTCAAGGTCAATGCTTTTAACGTCGTCAACATAAACAATGCAGTGGGGATTTCCCATAGAAACACAGGTAACCTCGTACTCTTTTTCGTCGATAGACAATTTTTGTCTAATTACGTTTTCGCCGTTAAATTTTGTCGGTATTTTATCCGCTTGCAAAATCGGCTCGCCCATATTAACTCTTGCGCTGACAACCTTTCCGTTCTCAACCTTCATTTTTATAAGCTTGATTCCGCTTCTTGTTTCAACCGATATTTCATCCTTGTCGGTCATACCGTTATCGTAAACATATTTCGAAACGCATCTTATGCCGTTTCCGCACATCATACCCTCAGAGCCGTCAGCATTGTAAATATTCATCTTGAAATCCGCCTTGTCGCTCGGGGAAATGAGAATAAGTCCGTCCGAGCCGACGCCAAAGTGCCTGTCGCTGACCTTTATCGCAAGCTTTTCCGGATTTTTGACCGTTTCCTCAAAGCAGTTGACATATATGTAGTCGTTTCCTGCTCCGTGCATTTTAGTAAATTTCAATCTATCCATCTCCAATCATTCGTGCAAGCTCCAAAAGCTTCGTTCCGCTTTCCATGCTTCTACGCTGTAATATCTTGTGTGCCTCACGCTCGGAAACGTGGTGCCTGTTCATTATTATACGCTTAGCCCTGTCAAGTATTTCCTCTGTCTCGCCGCTTTTCTTGTATCTTGAAAGAACCTCGTTTTCCGTTGCCGCCATTACCTTGACGGTTCTCAAAAACTCAACTCTGTCAATCGGCATATTTATTTCTACCATATTGCTTACAAACACAGCCTGCGACTCTCCCGAGGGCAAAAGATGTATAACATCACAGCCCTGCGGAAGCATATTAGCAAGAGTGAGAGCCGTCATATCGCCAAGCCTTCCGCACACTATCAACGCCCGTGGATAAACGCCCGTAAAAGCGAGCACCTCGTTTCCCGAGCATAAAAGAGAGCGAACGAACACCCCCCCGCTTTGCAAAATCGTTTTAATATGCTCAGCGGAGTGATTATTAGCACTTGCGATAATAACGTCTCTCATAAATTACGCCTTTTCAATTACTTATAAAGCGGATGTCTGTTGCAAATTTCATTAACACCGTTGCGGATGTAATCCTTACTGTTTTCAAAGTCATTTACAGCAAGAGCAATGTACTCTGCAATCTTATCCATATCCTCAGCGTCAAAGCCTCTTGTTGTAACAGCAGGAGTGCCGAGACGCAAGCCGCTTGTGATAAACGGACTGCGAGGCTCGTTGGGAACGGTATTCTTGTTAGCCGTGATATAAACCTCGTCAAGTCTGTGCTCAAGCTCCTTACCCGTAACCTCACTGCCGCGAAGGTCAACAAGGCAAAGGTGGTTGTCGCTTCCGCCCGATACAAGCTTAATATCTCTTGCAAGCAAGCCCTTTACAAGTGCCTGACAGTTGTCGATAACATTCTTCTGATATTCCTTGAACTCGGGCTTGAGAGCCTCTCCGAAGCAAACTGCCTTGCCTGCAATAACGTGCATAAGCGGACCGCCCTGTGTTCCGGGGAAGATAGCCTTATTAAATGCCTTGCCGAGCTCCTCGTCGTTGCAAAGGATAAGGCCGCCTCTCGGACCTCTCAAGGTCTTATGAGTTGTTGATGTTACAACGTCCGCATACGGAACGGGCGAGGGATGGAGACCTGCCGCAATAAGTCCCGCAATATGAGCCATATCGACCATAAAGTATGCGCCGACTTCTTTTGCGATTTGAGAAATTCTCTCAAAATCAATAATTCTCGGATATGCCGAAGCGCCTGCAACGATAAGCTTCGGTTTGCACTCTTTAGCCTTTTCTTCGAATTCGTCGTAATCAATAAAACCGTCTGCGTTTACGCCGTAAGGTACGAAGTTAAAATATTTACCCGACATATTAACGGGTGAACCGTGTGTGAGGTGTCCGCCCTCTGCAAGATTCATACCCATAACTGTATCGCCGGGGTTAAGAAGAGCGAAGTAAACAGCCATATTAGCCTGTGCGCCCGAGTGGGGCTGAACATTTGCGTAATTTGCTCCGAAAAGCTCCTTAACTCTGTCTCTTGCAATATCCTCAACAATATCAACGCACTCACATCCGCCGTAATATCTCTTACCCGGATAGCCCTCTGCGTATTTGTTCGTCAGGATGCTTCCCATAGCAGCCATAACCGCAGGAGAAACTATGTTCTCACTTGCGATAAGCTCAATGTTTCTCTGCTGACGCTCAAGCTCTTTTTTCATTGCCGAGCCAACCTGCTCGTCATACTTTGAAACAAGACCGATTGAATCCAAAAGATCGTTATACATATCCTTACCTCAATTTCAAATCAAATTATAAATTAACCGAATAGTTCGGTGCTTCCTTGGTGATGAAAACATCGTGGGGGTGGCTTTCTTTAAGACCTGCGTTTGTGATTCTGATAAATCTCGTCTTCTGCTGAAGCTCGGGAACGTTTTTACAGCCGCAGTAGCCCATACCTGATTTAAGACCGCCCATCATCTGATATACCGTATCGGAGAGAACTCCCTTGTAAGGAACACGTCCCTCAATTCCCTCGGGGACAAGCTTTTTGTTGTCCTCCTGGAAATATCTGTCCTTTGAGCCCTTGTTCATAGCAGCTATTGAGCCCATACCTCTGTATACCTTGAACTGTCTGCCCTGATAAATTTCGCTGCTTCCGGGAGACTCCTCACAGCCTGCAACAAGTGAGCCGACCATAATAGCCGAAGCGCCTGCGGCAATAGCCTTAACAATTTCGCCGGAATATTTAATACCGCCGTCAGCGATTACGGAAATGCCGTGCTTTGCAGCCTCGTTAGCAGAATCGTAAACAGCTGTTACCTGCGGAACACCGATACCTGCAACTACACGGGTTGTGCAGATAGAGCCGGGTCCTATACCAACCTTAACGCAATCGGCACCTGCGTCGATAAGAGCCTTTGTGCCCTCTGCCGTTGCAACGTTACCTGCGATAAGCGAAACCTCGGGGAATGCTGCCTTAACTTTTGAAACGGCATTGAGAATATTTCTTGAATGTCCGTGTGCAGAGTCGAGTGTAAGCACGTCAACGCCTGCCTCAACAAGAGCAGCTGCTCTGTCAAGAACGTCCGACGTTACGCCGATAGCCGCGCCGCAAAGAAGTCTGCCGCTTGCGTCTCTTGCGGAATTGGGATACTGAACGCTCTTTTCAATATCCTTAATTGTGATAAGACCCTTGAGATAACCCTGCTCGTCAACAAGCGGAAGCTTTTCGATCTTGTGCTTCATAAGGATTTCCTTAGCCTGCTCAAGAGTTGTACCTATGTGGGAGGTAACAAGATGGTCCTTCGTCATTACTTCGCCGATTTTAACGCTGTAATCGGTCATAAATCTCATATCACGGTTTGTGATGATGCCGACAAGCTTACCGTCGCCGTCACAAATCGGAACGCCCGAAATTTTGTAATGGTGCATAAGATTGTTAGCTTCTTCAACCGTGTTATCGGCGTGAAGGAAGAACGGATTTATAATAACGCCGTTTTCACTTCTCTTAACCTTATCTACCTCGGCTCTCTGTGCGTCGATAGACATATTTTTATGAATGATACCGATACCGCCTTCACGGGCAATAGCAATAGCCATTCTTGATTCCGTTACTGTATCCATAGCCGCCGTAAGCATAGGAATATTAAGTCTGATTTTCTTTGTCAATTGTGTTGAAACGTCAATGTCCTTCGGCAAAACATCACTCTCTGCCGGAATGAGCAACACATCATCAAAGGTAAGACCCTCTTTTGCAAATTTTTCATTTGGCATTTTAATATCCTCCCATTTTACATTATTTTTATAATTATACATTTACTGACGATTTAATTCAATAGATAAATAAGAAAAAACACCCGTGGTTTTACAGGTGTTTTTGTGCCTTTTGACTTATTCGGCAATACGCTCTATAACCTCGGTCATAGCCGAAGCGTCTGCAAGCTCTATTGTACCGTTGTCGACATACGCCGCAGCGGCAGGATTTATCGGGAGCTTAGCGAGAACAGGTATCTCAAGCTCCTTTGCAACTTCGTCTATTTTGCTTTCTCCGAAAATATAGTGCTTTTTATGACAATCCGGACATTCAAAATAGCTCATATTCTCAACTATACCAAGAATCGGTATATTCATCATCTTTGCCATATTGTACGCTTTTTTGACAATCATAGTTACAAGGTCCTGTGGCGTTGTAACGATAACAATTCCGTCAACAGGCATACTTTGGAATACGGTAAGCGGTACATCTCCTGTTCCGGGAGGCATATCGACAAACATACAGTCAACCTCGCCCCATTGAACTTCCTGCCAGAACTGATTTATAACGCCCGAAATCACGGGACCTCTCCAAATAACAGGTGCGTCCTCTTTTTCAAGCAAAAGGTTAATGCTCATTATTTTTATGCCGAGCTTTGTTTCGGCAGGCAAAATTCCCTCGTCGTTTCCGAGTGCTCTGCCGTGAATGCCGAAGCCTTTGGGAATTGACGGACCTGTGATATCGGCGTCAAGTATAGCCGTCTTATAGCCGTGAAGCTGAGAAGCGAGCGCAAGTGTAGACGTAACAAAGCTTTTGCCTACGCCGCCCTTACCGCTGACAACTCCGATAACCTTTTTTACATTACTGTTTGCGTTCTGCGGTAAACGAAAATCCTTCTTTTCGTTTTCACACTTAGAAGCACAGCTTGAGCAATCGTGATTGCAATTTTCACTCATAATATCACCTAAAAATTTTAATTATATATCTATTATTTGCATCTCTGCTCACGCAAATTCTTAAAAAATTCCGAGAGCATATTTGAACATTCCTCACCCAAAACACCGCTTTCCGTTTCCGGTTTATGCGTAAAGGGAAGAGAAAACATTTCCGTCACCGATTCAACTGCGCCGTTTTTATAATCCTTTGCACCGTAAGTAACTTTTTTAAGTCTTGAATTTATAATCGCACCTGCGCACATCGGACACGGCTCAAGGGTTACATACATTTCGCACTCCCAAAGCCGCCAACCGCCGAGTGCTTTGCAAGCACCGTCAATCGCTTCTATTTCAGCATGACAAAGAGCGTTTTTCTCTTTTTCTCTGCGATTTCTGCCATAGGAAACAACCTCGCCGTTTCTCACGACCACCGCACCGACGGGAACCTCGCCCTCGTCCGCCGAAAGCCTTGCCTGTTCAAGTGCAAGTCGCATAAAATCATATTTATCCATATCAGTTAATATAAAGGCTTGTTTCGACAATAAGCAAAACCTCTGCAATAATCATCGGCGCACTGAAAATAAAGCTGACTGCTTTTTCTCCGCTTGTAAGAACAGGCGTGCAACCCCTTGAAAGAGTGTTTTTTGAAAAAGCTCCGCCGAGAGCCTTTTGTTTTCCGTCGTTTACATAAAGTGCAAAGCAAATAATTCCCACAGCAAAAATAACCGTGTAAAAAATCATTGCAAACATATTGGTAATTTCGTTTGAACAATTTTCTGAAACAGTCATTGAAATTACCGCAAAAGCGTTATTTATAAAATGAATTATGACACCCGTCCACATAGTGCCTGTTTTAATAACCGCATATCCGATACCGATACCGGCAATAAAAGCAAATGGTATCTGTATCATATTTCCGTGCATAAGCGCAAACACAAATGAGGACATAATTATAGCAAAGCCGTCACCGTATTTACGAAGTGACTGCATAACAACGCCCCTGATTGCAAATTCTTCAACAAAAGCGGGAATTACAGCAGTTGCAAAAAATGACATTGCAATCGTTGAAAAAGTGCTGTATGTCGAACCGTCGTCGGGTTGTGAAAACTCAACTCCGAATACCGACTCACAAAATGTTGCGAACATACCTGTTGCGATACTTCCGAAAATGCAAATCATTACAGTAATCGGAATTAAAAGAACAAATTCCTTGTTGTCATAGGGCTTTCCAAGCGGCAAATCGTTGATATAATTTCTCTTTTTTAATGATTTATACGCAATCAAAAACGGAAGTCCCAGCGTGAAAAGCGACATCAACGCCGTCAGCGCAGAAACAAAATACTCGTTGTTCCTGTAAAGCTCCTCAAAACCGTCAACCTGAGAAAGAACAAGTCCTAAAATTGTTCCGAGCACGATAAATGCCGTAACCGCAGCACCGCATACCTTGCTGACGGTTGAAATGTTCGCCTTATGCTTGTTTTTGAGAAGATAATAATCTCCGTTATAGTTGTTGTTAAAGTTGTATTGATTGTTCTGTCCGTAAGGAGAGAAAGGCTGTTGATAATTCATATACTACCACCGTTACTGTATTTTCTTTAATTGTAGCATCTAAAAATTAACAGATTGTTACGCAAAATATGCGTATTTATAAATTATTCTTCCGTTTCGGACACTTCCGTTTCGTTACCCTCGGCATCATCTTCGCTTGCTTCAAGCTCATCGGTCTTTTCTTCTGCGTCATGTGCGGTAATCGAGAAAGCAGAAACCTTTTCGCCCTCGGAAACCTTCATAACACGAACACCCTTTGAGGTTCTTGAGAAGGTGCTTATATCTGATGCCTTAATTCTTATGATAATTCCGTCCGAAGAAATTATGATAATATCCTCGTCGTCATCAATCATTGAAACCGCCGCAACATCTCCGTAAAGCTCGGTCTTATAGTTGGTAAGTCCCTTACCGCCTCTCGACTGAATACGGTAATTGTCAATTTCGGAGCGTCTGCCGAAGCCTGTTTCGGAAATTGTAAGAACCTTTTTACCCTCTTCGAGGATACACATACCTGTAACCTCGTCGCCGTCACGAAGTGAGATAGCCTTAACGCCACGAGCTGTTCTGCCGATTACTCTTACGTCATTTTCCTCAAATGTAATTGCAAAGCCCTTCTTGGTAGCTACCATTATCTTCTTTGTTCCGTCTGTGAGAGCAACCCAATCAAGCTCGTCGCCCTCATCAAGATTTATAGCAAGAATACCCGACTTGCGAATATTCTTATACGCATTAAGCGGCGTACGCTTGATAATACCCTGTTTGGTAAGCATACAGAGATAGAAATTATCCTCGTCGCTGAAATTCGGAACTCTGATCATTGATGTGATTTTCTCGTCCGAGGTTATGGGAAGAATATTCACAACATTCATACCCTTGCTTGAACGGCTGCCCTCGGGAATTTCATAGCCCTTGAGCCTGTACGCCTTACCGAGAGAGGTAAAGAACATAATATAATCGTGTGAGGAGCAGGTGAACATTGTCTTTGCATAATCCTCTTCACGTCTTGTCATGCCCTTGATTCCCTTGCCGCCTCTGCGCTGACTCTGATAGGTATCAACGGGCTGACGTTTAATATAACCCATATTTGTAAGCGTATAAACGCAGTCCTCTTCGGGAATAAGGTCCTCAATGTCAACCTCGCCGGCAACGTTGGAAATCTCTGTTCTTCTCTCGTCGCTGAATTTTTCGGCAATAACCTGAAGTTCTGCTTTAACGGTGTTTTTGATATTTGCTTCCGAGGACAAAAGCTCAAGCAAGGATTTAATTTTTTCCTGAAGTTCTTTACGCTCGGAAATAATTTTCTGAATTTCAAGTCCTGCAAGCTGACCGAGTCTGAATGCAACTATCGCATCTGCCTGTGGCTCGTCAAAGTCAAACTTGTCCATAATAGCCTGCTTTGCCTCCGCCTGACCGCCCTTGCAAGCACGAATTGTCGCAATAATCTCGTCAACAATATCAACTGCTCTTTCAAGACCTGCAAGAATGTGCTCTCTGTCCTGTGCTTTTTTAAGGTCAAATTCCGTTCTTCTTGTGATTATTTCACATTGGAATTTGATATACTGCTCAATAATTTCTTTAAGTGTAAGTATCTTCGGAACGCCGTCAACAAGGGCGAGCTGAATGATACCGTAAGAAATCTGAAACTGCGTCATTTGATACAGCTGATTTAAGATAACCTGCGGGTTTGCGTCTCTCTTTAGGTCGATAACAATTCTGATACCGCCGCCACGCTTTGAAGAATAGTCGTTAATACCCGACATTCCCTCGATTTTTTTATCCTTATGAAGCTCTGCGATTGACTCGATAAGTCTTGCCTTGTTGACCTGATAAGGAAGCTCGGTAATTACGATTTGAAATCTGCCGTTCTTTTCGTTTTCAATAATTTCGGCACGGCCGCGAAGTATGATTTTACCTCTGCCCGTAGCATAAGCCGCACGAATGCCTGCTCTGCCCATAATAATTC
The DNA here is from genome assembly GCA_052273625.1 of Candidatus Fimenecus sp. Classification (GTDB taxonomy): domain Bacteria; phylum Bacillota; class Clostridia; order Oscillospirales; family Acutalibacteraceae; genus Fimenecus. The sequence goes on along the minus strand of DAVZHW010000001.1, from coordinate 78,219 downwards.
CCTCTGTCGGGAAATCGGGTCCCTTGATATGCTCCATAATTTCCTCAAGCGAAGCATCGGGATTATCAATTACACAGCAAACGCCGTCAATAACCTCGCCGAGATTGTGAGGGGGAATATTTGTTGCCATACCTACGGCAATTCCCGTTGAACCGTTTACAAGCAGGTTCGGGTATCTTGACGGAAGAACTGTGGGTTCTTTAAGTCTGTCATCGTAGTTTGAAACATAGTCTACGGTCTTTTTGTCAATATCGGTCAAAAGCTCGAGAGCGATTTTGCTCATTCTTGACTCTGTATAACGGTATGCAGCAGGGGGGTCGCCGTCGATTGAACCGAAGTTACCGTGACCGTCAACAAGCGTGTATCTCATTGAGAAATCCTGTGCAAGTCTAACCATTGCATCGTAAACCGAAGCATCGCCGTGGGGATGGTAAGAGCCCAATACGGCACCGACTGTATCGGCGCACTTACGGTATGCCACATTCGGATACAAATGCTTTTCGTACATTGTGTAAAGAATTCTTCTGTGAACGGGCTTTAAGCCGTCTCTGACGTCGGGAAGTGCACGGGAGGTGATAACCGACATAGAGTAATCAAGAAATGAATTTCTCATTTCCTGATTTATTTCCCTGTTTATAATGTTCTGTTGCTCAAGCGGAACATAATTTCCTAAATTATGATTATGACTTGCGCTTGAAGTTTTATTTTTAGCCATCGTCTTACCTCTTTATCTTAAATGTCAAGGTTTTGAACATATTTTGCGTTTTTCTCAATAAATTCTCTTCTCGGCTCAACCTTATCGCCCATCAAAATTGAGAAGGTTTCATCTGCTTCCATAGCGTCCTCAAGGGTAACACGAAGCATTATTCTTGTTGCAGGGTCCATTGTTGTCTCCCAAAGCTGCTCGGGATCCATCTCGCCAAGACCCTTGTATCGCTGAACATCAACTTTTTCTCCGCCGAATTCCGCCGTGTATCTGTCTCTCTCCTCCTCGGTGTAAGCGTATTTGAACGACTTACCCTTTGATACCTTGAAAAGAGGGGGCTGCGCAATGTAAATATATCCCTCGTCGATAAGCGGACGCATATATCTGAAGAAGAACGTCAAAAGAAGCGTTCTGATATGCTGACCGTCAACGTCGGCATCGGCCATGATAACTATTTTATGGTATCTGATTTTTTCTATATCAAATTCGTCGCCGATACCCGTTCCGAGTGCAAGAACAACAGGTGTAAGCTTATCGTTGCCGATAACCTTGTCAATTCTTGCTTTCTCAACGTTAAGCATTTTACCCCAAAGCGGAAGAATTGCTTGAATACGGTTATCTCTGCCCTCTTTTGCCGAGCCGCCCGCCGAATCTCCCTCGACGATAAACAATTCTGTGTGCTCGGGGTTATTTTCAATACAATCTGCAAGCTTTCCGGGAAGTGAGTTGCCCTCGAAAGCAGATTTTCTTCTTGCCGTATCTCTTGCCTTTCTTGCAGCCTCTCTCGCTCTTGAAGCGTCAAGTGCCTTTGAGAAAATCGTCTTTGCAACCGCAGGGTTTTCCTCGAAATAAGTCATCATCTTCTCATAAAGCATTTTGTTTACAAGAGCTTTCATTTCAGTATTACCGAGCTTACCTTTTGTCTGTCCCTCAAACTCTGCTTCGGTAAGTTTAACGCTGATAACAACCGTCAAGCCCTCACGAACGTCGTCGCCCGAAAGATTTTTGTCATTTTCCTTAAGCAATTTGAATTTTCTGCCGTAATCGTTAAATACCTTTGTCAAGGCAGTCTTAAAACCGTCCTCGTGAGTACCACCGTCGATTGTGCGAACATTGTTTGCAAAGGAAAGTATAATTTCGTTATATCCGTCATTATAAGAAATAGCTACCTCTGCGCTCTTGTCGTCCTGAACGGTTGAGAAATGGAGAATTTCATCATGAACAGGAGAAAGACCTCTTGATTTATTTATAAAATCAACGAATGAACGGATACCTCCCTCATAGCAGTAAACCTCTTCAACAATATTTTCTTCGTCTCTCTTGTCTGTAAGAGTAATTTTAAGTCCCGCATTAAGGAAAGCCTGCTCACGAAGTCTCCTCTGCAAAATCTCAAATTCATAAACGGTTGTTTCGGTAAATATTTCGGAATCTGCCTTAAATCTGATAAGAGTACCCGTTTTGTCGGTGTCTCCTATTATTTCAAGATCGGTAATTATGTTTCCTCTTTCAAATCTCTGCTTATAGATATGACCGTTTTGGCTTACCTCAACCTCAAACCATTCAGAAAGCGCATTAACAACGGAAGAACCGACGCCGTGCAAGCCACCCGAAACCTTATATCCGCTTCCGCCGAATTTACCGCCTGCATGGAGAACGGTAAGAACGACCGTAACGGCAGGAAGTCCCTCTTCCTCGTTGATACCAACGGGAATGCCTCGTCCGTTATCTCTTACGGTAATTACGTTGTCGGGTAAAATTTCAACCTCAATATGTGTACAATAGCCTGCCAATGCCTCGTCTATTGAGTTATCGACGATTTCATACACAAGATGATGAAGACCCTTAGGACCGGTAGAGCCGATATACATACCCGGACGCTTTCTTACAGCCTCAAGTCCTTTAAGAACCTGAATGGCGTCCGCACCGTATTCTTCGGTAACGGTAGTATTCATTTCTTCGTCTTCCATTACATTTTTGATTTCTTCGCTCATTTTTTCCTCCGTTATGATAAATTCAAAATGAATTTAATCTATTCTCTTAAATAACGTGTTAGTTGAATACGGCGATATATATACCGTTCTTTTTCCTTTTTCTTCGGTTACAATAAAGGATTTCGGCAAGTCATAGGAAACCGTTTTTGACAACCCTTGCTTTTCCGCAAAATTAAGATAATCCCTTGATGCCTTTGAAACTGTAGTATTATCAAGGTCAAATATGCCGATGATATCCTCGGTTTTTATAAAATCCTCTGTTCCTATTTGCAGATACATTAAATCAACCTGCCTTTTTCAATGTGGAAAGTTTTGCCTTCGCACATTCTCAAAACAGTGGCAGGATCACAGCAGGTTATAAATACCTGTCTTGAATTAAGATGATTTAATATATAATCCTGCCTGTTAACATCAAGCTCGCTCATTACATCATCAAGAAGTATAACAGGCTCTTCGCCCGTAACATCCTTGATTATATTAGCCTCGCTCAATTTCATTGCAAGCGCACAGGAGCGTTGCTGCCCTTGCGAGCCGAATTTTCTCGCCGAAAGAGAATTTATTTTAATGTCAATATCATCTCTTTGCGGTCCTATGCTTGTTATTTTATTAAAAATATCCTCACGCCTGTTTTGTCTGAGCCTTTCAAAAAGAAAATCTTTTATTTCGTAAATGTCGTCATTATAAAGCCCTGTATTATTTACATACTGAATTTCAAGCTTTTCTCTTCCGTCGGAAAGTCCCGTATATATTTTTTCGCAGCTCTCACTTAAAAGCCTTGTATATTTAATTCTCTCCGAAACTATTGCCGAGGCATAGGACGAAAGCCTGTCATCCCAGACGTCGAGCGTATCATAAAGCTCCGAATGAAATTGAATGTCTTTTAACAAAGCGTTTCTCTGCTCAAGCGCCCTGTTATATTTTGCAAGTACTCTCGCATAGCTCGGCTTTAGCTGACAAAGAGCCGTGTCTAAAAATTTTCTTCTGTTTACGGGTCCCTCCTGAATAAGAGATAAATGAGAAGGAGAAAAAATAACTGCGTTAAATTCTCCTATCATTTCGGCAGGACTTTTCAAATCAACACCGTTTTTGGTAATTGAACGCTTTTTTTCAATTATCATTGTGGCGGTTTGTTCTCTTCCCTTTGCAAAAAAATCAATCTCATTCTTTGCAAAATCCTTGCCAAAGCCTAAAAGTTCGTTATCTCTTTTTGAACGAAAGCTTTTACAGCCCGTAAAAAGCCATATACTCTCAAGTAAATTGGTTTTTCCCTGTGCGTTCTCACCGAAAATAACATTTACATTCTCGGACGGAACGATTTCTATATAATCAATATTTCTGTAATCAATTACCGAGAGTCTGTTTACTTTCATAATTTTACCTATATAATTTCGTAAATTTTTCTGTCAAATTCAAAGCTGTCTCCGCTTCTGAGCTTTTTACCTCTCATTGTACAGATCTCGCCGTCAATTTTAATTTGACCGTCTCCGATTATTATTTTCGCCTGACCGCCCGTAACCACAATATTTGCAAGCTTTAATGCCGCATCGAGCCTTATAAAATCGGTATCTATTTTTAATTGTATCTTTTCTTTTTCGGCAATCCTTGCCTTTATTATATTTTTTTTCATATTATTTTAATTTTACGGGGAGAACAAGGAATAAGAAGCTGTCTCCCTCTTTTGGAACAATTATTATGGGCTGAATGGGACTGCTGAGTTTAATAACAACCTCATCTGTATCGCAAACCTTTAATGCATCAAGCAAAAATCTGTTATTAAAGCCGATTTCTATTTTTTCTCCCTCAATTTTTGCGGGAATTTTATCGTTTGCAGTACCCAAAGAAGTAATTGACGAGGTCTTTATTATATCCTCATCAAAAATACATCTGATAGGGCTCTTTGCTCTGTCGGTAATCATAAGAGAGGTTCTTTCAATACAGCTGATAAGCATTCTTGTATTGACCTCAACCTTTGTATTTTCATTTATTGCGATAGCGGATTTATAATTCAAAAATTCGCCGTCAAGAAGTCTTGAAACTATAAGATAGCTTCCGATTTCAAAAACAATATGTCTTTTTCCGATATTCAATGAAATTGCCACATCATCATTTACGATAAGCTTCATAATTTCATTAAGAGTTTTTTTCGGAACAACAAAAATCTGCTCGTCGCCCTGGTAATCAATAGCCTCGTTTCTGATAGCAAGTCTAAAGCCGTCAACTGCAACAAGACGTATAAGAGAATTTCCTATTTCAAATCTTACGCCCGTATGAACAACCTTTGAGTCATTTTCCGCAGTCGCAAAAATTGTTTTTCTTATCATATCCTTGAGAATTCCGCCCTTTACAACAATCGGGAAGCTGCTGTTTACAGACGGAAGCTCCGGATATTCCTGTGCGTTAATTCCCATAAGAGAAAACTCGGATTCTCCGCTTTTTATTTTTGTTGTCATTCTTTCATCAGATTCAATTCTAACCGTCTGTGCCGGAAGATTTCTTAAAATGTCACAGAGAATTTTAGCGTTCAGAATAATGCTGCCCTGCTCTTCAACCTTTGCCTCAACAGAGGTTATTACGCCAACCTCCAAATCATAGCCGGTAACGGTAACCGAATTGTCTGCTGTTGTAAGCAAAATACCCTCAATTGCGGGTATCGTTGATTTGCTTGAAACAGAGCGCTGAATATTTGAACATATTTCCGAGAATTTTTGAGTGTCGCAAACGAATTTCATATTTTTTTCCTTTCCAAACATAAGATATATTTTAATAAAAAAGTATTATCAGTAGGGGGTGTCGAAATTTAACAAAACCGATAAAGCTATTGATTTTTCAATATTTTTTCCATTTTTTCAATGTTGAAAATTTTTCTAAAAGTAAAAAGAATTGAACATATAATCTAAGATGATTTTTAACTGTTCAAAACCGTAGCGTTCAAAACTAAAACTTGTCGAAAACTTTATCAATAATCCTTAACGTTTTTAATTATATCCTCGACAGTCTTTTTGAATTGAAAATCATCATCCATCATATTTCTGACCTTATCAATAGAATGCTTAACCGTTGAATGAGTTTTTCCGCCGAAGTATTTACCTATATCCTCAAGAGACATTCCCGTAATTTCTCTGATGATATACATTGAAATCTGCCTTGCGTCCTTAATGTTTTTATCACGCTTGTCCGACATAATGTTTTCAACGGATATTCCGTATGTATTGCCGACGGTTTCGGTTATTTTTGAATTTATTACCGAAATGGGCTGATTATAAGTGGTAAGCTCCTTTATAGCTTCCTTTGCAATATCAAGCGTCGGCTTCGCATTTGACAAAAGACAAAGCGATTTAATTTTCTTAACAGCACTTTCAAGCTGCCGAACGTTGTTTTTTACCTCTTGAGCAAAAAATTCTACTATTTCATCGGGAATTGAAAAATCATACTGTTCAGCCTTATTTTTTATAATTGCCATTCTTGTTTCAAAATCCGGCGGCTGAATATCAACCATAAGACCCCATTCAAATCTTGTTTTAAGTCTTTCCTGCAAAATTTGAATTTCATTCGGAGACCTGTCCGAGGTCATAACGATCTGTTTTCCATATTCCGTTAATTCGTTAAAGGTGTGGAAAAATTCCTCTTCCGTCTGTTCCTTTTGAGCGATAAACTGAATGTCATCCATCAAAAGAGCGTCACAGTTACGGTATTTTTCACGAAATTCATACATTGTCTTGTTTCTCAAATGATAAACAAGGTCGTTTGTAAAATTCTCACTTGTGATATAAATTATTTTAGCCTCGGGATTTCTTGTTTTCATTTCATTCTCAATAGCCTTGAGAAGATGAGTTTTACCGAGTCCCGATTTTCCGTAAATGTAAAGCGGATTATATGATTTACCCGGATCCTCCGCAACCTTTTTCGCTGCCGCATAGGCGTAGTTATTTGATTTTCCTACAACGAAGTTATCAAAATTATCTCCGATAGTTCTCAAAGAAGCTCCGCTGTCGTTTGCCTTTTGTTCAACCTTTTCGTCCGTGAGTTGCTCAAGCGTAAATTCAATTTCAACATTGAAGCCGATTACCTCATTAAAAGCGTTGTTGATAAGTTCCGAATATTTTTTTTCGATTATCGGAAATAAAAACTTATTGTTTATACTCAATACTGCCTTTTGCCCGTCGAATGATTTAAGCGTTATCGGAGTAAACCAAAGCTTGAAGGCTTCAGAATTGACATTATATTTTTCCTTCGCACATTCGCAGACGGCACTCCACATATCGTTTAACGAATCCATAAATATTGTCTCCCGTAATAATAATTCAATTAAAACACGTTATTTTATGTTTTATATGTTTTTAATAAAAAAGCCCTAAAAATATATAAAACGTAAATATAAGCCTAAAATGACCATAATATAGCAAATATCATTTTAACACACCTATTAAATTTTTTCAATAGTTATATAATAGTTTTAATTTATATATTATTATTTATAAATATATAATATAGGATAAAATAAAAAAATTTTTTATTTTTTTTCGCAGATTTTCGGGGTTTTTATAGATTTTTGATTTTTTTGACACAACATTTTGTTTTGAAAATTATTTTTTACACAACAAATAGTTGAAAACAAGAAAAAAACTCTAATATTTGCTTAAATCTTGACTTTTTTATGTCATTTAGTTATAATATCTTTCCGCAGATTATTTTTGTAATGAAACGGAGGTATAACGATGAAAAGAACATATCAGCCGAAAAAGCGTCATCGTCAGATGGAACACGGTTTCCGTAAGAGAATGTCAACAAGAAACGGCAGAAAAGTACTTGCTCGCCGCAGAGCAAAGGGCAGAAAGCAGTTGTCCTACTAATAGGTAAATAATTTGAGTACGGTAACCTTAAATCGTAATTGTGATTTTAGACGCCTCTATTACAGGGGCAGATCCTATACAAATCCTGCACTGGTTGTTTATTTTAAAAAAAGCGGTGCGGGAATTTGTCGTATAGGAATAACCGTAAGTAAAAAAATCGGATGTGCGGTTGAAAGAAACCGCTGTAAAAGAATTATCAGAGCTGCTTGGCGCAGTGTTGAGCCTTTAATTTCAGGCTCGTATGATATTGTTTTTGTTGCAAGAACTAAAACCAAATATCTCAAAAGTACGGATATTCAAGAAATTATGCTTGATATGTTTAACCAAGCGGGTATACTTAAATGAAAAAGGCCATTATTAAAATAATAAGGTTTTATCAGAAAAAAATTTCTCCGCTTTTTCCGCCGAGATGCAGGTATTATCCAACTTGCTCACAATATGCGGTCACGGCAATTGAAAGATTTGGTATTATCAAGGGCGGTTTGTTGACAGTAGGTCGTCTTATGAGGTGTAATCCTCTTTTTCCGGGCGGAATTGACCCCGTTCCGGAAAAGAAAAACAAAAAATAAGAAAATAAAATGCCCGGCATTTTGTTCGGAGGAACATAAATGAGTAACTTTATGAACGGATTATATGAAATATTGGGAGTCCCCTTCGGATTTGTTATTTCAATATTTTATGCATTAAGCGGAAACTATCTTGTTTCTATATTTTGGTTGATGGTTATTGTTAAGCTTTGTTTGCTCCCCTCTTCTATCAAGCAGCAGAAGAGTATCGCAATGCAGCAGCGTCTTCAACCTAAACTCAGAAGATTAAGAGAAAAATACGGCAACGATCAACAGCGTCTCCAAAAGGAAACACAGGAACTTTATCAGCGTGAAGGCTTTAACGCTATGGGTGGCGGATGTCTTCCGATGCTTATTCAGTTTCCGGTTATGATCGGCCTTTATCAGGTTAACTATCATCCTTTCTCAATGGTTTTGAGAATACCCTCAGCCGTAGTTGCTTCACTTAAAGAAGCGGTTATGCCGTTTTTGTCAGAAACAGAAGCAAAATCTGCTTTCAGAATTGAGCTTTATGCTTTGCAGCATTGGGATAAAATCGACAAGAGTACAATCAACGGTCTTACACCCGAGCTTATAGACAAAATCCAATTGTTTATGTCAAAATTTAGCTTTATGGGACTTGACCTTGCACACACTCCGAATTTCAAAACCTTTGATGCTTATTGGGCAATCCCGATAATCACAGGTATCATTGCACTTGCTATGAGCGTTTATTCGCTTATCCGTCAGAGAAAGACAAATCCCGAAATGGCAAAAAATCCTCAAATGGGCTGTATGATGCTTTTCACACCCGCAATGCAGATTTATTTTGCCTTCCTTTTCCCGACAAGCGTCGGCATCTATATCATTATGTCTTCGGCAATTTCATTCTTGCAGATGATTGTTCTCAATCATTTGTACGAACCGAAAAAAGTGCTTGCAAAAGCTATGATTGATGAGACGATTTACCGTCGCTCTAAGGAAAATAATACTAAAAAAATCAAAGAAGCAGAAGATAAATAATTAAAATATAAGGTGTTCAGTTATGATTAAAGAATGTATTAAAAAAGCTCCCACCGTTGAAGAAGCAAAGAACTTGGCTTTGCTTGAATTGGGACTTTCTGAATTCGACGAGTATAAAATCGAAGTTCTTAAAATGCCCGAAAAAAAGAAATTGTTCGGTCTTATCGGCGGTGCGCCCGCAGAGGTAAAAATTACTGTTGAAGTACCGGATGAAATAAAAAAAGAAAAGCCTGTCAGTAAAAAAGAAACTGCTAAAAAGGAAGCAAGCTCAAAGCCTGTTCCCGAAAAAAAGACTGTTGCAAAGGTTGAAAAAAGAGAGACTGTCGCTGAAATTCTTGCTGAGAAGAAAGCAACTCTCAAGCCTACGCATGAGTATGATTCAACAGCAGAATATCTTAAATCGATTATTCTCGGTCTCGGTATGGAAAAATGCGAGATTGAAGTTTATGCAGACGATGAGGAAATTTCCTTCGAGCTTGATTGCGGCGACGATTACGGTATAGTTATCGGCAGAAGAGGTGAAACTCTTGACGCAATTCAGTACCTTGTAAGAATGGTTGCCAACAAGGGCATCTCAGGTTATAAGAGAGTATCTGTAAACGTCGGCAATTACCGTGAAAAGAGAGCAGATGTTCTTGTTTCACTTGCAAAGAGAACGGCTGCCCGTGCAGTAAAGAGTGGCAGAAATATAACTCTTGAGCCGATGAATCCTTATGAGAGAAGAATTATTCATACCGCTGTTCAAGAGGTAAAGGGTGCGACTTCGTTCTCAACAGGAACAGACCTTGACAGAAGAGTTGTAATCGCTCCCGAAAACGGCGGCAGAGGAAATTACGGCTACAGAGACAGAAATGACAGAGGACGTTCAAGACGTCCCAAGAAGGAATCCTATGTTCCCGAGATTTCCGAAAACCGTGAAAAGAAAAACGATTGCTCGGGTGCATCTGTTTACGGAAAAATCGAAGTTAAGAAAAACGACGAAGAATAAGAGGGTTTTCCCTCGTGTGAAAATCGGGCGAGGACTTCCTCTCCCGATTTTATTATTTCAGAAGAAAAGGGTGAAAATATGAGCACTATTGCCGCTATATCAACAGGACAAGCCGCGGGCGGTATCGGAGTGGTAAGAATTTCCGGCAAAAACGCCCTGTCTGTAGCCGATAGAATTTTCAAAACCGTATCAGGTATCAAATTAGAAAAGCTGAGTGGCTACAAAGCGGCGTTTGGTAAGGTGTTTTTTGAAGAAAAATGCGTTGATGAGGCGGTAGCACTCGTATTCAAAGCGCCTAAAAGCTATACGGGCGAGGACGTTGTGGAAATTTCCTGTCATGGCGGCTTGCTTGTAACGAAGCAGGTTTTAAGAGCTGCACTTGCGAACGGAGCTGTTCCGGCAGAGGCAGGAGAGTTTACAAAAAGAGCTTTCTTAAACGGCAAGATGGATTTGACAAGGGCAGAGTCTGTTATGAATATCATATCTGCAAAATCTGAGCAGGCAAAATCCGCTGCGCTGAACACACTTGACGGTGCTCTTTACAAAAAAGTATCGGAGATTTCACTTTCGTTAAAGAAAATTGCGGCGCAGATGGCGGCTTGGGTAGATTATCCTGACGAAGAAATAGATGATCTGTCAGATGAAAAATTAAAAGCAGCTCTTTTGACGGCAAAGACAGAGCTTGAAAAGCTTATTAAGAGCTTTGATGTCGGAAAAATTATAATTGAGGGTGTTGAAACGGCAATAGTAGGAAAGCCGAATGTCGGAAAATCAACCCTTATGAATCTTCTGTCAGGCTGCGAAAAATCGATTGTAACATCTGTCGCAGGAACAACAAGGGATATTGTCGAGGAAACTGTTACTTTAGGTAACAATGTACTGAGACTTGCCGATACGGCAGGACTTCACGATACGCAAGATACGGTTGAAAAAATCGGCGTTGACCGAACAAGGCAGAAGCTTGACAGAGCGTCGCTTGTGCTTGCTGTTTTCGATTCGTCAACCGAGATTGACGACGAGGATATGGAAATTATTAAAATGTGCAACGGTAAAAATGCGGTTGCGATTATCAATAAAACCGATCTTAATACGAATTTCAACGCTGAAAAAATCAACAAAAACTTTAAAAATGTCGTTTATCTATCTGCAAAAGACAGAAACGGAATTCAAGAGCTTGAAAAAACAATTGAAAAAACTCTCGGAACTGCCGATTTTGACACGTCGGCGGCTACGTTGATGAATGAAAGACAGCTTGCTTGCTGCAAGGCCGCATTACAAAGCATTAACGAAGCAATTTCCGCACTTGAAATCGGAATGACGAGAGATGCTTTGAATGTGAATATTGATGTTGCGGTTGAAAGTCTTGACACATTGACGGGAGAAAAGGCAACTGAAAGCGTTGTAAATGAAATTTTCTCTCAATTTTGTGTGGGAAAATAATGTTTCACGTGAAACAAAACTGACTCAAACGGAGTTTTTTATATGGAATATTTTGCAAAAGAATATGATGTAGCGGTTATCGGCGCAGGTCATGCAGGAATTGAGGCGGCTCTTGCTTCGGCAAGGCTCGGTGCGAAAACCGTAGTTTTTGCCATAAATCTTGACTCGGTCGGAAATATGCCGTGCAATCCCTCTATCGGAGGCACCTCGAAGGGCCACCTTGTGCGTGAAATCGACGCACTCGGCGGAGAAATGGGCAAGGCTGCCGACAAAACACAAATTCAAACGAGAATGTTAAACCGAGGAAAGGGTCCTGCGGTTCATTCTCTGCGTGCTCAAATAGACAGACGAGAATACACAAAATATATGAAGCACGTTGTCGAGCTTCAGGAAAATCTTGACCTAAAGCAGGCTGAAATCATTGATTTGAAACAGACTGACGACGGGTTGTGGCAATTAAAAACCAAGCTTGAAGCAATTTACACGGCAAAAAGCGTTGTCCTTGCGACAGGAACATTTTTAGGCGGTAAAATTTATATCGGCGAGGTTTCATATGAAAGCGGACCCGACGGAATGTTTCCGGCGACCGAATTATCAAGTTCGCTTAAAAAGCTCGGTATACCGTTGCGCAGGTTCAAGACCGGAACCCCGTCAAGAGTTAACAGACGAAGCATTGACTTTTCCGTGCTTGAAAAGCAAGAAGGGGACGAAACCGAAACTCCGTTTTCTTTTGAAACCGAAAAGGCTGAAGGAAACAAATCTTTTTGCTATATCGCATACACAAACGACGATACAAAGCAGGTTATTCTTGACAATTTGCACCGTTCGCCGTTATACAGCGGAAAAATCGAGGGTGTAGGACCGAGATACTGCCCGAGCTTCGAGGATAAAATTGTACGCTTTCCCGAGAAGCTTCGCCATCAGTTCTTTATTGAGCCGTGCGGACTTGATACGGAAGAGCTTTATTTGCAGGGAATGTCCTCATCCTTACCCGAGGATGTTCAGCTGAAGTTTTTGAGAACAATAAAAGGTCTTGAAAATGTCGAGGTTATGAGGACTGCATACGCAATTGAATATGATTGCGTTGACCCGTTGGCGTTAAAACCGAGCCTTGAATTCCTTGATTTACCGGGACTTTACGGAGCAGGACAGTTCAACGGCTCGTCAGGCTATGAGGAAGCGGCGGCGCAGGGCTTGATAGCAGGCATCAACGCTGCACGCAGGGCACAGGGTAAAGATGCGTTTATCCTTGACCGTGCATCCTCTTATATCGGCACGCTTATTGACGACCTTGTCACAAAGGGTTGTATGGACCCGTACAGAATGATGACCTCAAGGAGCGAATACCGACTTTTACTTCGTCAGGACAACGCAGATATAAGGCTCACACCCTACGGACACGAAATCGGACTTATAAGCGACGAACGTTACCAAAAATTTCTTAATAAAATGCAGCTTATCAAGGATGAAATGAAAAGAGCTACTCAAACCACGATACACGTGTCGGAGGATTTGCAAAAGCTGCTTGTTTCACGTGGAACAGCACCTATGAACAAAGGAATGAAGCTTATAGAACTTATAAAACGTCCGCAGATAAGTTATGACGACCTTGCGCCGTTCGATACTGAGCGTCCCGATTTGCCGCCTGAAATATTCGAGCAGGTGGAAATCGAGCTTAAATACGAGGGCTACATAAAACGACAGCAGGCGCAAATCAATGAAATGAGAAGGCTTGAGGTAAAACTTTTACCGAAGGATATAGATTATAACGCAATCGACGGCTTGCGGCTTGAGGCAAGGGAAAAGCTGTCAAAAATCAGGCCTCATTCCGTCGGACAGGCGTCGAGAATATCGGGAGTTTCGCCGTCGGATATATCGGTATTACTTATCTATTTGGCAAAAATGGGGATTTAATTATGTTAAACAAGGAATTGCTATACGCTACAATTCAAAAATTCGGAGTTGAAATTGACGATAACGCATTTGAAAGGCTTGATAAATATGCCGAAATGCTTGTCGAAACCAACAAAAGCTTTAACCTTACGGCAATAACCGAGACGGACGATGTAACGGTCAAGCACTTTGCGGATTGTCTTGCACTTTTCGGAAAGGTGGATGTTCCCGAAAATGCGAAGATTATAGACGTAGGAACGGGAGCAGGCTTCCCGGGTTTAGTGCTTTTGCTTATAAGACCCGATATAAAAATGACTTTTCTTGATTCAACAAAGAAAAAGTTGGGGTTTATTCAAAATGTGCTTGATGAAACAGGCGTTAAAGCGCAAGTAGTTCATGCAAGGGCAGAGGAAGCGGGACAAAATCCTCAGTTTCGTGAAAAATACGATTTTGCAACGGCAAGAGCTGTGGCAAACCTCACAAATCTTTCCGAATATTGCTTGCCGTTTGTAAAAGTTGACGGAGAATTTGTTTCAATGAAAGCAGCAGCTTCAGATGATGAAATAAAATCTGCCAAAAAGGCAATCGGAATACTCGGCGGAAAAATTAAAAATGATATAGTATTTGATTTGACCGAAGAAATGCCAAGACGAATTATTGAAATTAAAAAGATTTCGCAAACTCCGACAAAGTATCCGAGACCTTCGGCAAAAATCGCAAAAAATCCAATAAAATAATGGCGAAAACCTTGAAACAGCGTTGATTTATGACGAACGCTTTTTCTTTACAAATTACCTCTGCGGTGCTATCCTTTAGACAAGGACAAGCGTTGCGGAGGTCTTTTTTATGAAACAGCAAAGAATAAAAAGCACGGCGGAGATTTACAATATTCCGCAAGACAGAATAGTTCCAAACCCGAATCAGCCGAGAAAAAGATTCGATTATGAGGAATTGGAAAATCTTGCACAAAGCATAAGAGAAAACGGAATACTCCAACCGATAATCGTAAGAAAACGAGAAGATAAAAAATATGAACTTGTTTCGGGGGAAAGACGACTTCGTGCGGCAAGGCTTGTCGGAATAGTAAAAATACCGTCTATCGTTATAAACATAGCCGATAAAGACTCCGCAATATTTTCAATAATAGAAAATCTGCAAAGGCAGAGCTTGAATTTCTTTGAAGAGGCGGAGGCGATTGAAAAGCTTGTCGGAGAATATGCAATGAGCCGTGAGGAAGTGGCTCAAAAGCTCGGACTTGCACCGTCAACGGTATCGAACAAATTAAGAATTTTACGCTTGCCCGAGGAAATGCGATTTGAGCTTGCAAGGTCGGGACTGACGGAGAGCCACGCAAGAGCGTTGCTGATGTTAGAGGACGATAATCAGCGGGCAAGAGCACTGTCGATTATAGTTGACAGGCACTTAAACGTCGCCGAAAGCGAACGAATGATAAATCAGATGATAAACAGAAACAACCGTTCTCGCAATCCGCTTAGAGGTATAAGAGACGTCAGACTGTTTATAAATACATTAAATCATGCGGTTGACACCATACGCCGAGCAGGAGTAGAGGCGGACGCCGCAAGAAGCGAGACCGAGGAATACATAGAATATATTGTCCGTATTCCAAAATCGGAACAGCTTCGAATAGCTTTGCCGGGAGAAACCGACGAGGCTATATAACCGATAAAACGGGCGTTTGTAATAATACCCCTGTTGCACTCGCCGTTTTATATATACCCATATCCTTCTCTTTCACACCCCACATCCACAAGCAAACGGCGAATTCCTTTCGGAGTTCGCCGTTTGCTGTGTTTCACGTGAAACAATATTTACAAAAATCTCTTGTTTTTAACAAAAAGTGTTTAATTTTATGTATTGTTATGTTATAATATTACGGCACGATAAATTCAGCTGCGAAACGGACAAAAACTACTCGTTTCGGGGATTAAGATATATGGAGTGAAAAGCGAATGTCTAAAATCATTTCGATTATTAACCAAAAGGGCGGAGTGGGCAAAACCACAACTGCCGTCAATCTTTCCGCAGCTATCGGCGCTTTAGGAAAGAAGGTTTTGCTTGTTGATATTGACCCACAGGGAAATTCCACAAGCGGATACGGTATAAATAAAAGAGAAATTAAAAATTCAACCTACGATATGCTTATAAACTCGGTCAAGGCTTCCGATGTAGTAATCAACACAAAATTCAAAAATGTTGATTTACTCCCCTCGGATATGAACCTTGCAGGAGCAGAGGTTGAAATGATTGGAATTGAAAAGCGTGAAAGCCTTGTTAAAATGGCTCTTGCGGAGATATGGGACAATTACGATTATATTTTCCTTGACTGTCCGCCCTCACTCGGACTTATTACAATCAACGCACTTTGTGCAAGCGATACCTTCCTTGTGCCGATACAGTGTGAATACTATGCGCTTGAGGGACTCGCACAGCTTATGGCGACGGTCAGGCAGATTAAGAGGCTTTATAATCCGCACATTGAAATTGAGGGTGTGCTGCTTACAATGTATGACGGCAGACTTAATCTTACAAATCAGGTTGTTGACGAGGTTAAGAGATTTTTTCCGCAAAAGGTGTATTCCTCGACCATTCCGAGAAACGTCAGACTTTCGGAAGCACCGAGCTTCGGCGAGCCGATTATGTATTATGACAGAGGCTCTAAGGGCTCGCTTGCCTATGCGGCTCTTGCCGACGAATTTTTGAAAAAGCAGTAATGGAGGAAGGCTATATGAAAAATATAACGCCGATTGTATTTTTATTGGTTTTGACTTCCGTATTACTTACCTCATGCGGAAAGCCCGAGGAGTTTGTGCCTGCGCCGGTAATTACCACAGGAGAAGCGACAACGGAAGCCGTTACATACAAATACAGCAATTTGGATGTTTTCGGTGCAAAAATGGGTATGAGCATTGAGGAAACGCAAAACGCTTTGGGTGTTAAGACTGAAATTCAAGTAAACGACAGCGCAGTTCCGTTTTTTGCGATAAAAAAGAGTGGCTTGCCGTTTGTTTCCGAGGGCGTCGAGAGCGTTGTTTATTTTATATATAACTATGATATGCGCCTTTGTGAGATACAGTACGCAACCTCTGAAAAAACGGGCTTTGTGCTCAAGGACGCAATTTCGACTTATGATAAAAAATTCGGAAAGCACGCAGAAGTGAAATATGAAGAAAAAAAGACGAATTACGTTTGGTATCAAGGCGGAGTATATATTATAGTGACCACCACAAGAAACGGTCAAAGCGCAATATCGTTCTTTGACGAGAATTATTTTGCAAAATCCAATCCGGAAGAAGTTAAGGCATACGCTCAGGCGTAGGGAGGAGAAAATATATGGCAGCTAAAAAAGGCGGCTTGGGTAAGGGCATGAGCGCTCTTATTTACGATAATGCTATGGAACCGGCTTCGGGCGAAAGCGTCAGGCTTTCAATTAACGAAATAGAGCCTAACCGAGATCAGCCGAGAAAAATCTTTGAGGAACAGGCTTTGGCAGAGCTTTCCGCTTCGATAAAAGAGCACGGAGTTTTGCAGCCGTTGCTTGTAAGACCTATGGCGGACGGCAGCTACCGTCTTGTTGCAGGCGAGAGAAGATACCGTGCGGCAAGGATGGCGGGAGTTACAGAGGTTCCTGTTACAATCCGTGAGATGACGGACGAAGAGGAGAGTATTTTTGCTCTTATCGAAAATTTGCACAGAGAGGACCTCAATGCAATCGAGGAAGCGCAGGGAATAAAAACTCTTATCGACACATTCGGATTTACTCAGGAGGAAGCGGCTCAAAAGGTCGGCAAATCGAGAACTGCGGTTACAAACAGCTTGAGATTGCTCAATCTCCCCGATGATATTTCAAATCTTGTAAGAGACGGCAAAATTTCAATGGGACACGCAAGGGCGTTGCTTTCGTTTGAGGATACGGCAGAGGCTTCAAGAGTGGCGCAGCTTGTTGTTAAGGACGGAATTTCCGTTCGTGATGTTGAGCGACTTGCAAAGAGCGCACAGAAAACAAAAAAATCGCCCGAAAAGCGTGAAAAGAAGCGTGACATCTTTTATGATGAGGTCGAAATCGCACTTTCAAAAATGCTTGGCAGAAAAGTAAAGGTTTTCGTCTCAAAGGGCGGAAGCGGCACTCTCGAGGTTGAATTTTTCTCAAAATCAGACCTTGAAAAGCTTTCAAAACAGTTTGAAAATCTTGAATAATAAATGATTAAGAATATCGGAGGATATAAAAATGCTTGATATTAAATTTTTAAGGGAAAATCCCGACGCAGTAAAGGAAAATATCAAAAAGAAGTTTCAGGACGAAAAGCTTCCTTTGGTTGACGAGGTAATTAAGCTTGACCTTGAATACAGAGAGTCAAAAACAAAGGGCGACGCATTGAGAGGCGACCGTAACCGTATCAGCAAGGAAATCGGTATGTTTATGGGCAAGGGTCTCAAGGATGAGGCTGAAAACGCAAAGTCAAAGGTTAAGGAAATCAACGGAGAGCTTGAAGCTCTTGAGGTTAAGGAGCAGGAGCTTGCCGCCGAAATCAAAAAGAGAATGATGGTTATTCCGAACATTATCGGCAAGGATGTGCCGATAGGCAAGGACGACAGCGAAAATGTTGAGCTTGAAAAGTTCGGCGAGCCGGTTGTGCCTGATTATGAAATTCCTTATCACGTTGATATTATGGAGTCGTTTGACGGTATCGACCTTGATTCCGCAAGAAAGACAAGCGGTAACGGCTTTTATTATCTTTCAGGCGATATCGCAAGACTTCATTCAGCAATCCTCTCTTATGCAAGAGATTTTATGATTGACAGAGGCTTTACATATTATGTTCCGCCGTTTATGATAAGAAGCGACGTTGTAACGGGCGTTATGAGCTTCGCAGAGATGGAAAATATGATGTATAAGATTGAGGGCGAGGATCTCTATCTTATCGGTACGAGCGAACACTCGATGATAGGCAAATTCATCGACACTATCATTCCCGAAGCAGAGCTTCCGAAGGCGCTTACATCCTATTCTCCGTGCTTCCGCAAGGAGGTCGGCGCACACGGTATCGAGGAGAGAGGCGTTTACAGAATACACCAATTCGAAAAACAGGAAATGGTTGTTGTATGTAAGCCTGAGGAGAGCGACGAGTGGTACGATAAGCTTTGGAACAACACGGTTGATTTCTTCCGCAGCCTTGATATTCCGGTAAGAACTCTCGAGTGTTGCTCGGGCGACCTTGCAGACCTCAAGGTTAAGAGCCTTGACGTTGAGGCTTGGAGCCCCAGACAGAAGAAGTATTTTGAGGTTGGCTCATGCTCAAACCTCGGAGATGCACAGGCAAGACGTCTCGGAATCAGAATTAAGGGTAAGGACGGCAACTATTTTGCACATACACTTAACAACACGGTTGTTGCGCCTCCGAGAATGTTGATTGCTTATCTTGAAAACAATCTTAACGAGGACGGAACAGTCAGAATTCCCGAGCCGCTTAGAATGTATATGGGCGGCAAGAGCCTTATCGAAAAGAAGAGCAAATAAGAGCAAATAAAAAATTAAACGCTGTGCAAAGCACAGCGTTTTTTGTTGCATTTTTATTCTGTCAATGCTTTTAGCAAGGCCTTACAGCCCTTGTAAATATCGTTGTAGCAATGCTCAAAATCCCTTGTATACCACGGGTCGGACACATCTGCACTGCTTCCTGTATATTCCATAAGCTTGCGAATTTTATTGTCGCTGTCGCCACGGAGAATACGCTTCATATTTCTTATATTTGCGCTGTCCATACCGATAAACAAATCATATTTATCATAATCGCTCGAAGTCAGCTGAACGGCACGCTTGCCGTCGGGATTTATCGAGTGAGCTTCAAGCACGGCTCTCGCAGGCGGATAAACAGGATTTCCCACGCCGTTCCAAATCTCCTCGGTGCTTGTTGCACTTGATGAAATAAAGAACTCGCTTTCAAGTCCCTTGCGTTTAACCATATCTTTAAGTATAAATTCCGCCATCGGCGAACGACAAATATTGCCGTGGCAAACGAATAAGATTTTTGTCATTGCTACACTTCTTTTACTTTGTTTATTAACAGTTACTTACCGTAATGCTGATGATTTCGTCATTTGTTTCTTTCATACCGTCTTTTCCGAGACGGCCGACATTGCGAATTGTGGCGTCTGCACCCTTTGTGACAATACCGTCGCCTCTCAGGCCCTCTTCGGAAATAGCCGAGTTATATTCAATCTGACGGGACAACACATCGTGAACGTCCGCAAGGTCTACCGTGTTCACAAAGTCCCAAATGCTTTCCATATCCAACAGGGAACGCTTCCGTGCTTAATGTGTAAATCGCTTGAGCAAATACTTGCAAGCGTAACCTTGACAATTGCATCACGCTTATTGAGAAGCACGGGCTTCGGTTTTTCTCTTAATTCAAAATTACCCTTTGATACATAGGTATATGTAAGCATTTATCAATCTATTTCTTGAAAAGTTTATCTTGCTGATAATTATAGAGCATTTATAGAAATATTTCAATATGGCAGGCAAAGCAAAAAAAGAAAAGCACCGTATTTCTACAGTGCTTCAGTCTCAATATAAAGCCTATTGCTTTTCAAGTATAACGGCTGTTCCGCTGACGGAAACCATAAGCATATTTCCGCCCTGTCCGAGCACTTCGTAATCGACATCAACGCCGACAACTGCATTAGCGCCCATCATTAAAGCTCGCTGCTCAAGCTCATGAAGAGCCTGATCTCTTGCATCGATAAGCTCGCCCTCATAAGAGCCCGAACGACCGCCGAAGAAGTTAGTAAGCCCTGCCGCAAAATCCTTTACGAAGTTTACGCCCGAGATTACCTCTCCGCATACAATGCCGAGATATTTTTCGATTTTTCTTCCGTCAACAGACGGTGTGGTTGTGATGATCATAGAAATCCTCCTTATTCAAAAAGCTTTGAAAATTCTGCTTCTGCCTCTTTTTTGATTTCCGCCGAGAAAAAGCCGAGCGCCATACAAAATACCGCACTCTCAAGCTTTTGCTTTGAGTCCTCATTCGGACCGACATAGTCCTTTAACTCATTTTCGATAATTTTCTTTATGATTGCTTTATCGATGGTCTGCTTTTTGTCAACCTGCGAAATTACCGAGCATATCACGCTGAAAAGTCTGCGGTCGGGGATAATATCGTCGCTTCTGTCATCAACCTCGCCGTTTATGTAGCGCATAAGAGCGATTATCTTTTCAAGCTGCATAGAGCTTCTGAGCATATTTATAAGTATAATTCTGACTATTTGCTGTTCGCCGTAACGCTTGCCGCTCGGACGTTCAACCCAACCACGCTTTACCCAATTTTGAATTGTAGAGCCCTCAAGTCCCGTCAATTCCTTTAATTGCGATAGCGTCAGCCCTTTAGTAACCGAAAGAACAGGCGATAAAACCGCAAAGGCGTTTTGACTTAAAGCGTCGTTCCATTCAAGGACTGTTCCGGGGATGTTGTTTAACATATTCATCAATCCTTTTGCTGTTATAATATGATAATAACACAGGTTCGTGTGAACTTCAAACGCTGTTTTAAGACGATTTTGCCTGATTGATTGCAATTTCAAGCGATTTTTATGCAAAATAAGGCTTTTTTGGAAGCTTTCTTGTGCTGAAAATATTTTAATTCGGTTTATTTATCTGACTGTATGTGATATAATTTATAGAAACGTGATTAAAAATAGGACACGTCGGATAGGTGCAGTGCAGATGGGAATAACGGCTTTTAATTCGGAAGATAAATATTATAAAAGTAAAAAAGGCGCAGTCGAGACAGGCGAAAACGTGAAATTCAGGATCATCGTTCCACGCTCGTTCGGCGCAAATTCCGCACGCCTTTCATTAAGAAGCGACTCGCAAGAAGGATACGAGTCTAAAGGTATGTATTGGGCGGGAATGTACGGCGACTCGCACGAGGTGTGGGATATTGAAACTCAAATTTACACCGCAGGACTTTATTGGTATCATTTTGACATTTCTTCTTCTTGGGGAGAAACCAAGCTTTGCAAGTCGTCGGATTTTACAGGTGTGTTTTCGTCGCTTACGGCAGAGACCTCAGATTGGCAGCTGACCGTTTGCAGCTCGGATTTCAAAACTCCCGATTGGCTGAAGGGTGGAATTATTTATCAAATTTTCCCCGACCGCTTTTATAATTCGGGCGAAAAGAAGAAGAATGTACCGTCCGACAGAATTTTGAGAGCCGATATTGAAAATCAACCCTATTGGCGACCGAATGAAAACGGCAAGGTGCTAAACAACGACTATTTCGGAGGCGACCTCAAGGGTATTGAAGAAAAACTTCCGTATCTTTCGGAGCTTGGCGTTACCTGTATTTATCTCAACCCCATATTTGAGGCGCACTCGAATCATCGCTATAACACGGCCGATTATACAAAAATCGACCCGTTGCTCGGCACGGAAAAAGATTTTGTTTCGCTCTGTGAGTCGGCTCACAAAAGAGATATAAAAATTATACTTGACGGTGTTTTTTCACACACGGGTGATGACAGCGTTTATTTTAATAAGCACCGTCGTTACGGAGACGGCGGAGCATATAACTCAAAGCAGTCGCCGTATTTCAAGTGGTATAAATTCGAACACTACCCTGATAAGTATGCTTCGTGGTGGGGCTTTGACACTCTACCCGAGGTTACGGAGGAGTGCGAGGATTACCTTGAATTCATCACGGGCGAAAACGGAATTATCGCAAAATGGCTCAAATTAGGCGCAGACGGTTGGCGGCTTGACGTTGCAGACGAATTACCCGACGTTTTTCTTGATAAGGTAAGGCTTGCGGTTAAAAAGGCGAAACCCGAGGCTCTTTTGCTCGGCGAGGTTTGGGAGGATGCCACAAATAAATTTTCCTACGGTCAAAGGCGAAAATTTTTACTCGGCGAGCAGTTTGACAGTGTTATGAACTATCCGTTTGCCAATGCTGTGCTTGATTTTGCGAGATACGGAGTTGCCGAGGATTTTATGAAAAGCGTGATGTCGATAATCGGCAATTATCCGAAGCAGGCGCTTGATGTTATGATGAACCACATAGGTACTCATGACACCGAGCGAGCTATAACCCGTATTGTTGGGGAAAGCTGTGAATACAGGGACAGACAATGGCAGAGCGAGCATTTATTGTCGCCCGAGCAGAAGGAAAAGGGCATACGCCTTATGAAAATGGCTTCTGCGCTTCAGTTTATGCTTCCGGGTGTTCCGAGCATTTACTACGGCGACGAGATTTCAATGCAAGGCTATAAGGACCCGTTCAACAGAGCTTACTTTGAGTGGGATAATACGCACTGTGAGCTGCACGCTTATTATGTACGTCTCGGAAAATTGAGAAAAGAAAACGAGTGCTTAAAGGACGGAGAGTTTAACCCCATATCGGCGGCTCTCGGCTGCGTTGCGTTTGAGCGACGGGGCAAAAAAGAAAGCTTGCTCATTATAGCAAACAGGAATGAAAACGGTATTACCTATAATTTGCCGCAGAGCTGGCACAACAGCGAACGGCTTTTCTGCGGATATAATTGCGGAGAGTCCGTGTTCATTGACGGCGCCTCTGCGGTTATTCTCAAAAAGTCGGAATTATCTTAAAAGCAGGGTCACACCTGCGCCCGTCAGAGCAGACAGTAACAGGCAGCCAATTTTCAGCACAATGTTTTTTATCTTTGCACCGCGTGTAACGGGCACTTTGTCGTTCCCCGAAAGAGCTTGCAGGGCTTTTTCGTTGAGCCGTCTTTCGCTGAGAGTGGAATATTCCGGTTTTACAAAGAACAATGCCTTTTCAAAGTATTTTGTACCTGTTTCGTGGACCTCAAGAACCTGTCTGTTTACACCTTTAATCATATTGCCGTGTCCTTTACGATTTATTGATTTTAGTATGGTATATTTTGGCTGAAATATACGTGAGATTGCAGCCGAATTTATGTCAATATGGGATTTTATACAAAATTATTTTCACGGAAAATATTACTGATTGTATATTTTTATTTTGTTCAAAAATGTTCAAAACACCGTTCAAAATGTTAATAAGTAGATGTAAAAACTGTGTAAAACTCGGTTTTTGCCGCACTTTTCGCCAAATGTTTATAACTTTTCGATATTCGTATGTAAATACTGTAAGTTATTACAGCTTTACTAAATATTACGTTTGGTAGTTATTTTTTGAGTAAGCCCCGCAAAACTTTTTGTGCAAATTCACATTGTGGGTTTTTAATATAATTTTCTGTGATTTTTGTGTATTTTTTTGGGAGTGATGATATGGACGGTTTTCAGTTTGAGATTAAGACGCCGGAAATGTTTAATTTGGATTTAATGCTCGACTGCGGTCAGGCGTTCCGTTGGGAAAAGGACGAAAACGGGAATATGCGTGGCGTGGTGTCGGGAAAGCAATACACATTAAGACAGGAAGGCGATGTTCTGTATTGCAGCTGCACCGAAGAGGATTTCAACAAAACGCTCCGCAGATACCTTGACTTTGACAGGGATTATAAGACGATAACGGATAATTTCGGAGCGGATGAAAACTTGAAAATGGCTTGCGAGGAATACGCAGGCATCAGAATTTTAAGACAGGAGCCGTGGGAGACGCTTTGCTCGTTTATAATTTCGCAAAACAACAACATTCCGAGAATTAAGAGCATAATTTCCCGACTTTGCGAGAGCTTCGGCGAAAGGATAGAAGAAAACGCTTATTCTTTTCCGAGTGCGGAGCAAATAAGCACGCTCACGGTCGAGGATTTGTCTCCGCTTCGTGCCGGATTTCGCGCAAAATACATTCTTGACGCTGCTCAAAGGGTCAGCAAGGGGGAAGTGGATTTTGCAAGGATAGACAGTCAGCCCACGCAGTACGGACGTGAGGAGCTTGTTAAAATCAAGGGCGTCGGCAAAAAGGTTGCGGAGTGCACGCTTTTGTACGGCTTCGGAAAGTTAGATGCGTTCCCCGTTGACGTTTGGGTCAAGAGAATTACCGAGGAAATGTACCCGAACGGGCTTCCCGAATGTATGAAAAATTACGAGGGAATTGCTCAACAGTACCTTTTTCATTGGCGCAGAAGTTCCGAACGGTTCAAAAACATATAAATTCACAAAATTTTAATAAGTTTTTGCGTTATAAAGGTTGAGAATTTTACATTTTGCGGTTATAATGTTAATTGATAAAATGGGTGTAATACAGATTGAAGAAAATGAAAGGAAGTAGAAAGATATGTTGTTTTCACAGGATATCGGAATCGATCTCGGCACAGCCAACACATTGGTATACGTTAAGGGCAAAGGAATTGTAATAAGAGAGCCTTCGGTTGTTGCTGTAAATGTCAGCGCTTATCCGCAGAAGGTTGAGGCTGTCGGCGACAAGGCAAAGCAGATGATAGGCAGAACTCCGGGCTCAATCACAGCGGTAAGACCTCTTAAGGACGGCGTTATCGCAGACTTTGATATAACCTCGGATATGCTTAAGGAATTTATAAAGATGGCAATAAGCTCATCCCCGTTTTCAAGGGCAAGAGTGCTCATTTGTATCCCGTCGGGCGTTACAGAGGTTGAGAGAAAGGCTGTTCATGATGCAGCTCGTTCGGCAGGCGCAAAGCTTGTAAACCTTATCGATGAGCCTATGGCGGCGGCAATCGGCGCAGGTCTCCCTGTTTCGGATGCGGTAGGAAGCATGGTTGTTGACATCGGCGGCGGTACGTCTGAGGTTGCCGTTATTTCTTACGGCGATATTGTTACGGCGCAGTCGGCAAGAGTTGCGGGCGACAATTTCGACGAGGCTATTATCGCTTACATCAGAAAGAAGCACAATCTTCTTATCGGCGAAAGAACGGCAGAGGACATTAAGATTAAAATCGGCTCTGCTTATCCTTACGACGGCGAGGGTGCAATGGACGTTAAGGGCAGAAACCTGCTTGACGGACTTCCCAAGAACATTGAAATCACATCCGAAGAGGTCAGAGAGGCTCTTTCCGATCCGGTAAATCAGATACTTGATACAATCCACTCGACTCTTGAGAAAACTCCCCCCGAGCTTTCGGCGGATATTATTGACAGAGGAATAATGCTTACAGGCGGCGGCGCATTGCTCAGAGGTCTTGATAAGCTCATTTCGATTGAAACAAAAATACCCGTTCACATTGCTGAAAATCCGCTTGACTGTGTTGTTGACGGAACAGGTATGTGTTTGGAAAATCCCAAGTTTATGGAAAAGGGATATTACGATTGATAATTATTTTTACGGCGGGTGTTATGCCCGCCTTGTTGCACTTTTGTATGAACGGTAGGTGATACAGTTGAAGAATTTTGTCAGAAGCAATACGTTCAGAGCGTTGCTTTTGCTTGTGGTTATACTTCTTGCGGGAATTATCGCAGGTGTATCCTCCGGCAATGCGGCTTCTCCGTTGACCTCCGCTGTCAGCACCGTATTTTCTCCGCTGTCTCGCCTTTCGACGGCTATTTCTGAAAAGCTTGATTTTGTAAAAGGCGGACTTGTTTCGTCTGCTTCGTATATGGATAGGGTTGCCGAGCTTGAAGAACAGGTTGCGGATTATCAGAAAAAGCTTGTCGATTATGAAAAGATGAAAAAGCAAATCGAGGCTTACGAAAATTTCCTTGGAGTTAAGGAAAAAAATCCCGATTTCAAATTTACCGCAGGAACGGTTATCGGCAGAAATTCGGCTGACGCCTTCGACTCTTTTGAGCTCAACTGCGGAAGTAACGACGGCGTAAGCGTAAATGACCCTGTTATAAGCGGAGAGTATCTTATCGGAATTGTAAGTGAAGTTACTCCGACTACTTGTATCGTGCTTTCCGTTTACGATCCGCAGGTCAATGCAGCGGCTTATGAAATAAGAACGGGCGAAATAGGCTATACCGACACGACGGTTAAAATGAGCCTTACTTCGACTGTTAAATTTGCAGGACTTACAAAGGATACAGCAATCGCAGAGGGCGGAATAGTCTGCACCTCCGGTGTCGGCGGAATATTCCCAAGAGGTCTTATTATCGGCACAGTGAAATCTGTAAAGCAGGAGGAAGGCGATGTTTCCTACTATGCCGAGGTTACTCCGCAGATTGATTTGGGTGAGGTTCAGGACGCATTTGTAATTACTGACTTTGAGGGTAAGGGTAATGCGTAATAATACAAAGCTGATAATTTTCAGAAGAACTGTTTTTGTTATTTTAATATTGATTACAAACGTTTTGCAAAATACAAGAGGCTGGTTTCCTGAAATCTTTTCTGCAAGGGCGTTTTTGCTCATACCGCTTATCGTATGTCTCGGAATGTTTGAACGAGAGGTTGTCGGTGCGCTGCTCGGTGCGTTTGCAGGAGCATTATGGGACAGCGTTTTCGGTCTTGCAGACGGATACAATGCGTTGTTCCTTATGGTAATCGGCGGCGGTTGTGGTTTGCTTATAAATATTTTTATGAGAAATCACCTTTTGACAGCGCTGATACTTTCGGGTTCGGCAACGCTTATTTACACGGCGTTCTATGTGCTGTTTTTTGTTACGGCAAGAGGTATGGACTCATCGGTTTGGCTGTTTTTGAGATTTTATTTGCCGTCGGCAGTTTACACGGTGTTATTTACACCGATATATTATTTGATAGTCAGATATCTTATGAGGCTTACCAAAACCACGCACGAGTTTTAACATTTGAAGGGAGAGCTGTAAATGAACGATAAAACCAAAAGCACTAAATTTCGGACTGTTGCGTTTACCGTAGCGGTGCTTTTTGTTTTTTCACTGTTTATCGCCGACCTTTTCAGAATACAGATTGCAAATGCCGATGAGGCGACGGTTGAGAGGGTTGCGTTAAAAAAGACCGATACAACCATAAAGGCAGCAAGGGGAGAAATCCTTGATTGTAACGGAAAACCGCTTGTCACAAACAAGCAAATAAATTCCGTTATCTTCAACGGCTCATATTTCCCGAGAACGGACGAGCAGGAGCAGAGAAACGAAATTATAATTTCGCTCATACACTTGCTTGAAAGCTACGGCACGGAGTGGAACAATGACATTCCGCTTTATTTCGACCAAAACGGAAGCGTGCAATTTATGGCTGACAGGGATGTAGATATAAAATATCTAAAATCCAAAAACGTGCTTTATCTCAACGAGTATGCAACGGCGCAAAACTGCTTTGACGAGCTGAAAACCAAGTTTAAGCTTGAACAGTATTCGGACACCGACGCATTAAAAATCGCTTCTGTTTGCTATTCGCTTAAAAAGAATGCGTTTACCACCTCAAACCCGTACACATTTGCTGACAATGTTTCCGTTGAGCTCGCTTCTAAAATCAAGGAAAACAGCGGCTTTTATGCAGGGGTTGAAATTCAGGTAACAACCGAAAGGGAATATTTGAACGGAACACTCGCTCCGCATATAATCGGCACAATAGGTCCGCTTAACGCAGAGGAATATAAAAAAAGAACCGATGAATATAATACGGCTGTCAAGAATGAAAATCTTACCACCGAGGAAAAGAAAAATCTCAAGCTTCGTGCTTATGCAATGGACGACGCCATCGGTAAGTTCGGACTTGAAAGCGCAATGGAGCAGTATTTACGAGGCACGAACGGCGTTGAGAGCACGATTACCGATTCAAGCGGAAGCAAGACGACCGAGATTACAACCGAGCCTGTTCAGGGCGATACCGTAATTTTGACGATCGACTCCGACTTACAGCTTGCGGTGCAGGAGGCTCTTGCGAACTTCATTGCACAGTATAGGGACAAGGCGAGCTTGCCTGCGGTCGGCTCGGCGGTCGTGATGGATGTCAACACCGGTGCGGTGCTCGCTTGCGCCACCTATCCGAGCTATGACCTCACAACTTATTACGATAACTATTCCGCACTTTCTGCGGACAAGTCATCCCCGCTTTGGAACAGAGCTCTTCAAAGTACGTATGAGCCGGGTTCTACCTTTAAGGCGGCGATTGCGCTTGCGGGACTTGAAGAGGGAGCTATCACAAAGGACACAAGAATAACCTGTAACAGAATTTACACCTACTTCCAGGATACGCAGTTCAAATGTCTTCACGCACACGGGGCGATTACGGTTGCCGAAGCATTAAATCAGTCGTGCAACATTTTCTTCTATGAGACGGGCAGACAGCTCGGAATTGAAAAAATGAACGACTACTGCACAAGGCTCGGACTCGGTCAGAAAACGGGCGTTGAAATAAACGAGTCAAAGGGCGTGCTTGCGAGCATAGAGTACCGTGAAGCTCACGGCGGAACGTGGTATCCCGGCGATACCGTTCAGGCGGCTATCGGTCAGTCGGATAACCTGTTTACACCCATTCAGCTTTGTAATTATGTTGCGACGATTGCAAACGGCGGAACAAGATATAAGGCTCATTTTGTAAAAAGCGTAAAAACTGCGGATTACTCGCAGACTATTATAGACAGCACACCCGTTGTTCTCAATGAAACGGGGATTTCACAGAGCAGCATAAACGTTGTAAAGGACGGTATGATGCGTCTCGGCGGCAGACTTTCGGCGTTTAAGGGCTTGCCTGTCTCGGTTGCGGCGAAAACAGGTACTGCGGAGTCAAAGGCGAAGGTCGGCGGTAAAATCGAGTCGGGACTTAACGGTTTTATGATTTCCTTTGCACCTGCCGACAATCCGCAAATTGCCGTAAGCGTGGCTATTGAGAACTTGAACAGCGGTTCTGCAACGGCGATGCTTGTTGCTGATATTTATAAGGCGTATTTCGGAACTGCAAGCGAGATTGATGCGATAGACAGTCAGAATACGGCGCTTAATTGATTGGAGTGAGGGAAATGGCTCAGAAAATTCTTGTCTTATCGGGAAAAGGCGGTGTTGGTAAATCATCGGTTTCGGTAGGACTTGCAAACGCTTTGCACTCAATGGGCAAGAGCGTACTGCTTGTAGATGCCGACGTCGGCTTTCGCAGCCTTGACCTTATAATGAATATCGGGGATAAGGTCGTGTATAATTGGCTTGATGTTATCGAGGGACGCTGCTCGTTTTCGCAAGCGGTTGTCGGCGGAGACGGCGCACCCGATTTGCTTTCCGCACCGTCGGACTTTTCGGACAGCATAACGGAGGCGGCATTTTCAAGCCTGCTTTCGCACACGGACACGGATTACGACTATGTTTTTGTTGACTCTGCGGCAGGCTCGGATGATTTTCACGGAATTTTGGCAAAGGTCTGCGACAGGGCAATTATAGTTGTAACGGGCGACCCTGTTTGCGTAAGGAGTGCGGATGCGGCTGTCGGCAGGGTGCTGAAGGTCGATAAGGATATTGATATCAGAATGATTATCAACCGATTTGACAGATACGAGGTTGAGTCGGGAAAGCAAATGAAGCTTGATGACGTCATTGACTCGGCAAGGGTGCAGCTTATCGGAGTTATTCCCGAGGATGACAGCGTAAGGCTGCTTTCAAACGGAAGCAAAATCTCAAAATATGCTTTTAACGCATTTTTAAGAACGGCAAAACGCATTTTGGGCGAAAACGTTTTGTTCAAACAAAAGGATTTTTATTGATAAACAGTTGAAAAATGAAAGAAAATTTGATATTATACTATACGAGAGAGTTTAATAGGGAGGAAGTTGAAGATATATGAACATAGCTCTTATAGCACACGATGAGAAAAAAGAACTTATGACGCAGTTTTGCATTGCATATTGCGGAATACTCTCAAAGCACAATCTTTGCGCTACGGGAACTACGGGCAAGCTTGTCTCTGAGGCAACGGGTCTTAAAATTACACAGTTTTTAAGCGGCTCTCAAGGCGGCGATCAGCAAATCGGTTCGAGGATTGCTTGCAACGAAATTGACCTTTTGCTTATGTTCAGAGATCCCCTTAATCCTAAGCCACATGAGCCGAATGAAGCTAATCTTTTAAGGCTCTGCGACGTTCACAATATACCCGTCGCTACTAATATCGCTACTGCGGAGGCACTTATACACAGCCTTGCAAGGGGCGACCTTGACTGGAGAGATATTGTAAACCCGAAGAATGGCGAACATCACTAAATAAAATCGCCCCTTCCGATTCGGAGGGGGTAATTCTGTATAAATGAGGGAATGAAATCTATGGCGCTTATTACCAACGCAATCAAAGGTACGCTTGACACATTGCCGTCGAGCAGTTACAAAATTCAATATATCGAAGCGGCTATGCGTGAAATTGCCGAGAATTACGGCTTTTACGAAATGCGTACCCCGGTTTTTGAGCACACCGAGCTTTTTCAACGCTCTGTCGGTGAAACAACTGATGTTGTTCAGAAAGAAATGTATACATTCAAGGATAAAGGTGACAGGTCAATAACCTTGAAGCCCGAGGGCACGGCAGGTGCGGTACGAGCTTTCCTTGAGCACGGACTTTTCAACGAGGCTATGCCGCAGAAAATTTACTATGTTACACCTTGCTATCGCTATGAAAAACCGCAGGCGGGCAGACTTCGTGAGTTCCATCAGTTCGGTGTTGAGTGTTTTGGCGCAGGAAGTGCGGCGCAGGATGCGGAGATTATTCTTCTTGCCAATGAAGTGTTCAACTATTTGGGCGTAAACAATATTTCGCTTGAGATAAACTCGATCGGTTGTCCCGAATGCCGTAAAAAATATCAAGAGGCACTCAAGGAGTATTTCAAATCAAATTATGATGATTTGTGCGATACTTGTAAAGGCAGACTTGAGAAAAACCCGATGAGAATACTCGATTGTAAGAGCCCTGTATGCTCAAAAATTGCAGAAAACGCACCTAAAATTCTTGACTATCTTTGCGAAGATTGCAGTGAACATTTTGAGTTAGTTAAAAAGTATCTAACGGCTAATAACATAGATTTCAAAGTCAATCCGACAATCGTAAGAGGTCTTGATTACTATACAAGAACGGTCTTTGAATTCGTGTCAAACGAGATTGGAGCGCAGGGCACTGTTTGCGGCGGCGGTCGATATGACGGACTCGTTGAGGAGATGGGCGGTAAGCCTACACCGGCTTGCGGCTTCGGTCTCGGACTTGAAAGGCTTATGCTTTTGATGGACACTCAAAAAACCGAGTTCCCCGAAAGAAAAAAATGCGACCTTTATATCGCTTCTATGGGTGAGCAGGCCAATGTAAAAGCCTCGGCTCTTGCGACGGATTTGAGAAACGAGGGGCTTTCGGCGCAGTTTGATACAGTTGGAAGGTCCGTTAAGGCACAGATGAAATATGCAGACAAAATCGGCGCTCTTTATACCGTTGTACTCGGCGACAGCGAGCTTGAAAGCGGTAAGGCTGTGTTTAAAAATATGTCAGACGGCACGCAGGCGGAGATAGAGCTTGTGGATTTCACAGATAATTTTCAGTCGATCGTAATAAAGCAGGCGATGGATTCGCTCGACGGTTACGGAATTGAGGGACTTGAAATTACAGATATACTTGGAGGACAAAATTGATGGAAACGATGCAGGGAATTAAGAGAACGGACTATTGCGGCACGCTTACCGTAAAGGATATTGGCAGAGAGGTTACTCTTTGCGGTTGGGTTCAGCGTCAGCGAGACCTCGGCGCATTGATTTTCGTCGATTTGAGAGACAGAACAGGCGTTGTTCAGTTGGGTTTCACCGAAAACACCGACAAAGAGGTTTTTGACAAGGCTTTTTCCGTCAGAAGTGAGTATGTTCTTGCTGCAACAGGTACAGTCAGGGAGAGAAGCGCTAAAAACCCCGATATTCCCACAGGCGAGATTGAAATTGAGGTTAATGAGCTTAGAGTTCTTGCAAAGAGCGAGACCACTCCGTTTGAAATTCAGGAAAATTCGCAGACGGGAGAGCTGACAAGACTTAAATACCGTTATCTTGACCTTCGCCGTCCCGATTTGCAGAAAAATATTATTTTCAGACACAAGGTAGCGAAAATAACAAGAGATTATTTTGATGAGAACGGCTTTATTGAGATTGAAACGCCTGTGCTTATCCGTTCCACTCCCGAGGGCGCAAGAGATTTCCTTGTTCCGTCGAGAATTCACAACGGCAGCTTCTATGCGCTTCCGCAGTCTCCGCAGCTTTATAAGCAGCTTTCGATGGTTGCAGGCTTTGACAGATATATGCAGATTGCCCGTTGCTTCAGAGATGAGGACTTGAGAGCAGACCGTCAGCCTGAATTTACGCAGATAGACCTTGAAATGTCCTTTGTTGAGATGGAGGATGTTCTTGAAATGGGCGAGGGATACATAAAGCGTGTGTTCAAGGAGGCGCTCGATGTTGATATTCCCACTCCGTTGCCCAGACTTACATTCAAAGAGGCTATGGAGAGATACGGCTCGGACAAGCCCGACACAAGATACGGAATGGAGCTTATCGACCTTACCGATATTGTTAAAAGCTCTGAATTTGTTGTGTTCAAGAGTGCAATTGAGGCAGGAGGCAGCGTCAGAGCGATAAAGGCTGAAAATGCGGCTTCCGTGCTTACGAGAAAAGAGATAGATAAGCTCACCGAGCAGGCAAAGGGCAGCGGCGCAAAGGGTATGGCTTGGATAAGAATGACGCCCGACGGTATGGCTTCCTCATTTGCAAAGTTTATGACGGAAGAAGAGCTCAGTCAAATTTCGTCTAAAGCAAATTTGAAGCAGGGCGATGTGCTTCTTGTTATCGCAGATGCTAATAACAGCCATGTTCTTTCAATACTCGGCGGACTCAGACAGACCGTTGCGAAGAAGCTTGATATAATTCCCGAGGGTGTGTTCAATCTCCTTTGGATAACAGAGTTCCCGTTCTTTGAGTATGACGAGGAAAGCGGAGAGTGGCTTGCAATGCACCACCCCTTTACCGCACCGATGGACGATTGCCTTGATTACCTTGAAACCGATAAGGGTAAGGTCAGGGCAAAGTGCTACGACCTTGTGCTTAACGGAATTGAATTGTCCTCGGGCTCGATAAGAATTACCGATCCGCAGCTTCAGTCAAGAATTTTCGACCTTCTCGGTCTCACAAAGGAAGAGGCTTACGAGAAATTCGGTTATTTGCTTGACGCATTCCGTTTCGGTGCTCCGCCTCACGGTGGTATGGGTATCGGTCTTGACAGACTTTGTATGCAGATGCTCGGCTGTGAGAGCTTGAGAGATGTTGTGGCATATCCTAAGGTTCAGAACGCTTCCGAGCCTATGACCGAATGTCCTGCACCCGTTGACGAGCTTCAGCTCAACGACCTCGGCATTGCGGTTACAAGAACAGAAGAAAAAGAGTGATTATAACAATAAAACCCCGTTTGGCTGAATGTTCATAAGGAAGTTTTGCTTCAAAACAACATCTTTTTGCACAATAATTCGTAAACCCACGCAGATATGCATCAGCATTATCTGCGTGGGTTGCCTTTTTTTGTATCAGAAATATATTATTTTGAAGTGCGTTGCAGTTTCGTAGCTATAAAAATTCTTTTATGCCGAAGCCGAGAAATGAAGCAAGGCTGTCGCCTTGCGAGGCTTTTTGGCAAAAGTATAAAGGATTTTTATGCGAGAAACCAATACTGCCTTATGAACACTCAGCATTATAGAACGGGGTTTGTTTTTGCACTTGTCTTTGAAAAGCAAAAGTGCAAAAATTGCACTTTTAATAATTCAAGGTGCAAATTTTTGCTTTTTATTTCAACTTATCAAGCGGTAATTCGTAAGCGGGGAGATATTCCTTTACGAAAATATCGGCTTCCTCGCAGTCAAGGGAGTCAATCAACGCCTTTGTTGATTTTTCAGCGTCGGAGAATTCGGAGTTTCCTGCTTTTCGCTCTTCGATACATTTGATATATGCGCTTAATTTGTCCGCTGCCTTTACAAGCCGCCAAAGCTCCGTGTCCTTTTCGTCCTTGAAAAATAATGAGGCGTACTCGTCTTTTATGTCGTCTCCGAGCATATCGAGCAGAGAGGAGCAAGCATTATTTTCGATTTTCTCAAAGGTATTACGCATATCCCTGCTGTAATATTTTACGGGCGTCGGCATATCGCCCGTGATAATCTCCGGCACATCATGGTAAAGACCTAACAGGGCTGCCCTTTCGGTGTTATAGCTCTTGCCGAGCTTTTTATTACCGATTACGGCGAGAGCGTGAGCCAAAACAGCTACCTCGTGTGAGTGCTGACTCAAGGTTTCATAAGTTGTGTTGCGCATAAGTGCCCAACGGTTGATGTATTTTATTCTGCCTGTAAATGCGAAAAATCCGTTTTTCATAATAGTCTCATAATCTCCTACTATAAAAGCCCACCGTATAGTGGGCTTTTGTTTAGTTCTTTTTTTGTACATAGTTCAGCTCGCCGACGTCATCCCAAAGGATATAAATGTCATTGAGGCTTCTGCAGTATGTGTCGTAGGTCATATCTTTTTGACTTTTAACCGCTGTAAAGCCTGCCTGTTCAAGAGCCGCAGCAAACTGCGTTGCCATTTTAGATGACATACAACGAATACGCATTGACATAATCAGCGAAGCGGGGTTTACAACGCCCGGCTTAAAGCCTGTAAGCCACCAATGAGCCTGCCATTCTCTTGTGAAATACACTTTGTTGTTTTGATAATCCTCTTTATTGAGATAAAGAGCGGACTCCATATAGAGGAGATGATCATCGTCGGCACAGTGATAAAGCATAGCGTTCTGCTTCGGATCTTTTGTGTAAATACCGATTTCGCTTCCGCCGAATGCACCGTATTGACCTTTCCAAAGCTGAATTCTCCAGTCAAGACCGTCAATGGGGCCAAAGTCAATTCTTGCCGTGCGGTAGTTCATATTGAAATAGTGAGCTGCTGTGTCATAGTGAGCAACGAAGTTAGCCTGCCTCTGCCAGTTGTTGAGGCTTGTGTAGAAAATACCCTGAACAGGGTCGTAATCATAGCCCATTATCTGTATAAACTCGGCGATTTGCTCGGGGCTCATACCGCTTTGCTTTGCGGCATCCTTGATAGCGTCGTCAACCTTCGGATCGCTGCTGTATGTAGTACCTTCCGTCGTTGCGTTGTCGGATGCCTTTGCCGTAGTGTTCCTTGCATCCTCCCTTGTAGCGGCAGGATCTGTTGTAGCCTCGCCCTCGGGCTGAGTTTCCTCCTCGAAAGCAGGTCTTTCGATTTGAACATCGCCACGGGTAATTTCCTCTTCTTCGTTATTCTTTTTACAAGAGGTAAAAGCGCAAACCGTGAGCGTTAAAGCGAGAACAACACAGATTATTCGTTTAATAATGTTATTACTCTTTTCCATAAGAAATGTGTGCCTCCTAAGACTACCTTTAATAAAGCTAATTATCGCATAATTATTGACTTATGTCAATATTTATTGCTTTTTGGCGGGTAATATGTTATTTTATTATGGAGTAAAAAATATCGGAAGGAAGTACGAAATGAGCGATATAAAAAATTTGGCTCTCTATGAATCGGGAGAGAGAAAAATACAGTGGGTCAAGGCAAATATGCCGATTCTGTCCTCGCTTGAAAAAGAGTTTGCAGAGAAAAAACCGTTTGAAAATCTAAAGGTTGCGCTTTCGGTTCATCTTGAAGCAAAAACAGCATATCTTTGCAGAGTTCTTGCGGCAGGCGGTGCCGAAATGTATGTTACGGGCAGCAATCCGCTTTCGACACAGGATGATGTTGCGGCGGCTCTCGTTAAGGGCGGAATGAACGTTTTTGCCTATCACGGAGCTACCGAGGAGGAATACAATGACCATTTGCGCAGGGTAATTGAAATAGCTCCGAACATTATTATCGACGACGGCGGCGACCTCGTAAATCTCATTCACAATGAATATCCGCAGCTGATTGAAAACGTTATCGGCGGATGCGAGGAAACGACGACGGGCATTATCAGGCTTAAAGCTATGGAAAAGGACGGCAAGCTTCTTTTTCCGATGATGGCTGTAAACAACGCACAATGCAAGTACCTTTTCGACAACCGTTACGGCACGGGACAGAGTGTTTGGGACGGAATTAACAGAACGACAAACCTTGTAGTTGCAGGTAAAAAGGTTGTTGTTGCAGGCTACGGCTGGTGCGGTAAGGGTGTTGCAATGCGGGCAAAGGGCTTGGGCGCAGATGTTATCGTTACCGAGATTGACCCGATAAAGGCTATGGAGGCTAAGATGGAGGGCTTTACTGTTCTTCCGATGGTCGAAGCGGCTAAAATCGGCGACTTTTTCATCACCGTTACAGGCTGTAAAGATGTTATAACCGAAGAAGCAATGCTCAATATGAAAGACGGCGCAATCGTTTGCAATGCAGGTCATTTCAATGTTGAGATAAATGTCGGCGACCTTGAAAAGAATGCGGTTGAAATTGCCGAAAAGAGAAATAATATTATGGGATATAAGCTTGCAAACGGTCATTGGATTAACCTTATTGCCGAGGGCAGACTTGTAAATCTTGCCGCAGGAGACGGACACCCTGCCGAGATTATGGATATGAGCTTTGCCATTCAGGCACTTTCCGCCGAGTATATGGCGAAAAACCGTGATAAGGTCAAGGTCGGCGTAAACTTCGTTCCACAGGAGATTGACCGCAACGTTGCAATGAGGAAGCTTGCGGCTTGGGACGTTTCGATTGACAGCCTTTCGCCTGAGCAGGAAAGATATATAAACAGCTGGAATGTTTAATTTGTGAAAATTCAATAAAAATTCATAAAATATCTTTATTTTATTATAAACTTGTGCTATACTGTAGATGTAAACAAAAGCTACAGCTTTTGAATATATAAGTAAGGGGATGTCATAATGAACATTACCATCATCGGCAGAAAATGCACACCGAGAGAATCCTTCAAAGAAAGGGCTGAGTTAAAGCTTAGCAAGGTTGAGAAATTTTTCGGACCTGACGCAAACGCTAAGGTAACGGCAACGGTTGAAAAAAACATCAAAATTGTTGAGATTACGCTGACTAAAGGCGGATATATATTCAGAGCACAGGAACGTTCACAGGATCTTGAGGATGCGCTTGACACTTGCGTAGAGTCGCTTATCAGACAGATCAGAAAAAATAAGACGAAGCTCGAAAAGAAGATTCATGAGACATCATTTGACGAGGTTTTCAACACCGCAGACGACGAGGAAACGGAATTTGACATTGTAAGAACAAAGAATGTTATTCTCAAGCCCGAAACGGTTGATGAAGCTGTCTTGCAGATGAATATGCTCGGACATCAGTTCTATATGTTCCGCAACTCCGAAAGCGACGACATAAACGTTGTTTACAAGAGAAAGGACGGCGGCTACGGACTTATCGAGCCGACGGAGGAATGGGCATAATAAGGCTTTAATAAAACAATAAAGGCAAATAACAGCGGTGGCAGAGTTCTCTGCCACCGCTTCTTGCTGTGTAAATTTAATTGTTTAAGCGTAAATTGCCTTGTCGATATAGAACATATCAAACGCATCTACGGTCGAGTCCTCATTTATATCTGCGCAAGCCGCCTGAGCAGAGGTCAGCTCGCCCTTGCCCGAAAGGTAAATCGAAACAAGCGTGAGATCGGATATACCAACGCTTCCGTCGCCGTCTGTGTCGCCGATAAGAAGCGAGGTAAAGGGGATATTGTCGGTTTTAGCATAGTTTTCTGTCGGAGTGCCGGATTTCGCATAAATCGTGAGCGTCGTGCTGCCTAAATCTCCGAATTCCAAATTGGCTTCGCTCAATACTACAAGCTCTTCAAGCGAGGTGCAGCTGTTAAAGGAGCTTATAGTTACCGAGGTCACAGTGGACGGAACGGTAACCTTTTTAAGTCCGGAGCATTTGTAAAACGCAAACTCGTCAACAATTTCAACGCCCTTGGGTATTGTAACCTCAGTCAAAGCGGTACACTCCATAAATGCAGCTCTGTCAATGCTTTTAATGCTGCTCGGAAGAGAAATGCTTGTAAGATTTTTACAGCCTACAAAAGCACCGATTCCGATTTCGGTAACGCCCAGAGGGATTTTCAACGTCTCAATCGGAGCCATGTAAAAGGCATAGTTGGATATTTTCTTAACGCTGCTCGGAATTTCAACGTTTTTTAGGAGCTTCCCGTTCAAATAGAGCTCGCTTGCAAAGCAAAACGGGCTTGCATCTTGGTCGCCGAAGTTGATTTCACACCAGACGGCAAGATTTTCGATATTTACTCTTTTAAGGCTCGGACACTCCGAAAAAGCACCCTCGCCGATTTCCTTAACGCTTTGCGGAATGGTAACGGTTTCAAGTGACGGATTTTTTTTGAAGCATTGGGAGCCGATAGAGGTTATTGTATCGGGAATGATGACGTTTGTAAGATTGTCGCACAAGCCGCAGGAATATACGCCCAGCACCGTTACGGGTAAGCCGCGAAACTCCGAGGGGATAATCAAATCTGTGTCTGTTCCTTCGTAGCTCAAAAGCTCATAGGTGCCGTCGTCAAGCAGGCGGTACGAATAGTCTCCGTCGATTATAGTTTCATTTTCGGCAAAAGCTGTTATTCCGCCGAGATTGATAACGGAAAAAATCAAAACAAGCGAGAGAATAACAGAAAGTGTTTTTTTCATATTTACCTCTTTTCAAAATCAGATAATCAACATTTTATTGTAAATAGTATACTATTTCGTAAAATTTTCGTCAATGTATAAATTGTTAATTTTAACCATATACAAGGCTTGAAAATTGTAAAAAATACCACGATAGAATTTCTACCGTGGTATTTGCGTTAAAAAGATTATTTTCTGCGGAAGTTAGCTCTTCTGCCTTCTCTTCTCTGCGGTCTTTCATTGAGGTCATTTTCGGGAGTAAGTCCCTCAACCTCGATAAGAGCTTCACGGCGAGAGAAATTAAGTCTGCCCTGCTCGTCCTTCGGAAGAACCTTTACGATGATTTCGTCGCCGACATTGACAACGTCCTCAACCTTTTCAGTTCTCTTAACGTCAAGGTGGCTGATGTGTACCATACCCTCAACACCGGGAACGATTTCAACAAATGCGCCGAAGCTCATAAGACGTGTAACAACGCCCTTGTAGATTGCGCCTACCTCGGGACCGTTTGCGATTGTCTCAACAATGAAGATAGCCTTCTTTGCATTGTCAAGGTCAATAGCGGAAACAAATACCTGTCCTTCTTCATTAACGTCAACCTTACAGTCGCACTCTGCACAGATTTTCTGAATAACCTTGCCCTGCTTACCGATAACCTCGCCAATCTTTTCGGGGTCAATCTTTGTTGTAAGCATCTTCGGAGCCCACTTTGAAAGCTCTGCTCTCGGCTCTGAAATAACGGGAAGCATAATATCGTCAAGTATATAATCTCTTGCCTTGTGAGTCTTTGCGAAAGCTTCTTTAATGATTTCGGGAGTAAGACCGTGAACCTTGAGGTCCATCTGAATAGCTGTGATACCCTTCTTTGTACCCGCAACCTTGAAGTCCATGTCGCCGTAGAAATCCTCAAGTCCCTGAATATCAACCATTGTCATAAAGTCGCCGTAAACACCCTCATCACCTGTGATAAGACCGCAGGAAATACCTGCAACGGGAGCTTTAATCGGAACGCCTGCTGCCATAAGAGCAAGAGTCGAGCCGCAGATTGAACCCTGTGATGTTGAGCCGTTTGAAGAAAGAACTTCCGAAACAACACGGATAGCATAGGGGAATTCCTCAACTGACGGAAGAACGGGAACAAGAGCCTTTTCAGCAAGAGCACCGTGACCGATTTCTCTTCTGCCCGGACCTCTTGACGGCTTTGTTTCGCCAACCGAGTATGAGGGGAAATTGTAGTGGTGGATATATCTCTTTTCCTTCTGCTCGTCAAGACCGTCAAGCTGCTGAGCGTCGCCTATCGGGCCGAGTGTTGCAACTGAAAGCACCTGAGTCTGACCTCTTGTGAACATACCCGAGCCGTGAGCTCTTGCAAGGAGGTCGATTTCAGCGTTAAGCGGACGAATTTCGTCAATGCCTCTGCCGTCAACTCTCTTATGCTCATCTTTAAGCCATGAACGAACAACATGCTTCTGAACAAGATACATAATCTCGTCAAGCTTAGCTTCGTTGCCCTCAAACTTCTCATCGAATTTTTCATGAACTGCTGCGTAAATCGGAAGAAGAGCCTCGTCACGAACAAGCTTGTCATCAGTATCAAGAGCCTTCTTGACATCTTCAACGCAGAAGTCTTCGATTTCCTTGAAAATAACGGGATCGGGGTCTGAAGATTCATAAGCGAACTTGGGCTTACCTACTTCTTCAACGATACCCTGAATAAATTTAACGATTTTCTTGTTTTCCTCATGACCTGCCATGATGCAATCGAACATAAGGTCGTCGGAAATTTCGTTACCGCCTGCCTCAATCATAGCAACAAGGTCAGCTGTTGAAGCAACGGTAAGGTTAAGGTCAGTCTTTGCTCTCTGCTCGAGAGTGGGGTTGATAACGATTTCGCCGTCAACAAGACCGACATTTACACCTGAAATGGGGCCGTCCCACGGAATATCAGAAATTGCGATAGCTGCCGAAACACCGATCATAGCTGCGATTTCAGGGCTGCAATCAGGGTCAACTGACATAACGGTTGCAACAACTGTGCAGTCATTGCGGAGATCCTTCGGGAAAAGGGGACGGATAGGTCTGTCGATACATCTTGAAGTAAGAACAGCCTTTTCGCTTGCCTTACCCTCTCTTCTCTGGAAAGAGCCGGGGATTCTGCCCACCGAGTACATCTTCTCCTCGTAGTCAACTGAAAGAGGGAAGAAGTCAACGCCCTCACGGGGCTTAGCTGAAGCCGTAACTGTGCAAAGTACATTTGTGTCGCCGTAACGAACCATAACAGCCGCATTTGCAAGTCCTGCCATTTTGCCGGTTTCGATTGAAAGCTTTCTGCCGGCAAGTTCGGTTTCCCAAACCTTAAAGTTTTTGAAAAACATGATTTTTACCTCTCTTTTTATTTTTTCAAGGCTTAAATCTGTTTAGCAATAAACACAACATTTGGTATCAAATGCTCTGTTTACCGCTAAATGCAAGGATTTAGCCTTGATAATTTACTTCTCATAAAAGCAATTCAAGGCAAGCAGAAAGCCTGCTTGCCTCAAAAGTGTCTTATTTACGAAGACCAAGCTTCTTAACGATAGCACGGTATCTTTCGATATCGACTTTCTGAAGGTAAGCAAGAAGGTTTCTTCTGCGACCTACCATTTTGTGAAGACCTCTTCTTGAGTGATGGTCCTTCTGGTTTGTTCTGAGATGCTCTGTAAGATCCTGAATTCTCTTTGTAAGAACAGCAATCTGAACCTCGGGAGAACCTGTGTCACCCTCGTGCATAGCATACTCAGCCATAATAGCCTGCTTCTCTGCCTGTGTCATTTGTTTCACCTCATTAAAAATTTATTTTGCCCCGCACACCACAGGATAAGGTCAGGTGAACACTTGAAAAACAAGTTTACGCCATATTCCGTGATGCCGAAATGCTAAAGCATTATAACACATTGTAATTCTTTTTGCAAGTGCTTTTTGATTTTTATGTTGCCTTTTATTTCGGCAGAGTGGGAAGTCACGGCTTTGACGGGTAATAATAACTCGTTTTACCGATGATGCATTCGGTGCTTATCAAGCTTGTGGATTTTCACGGTATCAGTGTTGATTATCTGTCTGAAGGAACGGTCAATACCAAAACGAACAAATAACCCGACCGTGTTTTCTTTGTTGGGCATTTTGCGCTTTGTCAAGCGTGAATACACTTATTTTACAGCCGTACTTTTCGCAAGCTTGATTTGTGTATAAATTAAGCTTGCAAGGCAAACAAAAAACGGTAACGCTTTCAAAACAGCAATTATCGCAGACGCACCGAAATCCGAAAAGGCTAAGACGGCAGTCGGCAGAATAAAGCTTGAGCATACAAGCGTTTTTACGCAGTAGGCTTCGTCCGAAGGCTTACAGACTGCGAAATAAACGGCTCTTAACAGCGTTATAAGACCGATTAAGCCGAGCCACAGAATCGGGCTGTCGCCGAAAGTCGAACCGATAAGCTTTGCGTTTGCAAAAGAAACGGAAATTATACCCGCTCCCGACAGTATGTGTACCGCAACGCTCAGAGCACATAAAACCTTGCTTGTCGTATTCGGCGAAGCGGTACGAGCCCTAATCGGAGTTTCTGCGAAGTTTGCATAAACGGCAAGGATTAAAACGGCGGCGGATATTATCGCAAATACGGAAAATCCTGCTGTGTTACCCAAGAAAAAGGCGAAAATGCAAAGACAGAGCAGATATATAATATTCATGCTCAAAATTCTGATTTCGGTTTGTCGGGAAATGTCCTTTTGCAAAACGCTGACTGCCGTTTTCAAGAGCATAACCGCAAAAACTGCGACAAAGAAATTACCCAATGCGCCCTCCGAGCCGTCGCCGAGGAAAAAGGCGTCAAAAAATCTCGTGGCGTTGTCGGAAATCGATAACAACATTCTGTTGCTCAGCGTAAAATAAATCACAATCGCATAAAGCCACACATAGACGGCAGAGGTTAAAAATGAAATGATCCTGTTGATAGGTCGGTTCATAATAATTCTCCTTTGTTGCAAATATTTGCTATGTTCAATGTAACATGGATTGTAAAATGCGTCAAGGCATATTTATAAATTATAAAATAATTGTGTGTAGGCTGTAATCGGCATCTTAATTGATTATTTTCGGAAAACTACGGTAAAATCGAGCGCTTTACGCCGCAATGTCATTAAAAACTCGCCGACAAGTTAAAGACAAAATGTACGTTTGAGCCTTGTTTTTTAGTCAAATAGCCGAAATTTATTATTTTGCTGAACGCACGGTTGAATTTGCATTAAAAATAGTATAATATATAGGCGTTAAATTTTGTTTATTAACTTTTGGAGGCATATAATGAACTATTCGCTTACTAAAAAGAAGGCTAAAGAGCTTGTTGAGGCAAAGCTCTCGCACTTCATGGGAGTTTCTCCCGAGGAAGCAACGGACGAACAATACTACAAGGCTATCGCTCTTATCGTTCGTGATATGATGAGCGCAGGCAGAGCCGACTTTACGGCAGATGCGGAGAAAAAGGGCACAAAAAGAGTTTATTATCTCTGCATGGAGTTCCTTATGGGTCGTTCGCTTAAAAACAATCTTTACAATCTCAATCTTACGGATGTTTTTGAAAGCGTTTTGAGCGATTACGGCGTAAAGCTCGACAATATATATGAATGTGAGCCGGACGCAGGTCTCGGTAACGGCGGACTCGGAAGACTTGCCGCTTGCTATCTTGACGGTCTTGCAACGCAGGGCTATCCGGCAAGAGGCTATTCAATCCTCTATGAAGCAGGTATTTTCAAGCAGAAGCTTGTTGACGGCTGGCAGACAGAGCTTCCTGACTTCTGGCTTCCCGGCGGAGAGGTTTGGCTTGTTCCCCACGAGGAGAGCGCACTTGAGGTTCGCTTTGACGGCGAGGTTGTTGACTCTTGGGAAAATCAGTTCCACCATGTTGAAATTGTAAATTATAATCCAGTTAAAGCTGTACCTTATGATATGTATGTTTCGGGTAAGGACGGCAAGGGTATTTCCGTGCTTCGTCTTTGGGCGGCTAAGGCTCCGGCTCTCGATATGACGCTTTTCAATCAGGGCGATTATATGAGGGCTATGGAAAGAAATGCTATGGCAGAGGTCATTTCAAAAGTTCTCTATCCCGCAGACAATCATCCCGAGGGCAAGTCATTAAGACTTCGTCAGCAGTATTTCTTGGTATCGGCTTCGATTCAAGATATTGTTCACAAGCATCTTCGCACATACGGAACACTTGACAATCTTCCCGAAAAGGTAGCAATTCATATCAATGACACACACCCGACTCTCGCTATACCCGAGCTTATGAGAATTATGCTCGACGAGTGCGGTTACGGTTGGGATGACGCTTGGAACATTGTTACAAAGACGGTTGCGTACACAAATCATACTGTTATGAAAGAAGCTCTTGAGTGCTGGCCCGAGGACCTTTATAAACGCCTTATGCCGAGAATTTGGCAGATTACAAAGGAAATTGACAACCGTTTCAGAAACTTTGTATGGCAGGCAACAAACAACGCAGATCAGGTTGAGAGAATGGCAATTATGTCAAACGGCGTAGTCAGAATGGCTAACCTTTGCGTTGTCGGTTCTCATTCGGTAAACGGCGTTTCGGCGCTTCACTCTGAAATTCTTAAAGAAACAGTATTCAGCGATTTCTATGCACTCACACCGAGCAAGTTTAAGAATGTAACTAACGGTATTGCACACAGACGCTGGCTCTGTCAGTCAAATCCGAGACTTACCGAGTACGCACAGTCGCTTATCGGAGACGGCTTTGTTAAAAATGCCGACGAGCTTATCAATTTGCGTAAGTTTGCAGACGATAAAAAGGTGCTTGCAAAAATCGGAGAAATCAAACATGACAACAAACAGCAGTTTGCAAATCACGTTAAGAAAACAACAGGCATTGAGCTTG
Organism: Candidatus Fimenecus sp.; assembly: GCA_052273625.1. Lineage (GTDB taxonomy): Bacteria > Bacillota > Clostridia > Oscillospirales > Acutalibacteraceae > Fimenecus. The sequence goes on along the minus strand of DAVZHW010000001.1, from coordinate 33,372 downwards.
ATCCCGATTCAATTTTTGATGTTCAGGTTAAGCGCTTGCACGAGTACAAGAGACAGAACCTCAATGCGTTGAACATTCTTGCCGATTACCTTGAAATTAAGGACAATCCCGACGGCGAGTTCACTCCGCACACATACATTTTCGGCGCAAAGGCTGCTTCGGGCTACTTTATGGCTAAGAAGATAATTTCCTTTATCTGCGCTCTCGGCGACCTTATAAACAACGACCCCGATGTCAAGGGTAGATTAAAGGTTGTATATCTTGAAGATTACAATGTAACAATGGCTGAAAAGCTTATGCCTGCTGCTGATGTTTCAGAGCAGATTTCTCTTGCGGGAACAGAGGCAAGCGGTACGGGCAATATGAAGCTTATGATTAACGGCGCTGTTACACTCGGCACAATGGACGGTGCAAATGTTGAAATTTACGACGCTGTCGGCGAGGATAACATTATTATCTTCGGTATGAGCACACCCGAGGTTGATGAGCTCAAACGCCGTGGTTACAATCCGATGAGCTATTATAACAACAATGCGGAAATTAAGCGTGTTGTAGATTATATTTCTCAAAACGGAATTGCAGGCAAACAGTTCCCCGAAATCGCAAACATTATAAATAACGATCCCTATATGGTTCTTGCCGATTTTGCCGATTACAGAAGAGCGCAGAAGCATATGGTTGAGCTTTATAAGGATAAAGATAAGTGGAACAGAATGTCGCTTATGAACATCTCCGGTGCAGGCAGATTTGCCGCTGACCGTGCAATCAACGAATACGCAAGAGATATTTGGCACACAAAATCGGCTTTTGAAAAGGAAGAAAATCCCGAAAAGCCCGTAGCGGAAAAAGCTCCCGCTAAAAAGCCTGCTGAAAAGAAAACGGCAGAAAAAAAGACTCCTGCTAAAAAATCATCAAAGAAGTAATTGAATTTCAAAACGAAAGGCACACTCGGTCGAGCGTGCCTTAATTTTATGTGTTTGATAATTTATCTGTTTTACACTCTTTCGTAATCTTTTCTTACAAAGATTTTGATAGCGAGCATAACGCCTATGAACATTGAAGTACCGCCGACAAGGACATCGGAGAAGAAGTGTGCACCGCATACGATTCGGCTGATTGCGACCGTTCCTGTGAAAACTACGGAAACGAAATAGAAAAGCGCCTTGTATTTAACCGTGTTGTACTTTTTGAAAAGATGCGGAAGCGCAAGCAATGCGTATGTAGTACCTGCGGCGCAGGTGTGTCCCGACGGGAATGAACGGTATGCGTCTTTGCCGACCTTGTGACCGTTTACCGAGGGGATATAAAGCGGAGACTCCTCTGTGGGCATTGTGTATTTTTGATACCAACGGTGGAAATTAGCGTGCTGTGTATCGCCGAGGAAGTTCATTGTTCTGTATCTCGGACGGCACATAACATTTTTAATGATTGTTACGATTAAGTTTGCAAACGCCGCCGCAAAGAAGATTATAAACGAAAATTTAAGCAGAGCCTTTGCGGTTTTGTCGTCAACCTTTGAAAGTGCGTTGCAGATAAGCTCGCCAAACGCTATTGCAATGAAAACGAAGATAACCTTTGCAAAAGCCGTAGAGGTAAAGCCCTCAATATCAGCATGTCTTTCGGCATATTTTACGGTGTCGGTAACCAAAATATACATACAAACAACAGATGCGATATTTGATGCTATTGAACCTAAAATGCGAAGCGGTTTAATTTTACTGCGCTTTGTGTTCGTGTAAATGCAGGCGAACGCAATACTTAAAAACAGATAGACGGGACAAGAGCCGATACATTCAAAAACAGCGGCAAAAAGACTGTTCGTGAAATATGCACCCGTGTCAAGCCTAACAAGAATTTCGCTCACACGTAGGTCATAAACCGTAGCGAGTGCGAGCAAAGCGCCGAAAACAACAGCAAAAAGGCAAATGCCAATGACTGTGTTTCGTTTTGTGTTTGTCTTTTCCATTAACCTCACCCTTTTATTGAAATGTTTGTGTCTTGATTTTAACATATAAATACAAATAAAACAATACCGTCTTTGATTGACAAACCTGCGTATATTTGATACAATTATCACGCTCGTTTGAGAGAAAAGCAGAAATTCAAATGTGTTTCCGTAGCTCAGTTGGATAGAGCGACCGCCTCCTAAGCGGTAGGCCGGAGGTTCGAATCCTCTCGGGAACGCCAAAAAGACCACTTACCAAACGGTAGGTGGTCTTAATTTTGCTATGAATAAAATGAGGTTTTAGCTTTCAATTCTGCCTTCTGCGTATGTTATATAGATTGTATTAACAAAGCCTTTACCGTCGTTGTTTATTTTATATTGTAATATTGTGAAATTGTTTTCTTGGTCATAATAATAAATTTCATTATCATATTCTACCTTTTCCAAAGACCGTAAATAGCTATCAATAAAAACATTAACTTCGTCAGGTTGCTTTAGGGTTTTTAATTTTGTGGTGTACGCATCCATTCCGCCTGTTTCTCTATAATAAGAATATTTAGGAATTGGAATGGTGATACCGTTTATAAAATCAGAAGTATATTTTGTTTTAAAAAAGGTTTTGTTAAAAGACAGTTTTGCCGTTGTTAGTAAAGCACATAAAACAATTACAATTATGATTAGTAAAAGAAACATCTTTTGTTTTTCTTTTCGTTTAATATATTTGTTATAGCTAATCATAGTTTCTGCCGATAAATGCTCTGCATCGTTTTCTTTTGTTTTTTCACCTTTTAGCAATTCATTTATGGATATATTTAATTCTTTGCAAAGCGGTTCGAAGAGTGAAACATCCGGAAGGCCTCGACCGTTTTCCCATTTAGAAACAGCTCTGTCGGTTACGCCTAATTTGTTGGCTAACTCTATTTGCGTCATATTGTTTTCTTTGCGAAGCTCGGCGATAAAATGCCCTATTTTTTCTTGGTTCATAAACCACATCTCCTTTCGCAAAAATCATAGCATGAAAATACAACAAATACACCAAACGAACCGTAGAGGCGGATAAAACTTATGTTGTTTGTCAGAGTTGGATTTTATTATACCAAATAAATATGAAATTTTCTATAAGTCGCTTATTCATTTCGTAGCGGGAGGTTTTTTTAATCTTTAAAATAATTTTGACGACTGAAAACCGTTCGTTGTCAGTTTAATATTTCAACCAAAAATATAGCCTAAGCTGTTGACAATAAAAGAAAGGCTGTGCTAACATTATACAATAATAAGAATGCAAAATTTACAAGGTTTCGGAGGACGAAAATGACTCTTGATATGCTTAAAAACGGAGAAACGGCGGTTATAAAAACCGTGGGCGGAGAGGGTGCGCTCAGACTGCGTTTTCTCGATATGGGACTCATACCGCATACGGAGGTAACCCTTCAAAAAGACCGCTTTCAAGGGCGAGCCTGTACCGTTTGTAATGGAGCTTCCGAATTACTGTATGCCGTCGCCGAAAAGCGTTTTCCTGCTCTTGTGGGAAAAGGCCCGTGATTTCCTGCAAAGAGCGTTTACGGTAATTTTCCTTGCGACGATTATAATTTGGTTTTTGCAGTCGTTTGATACAAGGCTCAATGTTGTAGAGGACAGTGCAGACAGTTTGCTTGCTATGGTAGGTAAATTTATAGCGCCGATATTTACACCTCTCGGATTTGGCGATTGGCGAGCTGTAACGGCTCTGATTTCGGGCTTTACCGCAAAAGAGGCTGTTGTAAGTACCCTGTCGGTGCTTATGAATACGGGCACGGCGGAGCTTGGAACGGTTCTTCCGAGTATCTTCAGCGGACTTTCGGCTGTCAGCTTCCTTGTGTTTACGCTTCTTTATACACCGTGCGTTGCGGCGGTTGCGACAATTAAAAAAGAACTTGGCTCTCGAGCAAAAACCGTCGGTGTGGTATTTATGCAGTGTGCAGTAGCGTATCTTGCGGCGTTCATAGTGTACAGCATAGGAAGTCTTATAGTATGAGCAGGGCAGATATTATCGTAATTTCGATTTTGGCGATAGCGGTTGCGGCGGCAATTATTTATATCGTAAAATGTCAAAAAAAAGGCAAATGTATAGGCTGCTCGGGCGATTGTGCGACGTGTACGCTCTCAAAAATGAACGAAAACGGCAATAAGCCGTAAAATAAACAAAACGGAATGTGAAATTTGAGCTTCACATTCCGTTTTTTTGCGTTCATTGATTATTTCATTTCATAGCTCTTGCAGAAATGAGGGGTTTGCACCTTTTCATTTGTGCATGAGCAGTCGTGAGTTACCTCAATGACGGTCTTGTCACAGCCGCAGCCGTCGGTGTTGTGTACACACTCGCATACGTCGCACTTAACGCCTGTATTTTCCATAATGTCACCTCCCATAGATGATATTATAGCTTGTGCAGTCTTTGCCGTTTTATTCGTCGCATTTTCAAATCAAAATTTTACAATTTCAAAGGGTGCCGAGCAGCTTGCCTTGATAAAATTATGGCGTTCTGCGTGCCGTAAAATTCCAAAAATTGCTTGATTTTTTATTTCTTGTATGATATTGTTAGTATGTATACCAATACAATTATTAAGAGGTGCTATAATTGAGAAGAAACAGCAGTGAGACAAAGAGAAAAATCCTGACCGCATGCGTACGTCTTTTTTTGGAGCAGGGGTATAAGAATACCTCGGTCAGCCAAATCGTTGACGAAGCAGGCGTTGCAAGGGGAAGCTATCTGAATTTGTTCCCTACTAAGGACAAAGTTTTGCTTGATTTAGTCGAAACAATGTTCAACGGTCAATTCAGCGTGGCAAGGAGCATTGCAGATCGTAATTTGCCGCCCGTTTTTGCTTATGCGGTGGAAACCTCTCTACAGCTTACTCTCACGGAGCTGAATGAAAACTTGAGAGAAATATATATTGAGGCTTATTCGGTACCCGACACGGCGGAATACATTTATTTGAACACTACGGCGGAATTAAAGCAGATATTCGGCGTAAATTTCCCCGATTACAGCGACAGCGATTTTTATGAAATGGAAATAGGCACGGCAGGACTTATGCGTAACTATATGGCTCGCAAATGTGATATTCATTTCCCGTTGGAGCGCAAGCTCAGCAGGTTTTTAACGGCGGCAATGCGTGTTTATCTTGTGCCGGAGGAGGAGCAGGCAAGGGTGCTCGCTTTTATCGGCTCGATTGATATTCGGGAGATTGCCGTTACGGTTATGCATAAGCTGTTTGCCATGCTTGAAATGAAATATGATTTTAAGCTGTCCACGGACGGCGAAACGGAGGTAACATGATGAAAAGCCGACTACTAAGCATCTTGCTCACCCTTTGTATGGTGCTATGCCTTGTGCCGACAGGCGTATTCGCCGAGGGCGAGACAGCAATGGGCTCTGCTGCGATACAGCTTGGCACAGACGCACTAAGTAAAAATGTAAACACAGCGAACGCACCGACCGTGTATTTCGGGCAAAACCATGAAAATAATCCCGGCGCATGGCGTGTGATAGGCTATGGCGGAAGCGGCGTTACCGGCGCACAGGGAGATATGACCCTGCTTGCAGCGGGCAACATGGGACTTACTATGTTTGACAGCGATGGTAGCGATGGTTATAGCAACGAGTATGCACCGAGTAATTTGAAAACCGCAACAGACGCGCTTGCCGGAAAGCTGACGACAGAAGAAAATGCTGCCGTAAAGAAACGGACGCTTACAAGCGGAAGCTACAACGGAGAAAATACCGACTGTGTAGCAGGAGAGCAGGTGGATAATGCTGTATTCTGGCCACTTTCCACAGCGGAAGCGTTTGCGGTAAATCAGGATCTGCGAATTGTGGATAAAGAACATCCGGGTTGGGCGTCAAGCTATTGGTTTCTGCGTTCCCCCGGCTTCTATGATAACTATGCGGCTGTTGTGGCCGGGGGCGGCGTTGTGATCGACTATGGGGACTATATCTCCTTTGAGTATGGCGTTCGTCCCGCTTTTAACCTAAATCTGAACTCTGTCCTCTTCACATCTGCCGCCGCAGGCGGAAAGCCCGACGGAGGGCTGACCGCAGTTCCCGCATACAGCGGCAACGAGTGGAAGCTGATGCTTTTGGATAGTAGCCGCAATTTTGCCGTAACGGAAAAAGCTGCCAGCGGCGACCCCGGCGATACCGTTACGCTGCATTACACCGGGGCGACGGTTTATAACGCGGAAACTGCCCCCAATGAATATATCTCCGTCATCATTGCGGACGAAACCGGCGCACAGTATTATGGCAGAGTAGCGCAGCCTACTGCCGAAAGCGGAAAGGTTGAAATCAAAATCCCGTCCGACATTGCACCTGGCAACTATACTTTGAAAATTTTCAACGAACAGAATAACGGCGACCGCAAAACCGATTATGCAAGTAATTTCACAGAAATTGCGTTGACGGTGGAAAAGCAGCCTGACGAGCAGTTTATCCTCGCCCCCGGCGGCAGATACTATTTCGACTTGTCGGCGATGGATATTCCCGGAAAGGTAAACCTCAATCTGCCGGACAGCAGCCTGCACTATGTACCTTTCACCTATGTGGGTACGGTGGACGCCTATGTGCTGAAACCTGCATCCAACCATGTAGAAGATTCCTCCGAGCAGGCCTCTGTGACCACAGACAAGAACGCACAGTACGGATATGCTTACGAGCACAGTCTGTTCATTGCCGACTACAGGGTTACTACCGACATCAGCTGGATCGACCTGAACAATGCAGGTTTCATTTTCGGTAAAACCAACACTGCGGGCGGCATAAACTACACCCTTCGCGCACCCACAATGGGCAGTATCTATAAGAGTTCTAAGCGCGGAGATCCTGCCAACAACGAGTGGGATCAGATCCTCACCAAGAACTCCGATTTCATAAAGGAGCTGGGTAACAATCATAATATCTCCCTTTTCTGGGGGCAGGACACCTCCCGTTCTTACGGTTTCGACATTCGTAAATCCACACGCAATTCAGTGAATAATTTTATGGGCTCGAAGGAAAGCAGTTATAATGGTAGCTGCTACCGCCCCGTCCTTGAGCTGCCGGCAGATCTTGCCGCCGACAGCCTGAAGGTGGTTGAGTTGATCACGGCCGGTCGTATGCCCGGTGAGACTTCTGACAGCATCAACATCATCGTGAAAAAGGGCGAGAGCTTTACTGCACCCTCTGCCGAGGGACTGCCCCTTTCCGATAGCATCTCTGCCGACACGCCTATGTGGTGGGTAGACGAAAACCGGAACTTCTATAAGCCCGGTGATACCGTTCCGGCGGATGTTTCGGAGCTTTACGCTTTATATGGCGGCTTTGGTCTGTTTTTGGATCGCGGAGACGGTGCGGTAGAGGTTACGCCGGACAATTATACCGATATTTTCGGCGACGGGACTGCATCTTTTGTTCTTCCGAAGGGCAAGAACCTTATATCTCTTTGGGAGTCTTATAACTTGACATCGAAGGATACTTTGGAAATTTATTCGACCGGCAAGCTTGAAAAATACGGCTGTATTTTCCCGAATCTGAAGCTCAAAAATGCAGACCTGACCTCTGTGAGCCTGAGCGAAGAGTATATAGGAGTTGACAGTCCGCTCTTTATCACGACAGACGGAAAGAATACCGTCGGGAGCTTGAACGAAATTTCCGAAAGCAATAGCACCCTTAGCATTCTCGGTGGCGGTTCGCTTACGTTGAACAGCAATCTTTCGGTTTTCCGATACACTCAATACGGTGGCGGCAACGTTACCATGACGGACGGGCTCACGGCATATAATCTTATCGTGGACAGCGGCTCGCTTACAGTAACGGACGATACGCAGGCTTTGACGCTGCACAGCTTTATTTATGCATTCTATCCGGGCGACGGTGTGCGGCTGTTCACGGGCTCTTCAAAGCAGGATGCGGCAGAGACTGCCTTGCCGGAGCTTTCTCCCGAAGCACAAAAGCTGTATGAGCGCTTTACTTCAGGCGAGATATTGACAAATGAAGAGCAAGATGAGTTAAGCAAGGCTTTTGATAAAAAACAGAAGGATATGCTTGCTCTGCTTTCAGGCAAGACCTATGTGCGTATCACGGGCGCTTGGGATGTGACCTATCAGCCCGGAGAAAACGGAGACGGCAATGCGGTAACGGACGTTAAGCTTTACAATGACGAGCTCACGCTGCGAGGCGCTTTGTTCACTCGCACGGGTCATACGCAAATAGGCTGGGCAACGACAGACGGCGGCGAAAAGGTGTACGGCTTTGATGATGTTTATACCGAAAACGAGGCGCTGACGCTCTATCCCGTTTGGAATACGAACAAGTACACAATAACCTTTGATACCAACGGCGGCAGTGAAATCGCACCCATTACACAGGACTACGGAACGCATATTACCGCCCCTGCCGACCCGACAAGAGGGGGCTATACCTTTATCGGTTGGGACACGGAAATTCCCACGACCATGCCTGCCGAAAATATAACGCTTAAAGCGAAATGGAAAGACATTGAAAAGCCGACGGGCGAAATTATCATAGGTACAAATAAATGGCATAGCTTTTTGAATAAGCTTACCCTCGGACTGTTCTTTAAGGACACTCAAGAGGTAACGATAAACGCTTACGATAACAGCAGATTTGTGTTTGTATCATATTTGATAACGGATCAGGAGCTATCCGAAGATGAGCTCGGCTCTCTTGTGTACCGTGCGTACGATGAACCGTTTTTGATAGAGCCTAACGGAGAATATATCGTTTATGTAATGCTTGTTGACGCGAGCCTTAATATAACATATCTTCGTTCCGACCGTATAACGCTTGACAACGTTCCGCCTGTAATCGACGGCATAGAGGACGGCAAGCTTTATTGCGAAGCGCAGACAGTTACAATTAACGAGAAGTATATAGAGACAGTTACCGTAAACGGAATGGCGGTCGAGCTTGATGAGAACAACAGCTTTATTCTTCCTGCGGCAGACGGCGAGCAGAAAATCGTTGCTGCCGACAAAGCAGGCAATATTGCCGAAATGACCGTAACGGTCAATGACAGGCATACTTTTGGCGAATGGACATCAAACGGCGACGGCACGCACACCCGCAAATGTACGATGGACGGCTGCAAGGGTGTTGAAACAATGGCTTGCTCGGGCGGCAAGGCGGCTTGCACCGAAAAGGCAGTTTGCGAGGTCTGCGGAAAGGCTTACGGTGAGCTTGACCCGAAAAACCACACCGACCTTATGCATATCTCCGCCAAGGCGGCGACCGAGGACGCAGAGGGCAATATCGAGTATTGGTACTGCGGCGGCTGTGATAAGTATTACAGCGACAAAGACGGTATAAACGAAATTATGAAAGCTGACACGGTAACGGCAAGAATTAAAGGCAATTTCAAATCCCCCCGAACAGGCAACGCAAGCGACCTCGGCTTATGGATTGCTCTGCTGTTTGTCAGCGGCGGTGCGGCTGTCGGCATAACGCTTGTCGGCAGGAAGAAAAAACGAATAAAATTTTAATCGGAAACGAAATGTGAGGCTTGTTATGAAAAAGCTTAAAACAGGAACGGTATTGATTGCTTTGGGCTGCTTGCTGTGTGCTGCATATTTGTATTTTTGTAAGAACGAAGTGAGTGCCTTTGGCGATTTCAGCAGCGGAATTTTGTTGGGAATGTCAATAGGCTGTAATTTCGTCGGTATAATTTTGACGGTTGCTTATATGGCTGAAAAGAATAAAAAGCAGTAATTCGGGTTATCGTCACAAACAAAAGTAAAACCGAAGGTCTTACGCTAAGACCTTCGGTTTTTATATTATTCGCAGCTTTATTTTTCCATAAGAGCGACCATTACCGCTTTTTGAGCGTGGAGACGGTTTTCCGCCTCGTCGAATATCTCGTTTGCGTGAGCTTCAAACACCTCGGCGGTTATTTCCTCGCCACGATGAGCAGGCAAACAATGCTGAACCATACAACCGCTGTTTGCAACCGAGAGCAATTTCTCGTTGACTTGATATTTTCCGCCGAACACGGCTTTACGCTGCTCCGATTCGCCCTCTTGTCCCATTGATGCCCAAACGTCCGTGAAAATAACGTCTGCACCCTCGGCAGCGTCCATAGGCTCTGCGAACATTGAAAATTCCGGGTGCTTTTCGGCAAAATCGAGCACACGGCTGTCGGGCTTGTAGCCGTCGGGGCAAGCAACGGATACCGTCATACCCGTTTTGAGTCCGCCTACGATAAGCGAATTTGCCATATTGTTGCCGTCTCCGATATAGCACATTTTAAGCCCGTCAAGATGACCCTTGTGTTCACGCACGGTCATTAAATCCGCAAGCACCTGACACGGATGACAAAAATCGGTAAGTCCGTTGATTATCGGAATAGAGCCGTACTCAGCGAGAGCTTCGACTTCGGCTTGCTCAAAGGTTCTTATCATAATACCGTCAATATAGCGTGACAAAACTCTTGCGGTGTCCTGTATCGGCTCGCCGCGACCGATTTGCAGGTCACGGTTTGAAAGGAAAAGCGCCTGACCGCCGAGCTGATACATACCTGTTTCAAATGAAACCCTTGTTCTCGTTGAGGATTTCTGGAATATCATACCGAGAGTCTGCCCCTCGAGCCTTTTGTGAGATATGCCGTGCTTGTTTTCATATTTAAGCTGGTCGGCAAGGTTGAGAAGCTCCGATATTTCGTTGGGAGTGACGGATAAAAGACTTAATAAATGATTCATTGTAGTTTACTTTACCTTTCCTGCTACAAATTTAATATGCTTTTCTGCCTGTAGCCGAGCAGAAGCAATATTTTTATTCGGCAAGGACATTTTTAAGAATTTCAAGACCCTTGTCAATTTCGTTTTTTGTTACGGTAAGCGGAGGGAGCATACGCAGCAACTGCTTCGCCGTCAAGATAAGCAGTCCGTTTTCAACACAGCGTGCTGCGACGTCGGCCGCCTTTTTTGTTTTCAGGTCAATGCCTATCATAAGTCCCATTCCACGCACCTCGGAAACGTCATTAAAGGCGATAACCTTATTTTTTATGTATTCGCCCTTTTCACGGACAGATGTCAAAAATTCGTCATCAATGCGGTTGAGAATTTCAATCGCTCCTGCCAAAACAACGGGATTTCCGCCGAAGGTCGTGCCGTGTGTGCCTGCGGTCAGGGTGCTTCCGAATTTCTCCGCCGCAAGACACGCTCCGACAGGCAGTCCGCCGCCGAGCCCTTTTGCCGAGGTCAGTATATCCGGTTTTATGCCGATATTTTCCCAAGCGTAGAGCTTGCCGGTTCTGCCGACGCCCGTCTGCACCTCGTCGAATATCAATATTATATCATTTTCGTCGCAAAGCTGCCTTATATATTTTATGTAATCGCACGGAGTTATCAAAACTCCGCCCTCGCCTTGAATTACCTCTAAAATCACGGCGCAAACCGTTCCGTCCAAAAGCTCTGAAAACGCCTCTTTATTACCGACCTCGGCATATTTGAAGCCGCCCACAAACGGCATAAAAAACTTGTGATAGTGCTCCTGTCCCGTAGCGGTTATGGTTGCCATTGTTCTGCCGTGAAAAGAATTTACAAGCGAGATTATCGTGCTGCGGTTTTCTCCGTATCGGTCATAGCTGTATTTTCGGGCGAGCTTTATTGCACACTCGTTTGCCTCTGCGCCCGAATTGCAAAAAAGCACCTTGTCAAATCCGCTTTTTTCACAGAGCAATTTTGCCGCAACGGCAACAGTCTCATTGTAATAGAGATTTGACGTATGCTGAATTTTCTCTATCTGCTGTGTAACGGCATTTTTCCAACCGTCATCATTCACGCCGAAAATATTCACGCCTATTCCCGAGGTAAAATCAATAATTTCTCTGCCGTCCGAAGCGGTCAGGGTTGCATTTTTACCGCTTGCCAACGCAACAGGAAAGTGATTATATGTAGGCATCAAATATTTATCTGAAGTGCTTTTGATTTCATTAAAATCCATTTTATCAGTCCTTAAAACAGAATATTTTATCCGTGAAACATTGTGCCGAAGCCCTCGTCCGTAAACAGCTCCATAAGAATTGAATGGGGGATACGTCCGTCGATTATGTTCGTTTGAAGAACGCCTCTGCGGACAGCCTCGACGCAACAATCGATTTTTGGAATCATACCGCCTGAAATAACACCTTGAGATTTGAGGGAGGGAATTTCGGAAACCTGAACATCGTGAATTAAGGTCGAGTCATCTTCCTTATCCATCAACAGACCGCTTATGTCGGTCATAAGCAGCAGCTTTTCCGCATGGAGCGCAGCCGCCAATGAAGCTGCGGCAGTATCTGCATTTATGTTGTAAACCTCGCCGTTTTCGCCTGTCGCAACAGAGGAGATGACGGGAATGTATTTGTTTTCAAGAGTGTAGCTTATAACATCCGTGTTGACTTCGGTTATCTCGCCGACAAAGCCGATATCCGCTTTTGTGTATTTGCGAGCTTTAATCATATCGCCGTCAAGTCCGCAAAGTCCTATCGCTTTTCCGCCGTGCTTTGAGATGAGCTGAACCAAATGCTTGTTTACCTTGCCTGCCAGCACCATTTGAACAACGTCTACCGTCTCTTTGTCGGTGTAACGCAAGCCGTCAACGAAGCGGCTTTGCTTGCCGATACGGTTGAGCATTTCCGATATTTCGGGGCCGCCGCCGTGAACGAGCACAACGTTTACGCCGACAGAGCGAAGAAGAACTATATCGGTCATTACGGCGTCACGGAGCTTTTCGTTTATCATAGCGTTTCCGCCGTATTTTATTACGACTGTTTTGTTTTGATATTTTTGAATGTAGGGTAACGCTTGAACAAGAATTTCAGAGCGTTCGGAATTTGATATATTTGATATTTCCATATTTTTCTCCTAAAGCACTAAGCTTTTCAGTAAGCGTTAGGTGCGGTAATCGCCGTTGATTTTAACGTAATCGTATGTCAAATCACAGCCGTAAGCAGTTGCGCAGGAAGCTCCCGATTTCAAATCAACAAGAATATAAACCTCGTCGCAGGACAAGACCTTTTTCGCAAGCTCTTCGGAAAAATCTATTCCCGAGCCGTCCTTGCAAACCTCGATTTCGCCGCCGTCGGAGCTGAATTTGACGTCAACCCTGTGAACATCTATATCTACGCCGCTGTAACCGAGAGCGCAGAGAATTCTGCCCCAGTTTGCATCCGAGCCGAACATTGCCGCCTTTACAAGCGATGAGCAAATAACCGCTTTCGCACACGTTTTTGCGGTTTTGACATCGGAAGCGCCCGTCACAACACATTCAACAAGCTTCGTTGCGCCCTCGCCGTCCTTTGCCATCAGCTTTACAAGCTTTTCGCAAATTGACGAAAGGGCCAAAGTGAACGTGCGGTAATCCTCGTTTTTCTCAGTTATTCTTTCATTTTCGCAAAGACCTGACGCCAAAATCGCCACCGTGTCATTTGTGGAGGTGTCGCCGTCCACCGAAAGCATATTAAAGCTGTCCGCAACTACCTCAAGGAGTGAGCTTTTGAGCATTTCCGAGGAAATATTCGCATCCGTGGTTATGAAAGCAAGCATTGTCGCCATATTCGGATGAATCATACCGCTTCCCTTTGAAATTGCGCCTATATGACAGGGCTTACCCCCGAGTGTAAATTCGCAGGCAAACTCTTTTTTTACGGTGTCGGTGGTCATTATAGCGTTTGCCGCCGAATCGGAGCCGTTTTTGTTAAGCCCCGAAACGAGCTCGTTTATACCGTTTTTTACAGGCTCTAAATCAAGCGGCTGACCGATAACTCCGGTAGATGCGACTATTATATCGCTTTTTGAAATTCCGAGGGCATTGGCGGTAATTTCGCACATTCCCTCCGCCTTTTCAATTCCGTCTGTGTTGCAGGTGTTTGCAATTCCGCTGTTACAGACAACGGCTCTTGCCTTGCTGTCGCTTATATTATTTTTTGTGACGATTATCGGCGCTCCGCAAACAAGATTTTGAGTGTAAACCGCCGCAGTATCACATTCCTTTTCGCAGAAAATAAGTGCGAGGTCCTTTTTATCCTTGCTTTTGCGAATACCGCAATGTATTCCGTTTGCCGTAAAGCCTTTCGGTGCAGTAACGCCGCCGTCTGTGAATTTAATATCCATATATTTTTCCTTTTACTTATAAATCTAAATTATATTCGGGAGGTAAGCCCATAACTATATTCATACATTCGAGAGCCGCACCCGAAGCACCCTTTCCGAGGTTGTCATAGACGGCTGTCAAAAGTATTCTGTCGTCATTGCCCGATACGGCAATATCCATACTGTCAAGCTCCGCTTTTGAATTTGCCGCTATAAATCCGCCGTTGTCAATCGAGTCCTTATATTTGACTATCGGCGAATTGTATTTTGCACGGTAAACCGATTTTATATCGTCAACGGTTTTTCCGCTGTTGAGCTGCGATTTGAATATCGGCACGGTAACAAGCATACCGCTGTAATAATCGCAGATGTACGGGCAAAATATCGGTGTAACGGAAAGACCCGATATTTTTGTCATTTCCTTTAGGTGCTTATGCTCTTGAGTTAAGGCATATTCCCTCGGAGAACAAAGCTCTAAGGGAATTTCGTCATTTTCATAAAGTGCTATGCCCTTTTTTCCGGCTCCGCTGTAGCCTGACATTGCGTGGCAATAAAAATTGCAATCTGGGGAGACAATATTGTTATCAATCAGCGGCTTTACAAGTGCGATAAATCCGCTTGCGTAGCAGCCGGGGGAGGCAATACGCTTTGATGAGGATATTTTTTCAAAGCCGTTTTCGAATATTTCGGGGAAGCCGTATACCCAACCGTCGCTTGTTCTGTGTGCGGTCGAGGTGTCGATTATAACCGTGTTGCAGTCCGAAGCAAGATCAGCCGCTTCGATCGCCGCAGCGTCGGGGAGACAAAGGAACGCAATATCCGCATCGCAGATTGCCTGCTTTCTTGCGAGAGCATCCTTTCTAAGCTCATCGGGGACGGTTATAAGCTCAATGTCGTCTCTTTTTTTTAGTCGGTCAAATATTTTTAAGCCTGTAGTGCCTTGACTTCCGTCAATAAATACCTTTGTCATATTTTTATTCCTTTAACAGCTGTTTGATTCTTTTAGCCTCTTTAAGCACGTTCTGCGGCGCAGGTCCGCCGAGAGAGGTTCTGCCGTTTACGCATTTATCGAGGTTTATTGCATCGTAAACGCCGTTGTCGAACAGGTTGCAGATTTTCTGATATTCCTCTAACGGTAGCGTTTCGAGAGTTAAGCCCTTTTTGATGCACAGAGCCACGATTTCGCCCGTCGCCTTATATGCGTCACGGAACGGTAAGCCCTTTCCGACAAGATAATCGGCACAATCGGTGGCGTTAATAAATCCGCCTGCCGCAGCCTTACGCATATTCTCGGGCAGAGCCGTCATGGTGTCGAGCATGGGGATAAAGGTTGTAAGGCAGATTTTTACGGTATCGAAGGCGTCAAAGATTGCCTCCTTATCCTCCTGCATATCCTTGTTATATGCAAGCGGCAAGCCCTTCATCATTGTAAGAAGAGTTGTCAAATCGCCGAAAACACGACCTGCTTTTCCACGGATAAGCTCTGTAATATCGGGGTTTTTCTTTTGCGGCATTATTGACGAGCCTGTAGAAAAAGCGTCGTCAAGCTCTACAAATTTGAATTCCCATGAGCACCAGAGAATTATCTCTTCGGAAAAACGTGAGAGGTGCACCATAAGTATCGACAGCACCGACGCAAGCTCCATACAAAAATCCCTGTCCGATACGCCGTCGAGCGAATTTGACATAGGAGCCGTGAAGCCGAGAGCCTCCGAGGTCATATTTCTGTCAATATTATATGTTGTCCCGGCAAGCGCACAAGAGCCGAGGGGGCAGTAGTTCATTCTTGCTTTTGCGTCTTTCAAACGGTCACGGTCACGAAGCAACATTTCCGCATACGCCAAAAGATGATGCCCAAAGGTTATCGGCTGCGCACGCTGCATATGCGTATATCCCGGCATAACGGCGTCGGAATATTTTTCGGATTTTTCGCAAAGTACCTTTATCAAATCTGTTATCAAAGCATATACGCTGTCACATTCCTTGCGAAGATAAAGCCTTATATCAAGCGCAACCTGATCGTTCCTGCTGCGTGCGGTGTGAAGCCTTTTGCCTGCCGAACCGATACGTTTTGTAAGCTCTCCCTCAACAAAGGTGTGAATGTCCTCTGAATTCGGGTCGATTTCCAAAGCGCCGCTTTCAATTTCGGACTTTATGGCGTTTAATCCGTCAACGATTTCAGCGAGGTCGTCGGGCGAGATTATGCCCTGAGCGCAAAGCATAGACGAATGTGCTATGCTGCCTTCTATGTCCTCCTTGTACATTCTGCTGTCGAATGCGATTGATGAATTAAAGTCGTTTGTTTTGGGATCTAAAGTTTTTTGAAATCTACCCTGCCAAAGCTGCATTTTATTACTCCTGTCACGCCTTTATTTACTGAATTTGCGATTATTTATTTCTTTCGTTGTCAAGCAACGCCTTGACCTTAATCGGAAGTCCGAAGAGGTTGATGAAGCCGGTAGCGTCCGTCTGGTCGTATGCGCCGCCGTCATCGCCGAACGAAGCAACGTTTTCGTCATAGAGAGTGTACGGTGAGGTTACGCCTGCGTTGATGATGTTGCCCTTATAGAGCTTGAGCTTTACGTCGCCCGTTACTGTCTGCTGGGTGCTGTCAACAAAAGCCGAAAGAGCTTCACGCAAGGGGGTAAACCATTTTCCGTTATATACAAGCTCGCCGTATTTTTGTGCAACAAGCTTTTTGTAGTGAGCTGTATCACGGTCAAGAGTTATCATCTCAAGAAGCTCGTGAGCCTTATAGAGAATAGCTCCGCCGGGAGTTTCGTATACGCCGCGTGATTTCATACCGACAAGACGGTTTTCGACAATGTCGAGAAGCCCGATACCGTTTGCGCCGCCGAGTGTGTTGAGCTTTTCAACAAGTGAAACGGCGTCAAGCTCCTTGCCGTCAACCGCTGTGGGAACGCCCTGCTCAAAATGAATCGTGGTATATGTAGGCTCGTTCGGTGCTTTTTCGGGAGAAACTCCAAGCTCCAAAAAGCCGTCCTTGTTGTACAAGGGCTCATTTGCGGGATTTTCAAGGTCAAGTCCCTCGTGGGAAAGATGCCAAACGTTTTTATCCTTTGAATAATTGGTTTCACGGTTGATTTTAAGCGGAATGTTATGCGCCTCGGCATAATCGATTTCCTCGTCACGGGATTTAATATCCCACTCACGCCACGGTGCGATTATCTCCATATCGGGTGCTAAGGCTTTAAGTGAAAGCTCGAAACGAACCTGATCGTTGCCCTTGCCCGTGCAGCCGTGACAAATTGCGTCCGCGCCCTCTTTTTTTGCTATGTCTGCAAGTCCCTTTGCTATGCAAGGACGTGCGTGCGACGTGCCGAGAAGATATTCCTCATATTCAGCTCCTGCCTTGAGGCACGGCCAAATGTAGTTTTCAATATAATCCTTTTTCAAATCGAGAACGTAAAGCTTTGACGCACCTGTCTTGAGAGCCTTTTCTTCAAGCCCGTCAAGCTCCGTGCCCTGTCCAACGTCTCCGGAAACGGCAATAACCTCGCAGTTATTGTAATTTTCCTTGAGCCACGGAATAATGATTGAGGTGTCAAGTCCGCCCGAATAAGCGAGTACGACCTTTTTGATTTCCTTTTTGTCTTTTTTCATAGTGTTACCTCCAAGCGTAAGTAAAAGCGTCAAATTTTGATTATGGAGAAATTATACATCGTCAACGCAAAAAAATCAAGTGTTTATCAAGTATTTTATGTATAATTATGCAAAAAAGTGTATATTTGTACAATTTAACAACAGAATTATACGGCAAAAACGACATTTTATGCATATTTTACGGACAGTTTGTTATAAAAATAAAAATGTGCCGAGCTTGAAAAGGCGAACGGAGCTTCTTGATTGCATAGATATATGCAAGCTGGAGCTTGACGACCTGAACGATATGGTTGATGAGCTTGAAACTGATGATGGAGAGGATGGGGCTTTTCAAGACGGAATAGATAAGCTTTTACGGTGCTTTTTCTTTTAACGGCTACAGCTTTAGCTCTTTTTCAACATATTACGACGTGATACACTTGCAAATAAAACTATAATATGATAAAATCACTTTCACAAAGTGATGAAAGAGGGATCTATATGTTTTGGGTTATGGGAATTCTTGCAGGAATTCTTTTGAGCGTTGCGGACATTTTTTTGCTTACTCGCAAAAAGACGGCTTCGTCATGCATACTTGCGGTTGTACGTGATGTGATCGTAAGCAATGCGGCTGCGCTCGGACTTATGTCATTCGTGCTTGAAATACCGAATATGTTCGTATTTTCACAACACAGCGGCTCTTATCCGTTTAAGTATTTTGCTTTTGTTTTGGCTATCGGACTTGTGTTCCTGTTCGGCCGTGGAATTGCAGAGGGTGTAATCTTCTTTGAACACGCAAAGCCGAAGCACAAGGTCGGCGCATGGATACTCCGCATTTTCTCGGCACTTTTTGCCGCACTTTCGGCTGCTGCGGTTACAGCTTCGATTTGGGCTTCGGAGACCTTTGCAGGTCTTACACCCGATCAGATGCTTATCAACCTCAACGGCGACACGGGCGGAACAAGCGACGAGGTTATGATTACAATGTTCCAGGGTCCGATTTTGACAACGGCTGTGGTAACGATATTGTTTTGCGTGTTCGCTTTCTCGACAAGGAAAATCAAATACAAGCTTCATGAAAAGCAGTTTACTGTTTTTTCGGGACTTGCAAGACGGCTTGCAGCGCTTTTCCTTTCAATTCTTATGCTTGCAAGCGGAATTATGTTCGGCGTTGAAAAGCTTTCACTTAAAAAGCTCTACACGGCATATATGGACGAATCTCCGTATATTGAGGAAAATTTCGCCGATCCCAACAAGATAAATATGACCTTCCCCGAGAAGAAGCGTAACCTTATTCACATTTACCTTGAGTCTATGGAAAACTCCTATTTCTCAAAGGAGCTCGGCGGATATATGGACGTAAACCTTATGCCCGAGCTTGAAAAGCTCTCAAGAGAGGGCTATAACTTCTCGGATCTTCCCGAGGGCTTCGGCGGTAACCCCAACTCAACGGGTGCTAACTGGTCGATAGCGTCAATGGTTAATATGTGCAGCGGCTTGCCTATGAAGGTTCCCGCAAGCCCGAACTCTTACGGCTCTGCCGACAACTTCCTGCCCGGCGCTACCACACTCGGCGATATTTTGAAGGAGCAGGGCTATAATCAGACTGTTATGTTCGGTGCAGAGGCTGCTTTCGGCGGACTTGAATATTTGTTCCGTCAGCACGGCGACTATAAAATAATGGACTGGAAATATGCGCACGACAACGGTATGATTCCTGAGGACTACTATGTATGGTGGGGCTATGAGGATGATAAGCTCTACGAATTTGCAAAGGACGAGCTTACCCGTCTTGCAAATGAGGACAAGCCTTTCTACTTCGTAATGGAGACGGCTGATACGCATTTCCCCGACGGTTATCTTTCGGAAAAGGCAACCGCACCGTTTGAAAAGCCCTATGCAAACGCAATTTTCTACAGTCAGGCAGAGGCTGCTAAGTTTATCCGTTGGATTCAGAGCCAGCCGTTCTATGAGAACACAACAATCGTTATCAACGGCGACCATTTGAGCATGGATCAGGCGTTCTTCAGGGATTTCGACCCGAATTACAGACGTACCTGCTTCAACCTCATTCTTAATCCGGCGCCGAAATGTGCAGCTGCTCCCGAGCATCGCTTCCACAATCGTGAGTGGGCAACCTTCGATATGCTCCCGACAATGCTCGCAAGCATCGGTGTTGAATTTGACGGAGATAAGGTCGGAATAGGTACAAACCTTTTCTCTGATACTCCGACTCTCTTTGAGCGTGACGGAACGGACTTCGTTAACGCCGAGCTTGAAAAGCGCAGCAACTTCTACAATGAAAACATTCTTGTAGACTGGTCGAGCATATTAGGCAAAAAAGATGACGACTGATTAAAGCTAAAATCAATACAGCAAGATATAACCCCCGATATGCAAAACGTATCGGGGGTTAAGCTTTTTATGCGGAGTTATTCCTTAATAATCGAACATAACGGTTTTGCAAGCCTCGCATATCGAAGCCGGAATTTTGGTGCGGTGGCTTGGTTTAATATCGGTTATTTTAACGAAGCCGTCGGCATTTTTAGCGTTTTCAAAAACTCTCGGCACTTCGTTTGCAAAGCTAAACGCACCGTCTTTACTGCAAAACAGATAACCGTCTCGCATTTCTTTTCCGCATTTAGGGCATTTCATAATATCGTCTCCTTTTATTATTCAAATAATGCTTGTTGACTTAATTTTAACGCTTCCTGTATTTTTTCTTCAAATACCTCTGCCTTAACAAGCGCAATTCCCTCTTTTTCGTCTCCGAGAACGACAATTCTGTCGCCGTCCTTCAGGTTAAAGGTGTCTCTTGCCGCCTTCGGAATGACAATTTGACCTTTGGTGCCGATTGTAACCGTTCCCCAAATGTGCTTGCCTATGGGCGCAGGTGCAATTTTCACACTTCCGATTTTATCTGATTGATTTACAAGGGAGTCAATAGTAACGCCGTAGAATTTTGCTAATTTATCGCATTTGTCCACATCGGGAATTGTTTCGCCTTGCTCCCATTTTGAATAAGATTGACGGGAAATCCCTATGGCTTCGGCGACGGCTTCTTGCGTTAACCCTTTAATATTTCTGAGAATGACCAAATTATCCGCTAACATTTTGTCTGCCTCCTTATCTTTGTTATAATTATAATATCAACAAAAAATTTTTTCCACCATACAAGCTTGTCAGAAAAGTATTTTTTTTGTTAATTTTAACTGCGTGGCATATAAAAAACAAGCAACAGTCAGTTGCTTGTTTAATATGGGCGATTGATTTATAATGTTATCAAGGACGGTAATTTTTAATTTGTTGCCTGAACAGGCTAAACGGTGATTTTTAATAAACTGTTTGTTGACTGAAAGGCTATGGTGATTAAATGCAGACAAAGGATGTATTGCTTAATTTAAGAACAAAAGCAGGCTTTTCGCAGGATGAGCTTGCACAAAAACTGTTCGTAACACGTCAAGCGGTATCACGTTGGGAAAACGGAGAAACAGTGCCGAATACGGAAACGCTCAAGCTGCTTTCGAGGCTATACAATGTTTCAATCAACACCTTGCTCGGCTCTCCGAGACAGCTGATTTGCCAATGCTGCGGTATGCCGTTGGAGGACAGCATTGTCAGCAGGGAAAAGGACGGGCTTTTGAACGAGGATTATTGTAAATGGTGCTATGCCGACGGCAAATATATGTACAGCGATATGAATGAGCTGATAGAGGTTTGTGTAAAAAATATGGCAAACGAAGCTCATACCGAAGATGAAATACGCTCATATTTGCAAAAGACGCTTCCCACGCTTAACTATTGGCAGCGATATGAAGAGCTCAGTGATAACGGAGAGCTTGAGCTGTTCAAGCGCACGCTGATTGACGAAATAAACGCTCTTAATATTGACGGTATGCCCAAAATTACAAGGCTTAATTCGCTTGTGGGGAAATATGTTAATTTGGAATACAGACTTCCAAACGGGCAAACCGTGAAGGTCTTAGACGATAACGCAACATATCTCGGAAATCAGCTTGAATGTGAGTTTGGTACAGACAGATGCTTTGGAGTGCTTGCAAATATGGACTTTATTTTAGTCTGTACTTACGAAGAAAACGGGGAAAATCCCGAGCTTGTGCTATACAAGAAAAGATAACAGGCTCGTTTTAGTCCTCAAACAGTCCGAAGCCTTCAACCGAGGTTATGGGAAGGGAGAAAAGAACGGCTCCTGCCTCTGTACCCGGACCTGCTTTTTCAAGAACGGAACGCATTATTTCGGCTTTCTGCTCTTTTTTGGAAACGATAAAAATCATTTCTTTTTCGCTTGCTATTGAAATGTTGAAAAAGTGCGCAGCTTCTTCGGAAGCGGTACCTTTTCCGTGTATTACCGTTCCGCCTGCCGCACCTGCCGAACGAGCAGCGTTCATCACCGTATCTGTTCTGCCCTCGTTTGCGACGGCTACAATCAATTCATAATTTGCACTTACTTTTGGAAGTTCTTTTTTAGGTATTTTGCCTTCACTTAAAATGCTCATACTTTTACCTCCGCCTATACTTTTTATCGGCACGGAAATAACTATACCGTGACCGGGTACGCCTATATAGAGGCGACGCTTTATTTCTTTTATCAAATTCTCCGCTTTTTCTGAATTTGCAACGGCGATTACTATGCGTCGCTCATTTGAGTCAATGCCCAACAAATCAAGCATACTTTGAACAGCCGTTCCATGACCGAAAAAAGTTAAGAAAACAGGAATGTCCATTTGCTTGTGTATTTCAGAAAGCTCTTTTATATCGTCCGGAGAAACTACGGATATTATGTATTGCAAAACTACGCCTCCTCCCAAAATTCGATAATATCAAGGTCGTCGTATGCTTCGGGAACTAAAACATTTTCTTCTTTTCTCCTGCGCTCGGAAATAAAGCCGATAGCTTGAATTGTGAGCAAAGGCATCATCGCAACCAAAGCCACAAGTCCGAATGCGTCACGAAGAATATTTCCGCCGAAAGCACTGCATACGCCGATTATAAACTGAAGCATAAAGGTCGCCGTCATGGGACCTGAGGCAACACCGCCCGAGTCAAAGGCGATAGCCGTATAAATATCGGGAACAAAGAACGAAAGCAAAAGCGAAATTACATATCCGGGAACGAGGAACCACATAAGCGAAATTCCTGTTATAACACGAAGCGTCGAAATTGCCATTGCCAAAGAAATTGCAACAGAAAGTCCGATTTTAATGCTTTTACCCGAGATTGCACCTGCGCTGACTTCTTCAATTTGCTTTTCAAGAACGGCTACGGCAGGCTCTGCGGAAATAACAAACCAACCGAGAATAGCGGCAATAGGTACTACAAGATATTTAAGCTTTCCGTTTGCAAGGGTGATTCCAAGCACCGCACCGAGCGAGGAGAAGCCTACATTTACGCCTGTTAAGAAGAAAACAAGACCGACATAAGTGTAGAGTATGCCGATTATTATTTTTGCGAATTTTCTTTTTGAAAGCTTTAACGAGAAAATCTGGAACAATAAGAAAATTGCGAATATCGGTAACAGAGCGAGGGAAACCTCTGAAAAACAATGCGGTATTTCCGATAAATACGCCTGCCCGATATGTACGGTGTTATCATAAACAGCGGTTGAAAACTCTGCCGTTGCGTCTGCACCCGAGCTGAACAATCCGAGCAATAAGACCGATAAAATAGGGCCTATTGAGCAAAGGGCGACAAGACCGAAGCTGTCCGCTTCTGCATCTTTGTCGCTTCGTGAGTGAGCAACACCCACGCCGAATGCGAGGATAAACGGAACTGTCATAGGGCCTGTTGTAACACCGCCCGAGTCAAAGGCGATACCGAGAAAATCTTTGTCGGTGAAAAATGCCAAGGCAAATACAACTGTATAGCAGGCGATTAAAAACCAACGAAGCTTTGCTCCCGTGAGAATTCTCAACATACACAATGCAAGAAAAAATCCGACACCTGCGCCGACGGTAACAATCAAAACTTTATTTGGAATGTGCGGAACTGTTTGAGCGAGAACTTGTAAATCAGGCTCGGCAACGGTTACGGCAAATCCCAAAGCGAAGCTGACAATCAATATCAGCGGTAAATTTTTAGTGGCGGTAAGCGAAGTCCCTATTTTACTGCCGATAGGCGTCATAGACATTTCTGCGCCGAGAGAAAAAAGCCCCATACCGAGAACAAGAAACAATGTACCGAGAAGAAAACTCAGCATAAGGTCTGTTGGTATGGGTGCAATTGTAAGCGAAAGCACAAGGACAACAGCGACAATCGGAATTACACTTTTTGCTGATTCCGAGAGCTTTTCGCAAATCATAATATATTTGTTTTTGATACGGCGATCAGTCATTCGGTCACCTCTTTGATATAATTTTTATATTTTCAACAATGATGTAATTATACTGTATAATAATGAACTTGAAATGAACATTTCAAAAAATGACGGAAAAAGTTTCCAAAAGAAAAGGGCAATATTCTACAAAATATTGCCCTTGTGTTTATTTTAATTTGATTTTTGCAAGTCCGCCCTCGGAGGTTTCTTTGTATTCCGATGACAAGTCAAGTCCTGTTTCTTTCATTGTACGGATTACGTTGTCGAGCGAGATTTTTCTTGTGTTCCAAAGAAAGCTTGAAAGGTTTACGGCGTTTATTGCCCTCATTGCCGCAACTGCGTTACGCTCAATGCACGGAATTTGAACAAGTCCGCAAATCGGATCGCAGGTAAGACCTAAATGGTGCTCAATAGCAATTTCTGCCGCATATTCAATTTTGTCAATGCTGAGTTCAAAAAGCTCTGACAATGCCGCAGACGCCATAGCGCAAGCACTTCCGATTTCTGCCTGGCAACCACATTCCGCACCCGATATAGACGCATTTGTCTTAATGAGGTTGCCGATAAGTCCGGCTGTCATAAGAGCCTTGATAATCTGTGCGTCGCTAAAGCCGTTTTTCCTCTGCTGATAATACAAAACCGCAGGCAAAACTCCCGCCGCACCGCAAGTGGGGGCAGTAACTATCGTTTCACCCGAAGCGTTTTGCTCACCGATTGCAAAGGCATAAGAACAAACTATTCTGTTCTCTCTTGTCTCGGCTTTTTCGTCTATGTGCTGATTATTGTAAAGCGTTTTAGCTTTTTTCTGAATATTGAGCCCGCCCGGCAAAATTCCTTCGTCATTCAATCCGTTTTGGATAGATTGCTTCATCGTTTCCCATACGGTTTTCATATATTCCTCGAAGCCGCCGCCCTCGTTTTCTTCGACATATTCCCAAAGGCGCATTTGTCTCGCCTGACAACATTCCGCAATTTCATTGAATTTTGTGTGTCGGTAAACCATACTTTTTTGTGAAATAGGCTCGTTTTCAAAAACTATATCACCACCGCCGACGCTGAAAACTCTTTTTGAGCTAAGCTCCTTTCCGTCCTTGTAGGCGGTAAAAAGCATTGTGTTGGGGTGGGGGAGGTCGTTTTGTGAAAAATCAAAGCAAACATCACATTTCACGGGTGCGAGAGTCTTGCGAATAACCGTGTCTGTTCCGTGTCCCTTACCCGTCTTTGCGAGTGAGCCGTACAAAACGACTTTGAAATAATCGGCTTGCTTGTTTCTCTCTTTGATAATTTCACACGCTCTTTCGGGACCGATTGTGTGCGAGCTTGACGGGCCTCTGCCGATTTTGTAAATATCGGTAACGGAAAGCATACCGGTAGGTTCGGGTTTTACCGCAACAGTCTGTGAACGCTCATAGAAAGCATCCATAGGAACATTGAATATTTCCGCAAGTCTGAAAATATGTGATGCAGACGGTTGCGAAAGTCCGCTTTCCCACTTTGAAACCGCACGGTTGCTTATGCCAAGCTGTTGGCTCAGCGTTTTTTGAGTCATTCCGTTCTTTAGACGAAGCTCTTTAATCATATTAAAATTAAACTTTTCCAAAAAATCAACCCCTTTTCTACTATATTACCACAGTAATCGTCAACTATAAAGTAAAAAAGCCAAAAAAATCCGCACAGAGTCAACTTTTAGTTGATTTTCACTAACAGACACCTTTGCACTTGTGCTTATAACTCGCCTTTTTTGTTGTTAAATGTGCAATAATATCAAACTGCAAATGCTCACTTTTGCACATTTCGAATTTTTCAATCATAAAAATACGCATAAAAATTTACGATGAAACAAATAAAAATCCACCGTTTAATTAAAATCAAACGGTGGACTTGCAAAAAGGGACATTATTTATTTGCCGATTGACTTTCCAAAGCCTCAATAAATAATACAGCGCACCTCCTAAAACATATTTAAGTAAACAATACAGAAATATTTTTGCATTGTCAACTTGACTTTTGAATATATATTCTACTTATTATCCGTATGATTTCAATGAAAATGAACTTAAAAGAAAAAATTTTGCAAAAATTCCGCAGGCACAGCCCTTGCAGTTGTACGAAACTCCGCAAAAGTCGCCAGAAAATCAAATTTTTATAACCGTTTTCGTTCTGCTAAGCAAAAAGCACTTATAATGTTGAAATTTGTAAAAATCTATGTTAATATTTTAATATATATTGACAAAGGGGTGCAAAAGGATGAAAATTCTGTTAGCAAGCAAGCAAGCAAGCAAGCAAGCAAGCAAGCAAGCAAGCAAGCAAGCAAGCAAGC
>DAVZHW010000001.1:0-6965 GCA_052273625.1 Candidatus Fimenecus sp. | reverse complement strand
AAGGGCATTTATGCCTTGATTCATTCTGCATAAAATTCAATAATTGCTATATTTGACCACAGGGCAAGTCTGCCCTGTGGATTTTTTATTATTGGGGGAACTATACATGAACAAAATCGCAGACATCATTAAATACGAAGGTGACAACACCACATTCATTTGGAAGCATCCGTGCGAGGATTTCAACACTCTCACACAGCTTATTGTCCACGAAAACCAAGAAGCAATATTTTTCATGAACGGTCAGGCGCTTGACTTGTTCGGCGCAGGTCGATATACGCTTGAAACACAGAATATTCCGCTTATCGGAAAAACTCTCAATATTCCCACAGGCGGTAAAACTCCGTTTCATTGCGAGGTTTATTTCATTAACAAAACCGAGCAAATGGCAATTAAGTGGGGAACTGACTCAAAAGTTCAATATGTTGAGCCGACATACGGTTTCCCGATTTCAATCGGTGCAAGCGGTGAAATGAGCTTGCGTGTAGAGGACAGCAGAAAGCTGTTGTTAAAGCTCGTCGGTACAGAAACATATTTAGGTCGTGAAAAGCTTGTGCAGTTCTTCAGAGCTTTCCTTATGACGAGGGTTAAAACCTACATTGCACAGGTTATGAAAACTAATGCGATAAACATTTTTGAAATCGACGAAAATCTTACCGCATTTTCAGAGAATATCCGCAATCTCCTTGTCCCCGATTTTGCAGATTACGGTATAAGCCTTGAAAGATTTTTTATAACAACGATTGTAAAGCCCGACGGCGACAGACAATATGAAAAATTCAAGGAACTTCACTTCAGACAATATGCCGATATTGTCGAGGCAAAGCTTCGTCAACAGACAGAAATCATCAATGCCGAAACCGAAGCGCAAAAGGTTGTAATCGACTCAAAGGCACAGGCAACAAAGCGTGCTCAAGAGGGTTATACATATCAACAAGAGCGAGGCTTTGAGGTTGCTGAAAAGGTAGCGAAAAATGAGGCTGTCGGACAGTTTACTAATATGGGCGTAGGACTCGGCACAATGGCAGGTGTCGGCGGTGCGGTAGGCTCGGTTGTCGGAAATGCCGTAAACGGAGCTATGAACACCGTTGCGGAACAGCCTGCACAATCACAACCGACTGATGATATGGCTGTTTTCAAAGCTAAGGTTGAAAAACTTAATATTATGAAAAATTCAGGAATGATTTCCGACGAAGAATTTGAAAATTTTAAAAATCAGTTGCTTTCAACAATTCTTTAATGGGGTGAAAATTATGAAAAAGAATTTTAAGTTTTATGCGGTTTCTTGGGCATTGTTATTTGCAATTTTTAATGTTTTGGCTTTTGCCGTAGGATTTAAGAACACAGCAAACTTTTGGACGGCATATATTGCAAGTGTAATCGCTATGTTGCTTCAGCTTGTTTGTGCAAAAATTTCCTTCAAGTCTGAAAAGCTTGACCGTTTGTTCTTGAACATTCCTGTAATCAGCATTACATTTATGGGTATGATTATTTCAATGATAATCGGCGCTGTTTGTATGGTTATACCGAGCGTTCCCGTTGTTGCCATTATCGTTATCGAGTATTTGATTTTAGCATTTACGGGTATTTCCGTACTCAAAGCAAATGCGGCGGCGGAGATTGTCAATGATGTCGGCGAAAAGGTTAAAGAGAAAACGCAGTTTATTAAGCTTGCAACAGTTGACGCTCAAAATCTTATGAATTCCGCAAAAAGCGAAAGCGTTAAATCGGCTTGCAAAAAGGTATATGAAGCGCTGCGTTTTTCCGACCCGATGTCGAATGAGACATTGGCTCATGAAGAAGCGGAAATTGCGGACAAAATGGCAGAGCTGTCATCTGCCGTCGCTTCGGACAATGCCGATTTGGCAGAAAGCATTTCAAATGAAATCACGGTGCTTGTAAAGGCAAGAAATAATAAGTGTAAGGCACTTAAAGGATAAAGAGGAAAAGATATGTCGGTTTTTAAATGTAAAATGTGCGGCGGTTCATTAGAAATTAACGGCAATGAAACGGTTGCTGTGTGCGAATATTGCGGAACAAAGCAGACCTTGCCCCATCTCAATGACGATAAAAAGGCTAATCTGTATGACAGGGCAAACCATTTTCGCCGAAATAACGATTTTGATAAGGCGATGGCGATATATGAGCAGATACTCAACGAAGACAACACCGACGCCGAAGCGTATTGGTCGCTTGTGCTCTGCCGTTACGGTATTGAGTATGTAGAGGACCCGTCATCTCACAAGCGCATACCAACGGTCAACCGTGCTCAGTTCACATCTGTTTTTGATGACGATAACTACAAGTCTGCTCTGCGATATGCGGATGCAGCTCAGCGTGAGGTTTATGAGGAAGAAGCCAAGGCAATCAACGAAATTCAAAAGGGAATTCTCGCAATTTCGCAAAAAGAAGAGCCGTTTGATGTTTTCGTTTGCTACAAGGAAACCGACAGCAACGGCAGAAGAACACAGGACAGCGTGCTTGCAAACGACCTTTATCATCAGTTAAAACAAGAGGGCTTTAAGGTATTCTTCAGCCGTATTACTCTTGAAGATAAATTGGGTTCAGCTTATGAACCGTATATATTTGCGGCGTTGAACTCGGCGAAGGTTATGGTTGTGCTCGGCACAAAGCCGGAATATTTAAATGCTGTATGGGTTAAAAACGAATGGAGCAGATATTTGGCGCTTGTTAAGCAGTCGAACGGCAAAAAGATACTCATACCCGCTTACCGTGATATGGATCCGTATGACCTGCCCGAGGAGTTTTCTCACTTACAGGCGCAGGATATGTCAAAACTCGGCTTTATGCAGGACTTGATAAGAGGAATTAAGAAGATTATCTCGGTCGGTTCGCCGAAAACGGCGGTTAAGGAGACCGTTGTCATCAACGGCGGAAATTCAAACACCGCACCTTTACTTAAGCGGGCTTTTATGTTCCTTGAGGACGGGAATTGGGAAGAAGCCGACGAATATTGCGAAAAGGTGTTAGATCAGGATCCGGAAAACGCACAGGCATATCTCGGCAAGCTGATGGCTGAATTAAGAGTTAGAAAGCAGGAACAGCTTGCGGAATGTGAGGAGACATTTGAAAACAACGGCAATTATCAAAAGGCTTTGCGGTTCGGAAGCAAGGATTTTCAAAGCACACTGAAAAACATTGCCGAGCAAAACAAATTAAATACAGAAAAAATAAGACTGACAAAAATCTATAACAACGCAATAATTGAAATGAATAACGCCGATACGGAAAATTCATATAAAGCGGTTGCGGAGAAGTTTAAGGCTATCGGCGGATTTAAGGATGCAGACGAACTTGCTCAACAATGTCTTGACAAAGCCGAAATCTGCCGAAAGGACAGCATTTATGAGGCGGCTGTTGCAAGAAAAAACGCAAATATTATTAAATCATTAGAAGAAGCAATTGTCTTTTTCAAATCTATTCCGGGTTGGAAAGATTCCGAAGAGCAGATTTATGACTGCCAAAGGAAAGTAGAAGAAATGAAAGTTGAGGAAGAAAGGAGACTTTTAAAAGAAAAACACATAGCGAAAAACCTCCGTATTGCTGAGGAAAAAAGAAAGAAAAATTTAAAGAAATTAGTAGTGCTTACATCATCATTTATTCTTGTTTGGATTGTGTTTGCGATTATGTTAAGATTCGTAATTATTCCTTATAATACAAACAAAGAAAAAGAAAATAAATATAATGAGGCAATATCTCTTATTGATTCTGGGAATGTTGTCGAAGCGTACGAAGCTTTAATTGCATTAAACGGATACAAAGATAGCCCAATTAAAGCAAATTCTATTTACTTTAAGTACGAGACTGAGAAGCTTAAAGCCGCAAAAGCGGGAGACTATGTGTTCTTTGGCAAATATGAGCAGGATAATAACACCTCAAATGGTCAAGAGAATATTGAATGGCTCGTTCTTGAGGTGAAAGACGGAAAAGCATTACTGATAAGCAAATATGCTCTAAATTGCAAACAGTACAACACAAGCAAAACCGATGCTACTTGGGAAACCTGCACACTTCGTGAATGGCTAAATAACAGTTTTATCAATACCGCTTTTTCTGTTAAAGAAAAGGCTATGATTCCTACTGTTACGGTGTCGGCAGATAAAAATCCCCGATTCAACACCAATCCTGGTAATGCAACGCGGGATCGAGTGTTCTTGCTTAGTTTTACGGAAGCCAATAAATATTTTAGCTCCGATAGCGCACGACAGTGTGAGCCTACGGATTATGCAGTTGCGAATGGCACTACAAAATACTCCTATAGTGATAACTGCTTGTGGTGGCTGCGGTCGCCCGGCTATAATCAGGCTTATGCCGCCGTGGTCAGTACTGGCGGCGGCATAAGCGAGAACGGCCTCTATGTCAGTCACGGTGACAGCTGTGCTGTCCGCCCTGCTTTGTGGGTAAATATTGATACTTAAACGGTGTTGAGATATGTTGGTTCTGAAATTAGATTTGTTAAGTTAAGGAAAGGATATAAAATGAGCAAACATTGCGGCAATAGAAAGAACTGCTGCAAAGAAGATGAATTTATAAAAAGCAATACATACGAAAAATGCATATATCACGCTTTTTACAATGAAAACGGGAGAAGATACCCGCATCAATATCATATCAAAACATACAGCTTTGAAACATATTACAAGAAACTGTTGTCCCTTGAAAATGAGGTTATAAACCGTAAAAAATTCGATGAAATTTATGAGCTTTTCAATGCGTATAAAATTAAAGGTATCGGCTCTTTAACGGTTTATGATGTTGCGTTGCGGGTAAGTTGGAATTATAATATTCATCCTGATTTTTTGTATCTTCACGCAGGGACGAAAGTCGGAGCACTAAATGCGGGATTGATTAAAAAGGGCGACAAAAAAGACAAATTAGCTAAAAATGAAATTGCTGAAAAATGCAAATGGCTTGAAAATGTCGAGATGTATCGTATAGAAGATTTTTTATGTATATATAAAAATAACCCTTGCGAGAAAAATCTAAACATTTATTTAACTTCAAATTAGCAAAAATAAGAATTAACAAACACAGAGGACGCTTCTCTGTGTTTTTGCTGATTACACAATTTGAGAGTAGGGCGAGGGCTCGCTCCCGTCGTTATTTCGTATAAAATTATCCGAGAAGTTTCGCTCCCTCCCCGAGGGAGCTGTTGAGTGTAGCGAAACTGAAGGAGTTAAAATAGATTACATTAAATCATAAAAACTCCCACAGTCATTTTTCAAAATTGAAAAATGACTGCTTTGCCCTCTTGCGGTGCCCGATTTTGTAAATGCGGCTTGGAGTATCGCACTAAATCTACCGTTGCTCTGCCCAACCATTCACGCAACACACTATATTACACACAAAAAAGCAACCCTTGTGTAAGGGCTGCTTTTTGCTTGTTTTGCGTCGTTAGGTAACATTTACTTTTGCTTTACAATTTTATGTTTTTCTTTTCCGAAAATTACTTATCCTTCTTCTTATCAAGGATAGCGATTGCTTCCTTTGACATTGGAACGAGGATAATGAGGTTTATAATCGTCATAAGGCCTATACCCACATCGCCGAGATCCCAAACGACCGTGTACTCCTGCAAACCGCCGATAAAGAGCATTACAAGAGCAATGATTTTATAAACGGTCTGGCTTGTCCAGTTGTTTCCGAAAATGTACGCAACATTTGAACGGGCGTAGAAAAGTATTCCGAGGAAGGTCGAGAAGCTGAACAAGAAAAGAATTACCGCAATGAATATTGTTCCCGCATAGCCTAAATGGTACTGCATAGCGGTCTGGAGTAACTGCATACCCTGCAAGCCGTCCGTCAATTCTCTCGGAACGAGCAACATAATCATTGCCGTACAGGTGCAGATAACCATAGTGTCGATTATAACGCCGAGAGCTTGTACCATACCGACTGTTTCGGGCTTTTTGCCCTCTGCCGCAGCCGCCGCACAAGGAGCAGAGCCCGAGCCTGCTTCGTTTGAGAACAAGCCTCTTTTAATACCGTTCATAAGAACCGCACCGAAGCCACCGCCCGCAATCTGCTTTATGCCGAATGCCTCTTGGAATATTCTTGAGAATACCGACGGCATAAGAGTTATGTTTTTACCGATAATGAAAAGCGTGATTACAAAGTAAAGCACAGCCATAATCGGAACGATAATATCGAGAATTTTAACGGTTGCGTTTTTACGAAGAACGATTACCGCCGCAAGTATAACAATGACGATTGTCGTATAAAGCGGTGGGATTGAAAAAGCGTTCTCAAAAGATGACGAAACCGAGTTGCTGATAACCTGACTTATACCGCACCAACAGATAAGACCGAAAATTGCGAATAAAACAGCGAGAACCGATTTGTTGATTTTTTTCTTTCTCTTTTCTTCGACGAAATCGTGTATGTAATAAGCGGGACCGCCGTGATAACCGCCGTAAAGCGGGTCTTTTTTCTTGTGAAGTTGAGCGAGTGCGCCCTCAACATAAGCAGTTGAAGCGCCGAGGAATGCGGAAACCCACATCCAGAAAACAGCGCCTGCACCGCCTACGGAAATTGCGGCAACAACGCCTACTAAGTTTCCCATACCTACTCTTGTAGCGGTGGAAACAATCAAAGTCTGAAATGTCGAAAGGCTGCTGTTGTCATCGTTTTTATCGCCGAGTGCCCTAATCATTTGGGGGAATTTTCTAATCGGCATAAACTTCGTTCTGACAGTAAAAAATAAGCCTGCCGGAATTAACAGGACAACAAGCAGGGGAATACCTATCGTTGTATTTGTCAAATGGATGGTGAACAAATCTCCCCACAAGAATTTGTACACCGCTTCAATAAGCTGTGTCATAACAAATTTGCAAAGGTCGGGTTTTTAAGACCTCTGCTCTCCCTTTTCATAATAATTTAACCCGTCGGATATTATATCATAAATTACTTGTGCGGCAGCACAAGCGGAACGAAGTGACGGCGGC